>CAWIFX010000032.1:0-103705 GCA_963835515.1 uncultured Acidimicrobiia bacterium | reverse complement strand
GCCTACCAGCTCCAGGACGAAGGACTCGACACGGTCGAAGCCAACCTGGCACTCGGGTTTCCCGACGACACGCGGGACTACGGCGTCGCCGCTCATATGCTTCACTCCCTGAACGTCAAGTCGATCAAGCTCATGACGAACAACCCCAAGAAGGTGGCCGGTCTCGAAGAGCACGGCATCAAGGTCACCGAGCGCATCGCCCACGTGATGGAGCCAACCGAGCACAACCTCGCCTACATGAAGACAAAAGTGGCCAAGTCGGGACACATGACGCGTTCGACGAACAGGGCGAACCGATCAGCTCAACGCTGAGCCAGCTTGGGGTGTTTTCAGAACCATGGGAAAATTACGCCATGACAGTTAGAGACGTCCTCGACGGATATCGGGAGCGAATCACCAACGCAGCCGTTGGCCCGTTCGACCATGCCGAATTCCCACTCAGCAAAACCCTGACCTACCACGGCGATCCGGGCCTGTTCGGGCCGGACTCAATCACCTGGCGGGTGGTGGGTGACTCGGCGGCGTTCATCGGCGGCATACGGGCTCTCCTCATCCAGGCAGCCCATCCGGAAGTTGTGGCCGGGGTTTCGGACCACTCAACCTATCGAGAAGATCCGCTCGGGAGGCTTTCCCGGACCTCCTCCTATGTGACCGCTACCTCGTATGGAGCGATGCCCGAGGTCGAAGCTGCAATTCGGGCGGTCCCGGCAGGCTCATCGGCCCGTGAAAGGCACCTCACATCGTGGTAAAGCGTATTCGGCCGGTCACCCCGCCATGGCCGCCTGGGTGCATAACGTGCTCGTCGACTCGTTTCTTATCGCCTACCAGTACTACGGGCCCAAGCCGTTGACCGTATCGGAGGCCGATCAGTTCGTTGCCGAACAGACCAAACTTGGGGCCCTTCTCGGTTCCAACCCACTCCCTGAAACGGCCGACGAACTTCACGATTGGGTCACAAACCACCCCGATCTGGCCGCGTCACCGGCCATGGATGAGACCATTCGATTCCTTCGCAATCCCGGTGGGCTCGCCGCGTCAACCCGGGCTGGATATTGGGCGTTACTGGACCGCGTCCGTCGCAACGGTGCCGGCCAACCTCCGGGACCTCCTAGGGATCTATTCGTTGCCCGGCAACGAGTTTCGGGGCCGCCAAGCGGTACGGCTGCTTCGCTGGGCGCTTGGTTCCTCACCGTCCTGGAATCTTGCCTTGCTACGAACCGACCGCCCCATCCCTCCCGACTTATTCCACGACCGACTGACCCCGGATCTGCTGAACCCGGTGTAGCTGGCCAGGAGCTGTACGGCTACGCTGCAAGGCGCGCAAGATGGTTACCCCGATGGAGCACCGATGACCGAACCAAGAACCCTGTTCGAGAAAGTCTGGGATGACCATGTCATCCACAGCGCTCCCGGCAACCCGACCCTGCTCTACATCGACCTCCACCTCGTCCACGAGGTGACCTCCCCACAGGCCTTTGATTCACTTCGGATGGCCGGCCGGACCGTCCGGCGACCGGACCTGACCATGTCCACGATCGATCATGGAGTACCGACCGCCGGTCGGGAGTTGGGGATCCACGATCCCCTGTCGAAAAAGCAGATCGACACGCTGGTCGACAACTGTGCCGAATTCGACATCACCCTCTATGGCCTTGACGACCCGCGCCAGGGCATCGTGCACGTTATCTCGCCCGAACAAGGTGCCACCCAGCCCGGAATGACCATCGTCTGCGGCGACTCTCACACGGCTACACACGGTGCCTTCGGGTCGCTGGCTTTCGGTATCGGCACGTCAGAGGTTGAGCATGTGCTGGCGACTCAGACCCTTCCGCAGAACAAACCGAAGTCCATGGGCATCACCATCGACGGCGATCTCGCGCCGGGTGTGACCGCCAAAGACATCATCCTCGGGATCATCGCCCGGATCGGGACGCACGGAGCGAATGGCCACGTCATCGAGTACCCGGGGTTCGGCCATCGAGGCCCTGTCGATGGAAGGTCGCATGACGATCTGCAACATGTCTATTGAGGGTGGCGCCCGCGCCGGCATGATCGCCCCCGACCAGACCACCGTCGACTACCTCAAAGGCCGCCCCCTCGCTCCGACCGGAGCCGATTGGGACGCCGCAGTCGACTACTGGCTTTCCCTGCAGACCGATGACGGGGCCTCCTACGACACGGAGCTCATCATCGACGCGGCCGAGTTGGTTCCCCACGTGTCTTGGGGCACCAATCCCGGGCAGACGCTGCCGGTGACGGGCCACGTGCCGATCCCCGAACATATCGAAGACCCGATCGAGCGTGACTCGGCCGAACGGGCCATTGAATACATGGCCTTGACACCGGGCATGGCGTTGACGGACATCAAGATCGACCGGGTCTTTCTGGGCTCGTGCACGAACGGGCGAATCGAAGATTTGCGTGAAGCCGCATCCGTTCTCAGGGGCAAAACCATCTCGCCCCACGTTTCGGCCATGGTCGTTCCAGGGTCGGGACTCGTGAAGCTCCAGGCCGAAGACGAAGGGCTGGATCAGATTTTCAAAGCCGCCGGATTCAAGTGGCGCGATGCCGGCTGTTCGATGTGCCTCGGCATGAACCCGGACATTCTTTCACCCGGGGAACGCTGCGCCTCAACGTCAAACCGCAACTTTGAAGGTCGCCAGGGGCAAGGTGGCCGTACGCATCTCCTTTCCCCGGGTATGGCCGCCGCGGCCGCCGTGACCGGTCACCTAACCGACGTGAGGAGCTTGGCATGAACGCCGTCGAACGTATTGTCGGAAGCATGCTTCCTCTGCCCCGTGCCCACGTCGACACTGATCAAATCATGCCGAAGCAGTTCCTCAAGCGGGTCGAACGTACAGGCTACGGCCAATACTTATTCTGGGACTGGCGCCGCAGCGCCGACGGAGAAATGGACCCGGAGTTTGTCCTTAACCGGCCCGAGTACCAGAACGCCAAAGTTCTGGTGACTGGCCCGAACTTTGGATCGGGTTCGTCACACGAGCACGCCCCGTGGGGGCTTCAGGACTGGGGATTCGAAGCCGTAATTGCACCGTCATTCGCCGACATCTTCTTCAACAACTGCACCAAAGTTGGCTTGCTGCCGGTGGTGCTCACCGAAAAGGAATGTGCCTATCTCACCGAACTGGCCCAGCACGATCCAAACGCCACGGTGACCATCGACGTAGCGAGCCAAAAGGTGACCGCCGAAAGCTTCGAAGCCGACTTCGACATCGATCCCTTCATCAAGCACCGCTTACTCAACGGCCTCGACGACATCGGGATCACGTTGGGACACGCCGATGCCATCGACGCTTTCGAACGTAACCGGCCGTCGTACAAGCCGGTTCTGTCCAGATCCGAGTAGCCGCATCCAGGTTGCCCGGCAGGTTGGCCCGACCCGAGGTGGTTTTCGTGGACAAATTCCATTGACAGGGTGTTCCCGGTCGGATACGTTTCATCGATTGTGGTCACGTGGTCCGTTCTGATTGGCTCCCTGAGAGGGGATTCCGCATGCATCTCCGCCAACTACGCACGGGCCTCGCCGCCGACAGTCGACGATCACGGCCCGCTGATTCACAAAAGATCCTTGCAACGGGGTACGGCTCAAATGTTGGTGGGGACGATCGCATCGACCTCACCAACCCAGCCCGCCTAGACGTCGTTGCGGCTGCACTAGCCGTCGTACTGGTCAGCGGGTTCTTCCTTGATCTCTGGGCACATAACCATGGCCGAGTTGACGAAACCTTCATGACTCCCTGGCATGCATTTTTGTACGCTGGGGCGGGTTTGTTCGGAGCGGCGCTCCTGGAGGTGGCGAGGCGCAATCACCGCCAGGGGAATACCTCTCCTCGCGGGCCCTACCACCCGGCTACGGCCTCTCTTTCGTAGGCGCGGGCCTATTCCTGGTGGCCGGCTTGGTTGATCTCGTGTGGCACGAAGTCAGTGGCTTCGAAGTAGACACCGAGGCCCTGTTGAGTCCACCTCATCTGCTTCTGGCCAGCTCGGGGTGTTTATGGTGGCTGGTCCGCTCCGCTCGGCCTGGTCGCACGGGCGCCGCTGTCGGCGCCAACACCACGTCCACCGGTCCCGCCGACACCACGTCCACGGCTCCCACGACGACCCCGACAACGCTGAGATTGGGGATCACGGGCAGCGTTCGCTGACGACCAGTTCGCTCACTTCAGCGACACCCTGGCCGAGACTGTCGAACGGGGGACATGGTGATCGAGTTGGCCGAAGAGTGGGCGATCACGGGCACGGACGCCGACGTTGAACAACAGATCGTCGGAGCCGTCACCGCCGGGGACCTCGACCTGGGCTGGGTTGGTACCCGGGCTTTCGCCGAACTCGACGTGACCAGCTTTGACGCTCTTACCGCTCCGTTCCTGATCGACAGCTATGCGCTTCAAGAGGCCGTACTGGGTAGCGACATTCCTGACCGCATGCTCGCCGGACTAGATGGCCCGCAGATGACCGGTCTCGCAGTGATTGGCGGCGGACTCCGCCGACCGATCGCCGTCGAGGGGCCTCTGCGGAACCCGGACGATTTCACCGGCATCACGTTCCACGGCTGGCGCTCTCCACAGAACGCCGCAACAATCGAGGCACTAGGAGCCGAATACCGTGGGGACGCGGGGGCGGCAGGCGACGCGGGTTTTGGCAGACGGGACGGTCGATGGCTTCGAGAACACCATCTTGTTCTTCGAAGGAAAGTTGGGAGCTGGTCACCACCTTGACAGCCAATGTCGCATTGTGGCCCGGCACAGGGGTGCTCGTCGGTAATTCAGACCGGCTGGCCGCGCTCACAGCTGAGCAGATGGAATTGTTGCGTCGGCCGTGGCCGAAACCGTCGAGCACTCGGTGGAGCGAGCGAACGTCGAGGCGGACTTGATCGATCAAATCTGCTCCAGGGGCGGCCTGTTCGCTCTCGCTTCTCCAAACGATCTTGATGCTTTCCGTGCGGCCGTCCAGACCGGTTTATGCAGTCCTTGCCGAGACCCGAGGAGACGGCGACCTATATCCGAGAAATCGAAGCGCTGAAAACAGGCATTCCGGCCGAGTCGCCGACCATTCCCGACGGCTGCTTGGCACCATAAATTGCAGAGCCGGATGCTATCGGCATCCTGGGTGATTTTCTCACGCCTAGTGCGCTGGCAACCTAGACGAGTTGACGAGAACGCGAGGTTGGCCGGAGGGGCGCCGGCGTCCCACAGATGGAATCTTGCGAGAAGGCCTCGTTCGCCGATCCCACGGTCCTCAACATCTTGATGGTGAGCTTGTGAGCTACTGCCATTCGACGGGATACAGGAGGTGGCTGCCGGAGAAACCTATTAGCTCGGCATGCCGAGGCTCCGCGAAGGTGAATTCTCTCGGTGCATCGACGATGTCTTCTACGAGCGAAGAGACGAGGATTTCGCCGCCCTTCGCATCGTTGTCCACCCGGGCCGTCTGGTGAACGTGGAACCCAAACATGTCGCCACGCTCGTCGGTGATTCCCTCGCGGGTATAGCCGCCCAACCGATCCCGACCGGTTGACCACCCTGATCGGTCCTGCCAAAGAGCCGAAACACAACGTCCACTCTGAAAGCGAGAGTTAAGTCGCTGAGGGTACGATGTCTCACAGCAACTGGGAGAGGATTGATTGAGCGACCAACCCGCTCTAACAGGGGATCAACGGACCGTAGCTGAGGCGGTGGGGATCGCCAACGCACCGTTGTCGGCTTCGGACCTGGCGACCGTGACCGGACTAGCAGTCGAGGCCGTCCTGTCGGCCGGCGATGCGCTGATCTCAACAGGATGGCTGGTCGACGATGCTCTGGGGTACGGTCCGACCACACAAGCCAGCGAACTGGAAGTCAGCAACGCAAGGCGCAGCCAGATCAGTCGCCAGATTGCAGAAGCAGTCTCAGACGATCGACCGGCCCTCGGGGGGAGACTGCTCGTCGATGCCGGGGAGAAACGCGACGGATTTGAGATCCTTGCCAGCGCAGCCCTCTAGGGGGACCCATAACTGACGAGCGCCATGACCTGGCTACCGCCGCTCTCTTGGCATCTAACGGCCTCGAAATATCAGGCGATCGCCTCGGTCACCTCCACCTCATCGCTGGGCAACACCAAAAGTCCATGGGCAACTCGGAGGATGCCGGCCAGTCCTTTGCGGCGGCTGCCCTCCTGCTCACGGGCACCGACCGCATCAATGCCCTCCGCTTTTGTGCAGCAACGGCTGACGATTTTCAGCATCCACAGGAAGCAGAACGATGGCTGGCTGCTGCCGAATATGAAGCGGTCAAGCAGGATGAGACCGGCCAGTACGGGTCGCTCCTCGCTATGCATGCCCTCACGCTATCGAGGATCGGGTTTCCCGCAGAGGCGGACGCGGCATTGGAGAAGGGTCGAGCGATCGCCCGTTCCGACCCCGATCAGGATCGTCTGTCAGCGAAGAATGAAGCCGAAATCTTGCTGGATCGCGGCTACGCCAGGCAGGCGGAGGCAGCATTTGCATCCTTAAGCTTCCAGGCTGAACGGGGCGGCAACCCAGTCGGAGCCGCCTTCTTCCGCGTCTATCACGCCCGAGCGCTGTTCGCGGCCGGAAAAGCCAACGAGGCATTGGCGTTGCTTGACGCGATCCACGGCCCTGACGGAGCTCTCTTGTTCCTCAAGCAACTCGCCCTAACCGAAGGGGCGGTCTGGTTCGAACAATGGGATGAAGCCACCGACCTTGCACGAGCCCTCACGGAAACCATCGCGACCGAGGTGCCACAATGGGAGAACATCGGCCGGTTCTACCTGGCAAAAAGCCTGTTGGGAAAGGGTGAGATCGGCGAGTCTCGGACGCAACTGACCTCGGCTCTTGAAGCCTGCCCACCCGGGACCGACGGGTGGCGCTGGCGACTTCGGTGTCGTGCTCTGGAGATGGCCCTTTCCCATGCGGAGGGCCGACCGTGGGACCAAACCGCTGCCGAGAACCTTACCGACGAGTTGCTCGTCGCCCGCTGGTTCGACGTGGCAAGCGACCTCATGATCAACCGGGCCAACATCGAGGACGACAAAGAACTTGCCCGCCAGGCAGCCGGACTGGCATCGAGCCTTGGCAATCCCACGCTGGCGATACGGGCTGCCCACGGGGCTGATCTTTGGACCGACTCGCAAGCGGCCGATGTTGTCGGCGAAGCCCAATCGACGGCCGCCGGCCTCACCGAAAGCGCCCGGGAGCAATGGACCGAGCTCCCCCATGTCGCAGCTGCTCTTGCCGCCGAACCGCCAGAGGCCAGCCCGGACGACTCAAGCCTCGTCGACGAATTGAACGAGACTCTCACTGCCATCGGACTCGCCGGCTCCGGGGACCTGTTGACGCCTGCCCAGCGCCATCAATCCGGACTGGTCCGCCGCCGTCCGACGGCCCACAAAGCGAGCCGCTGGCTCGGCATCGCAGCGGGGATATTGGTGGTGATCGGCATCTCCGTTGGAATAAGCCTGTTCCTGCGGGGAGACCCTGAGGTTGTGACGGTCACGGTGACCGCACCGACTACCACGACGACAACCATCCCACTGACGGTTGAACAGACCGAGTTGCCAGAGCCCGAGCAACGACTGTCAGGGATTTACGTTTCAGGCGGTGACTTTGCCCGAACTGGACGCACCGACAAAACCGGCGTCGATCAGCCTGGAGGGTTTTTCTGGAAGTTCGTCGCTGCCGATGTAATTCGATCGGCTCCGGTGACCTACGGAAACCTCGTTTACGTCGCACAGGACTTCGATGTATACGCGATCGACCAGACCAAGGGCACGGTCTTTTGGACGATGACCACCGGTGGAGCGGTTAACTCAACTCCCGCAGTCGGCCAGATCGCCAACTCGGAGGGCGCCATCGGGCAGGGCGGCACAACACTGCTAGCGATCGGCAGCGACGACGGCACGATCTGGGCTCGAGACGCCACCGCCGCCGACCAACAGCCCCTCTGGCAGTACAACGTCGGCGAAGCTGTGAGAACGACACCAATCTTCGTCGACAACCTGGTGATCGTCACCGGTGGAGACGGTCGGGTCCATGGCATCCAAGGTGCCGACGGAACCACCGACTGGATATATCCGGCAGAGGGAGAGGTGGCGAGCTTCGACACATCGGCGGCGGCATCCAATGGGGTCGTTTACGCGGGCGACAGTGCAGGGGTGATGCACGTTATCGACGCCAAGACTGGCGTAGGAATCTGCACATTCGATACAGGCGCAAGGATCACGACGTCGCCATCAATCGTCGACGGCAACGTGTACTTTGCCGACGCCAACCAATCCGTGTATTGGATACCCGAAGGAGAGTGCCCGACAAGCCGTGGAAACGCTGGAAGAACCCAGGCTAAAGCCGACTTTGATGTGGTTACGGACGGAGAACTTCTGGTCGTGGCTGATGGCGTCGCGCAATACGGATTCAGGGTCCCGAGCGGCGAAACGGCGAGCCTAAATTACGATGCTCGAGCCAAGATCACAACGCCGGGCATCGTCGCCAACGGACTCCTCTATTTCGGAGACCAAAACGGGATAGTACACGCCGTTGACGCCGCAACTCTCGGCGAGGTCTGGACCTTCCAAACCGACAGTCTTGTTCGCTTCGCTCCAGCAATCGGTGATGGGGTCATATTTGTGGCATCGGGATCGGAACTCTGGGCGATCGGACCGGAAGGGCCGTAGGTCTAACTCGGCTCGGACGACATCCTGCGGAACACTTGATCACCCTCGTTGACCATGACCCCGGTCGTCTGTGAGTCAACCAGACTCATGACGAACCCGCGAACACCCCCGTCTAGGAACGGTCGGTGAGCGACAATCGCCTGATCGTCCGTGGCCGACTGACCGAGTAGAAAACCGGTGAACGGCAAACATGGCTTGGCCACCGAAGCACCAGCCAGATCGATCGGCCCGGTTTTGGTCTGAATGCGCAATCCGGCTGACACCTCGGATACGGTGAGTTGCCCGTCGTGCTCGACGACAATGCTTTCAGCGGCAATCCCGAGCGGAACCTCCCCGAAATGAGTCCGCATCACGTCGTAGTGGCCGGTGAATCCAATCGACAACTGACGCTGGGGCTTGAACTTGGTGAGATCTGGATGGTCCCGGTGGTGATAGTCAAGGATGGCTCCGCCATCGGCAAGGCCGACCACCCCGGACTGGGTGAGCCAGAGCGATTCGACCCTGGCGAGATGCTCAACGTGGTACTCCCCGCCGTAGACAATCTGCGTGCGATGAATCTGGAGACGCACCACTGATCCCAGCAGCTGCCATTCATCCATTCCCGACGCTCCAAGATCCGGTGCGTTCGACGAGCAAGTCTTTGAGCA
The DNA here is from genome assembly GCA_963835515.1 of uncultured Acidimicrobiia bacterium. Lineage (GTDB taxonomy): Bacteria > Actinomycetota > Acidimicrobiia > Spongiisociales > JAENVV01 > JAENVV01. The sequence continues at coordinate 94,370 of CAWIFX010000032.1, read as the reverse complement.
GGTCGGGACGGTCCGTGACGATGCCATCGACACCAAGGTCGAGGAACCGGGCCATCTCGTCGAGATCATTGACGGTCCAAACATGGATCTGTTTGCCCTGACTTTGGACAATGTCGATCACTCGTTCGTTCACAACGTGAATCCTGCCATGGAACTCAGGTACCTGCAGGACGTCAGCTGAAACCCGCGGCATCCGTCCGATCTTGGCGCCGAAGACGATCCGGGCCGTCTCGCGAGGCCCGGCGGAAGTGGCGACCCGGTCCGAGGCGATCTTGCGAAAATTCCGCACCCGCTTCTCAACGAAGGAACCAACGATGATCCGATCCTCGAGGTGCAAACGGGTGATCGTGTCGGCCAGCAGTTGCTCGATACCGGAAGCCTTGAGATCAACCGTGATCACCACGTCCGGAAAGGTCAGCGCCAGCTCTTCCAACGATGGTATCGACAGTCCCTGACCGTGGGCTGGGAAGTGGTGCACCGGATTGAAGCGGTGGCCGGCATCGACATCACCGAGTTCGGCAAGCGACCGTTCCAGGACTGGACCGGTTCCGTCTGTGGTTCGCTCCAGAACAGGGTCATGGAAACAGACCAAGACCCCATCGGCGGTGGCGTGAACATCGGTCTCCAGATACCTGTAACCAAGATCGACGGCCCCCTGGAAAGCCTGCATCGTGTTCTCAGGCCACAGGACTGACGACCCGCGGTGCGCCATCGCGATGGGATGCTGGTGGCTAAGGGCTGGTTTCAACACCCCGGCAGTGTATCCCGGCCTAGGGTGAAGGCGTGATTCGATCTGCCTTTCTCGAAGCCTCTCAGCTCGCCATCGATCTCATCGCCTCGGATCCGGTCGCCGCACGATGGACTGAGCCATCCGCGCTCCCCGGCTACGACGTCGCCGGCCTAAGCGGACACCTTGGACGAGGGCTCGGTACACCACTCATGTACCTCGCCGAACCCATTCCGGCCGAGGAAGATGTGATCACACCTGGCCAGTATTTTGCCTCGGTTGACACCGATGACGACGACCTACACGCCAGCATTAGGGCGAGAGGAAGCGCGGCGTCTGCGAGCGGCCAGGGCGGGCTAGTCGCCGAACTGGATCAGACCCTCAATACCCTGACTACTCGCCTTGACGACGAACCGTTCGACCGGCGGGTTCCTGTGTTCGGCGGCCACGTGATGTATCTCGACGAATACCTCGTGACCCGCCTGGTCGAACTCGTAGTACACGGAGATGACCTGGCGGTAAGCGTCGGAGCCGGACCGCTCCCATGGCCCGGCGAAGCGACCGACCTGGTCCTGGCAACCCTGGTAGAAACCGCGGCAATCCGACACGGCCCGTCGGCGTTGATCACCGCCCTGAGCCGCCGTGAACGTGTCACAGACTGGCCCACGGCCATCTGATCGTCAGTCGACTACCAGATAGATCTCTAGTTGCAGGGTGCCATCTGTCGCTGAACCGAGTCCCACCCCAATGGCCGTGTTCAGGAAACCGAGGCTCTCGTCGGCGGTTTCGAACGTGATGAGCTCCCGCGGGAATGCGGAGCCGCGCTCCTCCCCGGCGATCGACACCCCGGTGGCCGAATACGAGACCTTCTGCCGACCCTCCCCAATGACCGCATGGATGTCTAGGTCCATGTGCGAGTCGCTGCGGACGGTTACATAGTCGGTTCCCGATACCGGCCGTTCGCCTTCCCAATGACTGGACGTCGCCGATCCGACAAACGGGAAGTCGATTCTCATGCCTCCCGGAACTCGACCGATCACATTCATATCGAGTCGACCGGTAATCGAACAAAACGGTTCCAGGGATGGCATGGGCGACCTTTCAATCGGGTTGGGTTGGACTTTTACGCTAGTGGGGCTTCGTCGTGTTTCGGGTCGGGACTTAAGTCCGTAGTCAACGACGCCAAAAACCGATACATTCATTTTGAGCGGTCAGAACACGAAGGTCGAAAGATCGGGAGACGTAGGCCGCAGGATTGGAACGGCTCGGAAGAGTCGAGCCAAGGGCAGGAGCCCCGAGAGCTGAACGGCTAGCGGGGCTCTTGTTTATGTGCGCGTGAGCGAAGAGTCCAACAGCAGCAGCTCACCAGTGTCGAGGCTCGCCGTCGACGGTTGGTATTCGATGTGAAGGATCGGCGCCCCGGTGGTCGACCCATCGTAGGATTCAGCCGCCCGATGCCCGGTGCCGGTGATGATGAACACCGCCGAGTTGCCAGATGCTCCATCCAGAGTCGATTAGCTCTTGCAGGACATTTGAAAGGTCAGGCGTCCGTTGCTTCTCGTCAGCCTCGCCAACGACGTTCCACGGCTGAGGGGCCCAGTTAACCGACCCACTCAGAAGTGGCCGGTCGGACATATCGAACTTCGTGGTCGAGAAGGCTGGAGCGTTGGCATGGTTCTGCACCCTGATGAGCAGGTCGGTCGGCCCGCCTGACGCTTCGTCAGTTTGGAACTGAATGTAGGCGTTCGTGATCGTCGACCCGGCCGGTATCTGTAGATTCTGGAAGCGGATCCCAACCATTTGGGGGCCTTTGTCCTCCGTCATCTCGAGGTCGCTACTGCGAATCCGTGAGGTTCCGTTCTCTTTCTCTTCGTTGTCGTCGTTTGAGTCCGACACCTGCACATCGAGAGTCAACGTCGTGTCGGTGACCGTGATATCCACCGTGGCGGCAACGCAGGTCGGAGTGCTGTCACACACGTGATAGGTGAACGACGTCGCCCCGACGAACGTGCCATCAGGCGTGTAGGTGATGACGCCGTTTCCGCTCACGCTGGTACTGCCTGGCACTGGCGGAACTGTGACCACAACCGAACCTGCAACAAGATCGCCGTCCGGGTCGGTGTCGTTATTGAGCACCGGGATCTGAACTGCGGCGTTCTTCGGAGTTGTGGCCGTGTCGGGGTTGGCAACCGGCGGATCGGCCACCGGGGTCACGTTGACCGTCACGGTGCCAGTTGCGGTCGACACTCCGTCGGAGACCCGGTACACAAACGAATCCGATCCGTTGGTGTTGAGCGTCGGAACGTAGCTACCCGAGGCGCACTCGGAGTCAACGGTCGCCGTTCCCTTGCCTGCAGCGGTACTGATGGTGCAGGTCAACGTGGCACCTTCGGGGTCATTGACGACGGGCGTCCAGGCAATTGCCGCGTCTTCCGGCCCGGAAATCGGCAAGCTTCCAGCGGTTGGCGGGAGGTTGACCCCTTGGATCGTGATGCTCACCGTGGCGGTAGCGCACAAGGCAGTTGGCGTCGCGTCACACACCCGGTAGACGAACGAATCGGACCCACTGGCACCGGAGTTCGGCGTGTAGGTCACCCCACCTGAACCATTCGGGACTGCGGTGCCCTTGGTCGGCGATGTCGTGATCGTGACCGACCCGGGGACCAGGTCACCGTCTGGGTCTGAGTCATTGGCGGTCACATTGATAAGGACCGGCGTCGTTCCGACCGCAGTAGCGGGGTCGTCTACGGCGACCGGAGCATCCGCAACCGGCGTAATGGTCATCGTCACAACCGCCGAGGCGCACCGGTTACCACTGTCGCAGACCCGATAGGTAAAGGTGTCCTGCCCGTTGGCGTTCGGGCTGGGCGTATAGGTGACGGTTCCGGACGGGTTGGCTACTGCCGTGCCCTTCGAACCATTCGTCACAATCGAGACCGAACTAGCGACCAAATCACCGTCCGGGTCCGAATCGTTCGTCAAAACGCTGACAGTTGAGGCGGTGTCTTCAAGGGTCGTCGCCGAGTCCGGGTTCACTACCGGGGCGCTGCCAGCAGGTCCGCTCGGGACGTACTCAACGTGCAGCAGGGGGGCGCCAGAAGCGGAGCCGTTGTACGACTCGGCGACGCGCTTGCCAGTACCGGTGATCGTGAAGGCGATCGAGTTGCCCGATGCCCAGCCCGGCCGGTTGACGACTGCTTGGACGAGCGACGAGATGTCCGTGGAAGTTTGGTCGATTCCCGAAGCTCCGATGGTTGGCCAAGGGGCCGGCGACCAGCCAACAGACGGCGCCATGACCGGACGGCTGCTGACATCGAGGCCTTGAGCGACGAAGGCTGTGGCGTTGTCGCTGGCCTGGGCTTGAATCGTGAGGTTGGTCGGCTCGGAAGACGCTTCGTCAACCTGGAACTTCAAATACGCCTTGGAGATTGTCATGCCGTTCGGCACCGTGAGATTCTGGAAACGAATGCCAACCATCTGGTTGGTTCCGTCATTGACCAATTCCAGGTCCGAGCTACCAATCCGGGTGCCGCCGGTCGCCTGCTCTTCGTTGTCATCGTTGCCGTGGATAACCCGACGCTCGACAACCGTCGGTGCGTTGGTCACGTCGACCGTAACAATCGCCGTATCGCAGAGCGGGGTCGAAGCGGTCTGATCACAGACCTCGTAGGTGATTTGCACGGAACCGGAGAAGCCGGAGGGTGCGGTATAGGAGATCACGCCTCCACCGACGTGCGCTGCCGAGCCATTGGATGGCTGTCCGGTAATCGTGACGGAGTTCGGATTCAGGTCACCGTCTACATCGGTGTCGTTGGAGACGACATTAATCTGGATCGTGGTGCCTGCCGCAGCCAGTGCTCCGTCGGCGACAGCATTGGGAGCATCGGCAACCGACTGAACCGTGAACGAGACGAGTCCGTTGTCTGTAGAGACTCCGTCGGTGACCCCGTACGTGAACGAAACCGGCCCATTAAAATTGGCGGGTGGCGTATACGAACCAGTTCCACAGTCTGGCGTCACTAGCGCCGTGCCGACACCAGGTGGAGATACGATCGAGCAGACCAGCCCGGTCGAATCCGGATCTGAGACGTTTGGCGCCCAGTTTCCAACCACGTCCTCATCGGTGGTGGCCGTGACATCGTTGGCGACTGGTGGCTGGTTAAGCGGGCCGACGCTCACAGTCACGATCGCCGTATCGCACAGAGCCCCGGTATCGCACACCTCGTAGGTAAAGGAGTCGTCACCGGTGAACCCAGAGTTTGGCTGATAGTCAACGGTTCCGTCGGTCTTGGCGGTGGCGCTCCCGCCCGAACCTTGGGCCGCGATGGTTACAGTCGCCGGATCAAGATTCCCATCAACATCGGTGTCATTGGACAGCACGTTTATGTTGACAAGGGCGTTCTCGAGGGTTTGGGCGGTGTCATCGCTGGCGACCGGCGCTGAGTTCGGTTGCGGTGTCGTGGCGCAAGATACGTTCGAGAAGTCCGATACCTCGCTAGCGCCCGAGGCGCGCACCCGGTAGCAGTACTCGATCGGGCCCGGCAACCCGCCGTCCTGATAGGTGGTGTCTCCGGCCGGAGTAGCTGCGAGAAGGGAGAAGGGGCCAGCCGCGCCGGCATCCGAGCGTTCGATTTCGTGGCCTACGGTTCCGCCGTTGGCGTCGGTCCACAACAGATCGATCGAGCCTTCAGACGCCGTCGCGCCCAGGTTGGTTGGAGCAGGGAGCGAACCACATGCCGTGCCCAGGGTGAACGTGTCACGCATTACATTATCGACCGAATAGAACTCGAAGGTGACCCCACTGGTGCAAGCCTCGGCGATCATCGCACCGAACTGATCCCGGTAGATGACCTGGCTGTCGGGACTAAGCGGATCGGGTAATGCCTTTCGTGAGCTGCCGCCGAGGCCATTGATGATGTAGGGGAATCCGTTGACTTCAAGACGCTCATAAAGGTGCGCATCACCCGATAGAACAATGTCGGCGCCCCATGATTCGTACGGCCACCGCATAGCGGAAGTCGAACCGTTACTGGCGTATGGCGCATCATGAGCAACGACGATCTTCCAGTCAGACGAGGACGCAGCCAGGGCGTTCTCCAACCACATGCCCTGCGTCGATGTTGGGGTTCGCCCGTCCGGTTCCGTCACATCAGTATCTAGGAAGAACATATGCACGGGACCCTGAACGATGTCGTAATAACGTTCGTTGCCGGAGGGGTGCGTGCCCGTGGTTATGCCTCCACCGGGCAGCGTGTAATACGCGAGATACTCGGGCAAGCCACCAGCGTCTTCAATGTCATGGTTACCAAGCGCCGTGAAGAAGCGGTTAAGGGCTGATCCTTGTCCGTAAGCACCGTCATAATTGCCCATGTAGGCCGAGTAGTTTTTCCCAACGTTGGCATCCTGGCCAGCGGGTCCATAGCTGTTATCGCCGAGGGTGGCAATGAAATCAGGATTGAAGCTTTGGACCAGTTGGGCAACGGCAGCTTCGTTGGAGTCGCCGTCCCCGAGATCCCCGACAATCCCAATACGGACCGAGCCGGGTTGACCGGCAGATGCATCAACGGCCATTACCGGGGCGAGGTCAGAGACGATCGACTCTCCGTCGTCGGCAGTGAGTTGCAGGACGTAGGAGCCTGCTTCCGAAAAGGTGGCGGTCGTGTCCACTGCGGCAGCGTTAGCGAACGCCACATCGCCGGGTCCGGAGACTTTCGACCAAAGCGTCGTCATGCTTGTGACTTCGTCGTCGATAACGTCGCCGTCGAGAGTGGCTGAACCCGACAGGAAGGTCGAATCCGCTCGAGCCTTCACCACGGGCGGGAGATTGGCCGAACCGGACCCGTATTCGACATGAAGGACCGGGGCGTTGTTAGGGCCACCTTCGAACGAATCTGCGACTCGCTTGCCGGACCCGGTGATAATGAACACCACGGCGTTCCCGTTCGCCCAGCCCGGGCGATCGATAACTTGTTGAAGAACTGCACTTAGGTCCGGCGTGGCTTGAGCCGGCCCCGTGAGCTTGGTGGCGGTCCACGCCGGCGGCGCCCAGGCGACGGTCGTAGATGCCCTGAGACGACTTGAAATGTTGCCCGGTGTGGTCGTGAACGTGCCCGGGTTGTCAGCAGCCTGAACTGCGATCGTCAGATTCGTCGGCCCCGAATGGGCCTCGTCTGACCGGAACTGGATGTAAGCCGATGTGATCTCGGCACCAGGAGGGATGGCCACCGTCGAATAGCGGAGCCCCACCGTCTGGGTGGAGGTCTCCTCGACGAGCTCAAGATCGGAGCTGCCGAGTGTCATCGCCGCGGAGGCACCTTCTTCGGCGTCATCGGTTCCCGTCGCGATAACTGCCGTCAGCGAGAACGGTGCGGCCTGTGCGGCGTCGATCCAACCGGCGACGGGCACGATGCCCAACACCATTGTCAGCACGACAAAGACGTTCAAAAATCGTGGCCGCCGCGGCGGCCGACGATGTAACCCCTTGGATCTCCCCCAAGAGCCCATACCCCAACCTTCCCCATATAACAGGCTGGAGCATAGGCGATGGCCAACAAATATCAAGCCAAAAACCACATTACGTGGCAAAAATGATGCGAGAGACCCAGCGTCTGGGCGCTTGTATCAACAACGCCGCCCGCTGCGTCTTCAAAATCGGGCTACTAACGAACGATCGTTTGTTATTGTGCCCCATGGCCTCCTTCGACGAAATCATTGCCGCCGACCACAAAGTTGAACCCCGTGATGAGATGCCCGAGGCATATCGGCAAAACCTGATCAGGCAGATCGCCCAGCATGCTCATTCGGAAATCATTGGCATGCAGCCCGAAGGAACCTGGATCACCCGCGCTCCCTCGCTCAAACGCAAGGCCATCCTGATGGCCAAGGTTCAGGACGAGGCCGGCCACGGGTTGTACCTCTACTCAGCTGCCGAAACGCTCGGCGTCTCGCGCAACGAGCTGATGGATCGACTGCATGACGGTCGCCAGAAATACTCTTCGATCTTCAATTACCCAACCCTCACCTGGGGCGACATCGGTGCCATCGGATGGCTAGTCGACGGGGCGGCCATCACCAATCAGCTCATGCTCGCCCGCTGCTCCTACGGACCCTATGCCAGAGCGATGGTGAAGATCTGCAAGGAGGAGTCGTTCCATCAGCGACAGGGCTACGAAATCATGATGACCTTGTCGAACGGCACCGAGGATCAGAAAGCAATGGCCCAGGACTCACTCGATCGATGGTGGTGGCCGTCACTCATGATGTTCGGACCACATGACTCCGAGTCAACGCACTCCGAGCAATCAACCGCCTGGAAGATCAAGCGGGTGTCCAACGACCAGCTCAGGCAGGAGTTCATCGATATGACGGTTCCCCAAGCGCACTTCCTCGGACTCACCATTCCCGACCCGGACCTGAAGTGGAACGACGAGCGGGGCGGCTACGAAACTGGCGAGATCGATTGGGATGAGTTCTGGAGGGTCGTCAAAGGTAACGGACCACTAAACCGCGAGCGTATCGAACACAAGGTCGCCGCCTGGAACGACAACGCCTGGGTCCGGGACGCCGCCGCAGCCTATGCCGACAATCAGATGAGCGCCTAATGCCTTACGAAGTACACATCGCCCCCGGAGAGATTCCCGAACCGGCAACGACCGAAGATGGCGGATCGGCTGGCCACGGCTGGCCGCTGTGGGAGGTCTTCGTCCGGGCGCGTCGTGGCTTGAGCCATGTCCATGCGGGAAGCATCCATGCCCCCGACGCCGAGATGGCCCTCGAGTCCGCCAGGGACGTATACACCCGACGCTCCGAGGGGGTGAGCATCTGGGTGGTTCCGTCAGCTTTGATCGTGGCTGCCGATCCCGACGACGCAGACATCTTGTTCGACTCCGACAAGCCGTACCGGCATCCGACCTTTTACGACATCCCCGACGAAGTCGGACACATGTAATGGGCGACACCTAATGGCCGCCACCGATAGGGGTGCTCCTGTACAGGATCTGATCGCCTACACGCTCAGGCACGCCGATGACTGTCTGGTTCTGTCGCATCGTTTGGCCGAGTGGTCATCTCGGGCTCCCGACCTCGAAGAGGACATTGCGTTGACCAACATCGGCCTCGATCTACTCGGACAGGGCCGACTCCTCTATACGTACGCCGGCGAACTCGACGGTCATAAAACCGAAGACGACTACGCCTTTCTGAGAAACGAACGCCAGTACACCAACGTGTTGCTCGTCGAACAACCCAATGGCGACTTCGCCAAAACCATCGTGCGGCAACTCATGTTCTCGACCTACCAACAACTCCTGTGGGACGAGCTCCAGACCTCCACCGATGCGACGCTCGCCGCCATTGCCGCCAAGGCGGCCAAAGAGACCGCCTATCACCTCCGCCACACCCGGACCTGGGTTCAACGCCTCGGGAAAGGAACGGTCGAGTCTCACGCCCGAATGCAATCGGCCATCAACGCACTATGGCGGTTCACTGATGAGCTGTTCACTTGCCGACGAGCTTGACCGTCCGTCTGGCCGAAGTCAGGGATCGGCGTTGACGCCAACGCCCTGGCTCAATCCTGGCAAGCCAGCATCACAGCGGACCTGGAAAGCGCGACCCTGGCTCTGCCTACCGACCTTCACCAAACCAATGGCGGTCGGGCCGGTCGGCACACCAATCACCTCGGTCTCATGCTCGCCGAAATGCAGGTGCTCCATCGAGCCCATCCAGGAGCAACGTGGTGAACGCCATCCGCGCCGCCATCGAATCGGTTTGTGATCCGGAGATTCCTGTTCTCACTATTGTCGATCTCGGGGTCCTCAGGGACGTTCGCCAGGTCGACGACGCGGTAACCGTCACCATCACCCCGACCTACTCTGGATGTCCCGCCATGGACGCCATTCGAGACGACATCGTGGCGGCTGCGACAACCGCCGGCGCCAGCTCGGTCACGGTGAATACCGTTCTTAGCCCGGCGTGGACGACCGGATGGATGACTGAGGAGGGACGACTCAAACTGGCCGAATTCGGAATCGCCCCGCCTGGGGCTGACCCGATCTGCCCCCAATGTGCGGCCACAAACCCTCGGACCGTTTCCGAGTTCGGGTCAACTGCGTGCAAAGCGCTCATGGTCTGTTCGGCCTGCGGAGAACCGTTCGACAGGTTCAAAGATTTGTGAGCGGTTTCACTGCCCTCCCTGTCACCGACATAGAACATCTAACCGATGATTCTGTTGCGATCACCTTCGGACTAGACGGCAAAACGAGCTCCCAGTTTCGCTATTCGGCCGGCCAACACGTCACGGTTCGAGCGATCATCGACGGCGAGGACGTCCGACGTTCCTACTCGATCTGCGCTGATGCCAGCGTGGGTGACCTGCGGGTCGGGGTTCGTCGCCTGGATGGCGGGGTTTTCTCGACCTGGGCGACCCAGGAGCTGCACGTCGGCCAAGTTCTCGATGTCATGCCGCCCGTCGGGGACTTCACGGTTCCAGCCGGAATGGGCCCCCGTCATATCGGCGCGATCGCGGCCGGATCAGGCATCACCCCGATTCTGTCGATCGCTACCACCGTGCTGAACACCGAACCGGACAGCCGGTTCAGCCTCATCTTCGGCAATCGCACCGCTCAATCGATCATGTTCCTGGAGGAGCTAGAAGCCCTCAAGGACAGACATACGGACCGCTTTCAGCTGGTTCACATCCTCTCGCGAGAACCCTCAGCGGTCCCGCTGTTCTCCGGGCGGATCGATAGCTCCAAGATCGAGTCGCTGCTCGACAGGATCGTCACCGAACCGGCCGATCATTGGTTTCTGTGCGGACCGTACGAAATGGTTCACGCCGCCCGGGAAGTCCTAGAGCGCCGGCAAACCGGCCAGGTTCACGACGAACTGTTCTTCGCCGAGCCCTATGTGGCGCCACCGGTTCCGCCGCCGTCCACCGAGGGACTCACCAAGGTGACTTTTACATTGGACGGTCGGGCTTCGGTCGTACTCGTCGATCCAGAGGGGCCACCGGTCCTCGACTACGCACTCGGGGTTCGCAGTGAACTGCCGTTCTCATGCCGGGGAGGTGTGTGCGCGACCTGCAAGGCAAAGGTTGTTAGTGGATCGGTGCGCATGGACGAAAACTGGTGCCTGGTTCCCGAAGAAGTCGCGGCCGGTATCGTGCTCACCTGTCAGTCACACCCCTTGACCGACGAGCTCATCCTCGACTACGACGTATGAGCCGCCTCAGTCGCGACGATGTGATCGAGGCGGCCGGTCGGTTGTTCGCCAACCAGGGCTATCACGCCACATCCATGCGGGACCTCGGGAGCGAACTCGGCATCCTCGGTGGGTCGGTCTATGCCCATGTTTCATCGAAAGAAGAACTGCTCGTGGAGGTCGTCCAGCGAGCGGGCCGGCTCTTCGGGGAATCAGCGGAGCAGGCCGTGGCCAGCGGGGAGCAACCCGGGGAGCAACTCAGAGCGCTCATACGCGGTCACATCGGTGTTGTTCTCGATCACCGTGACGAAGCTCAAACGTTCCTGAACGAAGCCTCCGCGCTCGGCGAAAGCAACCGCCAGGCGATCGTCAAGGAGCGGGATACCTACGAAGCCAAGTTCCGTTCGGTTATTGCGAATGGAATCGCCGACCGGACCTTCCGATCCGACCTCGACGCCAATCTCGCAGCCACCTTTGTCCTTTCGATCCTCAACGCGATCGAGCGCTGGTACCAGCCAGACGGTCGGGTCGATCCCGTGAGCCTGGCAGACCAGTTACATCGGTTTGCGTTGTCTGGAATTACGCGAGCCGAACCGCAACTAGATGCCCAGTGACTCGTGCAGAGCGGCCTCGTCGATCGTCGCGTCGCCACGGTTGCGATGCCAACGATCCCACAGGACCAACATTGACGGCAGCACGAGAAGCGAGAAGAGCAATGCGTAGGCAATCGCGTAGAACGTGACGGCTCCGAACTGCTGAAACGGGGTCAGGTTGGAAGTGACCAACGACCCGAATCCGGCCATGGTCGTCAATGCCGAACCGGCCAAGGCGCCTCCGGTGTGCAACGTTGTCGATCTGATCGCTTCTCCCGTCGACTCGAACCGGATCCGGTCTTCCTGGAATCGGTGCGTGATATGGATCGTGTACGGAACCGCGATACCAATCGCCAATGCAGATATGGTGGCCGTGACGGGACCAAACGGGATGCCCGTGAGCGCCATCGTGCCGAACGTTGCCAGGATTACGAGGGCCACCGGGAGCATCGTGATCACTCCAAGGAATGGTCGGCGAGACTCCACCCAAAAGTTGATGATGAGCAGGATTGTTGCGGCGATCAGGGTGATCCACAGCGAGCTCACCTGAGACGACTGCAGGGACTTGACCACCACATCACCAATGATGTTCTGGGAGGTGGGAATCGCGCTCGCTCCCGCCTCATCCACCGAAGCAAAAGCGACAACCAGGCCATCGTTGAGCTCGCCTGCCCGCGCATCGCCCGCCTGAGTGTTAATGGTCCACAGGGCCGCGTCGTATGAGCCACTGTCCGACTGGTGTACGACCGACGCAAAGCCAGTCGGGTCGACGCTCGCGGCGGCATCGTAGAGATCGGAGAGATCGGACGACGCCGACACCTTCAAGTCAGGGCCGAGTCCCGCCGCCTCCGCGGCGCCAGCCACCGTCGGATCGAACGTAGGAGAATTTGGTTGGACCATGGCGGCAATCACCGACAGGGGTGAATCAGCCGCAGGCGCATCGCCGAAAAGGATGACATCAGTAGTCGTACTCAGGTTGGCTAACGCTTCGGCCTGGGCATTATGAACCGCCGGCGACGTGATGTCGCCTTCGATCAAGACGCTCGTGGTCTCACCGAATCCACCCCCGAAGTTTTCGGTGAGTTGATCGACCGCGGCGAGGAGAGGGTTGTCCGTCGGGACGAAGTCCGTGAACGAGAACTTGGTCTCAAGCTGCCGGAAGCCCATATATCCGAGCACACCAACAAGCAGCGCGAGTATCACCACCGGCACCGCGGCCTTGTCGGCCAGCACTCCGGTAGGCCCCACAATCTTGGGCAGGTAGATGATCGTAAGACCGACCACGGCTCCAATGGCGCCAAATACCCAGATCGAGTTCAGCTCGAACACCTCTCCGAAACCCAGACCGCGGATCCCGGCCTCAATCATGACGCTGAGCACATATACCGTGGCACCGCCCAGAGCCCCGGCGATGACCGAGCCAACCGGACCGCCTTTCGCCTCCTCAGCAGCAAAATCGGCAGGCACCAGGCGGTCGCCCGCCTTGCGATCAAGGAGGAACCGAACCGCCGGAACCAGGGTGAGCATCAATGCGAACGAAACCATGATGCCGACAGCAGCCAGGATTCCGAAGTCTTTGAGCGCCGGAATCGGGCTGACCAGGTTGGTTAGAAAGCCAACTGCGGTAGTAACGGTCGCGAGGATCAAGGCAACCCCGACCGTGCGGATGGCGGTCTCCGTAGCCTTTTCCACACCGCGTTCCTGGCCGAACTCCTCTTGATACCGGGAGGTCATGTGAATGCCGTAGTCGACCCCAAGCCCGATCAACAGAATCGGCAAGATCTGGACGATCTGGTTGAAATCTCCGATGACTCCTAGATACTTCGGGCCGAGCAGCACGCCGATCCCATTCATGATGCCGATCGCCAGGAAGATGGCGAACATAGTCAAACCCATGGTGGCGAACATTCGTCGGACGGATCGAAGCGTCCCGTTCCGCCCGCTCAAGCGGCGCCAGTAGTTGAAGAGCAAGATGACCACGATGATGAGAGCAGCCAGGCCAAACATCCGACCGATCTCGGCCGTGCTGTCGCCACCCGTAGCGAAGATGAGTTCGAAGGAAAAGCCCGTGGCCTCAAATCCGTCAGGAAGATCCAGTTGGGAGATCTCATCGACAAACGCCTGTTGGCGTAAGGAGAACGCTTCGAATTCAGCCGAATCAGTCTGATCGGGACTGTCGAGGAAGAGGATCATCAGCCCGCTCGACGCAGATGGCGCGGTCAGGTCTTTATCGGTACTCAGCAGGTTCTCGACGAGGCCGACTTGAGCGGCCGGGATGAACGACAATCGATCGAGGTACGCAGCTTTGAGCTGAGCGGTGCTGGGGTTCGACGGTAAATACGAAGCCGTAAATCCGTCAGGCAGCTGAGCTGAGCTAATCGCCGAGGCGAGGCTCTCCTCCTCCGCAGCCGTCAAGGGTTCCGACAGGGTGACGCTGATCAACCCTTTCGATGCGCTTGGACCAGCCGGGTCCTTGTCATTGGAGAGCAGGAAGTCCAGGAAAGGCGCGAATTCGGCTGGCACAAACGCGACGCGCTCGCGATAGACCGCTTTGAAATCATCCTCAGCTGGAATCAGGGGCAGCGCCGTCGCCGAGTAACCATCGGCGAGATTGAGGTCAGCCAGCGCTGCCTGCACTGCGGCCACCTCGTCAGCGGTGGGGGGTTCAGTGAGCGTGAAGGAAACGAGGCCGGCAGAAGCACTCGGCACCGAGAGGTCGGCGTCGTTCGACGCCAGGAAGGCCAGGATCGGCTGGACCTCGGGCGGCAGGTTCGGAGCCGCGCCAAGGTAGGCCTGCTTGAGGCCGTCGGTCGGGATGTCCGCCGGCACGCTCCCCTGGGCGATAGCGCTCTCGACAGGTAACAGATATGAACTAACTGGTGGCTGATCGCCCTCGGGCAACTTGGCCCCGAGGACATCGAAGCCGACGCCCTGAACGGCCTGAACCGCTTGCAGACCTTCCGCCGTGAAGACGTCGCCATCAGCTGAACGAACGACGACCTGCAGGGACAGCCCCTGACCGGCAGCCCCTTCGATGGGCGCCAGGAAGCCGGTCACCGGTGGCTGCTCGCCATCGGTGGGAATTTTGGCTGCCGCGTCAGAACCGAACACTGCCTCCTGCACACCTTGGGACGCCGCCAGCCCGGAGGGGCTGATGACGTCGGGTCCACTCACAACGATCTGAATACCCGGCCCTTGAGAGGTAGCGCTATCGAGGGGGGCAAGAAAGCTAACGACGGGAGGCTGACCATCCGACTCCTGAAGGTCACCGCTGAGTTCGGAGGTTTCTAGGGCTTTGGTGATTGCGCCGACAACCTCAGCGCCTTCAGCCGAAACTACATCATCACCAGAAACGATCACCTGGAGCACGGACCCCGATGACTCAGCGCCGAATAGGTCACCGACTCGCTCAGATGCGTCGAGCGCCTCGGCCTCTGGTGCGAACCCATCGTTGGCGTCGGCCTGTACCGCAAACTGGTTGAAGTAGGAGAGCCCAACGCCAACTACCAACACCGCAATGACGGTGAACCAGGGATAGCGCTGAACAGAGCGCGACAACAAACGAACCAGGGCTTTCACGAGTTTTTCCCCTTAGAAATACAGATTTTGGGTGGGCGCTCAAAAACCGCCCACCGCAGGCTACGACCAGACGCCGTTTAGGCCAAGCTCAGACTATCGAGTACCTCAAAAAAGCGGCGCATCTCCTGATCGGTCCCTACTGACACCCGCAGGCCACCCGGCGTAGAACGGGTGATGACCCCGTGTTGCTGCAACTCAGCGAACCGCACACCCGGGTCATCCATGGGTAGGTAGACGAAGTTCGCCTGGCTGGGGACGTAGCTGATTGATCGGTCGGCCAGGCCCGACTCGAGTCCCCGCCGTCCGGCCGCATTGGCGGCCCGCCGTCGCGCGAGTTCGGTTGGATCCTTCAGCGACTCTTCTGCGGCCACTTGTGCCACGGTTGTGACGGTGAATGGGGCCTGCGCTTTCCGAAGTTCAGCCAGAGTCGCCGGCATACCGACCGCGTAGCCGACTCGAAATGCGGCAAGAGCGAAGATCTTCGAAAACGTGCGGGTCACGATCACGTTGGGTCGACTCACAGCCTCGGGAATCATCGATTGCCAGTCGGGATCGGTCACGTACTCCTCATACGCCTCATCGACCACCACCAACACGTCATCGGGCACCGCATCCAAAAACCGTCGTGTGTCCTCGGTCGCGTTCACCGTCCCGGTGGGATTATTCGGATTACACAAGTAGACCACAGTCGTGGTGGCGTCGATCGCCGACAGAAGTTGATCAAGGTCAACGCGGAAATCACTGTCGAGGGCGACCGGGCGTCCCGTTGCCCCCGAAAGCTTGGTCGCCAGTTGATAGATCACAAACGATGGGTCAGGAAATACGGCCGAGGTCCCGGGGCCTCCAACGGCGAGCGCTACCTCCCGCAGGGTCGATGAGCTACCGGCCGCAAACCAAAGGTTGTCGGGTTCGATGTCATGGTGAGACGCCGCAAGCGCGGCCAGCCCACGGATGGCGTTGTCGGGATAACGGTTGGCCTTGGCGGCAGCTTTCGCCACCGCACCCGACACACCCGGGAATGGTCCCTCTGGAGCCTCATTCGACGCGAGCTTGACGATGGCGGACTCTTCAAGTCCGATTTCGGCGGCCACCGCCGCAGTCGAACGACCCGCAACGTAGGGGTTGATCGATGCTACTTCCGGTCGAACACGAATCACGGGTGGATACTACCGACTCTGCCCGCCGGACCCGCTCGGCCACACTGCGTGGTGCCGGCACCGCTAAGGTGAAGCCCCGATCCCCCACGAAAGTTCAGAGAGTGGGTCGATCCGGGCAGTAGACTGTCCGAAGACATTAGGAGAGGTTCCGATGGTCTGGGCGTTCTCGATTACCGCCGCCGTCATGACAGCGTTGTTCTTGTGGGCGGGAATCTACGTGACCTCGACAGCGCGCAACATCTCCGAACCCCGTTTCCGCCGTCTTCTGCGCACCATCGGTCTGGCGTCCTTGATCATGGCCATGATCGGTTTGTTCTTCCTGCTCATGGGGATCGCTCACCTTGACATCGCCCGAAGCGCACCCATCGACCGGGCTATCTGGTTCGGCTTTGCTGTTATGGCGGGCGCCTTCTGGCTGGCGGGTTTGTCGTTGAGAGTGGTCCGCGATCTCGCCGAACCAATGCGAAAAGCCGAACGGATGATGACCGCACTGTCCGATCAGATTCCGACTACGGCAGTCGGGGACCTTGGGCTGACCTCTCGAGAGCTCGAGGTGGTGAGTGTGATCGCCCAGGGATCGATCACCGACGCCCAGATCGCCGAGAAACTCTTCATATCCAAAGCGACGGCCGCCACTCACGTAAGGAACATTCTCAAGAAGGCGGGCTTGAGCAACCGACGTGACCTGATGCTGCTGAGCGGTTGGAGTGACGTTTCTCCCGCTGACCGACCGGTCCGTCACTAGCCGGCACATCACCGGGTTCTCCTCCAGCGGTAACTAAGGTCTGTGGCACATGCTGCGGAAGAAACCGACTTCAGGCAAAGCCGGAAAGCACCGGGTCAGTCGATCATGTCGACGCGGCCATGCACTCGGCATCCCCGCACTGGTCGGGGGCGGAATCAGGATGGCCACGTGCGCCAGGTGTGGATTCACCGAAATCGATCTGACCGATTCGACAGTTCCTGCCAGACTCGGCGAACGGAAACAAATGTGGCAATAGCAAAAATGGAGACCATGACCACGCAAATCCATGCGGGTGGCGGCGTCATCTGGCGTCCCAACAAGTCGGGTTCAGTCGACGTTCTGCTCGTTCACCGTCCAGGCTACAAAGACTGGACGTTCCCCAAGGGCAAGCAAGACGACGGCGAAGCCATCCGGATGACGGCGCGGCGGGAAGTGGCCGAGGAAACGAATCTGCATTGCCGGCTCGGCAAACTGCTCGGGACTATCGAGTACGAAACCGGTGGCGGATCGGACAAGACCGTCCACCTCTGGGAGATGGCCTACTCACATGGGTCGTTCAAACCGAACAGTGAAGTGGACAAGGTCCTATGGGTACCGGCCGAGAAAGTCACCAAGAAGCTGACTTATCAGCGAGACCGCGAGTTTTACGAATCGCTGAAGGCTACCTGGTGGGTCGGCAAACCCTGGGTCCAGCTCATCCGACATGCAGAAGCCGGCAATCGCCGCACCTGGACTGGAGAGGACCAAACCAGGCCGCTGGCGCCAACCGGGCGGTTGCAGGCCATCGCACTGCGGGAGAAATATGCTGACCGGGGACTGGACCGGATCGTTTCTAGCCCTTACACGCGGTGTGTTCAGACGGTCGAGCCCCTGTCGGCTGCCACCGGAATAGAGATCGAAAAACATCCAGATCTCGCTGAAGGCGCCAATCCGAAAGCCACCGCGGCCCTGCTGCGAGAACTCGCAGAAGGCCGCTCAGCCGTGTGCTCACATGGCGATGTGATCACCGACGTCATGAACTACCTCGTTAGACGAGGCATGAGTCTCAGTGAACCTTTCGACACGAAGAAAGCGTCCGTCTGGAAGCTGTCAGGTGTTGACGGAAAGATCACCAAGGCGAAATACCAGCCACCCCCAGTTGTCTAACCGATCGGTCAAGCGAACGCTTGGTTCCGCAACCCTTCTTGTTCACGGTCGTGCTGTTGATGGCTTCCAGTCGCCGGACTGGCGGATTCCGGACGGCTAATCAAGCCGATATCCTTGCCCAGCAGATCAGCCAATCGGTGGCGCACGAACGTCCAGGCGCCCATGTTCGCTGGCTCCTCCTGCAGCCAGACCACGTCTACCTCATCGCCATAACGCCCGAGTTCTGCAGCTAGCTCCTCTGCAGGGAACGGGTACAGGCGCTCCACGCGAACCAACGCAACATGGGCGGGTTGATGGGCAATGAGGTCGTGGTACACCTTGCCCGAACACAGCACGACCCGTTTGACGACCGATGACTGGGCGAGGTCGTCCCCGATGACCGGAGCGAACTGACCGCCCGTGATCTGGTCAACCGATCCGAACGCTGACTTGGTGCGGAGAAGGCTCTTGGGGGTGAAGACAACCATCGGTTTTCGGTCGGGGTCGATGGCCTGCCGTCGCAGAGCGTGAAAATAGGAGGTAGATGTCGACGGAACCACGATCCGCATGTTGTCTTCAGCGCATGACTGCAGGAAGCGCTCGATCCGAGCCGACGAATGTTCGGGCCCCTGGCCTTCGAAGCCGTGCGGGAGCAACATGACCAAACCGGACGCTTGGTTCCATTTGTCCTCGCCCGCGATGATGAACTGGTCAATGATCACCTGCGCACCGTTTACGAAATCACCGAACTGCGCTTCCCAGGCGGTGAACGCGCTGGGATTGCCAATGGAGTACCCGTACTCGAAACCGAGCGCTCCGAACTCCGACAACAATGAGTCGACCAAACGCAGGCGGGCGTGGCCATCGGCGAGGTCCTGGAGGGCGATCCATTCCTGGCCGGTCTGGTAGTCGACGAGACTCCCATGTCGATGGGAAAAGGTTCCCCGTTTGGAGTCCTCGCCGGCCAGTCGAACCCAGATCCCGTCAAGGGCCATCGACCCAAGAGCGAACGCCTCCGCCATGCCCCAGTCGACCACTCCGTCGTCGAACATCTTCCGCCGGTTCTCGACGAGCCTGACCAACTTGGGATGCAAGGTAAAACCTTCTGGGGGCGTCGAGACGGCTGTCACAATCCGCTCGAGGGTGCCCTGGTCGACCGAGGAGTCAACCGGCATCGAGGACGGCGCCGGTGGCGCCGGGGCGGCTGGCAACCCCTGCAGATCTCTCGTCGAGGCAAACGCGGCATCCAGGAGGCCCCGAAACTCTTCGAGAAGCGCTTCACCTTCGTCGACCGAGATCTCCTTCGTATTGACGAGCTTTTCCATGTAAAGCTTGCGGACCGAACGGCGCTGATCGATGATCCGATACATCAGCGGCTGGGTGTAAGACGGCTCATCGCCCTCGTTGTGCCCACGTCGGCGGTAACAAATCATGTCGATGACAACGTCTTTGTGGAACTCCTGACGGAACGCGAAGGCAAGTTCGGCAGCCTTGGCTACGGCCTCAGGATCATCACCATTGACGTGAATGATGGGCGCCTGGACCGTCTTGGCAACGTCGGTCGCGTAGAAGCTTGACCGGGCGTCGAGGCTCGACGTCGTGAATCCCACCTGATTGTTGACCACAACATGGACGGTCCCGCCGGTTCGATAACCTCGGAGTTGGGACATGTTGAAGGTCTCCACCACGACTCCCTGGCCGGCGAACGCGGCGTCACCATGGATTAGCACTGGAAGTACTTTGTGATGGCCCGTCGAACCAAACTGTTCCTGCTTTGCCCGAACAAACCCTTCCAAGACCGGGTCTGCCGCTTCAAGGTGGCTGGGGTTGGCGACAACCGCCACCGCCAATTTCCGCCCGTCTTCGGTCTCGTGGATGCCCCGCGAGCCGAGGTGATACTTCACATCCCCCGACCCCTGCGTCTGGGCTTCGTCGACATCATCAAATTCTCGGAAGATCCGTGCGTACTCTTTGCCGATCGTGTTGGCGAGCACATTGAGCCGACCGCGATGGGCCATGGCCATCACAACTTCATCCATGTCTGCGTCGACCGCGGCGTTCAGCACGGTATCGAGCAGCGGGATAAGGCTCTCGGCTCCTTCGAGACCGAAGCGCTTGTGGCCAAGGTATTTGGTGTGAAGGAAACGCTCAAACGCTTCCGCCTGGTTCAGTTTCCGCAACAACCGGATCTTGGTTTCTCGCGCCATTTCGGGTTGTCGGCCTTCGATGCGCTTCTGGATCCACTCCTTCTGGATGGGCTCCTGGATGTGCATGTACTCAATGCCGATGGTGCGGCAGTACGCATCGCGCAGTGACCCGAGGATATCGCCCAGTTTCATAACCGGCTTGTCAAGAAGCGCCCCGGTCGCGAACTCGCGATCCAGGTCCCAGATGGTAAGTCCATACGTCAACGGATCGAGCTCGGGATGGAGGGCTGGCGGTGATTGGCGGAGCGGGTCGAGGTCGGCGATGAGGTGGCCGCGGACCCGGTAAATGTTGATGAGCTGGAAGACGCGCGCTTGTTTCTCGGCCCAGGCAGCACTGCCGACCTGTGGGTTGTCATCGACGGCCCATCTGGCCGGGGTGTACGGGATGCCCATCGCCTCGAAGATTCCGTCGTAGAAACCGTCGGCGCCTAACAACAATTCATGAATCCGGGCGAGGAATCTGCCCGACTGGGCTCCCTGAATTACGCGATGATCGTACGTCGACGTCATCGTGATGATTCGTCCGATACCCATGCGGGCCAGGAACGAAGGGTTGGCAGCCGAGTACTCGGGTGGGTAGGCGATCGCTCCGACGCCGACGATCAGCCCGTGGTCATCCATCAGCCGTGGCACCGATTGAACGGTCCCGATCGTGCCGGGATTGGTGAGGCTGACAGTCGTTCCGGCAAAGTCTTCCGGTGTGATCTTGTTGGCCCGAACCCGATGCACCATTTCTTCGTACGCCAGCCAGAACTCCTGGAAGTTCATCTGATTTCCGCCGCGTATGTTCGGGACGAGCAGGCTGCGCGATCCGTCCTTGCGCTCAACGTCAATCGCCAGCCCGAGGTTCACGTCGTCGTGGCGAATCAAATAGGGCTTGCCATCAATGACCTGGTACGAAACGTTCATGTCGGGTTGTTCGGCAATCGCCCGGACCACCGCCCAGCCGATGAGGTGGGTGAACGAGACCTTTCCACCCAGCGTGATGCGCGCCAACTGATTATTGATGATTCGCCGGTTGACTTCGAGCAACTTGGCGGGAATCGTCCGCACCGACGTGGCCGTTGGGACCGCCAGCGAGTCGTCCATACGTTCGGCGATCTTGGCGGAGACGCCCCGCATGGGCGCGGCACCTGGAGGTAAGTCGGTCCCGGCACCCTCGGAGGCAGCGGGGGCGGCCGGAATCGGGGCAGGCGGCGAAGCCACCACCGCAGCAGTCTTGGCCGTTCCCGGTGTATGAGCCGTGAGTCCCGGGCTGTAGTCGGCAAAGAACTCCTGCCAGGCCTCCGACACGCTGGATGGCGCGTCGAGGAACTTACGATACATCTCGTCGACGAGCCAGATGTTCGGCCCGAAGCCACCTTCGGTGAGGTCGGTATTCGTCATGTTCCATACGTCCTAAACAGGCGGTTGCCTACCAGACTCCATCGTACTCGGCTTCTCGCCAGACCCAACGGCCGCTGGGCAGGGGTGGCCCTCCGGTTCGCGATACACTCGGCGCATGGCACCCAACTGGCGGTCTCAGTTCCCGATTGTTGAGACGACCACGTACCTGGCTAGCCACGATCAAGGAGCAATGAGCTTCGCCTCGTCTGACATGCTCGCCCAGTTCGTAGAAGAGTGGGCGACGGTCGGACCAACCGCCTGGGATCGAACCTGGTCAGAGTTACCGTTCGAGCTAGGTAACACGATCGCCCAGCTCATCGGGGCGTCACCGGCTTCCACCGCGGCCACGACCAGCTTGTCCGGAGCGTTTGTGGCGATCGACTCGTGCTTTCGATTTCCGGCCGCCCAACGAAGATTCGTGACGACTCAGCTCGAACAAAGCCCCGGCCGACGGTTCTGGCAGCGCCAGGCCGGGCTCGAAGAAACGGTCGTAAGAAGCTGGGACGGACGGACGATCGCCACAGACACCTTGTTGGGATCGATTGACGAGCGGACCGCCATCGTGATGCTCAGCAACGATCTCACAAACGGGGAGGTGGGAATCGATTTGAAACGGATCGTGGCCGCCGCCCACGATGTCGACGGGTATGTAGTGCTGGATTGTTCGACAACCGCCGGTGCCATTCCTACTGACGTCGAGAGCCTTGGGGTGGATTTTGCCGTGGGAAGGACTGACGGCTGGCTGTGCGGTGGGACTCCGGCAGGATGGCTTTTTGTTCATCCCGAATTGATCGATCAGCTTGAGCCCGCCACGGCCGGCTGGGGAATCGACGGAGACCCGACCTGGCCAGACCCGGACCCGATCGGCATCGGACGGTTCCTCGACGGGCCTCCAGATCCGGCTGCCCTGTATGCACTGAAAGCCGGGCTGGAACCCATCCTCGAGATCGGTATCGACGAGGTCAGGAACGCATCGCTCACCGCCACCGGTTGGCTAATCGAACAGGCGACCGACGCTGGACTGACCGTCACCTCGGACACGTCCGAGGACCGTGGACCGATCGTGACATTGGAAGTTTCTGATGCATTCCGGATCCAGGCGGGCTTGCATGCGCTCGACGTCCGGGTCGGCACATCGAGTCCCGACGAGATCTCGCTGGGACCTCACTTCTACAACAACAAGGCGGACTTTGA
Source organism: uncultured Acidimicrobiia bacterium (assembly GCA_963835515.1). Classification (GTDB taxonomy): domain Bacteria; phylum Actinomycetota; class Acidimicrobiia; order Spongiisociales; family JAENVV01; genus JAENVV01. Next base: position 71,460 of record CAWIFX010000032.1, on the reverse strand, counting down.
CGCCTTCACCGACACGATCCGCAGCATCGACCATGGCTGACGTGGACTGGAAGGCGGCCGCCGTCGCCCTCTTCAACGAAGCCTGGACCTATATCGACAGTGACGACCGAACCGCCGAAGACGACCGGTCCATGCTGGCGGCCACCCTCGGATCTCTGGTGTGCTGGCGAAAGGTCGGGACCGACAAGAACTTCTCGATCTCTGACTGGCAGGTATCGCGAGTCTATGCGCTCCTGGGTGACGCGCCTCTGGCCCGTCACTACGGCGAAAGCGCTCTCGAGTACGCCAAGAACGGTCAAGTGGGACCGTTCTACACCGGCTTTGCACACGAAGCGCTCGCCCGCGCCGCAGCCGTCGAGGGGAACCACTCGCTGGCTCGAACGCACATTGCGGCTGCCACGGCTCTGGCCGGCAAGGTCGGCTCCGATGCGGACCGGGCTCTCCTGGATGTGGCCCTCGGTGAAATCGAAGCTCAACTCCCCGGCGCCCCCTAGCTCACGGGGTCCGGGCGGAGTTGCGATCAACCGTCCTACAATCTGACGAGATCAGGTCCAGGAGAACACATGGTTGAACAAGCGCGCGGCGAACTATTCCTTGGAGGGATCATCGATCCCGCCAACGGTGAGAAGACCAATGAGAACGTGTTGTACGACGCGCACGATCTCACCACCCACGGGGTAATCGTCGGCATGACAGGCTCGGGTAAAACCGGCCTCGGGGTCGTCGCACTCGAAGAGGCCCTCCTGTCGAATATCCCCTGCCTCATCATCGACCCGAAAGGGGACATGGGGAATCTCCTACTCAATTTCCCGAGCTTTCAGGCGGACGACTTCCGCCCGTGGGTCGACGAGGGCGAAGCACGTCGCAAGGACCAGACAGTTGACGAGTACGCGGCGGCAACGGCAGAAACCTGGAAGTCCGGGTTGGCAGGCTGGGACATCACCGGCGACCGCCTCCGCCAATTGGGCCTCGGGGCCGAGTTTCAGATCTACACCCCCGGTTCCGTCGCGGGCATTCCACTCAATATCGTCGGTTCCCTCGCCGCCCCGGATCTCGATTGGGCAACGGAAGCCGAGACCATTCGCGCCGAGATCGAGGGGTTCGTCTCTTCGCTACTCGTCCTCGCCAACATCACCGCCGACCCGATCTCGTCGCCCGAACATATCCTGCTGTCCACCATCATCGAAAAGGCGTGGTCGGAGGGTCGTGACCTGGACCTCGCCACGCTGATCGGCCAGGTCCAATCGCCGCCGATTCGTAAACTCGGAGTCTTTGATCTCGATACATTTTTCCCACCAAAGGACCGGATGAAGCTGGCCATGAGCCTGAATGGGCTGGTGGCTTCGCCGGCGTTCGCCTCGTGGACTGAGGGACCGCCACTCGACATCCAGAGCTTGCTGTACACCCCCGACGGCAAGGCCCGCGCCTCCGTCATGTACCTGTCTCATCTGTCCGAGCCAGAGCGCCAATTTGTGGTCACGTTGCTCCTTTCGAAAGTGGTGACGTGGATGCGCAAGCAACAAGGCACGTCTGATCTGCGCGCCCTCATCTACATGGACGAGGTTTTCGGGTTCGCTCCCCCGACGGCCAATCCGCCGTCGAAGAAGCCCATCCTCACGCTGCTCAAACAGGCCAGGGCTTTTGGTGTCGGGCTGCTTCTCTCCACGCAGAACCCGGTGGACCTCGACTACAAAGCCATGTCAAACGCAGGCACCTGGATGATCGGGCGACTGCAAACCGAGCGAGATAAGGCTCGCATCATCGAGGGCCTCAAGTCGGCTTCCGGCTCGGTGGATGTCAAGATGCTCGACGCGCTCATTTCGGATCTGGGGAAACGACAATTCATTCTCCACTCAACGTCCGCCAAGGAGCCACGGGTGTTCACGACCCGATGGGCGATGTCGTACCTCGCTGGTCCCCTTTCGCGTGAACAGGTGCAAACCCTGACCGCCGATTCGCCCGAACGAGAAGCGACCGCGGCTCCGACCGGGGCCCCCAGCGCTGCCCAGCCGGCTGCGGCACCCGAAGCGATGCCGGATGCGGTGGCCGACGATGAGAGCCCGGTAGCCCCTCAGGTTCCAGATACCACCAGGGTGTATTACCTCGACCCGGCCGCCCCGTGGGCGAGCGAGCTAGGTGTGGACCCCAACGGCACGCGCCTTGAGGCTGCGCTCGTTGCACGGGTCGACATGGTCTTCGACGATCAATACGCCGACCTAAACCACACCGAGGAATGGGAGGCGATCTTCTATCCCCTCTCGGACCAGTTCGATCCTGAGACGGCCAAGGTGGTCGACTACGACGAGCGCGATCTGACCACCGCAGCACCCGAAGGCTGCAACTACGCGCTTCCGGCCGCCAAGATCGATACCAAGACCTTTTTCAGCTCGGCCAGCACAGCGCTGCGCGACTGGCTGTACCGCAACCAACAGGTACAGGTCTTCAAGAACCCCACACTCAAGATCTACTCACGGGTCGGCGAGTCCGAAGAAGACTTTCGAGCTCGGTCGAAGGCCGCCGCCGAGGAAGCGGCCGACGAGGCGATCGCCAAGCTCAAGGACAAATACAAGACGAGGATTCGAACCGTCAGCGACCAGCTGGCCAGTGCCGAACGGCGGGTGCGTGAGTTGGAAGCGGATGTTCAGGGGCGACGTCAAAGCGAACTCATCTCGGGAGCCGGGGATCTCCTGGGTTCGATTTTGGGAGGTCGGTCCAAGTCGCGAGCCGTTGGATCGGCAGCCTCGCGACGCCGAATGACTCGAGCCAGCCAGGAGCGCCTCCAGAGTGCCAGCGAAAAAGTAACGGACAAGACCGACAAGCTCGACGCGCTCGAAGACGATTTAGAAAACGACGTGAACGACATCATGGAGCAGTGGGACAGCGCCGCAGATGACATCGAAACTGTCGACATCGGCCTGGAGAAAACCGACATCAATGTCGGCGAGTTGAGCCTGGTTTGGATCAGGGTCTAAGCCGGCGCCTCTGAGACCAGGGTCGGAACAACTACCGCCCAGCCACGGTTGAGCGAAGTATCTATCGAAAGGGTTTGGATATGGACCTCTCAGCGCAGCAACAGGATTTGTGTACGACCAGCAAGTGGGATTTCACGGACCTGTCCGCCCTGTTCATCAACACTTCACTCAAAAAGTCCTCGGAGATGTCTCACACCCAGGGACTGATGGACATCTCCATCGCCGTCATGGAAGCGAACGGAGTAGCCACCGAAACGATCCGGGCAGCCGACTACGAAATCGCTCCAGGCGTCTGGCCGGATATGACCGAACACGGCGCCACGGTGGATGACTGGCCGGGCATCTACGAAAAGGTTACCAACGCCGACATTCTTGTTCTCGGCACGGCGATCTGGCTTGGCGAAAAGACATCGATCTGCACCAAGGTCATTGAACGACTGTATGGCAACTCGTCGCAACTGAACGAACACGGCCAATACTCCTACTACGGCAAGACCGGTGGCTGCCTGGTGACAGGCAACGAAGACGGCGCCAAACACTGCGCGATGAACATCCTGTACTCACTCCAGCATCTTGGTTATGTGATCCCACCCCAGGCCGATGCCGCCTGGTTGGGAGAAGCCGGTCCCGGTCCCTCATACATGGATCCAGGGTCGGGCGGTCCTGAGAATGATTTCACCAACCGCAACACCACTTTCATGACCTGGAATCTGCTCCACAGCGCTCGCATGATCAAAGACATCGGCGGCTGGCCCGTCCACGGAAACCAGCGCGCCTCCTGGGACGCCGGCTGCCGCTTCGACTTCCCCAACCCCGAATACCGCTAACGACCCACCGGGTTGCCTGCTCGCAGAGGGACTCGGTCGGTACCCCCCCAGCGAGCGAAGCGAACGACCGGGTTTTGTCGGTTCCCCCAGGCCCGTCAGGGCCGACGCCTGACCTCCGCTCAGGTAGGGGAAAGGGCGTGACCTTCGGTCACGTGGCAGAACGGCGAACCGTTCTGCGGGGGCTGGTTAAGCGTCACAGACGGCACGTTCTTGCCGTCGTTGCGAACGGAGCCCGCCCACAGCCCGAAGAGGAGAACGTTCTGTCGGTTCCCCCAGGCCCGTGAGGGCCGCCCGGGGGAAGGGCGTGACCTTCGGTCACGTGGCAGAACGGCGAACCGTTCTGCGGGGGCTGGTGAAGCGTCACAGACGGCACGTAGCGGCGAACAGAATCGAATCGGCCTGCTCGGAGAGGGGAACTGAGTTTGTGTTACATGCTCGGAGAGGGGAACGAGCCCCCCTTCCCACCGCCTTCCGGCGATGGGTCCCATCCCCCCGGACGCTCCACTACGTTCCGCTGGGGGGACCGACCTACGTAATCGCAACCCCCACAAGGCCAGACTCGATTCGCTCGGTACGCCGGACCGACCTCCGTAATCGCAACCCCCGCAACCCCTGAACGCTCCACTTCGTTCCGCTGGGGGAACCAACCCCGGTCTCGCAACCCCCGCAGCGAGCATTGTCGGTTCCCCCAGTGAGCGAAGCGAACGTCCGGGGGAAAGGTTCCTGCGGTCGAAGCGCAGCGGAGACCGGAGGTAAGGGGCTGGTCAACCGACACAGACAGCGCGTTCGTGTCGCTGGGGGGACCGACCTCCGTCTCACAACCCCCGACGTTGTTGGCTGGTCGCTTTAAGGGGTTCTGGCACTAGGCTTGGCTGATGGAAGAACTGTCGTGGATTTCTCGGCCTTCACTCCGTGACCCGGTCGCCCTTTATGCCTTTTCGGGCTGGAATGATGCTGCAGAGGCGGCCACCGGTGCTCTCTGGAACATCCTGAGCCTGAATGACAGCCTCGACGTGGCTGTCATCGATCATGACGGTTTCAACGATCATCAGGTAAGTCGCCCCCTCATTAGCTACGAAGGGGACGAGCGAGTCATCACCTGGCCTGAGACCAGGGCCTACGCCATCGAGACCCAGCAAGCCCGCGATGTCGTCGTCATTCTGGGCGAGGAACCCCGATTGCGGTGGAAGGCTTTTGCCCGGATCCTTCAGCACGTGGTTTCCGAACTGGGCGTCGTCGAGGCGGTGGCCTTGGGAGCCTTCATCGGGCAAGTCCCGCACACCCTCCCGGTTCCCGTCGTCGGTGTCACCGAGAACGTCGAGAGACGGCTGGCGTTGGGGCTGCTACCGCCCACCTACGAAGGCCCAACCGGCATGACCGGCATTCTCACCGAACAGCTCCGTGGCGCCGGGGTCAACGTGACCAGTCTGTGGGCGGCGACACCCCACTACCTTTCCGAGAACAGCAATCCGAAGGCCGCGCAAACGCTGCTTGTCAAAGCCGAGGCACTGCTCGGCCTCGATCTCGATTCGGCTGGCCTCGATCGCGAGGTCAAACAATGGGAACGGAGAGTCGATTCAGCCGTCCAGAATTCCGACGAGATGTCCGAGTACCTGGCTGAACTCGAGGACTCGGCCGATCTTTACTCTCCGCCGGCCGACACGGGAGGACAGCTCGTAGACGAAATCGAACGGTTCCTCCGCGACAACTGATGATCGGCACACCTGAGCAAGTACGGCGCCTGCGCTCGATGAAGTTAAAGGCGGTGTCGCTACTGGGCATCGCCGCAGCGATCTTCATCACCACCTTCTACCTGTCCGATGCCACCTGGGTCGGATACGTTCGGGCAGGCAGCGAGGCGGCCATGGTCGGCGGCATCGCCGATTGGTTCGCCGTTACCGCCCTTTTTCGATACCCGCTCGGTATCCCTATCCCCCACACCGCTGTCCTGCCCCGCAGCAAGGACGTCGTAGCAGCCAGCCTCGGCCGGTTTATCACCGATACCTTTCTCAACCCGGACCAGCTCACCAAACGGATCGCCGATCTGAAGCCAGCCGAGCGTTTGGCAGCCTATCTGGGGGAACCGGAGCACGCCACCGCAGTCGCCGGAGTTGCGGCTGGCCTGCTCCACTCGTTGGCCGAAGCGGTTGACGACAGTTCCATCCAGGACAACATCCAGCGGCTCATCGTCGACCACGCCATCGACGCAGACCTGGGACCAGCGCTGGTCAGCTTCGTCGAGCACGCCGTCGACAATGGACACCACGTCCCGGTGATCGACGCGGCGATTGCCGCTCTGCAGGCGTCGGTCCGCAGTGCTCAACCAACCCTACGAGACCGGTTACGCGACGAGTCTCCGTGGTGGGTACCCGAATCGGTGGACGACGTTGTGTTCGCCCGGTTGCTGCAGGGTCTCGATCGATTCCTGGGTGACGTGGGTGCCCAACCTGACCATCCGCTGCGGCTGGAACTGGACACGAACATCGTCAAACAATTACGAATGCTCGAAGCTGATGGATCGCTCTCTGAGACGACTGGCCGCCTCAGAAACGACCTCATGGAGCATCCGGCGCTTCAGGCTTGGATCGGCTCGTTGTGGGATGGCGCCGTTCAAACGATCGGTCGGGTCGCCGAAGAACCAACCGGCGAGCTCCGCAGCATGGTCAGCGAACCAATCGCCCAAGCGGCGAAACGACTCGGCTCCGACCCGGATCTCGCCAGCCGACTCGACGATTGGGCGATCCGCCTCGGCGCGGCCGTCGCCGAAAATGTTGGCGCCGAACTCAGCCACATGATCGAGTCGACCGTCCTGGCCTGGGATGCCAACGAAACGGCCCGGTGGGTCGAACTCGGCGTCGGCCGCGACTTGCAAATCATCCGCATCAATGGGACCGTAGTTGGCGGGTTGGTCGGCTTGCTCATCCACGCCGCCACCGAATTCCTCGCGTAAAGGCAGACATGATCAAAGCTATCGCCTTCGACGTCAATGAAACCCTTCTCGACCTCGGTGCGATGCGGCCGGCTTTCACCGACCTCATCGGATCGGCTGAACCGATGGGCGAATGGTTTGCCCGGATGCTGCACGGTTCGTTGGTCGCCAATCACACCGGCCAATACCGGCCGTTTGCGATGCTCGGCGTCGAAGCCCTCCTGGTTGTCGCCCAGAAACGCCAGGTCAGTCTCTCCGCCGACCAGGCTGCTGACTTCGTGTCCGGGATGCAATCGCTTCCACCCCATCCTGATGTTCTGCCGACACTGACGACGTTGGCTGAACGCGGGTGGCGACTCGTCACCTTCACCAACAGCAGCCAGGCAGCCGCCGAAGCGCAAATGACCAACAGTGGAATTGCGCCACTCCTCGAGGCTGTCCTGTCCGTCGAATCGGTAGGCCGGTTCAAGCCAGCACCAGAGACCTACTTGTGGGCGGCATCAAAACTGAACATCGAGATCAACGAAATGCTCATGGTGGCTGCCCACGATTGGGATGTCATCGGCGCCCGCTCGGTTGGCTCACAGGCCGCGTTCATCGCCCGTCCTGGGGCTATATGGGGAGTGCCGAACCGACCGCCCGAGATCGTCGGCCATGACCTCACCTGCCTGCTGGACATTCCTACGCCGTAGGTGTCTCCAGATCCCAGGAGCTCCGGACAATATGGTCGAGATCCGACTGGATTGCTTTCCATCCGAGCACCGCTCGTGCCCTTGACGGATCAGCTACCAGTTCCGGCGGGTCACCGGCCCGGCGGTCGCCGAGGTCGACCGGGAAGTCCCGGCCGGTAACGCGACGGACCGCATCGATAACCTGCATGACCGAGAACCCGGCGCCCGACCCGAGATTAAGCGCCGAAGAAGCGCCTCCCTCGATCAGGTAGTCGACGGCTCGCAGGTGGGCGTCTGCCAGGTCAGAAACGTGTACGTAGTCGCGCACCGCAGTGCCATCAGGGGTCGGATAATCCGTCCCGAAGACGGAGATGGTCTTGCCTCCCCTGGCTGCTTCAAGAATATTCGGAATGAGATGAGTCTCTGGATCGTGCCGTTCCACCCGGGTGGAGGTTGCGCCAGCAGCATTGAAGTAGCGAAGCGCAACATGACGGATCCCGTGGGCAACTTCATAGAAGCCGAGGACCTCCTCAAACGCCCATTTCGTCCACCCATACGGTGACGTCGGATGTTTGGCTTCGTCCTCGCTTATCGGCACCTCGCCAGGAACCCCGTAGACAGCTGCCGAACTTGAAAACACTACGTTGCCGATCTCGTGGAGCACGAGACAGTCGAGCAACGTGGTCGACCGGCCAACATTCCGGTCGATGTAGGGACCCGGGTCGTGGACCGATTCTCCAACCGCGATGTATCCGGCGAAGTGAATTACGGCATCCGGGCGATATTCGGTGAGGAGCGACTCAACGAGGTTGCGGTCACCGACGTCAGCTTGAACAAACACCGCGTCTTTGTGGACGTTGTCGGCGAATCCACGCGACAGGTCATCAACGACAATCACCCGGTCGCCGCGAGCGACCAGTTGATCGGTGGTCACCGAGCCGATAAACCCCGCTCCGCCCGTAACGAGAACCGTCTGCAAGATCTTTCCCCCATCTGACGAAGGGACAAGATAGCGCACCCCAGGGCTGCCGATTGCAGCACCGGCACCTACGGGTTGAGTACCCGCATCCGTCCCGGGTCGACAATGGCGGCGAGAATGTCGCGAATCGACAGGATGGCCGACGTGTCTTCGTCAATGACGGGAACATGCCGATAGCCGGTCTCGAGGAGCCACTCGGCTACCTGGTCAACATCGGTGTCAGGAGAGAACACGTCCGGGTTCCGGGTCATGTGATTGCCGATCACCGCTTGGTCGAAATCGACTCCCCGGGCCGTCGCTTCAAGGATGTCGCGTTCGGTAAGAATGCCAATGAGCGCACCATCGTCCACGATGCCCATAGACCCAACATCGCCCTCCACCATCGCCTGGGCGGCGTCGCGGAGCGTTGAAGCCGGACTCATCGTCTCAGCCGAATTCTGAATCAGATCCCTCAGTTTCATGACGCATCCTCCTCGGTGAACAAATCATACGGGGAGGTGACTACCACCCGTAGGGCAGGATGGCCCCATCGGGAGCGCCACCTGTCCTGATGGGCTGACTAGATGAGGTCTTGTTCGCGAATCCCGAAGGAAGGGTGGCGGAGTCGGCAAAGGGCCAACTTCTCCAACTGGCGGATGCGCTCGCGGGTCAGGTTGAACTCGTCACCGATCTCTTCGAGCGTGCGGGGCACACCGTCGTAGAAACCGTAACGAAGGGCAAGGATGCGACCTTCCCGGTCGGGAAGCCGTTCGATCGAAACCCGGAGGCTGTTGGCAACATCCATTTCTTCGGTGATGAGCACCGGATCGGCGGCATCTTCGTCTTCGATGAAGTCGCCAAGTTGTGCACCATCTTCACCGACGGGCTGCTCGAGCGAGACCGTGTCGGCGACGCTAAGGGCAAGTTCGACTTTGTCGACGGTTACGCCGGCTTCTTCGGCAATCTCGTCTGGCTTGGGATCACGACCGAGTTCAGCCTTCAAGCTGGCCTGGGCGGCACGCACCGCTGCGAGCGTGTCATGCAAGTGGACAGGAATCCGGACGGTCCGTGACTTGTCGGCGATGGCCCGGGTAATGGCCTGGCGAATCCACCAGGTCGCATAGGTAGAGAACTTGAAACCTTTGCGCCAGTCGAACTTCTCGACGGCACGAATCAGGCCAAGGTTGCCTTCTTGGATCAGGTCGAGGAAGTCGATACCGGAGGTGTTGGCATAACGACGAGCGTTGGCGACCACCAAACGGAGGTTGGCCGTGAGAAAGGCATCTTTGGCCTCGCGACCCTTGCGCACCTTGCGGCGCAGCTCGATCTCGGCTTTCTTGCCCTTGTAGTCGCCTGCCTCGATACGACCAACAGCCTCTTCGCCAGTTTCGATCAACTGAGCGAGCTCGACCTCTTGCTCAGCGGTGAGCAGGTCGTACTCGCCGATCGCAGTTAGGTACTGAGAAACGAGGTCAGTAGTCAGTCGTCCACGCTCATCGGTGAGCTTGGATGCCCGAGCGGGCGCCTTGCGGGCTTTGGCCCGCGCAGGGTCAGTTGCAGCCATGCGGGAATATCCTTTGTATCAGGGGGAGTGCGCAGCCGAGTGGAAACCTTTCCAAACGGAGGCGCTGTCCCAATATGACACATGTTTAAGGTTTTGTGAACCCCTTTTCTTCCACTTCGGTGGCATTTTCTGGACCTTTTTTTTCTGGCGAACCGGTCGGGTGGCCCCGAAAAAGGCCGTCATGATAGGCCTGAAGACGAATTCATATCCGACACCCGCCGGACGATCTAGCCACGGACAGTGGTGGTGCTCGCGCCAGGCATAGTCGAATGGGTCCAGTTTTATGGCGATTCACCAGCCTTGGTGGGACCAGCGTCGGCAATCCAGGCACCAATTCTGGCGGCCGTGGCCTCCAACCGCTCATCGGAGAGCACCTCACCGCTCCCTGCCTCCCGGAGCCAGAGGGTGTCGATCGCCAGATCACCGCGCGATCGGATCTTTGCCAGATGAATCGAGACGCCGCATTTCGCCAGCACCTCGCACACATCATGAAGCAATCCAATGCGATCTACCGCCCGGACTTCCAGGACCGACGCCCGACCGTCTCGATACCTTATGACTTGACCCCCCGGGACCGCTGCGCTGTGACCCCCCGGCGCCACCGAGCCATATCTGGCGCGCCGTTCCTCAAGTCGGGAGCGGTAGTCGGTATTCGTCGTCAGGTCGTGAAAGAGCGTTTGCAGTTTGGCCTCGGCGACCGGTCCTCCCTGGAGGGCATCTTGAACGTGGAATGTGTCGATGCCGATCCCGTTATCGGTTGTGACAAGTCGAGCGTCTAGCACTTCGATTCCATAGGCCGCCAGGGTTCCGGCAACCCGCACCAGCAGCCCCGGTTCGTCGATCGCCGCCATCACAAGCGACGTGACGCTCCGAAGGTGCTGGGCAGTCCACCGGACTTCATGAGGTCGAGGCGGTGGACTGGTGATTTGCAGGTGGCGTACGATTTCTTCCAGGCTAAAACGATCCGCGTAACCCGCCGGTAGGGCCGCCAAAAAGCTCGAGACGCGCTGCGGCCCGATGGCTCCGCCCGCGGCGCTGACGATGGTCGCCTCGTCCACCTGCGAGGGCGACCCCGTCAGGTGCTCTTCGACACGTTGAAACAGTTGGCGCATCAAGTTCGCTTTCCAGGCCGACAGCATGTTGGGACCGGTCGCCCGACTGTCGGCGATCGAGAGCAAGTACAACAGCCGGAGGAGCTGCACGTCACCAACCTGAGCAGCTACGTCGGCAATCACGCCAACATCATCAATATCCCGACCGGCCGCAGCATCAGGGATCAGGAGGTGCAGTCGCACGGCTTCGCCGAGCCTGCGCTGGCTCGTTGCGCCGAAATGAGAACGTCGGGCAAAGTCGCCAACCATTTCAGCTCCGATCTTTGAGTGGTCGCCGGGGCGTGACTTGCCGACATCGTGGAAGAAACCGGCTACCAGGAGATCATCAACAGAGCCCAGTTCGTCCGTGACGGTGGCGAGCATCGGATCGTCGTCGTCAATGAGGCGAAGAATCTCGTCGACGGTCGCCCAGTGATGTCCACCCACCGTATAGGCGTGGAACGCCACGACATGTGGTCGGTCCTGGGATTCAACCCACTCGGGTATGGCTTTGGCCAACCACCCGAATTCGTGCAACCGCTCGACAATGGCTCGACCCTGGTCGCCGCTGGCGAGGAGCCGAACGAACAGAGCCCGGTCGTCATCGGACCAGAGCGGCGGACCGGCCATACGAACGGCCCGCTCCTCCGCCATCGAAAAGGTCGCTCCACTGGACCGGTCGAGCACCATCGCCGACTGGACGAAGGCCGATGAATACGAAGCCGAAGGGGACCGGCGCAGGGCGCGAACCAGCCAACGGCCGACTCCGGCGACTGGATCAGGGGATTCGCCGAGTCGGGGGAACTGTTGGTTGGCGAGATGCTCGGCCGAACGACGAGCCGCTTGCAGTCGCTTGCCGACCTCGAGCGAGTCGCCGCCCAGCCAAGCCGAGACCGCTTCGCGTACTTCGAAGCTGTATCGATTGGTCGGCTTGCGAACCGTGTGGCCGGTCACGGCATGGAGGCCGTTGCGCACATCGAGCAGCACATCGGCGATCGGGTCGACCGGCTCACCGACGATCCCCGTGCGGATGCGATCGAGCCCGACTCCGTGCAGCGTCCGGAGTCCGCCACGCCCCTGTTTTACGTCAGCCGCGAGGAGCCAATAGGGCTCTTGGTTCCGCCGCTCCGCCTCTTCGAACTGAAGAACCTCAGCGATCCTGCCCGACTGCTGCTTCACCAGCTTCGTGACTGCGTCAACGGACTCCGCGAAGAGCTCGCGCCGGCCGGCCACGTACCGCATAGTCATCAAAGCACTCAGCGTTTCGATCGAATCCCGTCCCGCCGAGCCAATCTCCCGGAGCGTGCGGGCAGCGTGACCGACGACCAGCTTGGCATCCCAGAGCGGATACAGGAGAGATGAAACGGCATCGGCGTCGGGTCGATCGACATGCACGGTCATGAGATCGACGTCTGAGCCGAGACACAACTCGCCGCGACCGTAGCCTCCTACGGCGACGACCAAGGTGTTGGCAGGCAGTCCATCGGCAAGTTCTGCAACTGCGGCGTCGAGGGCTGAGGTCAACTCGACGCAAATCTGACGTCCACCGCCTGGAGGACGCTCGTCTACAAAATGATCACGCAGCTCCAGGTAGGCAGTAATCGGTCGGGGCAGTTTGCCGTCGCTCATCGCAGGTCCTCAGCCGTCACGCATCAAAGCGCCAAGCGCCCCGATCCAATAGGTCGAGAACCCGGGCTCTGTCGGCTTCCACAGCTCCAGAAAGCTCGACCTCCGCAACCACCGCGGCGGCCTGGTCCCGGAGGGCCGCCATGGCCGGCTCGGTGGCCAACCCCCGGCGCAACAGTTCGGTGCGAATTGACTGCAACGCCAGCAATATTGAAGCGAGCACTGCTGGGAGCGGTCGAGCACACGTGCGGATCTGATCAAACGCTTGATGCACCACGTCGTCATGGGTCAGTTGAAAGGGACGGAACACTCGTCGGTCATCGGCTGCGACAAACCGGGCCGGCAGCTTCCTGCTGAGAATCTCCAGAACCAACTCCCCCATCTGGGCTATGACCGCATGGGCCGTATTGGGGTCGTTGATGCCGGGCGACAACGCTTTAAGGGCGATGTCTTCCAACATGACCAGACCGAACCCGACGTCCTGTTGCAGCGTGCGCTGGTCGCCGATGCCGAACGCTTCTCGAACCCGCCGCTCAAGGCCAACAAGCTCATCAGCGTCAGCGGTCCAGACCGTAACCAGGGGAGCCTCGGCGTACACGTACATGCCGGCCGCCACCTCGATCCGAAGCGCGTCGTGGGGCTCAATCGTCTCGAGGAGCGCCTGCAGACTTATCTGCTGCACCCATCCCGACCGGCCAACCGTGATGACGGTTCCCGGACTGGCCGGAACATTGGGAACGGTGAGGTCACCTGGCGAATCATCTCCCGAGACGACCGCCGGCTCCCGATACCTTTCTTTGACCACGCTGAGGACCTGGCGGGTCAGTTCCCGACTGACTGTGGAAACGCGGAGTTGTTGGGCCGTGTGATTGATCGATGCGAGCAGCGCCAGCAGAGCCGCGAGTGCAAAAACGATCGCCACAGCCACCGCAATACTCGGCAGATACGGGGCTCCGCCGTCTTCAACCGGCCCACGCACCTCGCGCAACACGAGAACGCTGAATACGAAAGCGCTCAAAACCATGCCGATCATGTTCTGCTGGAAGGGATCACGCAGGAAGATGCGCAATACCCGCGAGGAATAGGCGGACGAAGAAAGCTGGATGGCAACGAGCGTCAGCGAGAACACGACCGAGGCGGCGGTGATGGTCCCGCTGGCGATGGCGCTGAGGATCGCCCGAGCGCTGTCGACCGTGGTGACAATGATCGGCGGGAGGCTGACCGGATCCACCGAGCTGTCCCACTCGATGACGAGCCGCGACAGAACGATGGTTGCCACGATCCAGAGGACCGGGACGCCGAACAAACTGGTTCGGAACCGATCCACAAGAGCCCGGACCCGTATCGCCAGGCCTCCACCATCACGCCAATTCACGATCCAACCTCCTCCGACTTAGGTTACGGCTTTGTCGGAGTCATGGCGGACGCATCACAGCGCGTCTGGTCCGCGTTCCCCGGTACGAATTCGAACTACTTCATCGAGTGGGACCACGGCGATCTTTCCATCTCCGATTTCGCCGGTCCTGGCAGCGGTTTCGATCGCCGCCACGACGCTCGCTACCTGGTGGTCGTCCACCATGACGTCGACCCGCAGCTTGGCGACAAAATCGACCTTGTACTCGGCGCCGCGGTAGACCTCAGTGTGGCCCGATTGACGCCCGAAGCCGCGGACTTCACTCGTAGACATGCCCGTTACGCCCACCCCGGTAAGGGCATCCTTCACTGCTTCGAGCGTGTGGGGCTTGATGTACGCAATGACCAGTTTCATACGTTCCTCTATTCGCTCAGAATGTAGCCACGCTCTTCGTGCAGCGTGATATCGAGGCCTTCAACTTCCTGTCGCTCATCGACCCGCAGCCCAATCGTCCGGTCGAGGATCCTGGCAAGGGCGTAGGACATAACAAAGCTGAACACGAGTACCGCCACCGTAACGACAACTTGCTTGACGAGCAGCGAGACACCGCCGCCGTACAGCATTCCGCCGTCGGACACAGCGAACAATCCCAGGAGCAAAGACCCGGTGATCCCGCCGACGAGATGCACGCCGACCACGTCCAGCGAATCGTCATAGCCGAAGCGAGCCTTAAGACCGACCGCCCAAAAGCACACAATGCCAGCAAGACCACCGATCGCCATGGCTCCGCCCGGGGAAACAAATCCCGCCGCCGGAGTAATGGCAACCAGGCCGGCTACCGCCCCCGAGGCGGCGCCCAACGTTGTCGGGTAACCCGTCTTCCTCCACTCGGCGAGTACCCAGCCGAGTGCACCAAGAGAAGCGCCAATCTGGGTGGCCACCATCGCCGATACCGCCTGCTCGTTCGCAGCCAGCGCCGACCCGGCATTGAATCCGAACCAACCAAACCAAAGGATCCCCGTGCCAAGGATGGTTAACGGAAGCGAATGAGGTCGGATCGCGTCCTTACCGAATCCGATCCGGGGACCGAGAACGAGAACAAGCGCCAGAGCAGCCACGCCGGCGTTGATATGAACGACGAGTCCCCCAGCGAAATCAAGGGCTCCGTACTTGTAGATCCACCCATCGGCGTTCCACACCCAGTGCGCGACGGGCGAGTAGACCAGCAACGACCAGAGCGACGCAAACCACGCATAGGCCGAGAACTTCAGCCGTTCAGCAACCGCGCCGGTAATGAGCGCGGGAGTGATGATGGCGAACGTCATCTGGAACATGGCAAAGAGCAGGTCCTCGCCGGCCAATCCTCGAAACATGAAATGCGAGAAGTCGCCGATCAAGCCGGCAGAACTGCTCCCGAAGGCCAGGCTATATCCGCCGATCACCCACAACGGAGTGATGAGCGCGATCGTGAACAGGTTCTTCATGAGCATGTTGAGTACGTTCTTTGAGCGGACCATGCCTCCGTAGAAGAACGCCAGACCAGGGGTCATGAACAACACCAATGCGCTGGAGATGAGCAGCCAGGCCGCGTTTCCAGAATCCATCGTCACTCCTCATCCGTCGATTCACTCAGGATTGATTACGCATGTTTCGGGTGTGTTTCGGGCGAATAACAGTTCCCGAACACGATCATCCGGTCGGGATCCCAACGCTGTGCGAGTATCAGCCCGTGCCACAAGGTGATCTGGATGTCTGGGCGGTACTCGCCTCACTGTCGCTGGTAGGGGTGGCGGTCGGGGTTTCGGCCTGGCGCGGGCTGGGCCTCGAGCGAACGATTGTCTGGGCGTCGCTCCGGGCAGCTGTCCAACTACTCATTGCTGGACTCGTCCTTTCCCTGGCGTTCGACTCACAGCTGCTCACGTGGGTCTGGATCACGGCGATGGTCGCCTATTCCGCCGAGACGGTTCGGCAGCGGGCAAAAGGTGACTACCGCATCCGCAACGTCGGCCTGCTGGCCATCGGCGGATCGACCGCCGTCAGCTTGCTCGTGGTCTTTGGGCTCGGAGTACTCGACCTCACGCCCGTCAGCCTCATCGTCACGGCCGGCATCACCATCGGCAATACGATGCCAGCCACCGTTCTGGCGGTCACTCGCACGAACGAGTACCTCATTACCGGGCGGGGCGAACTCGAGGCGATGCTGGCGTTGGGATTCGGGCGCTCACAGGTCGCCAAAGTCGTGGGGGCGATCGTGGCGCGATCAGCGCTCATCCCGCAGATCGAACGAACCAAGGTCGTGGGGCTGATCGCCCTGCCGGGAGCCATGACCGGATTACTTCTCGCCGGGGTCGATCCGCTCCAAGCTGTCTTGATCCAACTCGTCGTCATGTACCTGGTGCTGGGATCGGTCACCACCTCGGTCCTACTCGTAACCCTGGCCAGCGCTCGCAATCTTCTCACTGCTGACCTTCGGGTGAGAGGTCGGGACTTCTGACCATTTAGCACCACTACTCCGGTGTGCGATACTTCATCTCGCTATTCAGCATCAGCTGATTAGTCGCGTTCAGAAATGCTCAAAGGAGAAATAATCTTGAAGAAAAGACCAGTCATCTGGTTGGCGCTTTTGACCGTACTCGCATTGGTGCTTGCCGCCTGCGGGTCCGCTGAAGAGACCGTCGACACGACGTCTGCACCTGTTGCAGCCGAGACAACCACCACGACGACGGAAGCCGTCGTTACCACTACTACCGAAGCCGGCGAGATGATCGAATTGGTCATTTGGGCCGACGAAAACCGTGCCAAGGCCATCGAAGAGGTTGTTCCGGCTTTTGAGGCCGAAACTGGCGTCGACGTGATCATCGAACTAGTGGACTTCGGAGCCATGAAAGACCAGGTCGGCGTCGCCGGACCTGCCGGCGAAGGCCCGGACATCTTCATTGGAGCATCCGACTGGGTGGGCGAACTGGCTACCAACGGCATCTTGGAACCAATCGATCTTGGCGCCAAGGCCGACGACTTCATTGCATCGGCCAAGAACGGCCTGACGTTTAATGGAACGCTCTACGGCGTACCATATGCGGTCGAAGCGATTGCCCTCTATTACAACACCGACCTGGCACCTGAAGCACCTGCTTCGATGGAAGATGCTGCGGCGGCTTGTGCCGACATGGTGGACATCACCAACTGTATCGGTGTGACCGGTGGCGGCGACGGTACCGACGCCTACCACATGTACCCGTTTGTTTCGGCGGCGGGCGGCTACGTCTTCGCCTCGGCCGATGGGGTCTACGATCCGACAGATGTCGGCCTTGACTCGGAAGGTGCCATCTCTGGTGCGCTGGCCCTCGAAACTCTTGTCAAGGATGGGGTGATGGCTTCCGTCAATTACGACGGCGCCAAGAACCAATTCCTTGATGGGACCGAACCGTTCTGGATCACCGGCCCGTGGGAACTTGGTGCGCTGAACGACCAGGACACAGTGAACTGGGCAGTTGCCAAGCTTCCGAAAATCGCTGACGGGACACCCCAGCCTTTCGTAGGCGTTCAGGGGTTCTTCCTGAGTTCGTTCTCTGAGAACAAACTCGTCGCACAGACGTTCTTGTTGGACTTCATGGCCACCGAGGAAGGCATGGCTGCGATGTTCGCGGCCGATGGTCGTCCACCGGTCCACAACGCCATCATCGCCGCGACGGCCGATGACGCTGCCATCTCCACATTCGGAGCGTCGGCTGCCGACGGTGTCCCGATTCCGAATATCCCTGAAATGGGAGCGGTTTGGGGTGCGTTGGGTGACAATATGGCCGCGATTCGCAACGGCACGGTTGACGCAGAGACCGCCATGGTCAACGCGGCGACCGCAGTACGGGAAGCCGTCAACCAGTAGACAAAGTAGTATCCGAAAAATGACGAACAACGAGGGCGCGACTCCAAAACGGACCGCGCCCTCGTTTTCGTTAAGTTCGGCTTTCTGGCTGAAACTCGTCGTCGTCGGTCTCATCGACGCTGCTTTTATCGCCGCCATCCCGGTCCTCGTTGCGAATCAGTCGTGGATGCTGTTCGGGCTGCTCGGACTCAATGTTCTGCTCATCAACTGGGCGTACCTGTCCCCCCGGTCCAACGCAGGAAAGTGGCTGGCTCCTGGACTCGTATTCGTAACGATCTTCGTGGTTTGGCCGGTCATCTACACGGGATACGTCTCAGTTACGAACTGGGCGACGGGCAACGTACTCAGCCAGCAACAGGTCATCACCAACCTCGAGAACGAGGTCATCCGGGTTGAAGGCGACGGCACCTCGCTCGAGCTCGCCATCTACGACGGGCCGGAAGGACTGGCTTTCCTCGCTCGTCAGCAGGACGGGACTTCATACTTCGGCATCGCCCGGCAGTCGTCTGCCGAACCAATCGAAGATGCCCTGATTGATACCTCCGGCGTCGACCTCACCGGTGATCTTCCCGACACGATCAACGACTACACCAAGCTCGGACTGCGAGAACTGCTGGGAATTGCCGGCCAAATCGAAGCCCTGGTGCTTGACATACCCGGAGGGGTCATCCAGGCCCAGACAACCTCGTCGGCTCGCCTGATCCAGGCAGGGCAGCGGTACCAGTACGACCCGGAAACCGACACCCTCTATGACGTACTGCGCGATGTGACCTGTGTCACAGAACGGGGAAACTTCGTTTGTGACGGGCAACGCCTCGACCCGGGGTGGAGGGTCGTAACCGGCCTGGACAACTACGAACGCATCTTTGGCGATCAGCGGATCCGCTCTGCTTTCATCAAGGTGTTCAACTGGAACATCGTCTTCGCCGTCATGTCCGTTCTCCTCACCTTCTCCCTCGGGCTGGCCCTCGCCAACGCCCTTCAGCACGACAAAATGCGCGGCAAGGCCTTCTATCGCTCGATCTTCATCATCCCGTACGCCATTCCAGCGTTCTTGTCGATCATCGTTTGGCGTGGTCTACTCAACGCTGACTTTGGCCAGGTCAATGCGCTCATAGAGTCCCTCGGTGGCGGCGGTGTCCCATGGCTCACCGACGGGACCTGGGCCAAAATCGCTGTTCTAGGAGTGAACACGTGGCTGGGATTTCCCTACATGTTCTTGATCACGTCCGGGGCTCTCCAGGCTATCCCGAATGAGCTCAAAGAAGCCGCCAGGGTCGACGGGGCGAGCGCCTGGCGCGTATTCCGATCCATCACCCTCCCCTTGCTGTTGGTCTCAACGGCTCCGCTGCTCATCGGTTCGTTCGCGTTCAACTTCAACAACTTCGTGCTCATTTTCTTGCTCACCAATGGCGGACCGGCGGTGATCGGTTCGCCGGTGCCACTGGGAGAAACCGACATCCTGATCTCTTTCACGTTCGACCTTGCCGTAAATGCCGGCCGGGGTAACAATTTCGCACTTGGTTCAGCGATCGTCATCATGATCTTTGTAGCCCTGGCAGCGGTATCCGCCTTCAGCTTCCGATTCACCAAGCGCCTGGAGAGCATCTATGGCAACTAACCAGGCTCGAGTTCCGGTGGCCGCCAACCGGATGTCGACGAAACGGTGGATCCGCGAGATCGGCTGGAGGCACGTCGTCCTGATCATCGCCGCCTTCTTCGCACTGTATCCGGTGGTCTGGGTGCTCTCGGCTGCCTTCAATCCGGTCGACAACCTATCGGCAGCCCGGCTGATCCCACGCGGTTTCACATTCGACAACTTCACCGAGTTATTCGAGTCCGACCTGACCCCATTCGGGACGTGGTTGTTCAATTCCTGGAGAGTGGCACTCATTGCGGCCAGCCTCAACGTGATCCTGGCGGCCCTGGCGTCGTTCGCCTTCTCGAGATTGCGTTTCCGGGGCCGGCGGGCTGGCTTACTGAGCCTGCTGCTTATTCAGGTCTTCCCCCAGTTCCTTGGATTTATCGCGCTCTTCCTGCTGGCCCAGCAGATCGGCGATATCTTCCCGGCCGCAGGGCTCAACACGCAGACCTACATCATCATGGTGTATCTGGGTGGGGCGATTGGATTCAACGCTTTTCTGATCAAAGGCTTCATGGACACAATCCCGGCAGAGCTCGACGAGTCAGCCGAAGTGGATGGGGCGAGTCCATGGCAGATCTTCTCAAGAATCGTATTCCCGCTCAGCCGACCGGTGTTGGCCGTGATCTTCATCATCACGTTCATCAATATCTACTCCGAGTACATCCTGGCTCGGACGCTGCTGCGTTCGACCCAGGAGTTCACGATGGCAGTCGGACTCCAACTCTTCGTCGAGTCCAACTACTCCGCCAAATGGGGAAACCTGGCGGCAGCGGCCATCATCGGAGCGGCCCCCATCGTGCTCACGTTCCTGGTTGCCCAAAAACAGATCATCGGCGGGCTCACCCAGGGTTCGGTCAAGGGCTGATCCGGTCATAGTGCGAAACTTTGATTCTGATCTCGGCGTCTATGGCCTTCCCGGTGATGTCACACCCTTTGACATTCGATTCGATCCGACCAACCGGACCCATGTCGAACGCGAGGAGGATGGCTCATTTACGATCCGGGTGTGGGCCGAGCCCGAACTCACTGATGGGTTACTAGTCGCCAGACAAGCCAATCAGGTGGTTGGCTACCCCATGCATCGTGCATCGAAAGGACGCCGCTTCGTCTACTGGCAGGTCAGCCTGACCGTCCAAGAGGCGCCACTCGAATACTCATTTGCATTTCGTTCGGCAGCCGGCTTGCCGGTGTATCGCGTACCCGCCGGCATATCGAACGCGGTCGAACGCTTGGACCGCTGGACGCTCGACACCTCAATGGAACCGTTTGCTACGCCGTCGTGGGCCCACGGCGCAGTGATATATCAGATCTTTCCGGATCGGTTCGCCAACGGTGACGCCAGCAACGACCCAATCGACGTCATCCCCTGGGATACACCGCCAACCCCCCGAGGGTTTTGGGGCGGCGACCTCGTCGGCATCCAATCGAAACTCGGCTACCTCGAAGAACTCGGCGTTGATCTCATCTACTTGAACCCGATCTTTCGGTCGCCGTCGAATCATCGTTACGACGCGATCGACTACTACCAGGTCGACCCGATGCTTGGCACGAATCAAGATCTCAAGGCACTCATCGACGACGCTCACGGCCGGGGCATCCGGGTGATGATCGACGCTTCGTTCAACCATGTGCATCCTCAGTTCTTTGCGTTCCAGGACTTGATCGACAAGGGCACAGATTCCGCGTACGCCGACTGGTTCGTCGTCAATGAATGGCCGGTTCACCTCAAACGCAACAAGTCAAAGCAGACTGCAGGGTCTGCAGAGTGGTTGCCGACCTGGGTCGAACAGACCGGACTGGCCGTCGTTGATGATCCGCATGCAACCGCCGGGATCGTTCCCAGCTATGAGAGCTGGTACGGAGTCGCGACCATGCCGCGGGTGAACCTGGCGAACCAGCAAGCTCGTCAGTACATGCTCGACGTGGCCACCTACTGGATCTCCGAGTTCGCCCTGGACGGCTGGCGCATGGACGTCGCTCGTTATGTAGACGCGGACTTTTGGAACGATTTTCGCGCCGCTGTCAAGGCCACCAACCCGGAAGCATTCCTGCTGGCCGAGGTAATGGGCGATGCTTCGCCGTGGCTTCAAGGCGACCGATTCGACGCCACCATGAACTACACCTTTCGAGACATCAGCCTCGGCTTCTTCGCTCATGACCTCATCGACGGTCCCGAGTTCCTCGACAGGATGGGCACCATGCTCGCTCAATATGGCCATGCATCCACAGTGTGCAACCAGAACTTGATCGGCAGCCACGACACTGCCCGGTTTCTGACCGAAGCTGACGGCGCCCGCTGGCGGCTCAACCTGGCCACCGTTTGCCAGCTGACCGTTCCCGGATCCCCGAGCATCTATTACGGCGACGAAATCGGCATGGAGGGCGACAATGACCCTGGTAGTCGCGGCGCCTTTCCCTGGGATCCCGACCCCGCCAGCGATGCGACCCATCAGTTGGTGCAAGAACTAGCGAGGCTCCGCAAGAGACGACCAGCTTTGCGAACCGGAACCTGGCATCCCGGTACCGCCAGTCGCCACATGATCAGCTTCGAACGGAGACAAGGAAAGACCCGATTGCTCGTCGTCATGAACCGCGGGCGGTCAAAGAACCACATTGCCAACGAAGGATGGAACAAGGTCCTATGGGGAACCGCAGGAATCTCCGATCAAACGATCACCGTGCCAGCCAGACGAGCCGCGATTCTGAGTCGATGATGCGCAAACTTTCGTCCTGGCTCGCCACCACTTGTCTCCTGATCATCTTGGTGTCAGCGTGCACTCCCAAGGGCGAAGAGCCAACCACCACGTCCACCGCTCCGTCACCGGCCACGACGCAGGCAATGGTCGACCCCACATCCGACCCCGGCTTCTACCTGAATCTCATGTGGCACCAACACCAACCGCTCTACCCCAAGGACGCCGAGGGCGTTTACACCAGGCCGTGGGTTCGGGTCCATGCCACGAAGGATTACTACGACATGGCGTCGACCGTGGCCCGATACCCCGACGTAAACGTCACGTTCAACCTGACACCGGTGCTCATGCTTCAACTCGAAGACCTGGCCAGCGGTGCCAAAGACATCTATTGGACGACATCCGAGATACATGCGGTCTCGCTGACTGACGACGACAAGCAGTTCATTGCTGACCGCTTCTTCGACGTCAACCCGAAGATCATCGCCCGGTTCCCTCGCTACCAGGAGCTCGCCGACGGCCGGAGCGGCACGGGCCAGTGGACCGACGGCGACTGGCGCGACCTGCAGGTCCTTTTCAACCTCGCCTGGACCGACCCCGATTTTCTGGAAGTCGAACCCCTCGCCGGACTCGTAGCAAAGGGAGGCGGGTTCTCAGAAGAAGACAAGGTCACGTTGTTCGCTGAGCATCTGCGGATCATCTCTGAGGTACTTCCACTCCATCGCCAGCTCTGGGAGTCGGGACAGATCGAAGTCACCACCACTCCTCTGGCGCACCCCATTCTCCCTCTGATCTTTGACACCAACCTTGCGACCGTCGGCGATCCAACCGCACTGCTGCCGGACGTCCGATTCCAGGAGATTCCCGACGCCGATGATCAGGTCATCCGTGGCCTCGACACCGCCGAGCGCCTACTGGGCCGCCGCCCCGTCGGCATGTGGCCAGGGGAAGGGTCAGTGGCCCAGTTGGTCATGTCGCTGTTCTCAAAGAATGGCGTCGAGTGGGTAGCCAGCGGCGAGAGTGTCCTCGCCAAGAGCATCGGAATCGGATCGTTCGAGCGCACCGCAGACGACATTCCCCTGAACGCTTCCGACTTGTACCGCCCATGGAGCGCACAACTCAACCGCAACCCCGACGTTGCGATGTTTTTTCGCGACGATCGACTTTCCGACCTCGTGGGGTTTGAGTATTCGGGATCAAGCGGAGAGGCCGCAGCGGCAGATTTCATGAGGAGACTCAAATCAATCCATGATTCAGTCGACGTGCAAGACGCGCTCGCATCCGGCCAGCCGTATGTGGTTTCGGTCATCCTCGACGGCGAAAACGCCTGGGAGAACTACGACAACGACGGCAAGGATTTCCTCAACGCCCTCTATCGAGAGCTGAGCGAGTCTGACTTCGTGAAAACGATCACCCCGGGCGATTATCTCGACCGATTTGAACACCCTGAGGGACTCGACGAGGTCTGGCCAGGAGCCTGGTTCCAGCCCAACTTTGCCACCTGGATCGGCGAGAGCGAGGAGGCCCTTGCCTGGGACTACCTCGCCGCGGTGCGGGCCGATCTCAAGGCTGCCAAAGGCAACTTCAGCGACGACGCCTATGCGGCTGCCTACGAACAGATGCTCTTCGCCGAGGGTTCCGACTGGTTTTGGTGGTATGGCTCGGACCAGGACTCCGGCAACGACAACTACTTCGATACGGCCTATCGCGAACTTCTCGGTCAGGTCTACGACGCGCTCGGGATTGACCGTCCGTTGTTTGTGTCGGTGCCGATTATCCCGGCCACGCCCATCGCGGCCATCCGCTCGGCATCGGCGGCCACCACTCCGGTCATCGATGGGCAATTCGACGACTACAAGGACGGTGGTGAGTTCGGCGAGGAGGACGATCGGGTGTTCTACGCGTTCGACCAAGAGGCCCTGTACCTGGGGTACGGCGTGTTCGACGGGTTCGGCGACAGCCCAGGCAGCTTCGACGAGCCCATCGAGGTTTACCTGTCCGGCACGGGTGAGTCATTTGGAACCACGACAGACGGTGAGGTGCTCGGATTCCGGGCCACCCATGTGGTCAGACTCAACGGCGATACCGCATGCGTCGCGACTCTCGCTGATCCCGAGGAGTGCGTGCCGGTGAAATCTGCCCGATCTGAAGTCGGGGCTGAGGTAGCCGTCCCATTCGAGGAGATCGGGCTATTCGAAGCCGGAGACACGGTATTGGCAGGTCTTCGCCTTGGCGACCCGCTCCAAACCTGGTCCTATGGGAGTCCGCTCGGTCTCCAGGTGCCAGATATTTCCAACGTGGCGATCTTCCTGGACGTAGAAGACCCGGTCGGCGACGACCACGGGCCAAGCACATACACGTATCCGACCGACACGGTGTTCGGAGCCGGCTCGTATGACTTAACCCGCTTCACCGCCGGAACCGAAGGCGACGAGTATGTGTTCTCGTTTGAGGTAGTCGCCCCGATCCAGAATCCGTGGGGGTCACCGCGGGGATTGTCCATTCAGACATTCGACCTCTACATCGACACAGACCCGGGCGCAGCGACCGGAGCACGCCACTTGATCGACGGCCGGAACGCGGCCCTGGCCCCCGACGATGGGTGGGAGTACGGAATCACAATCGAAGGGTGGGATCCCGCTATCTATGTGGCCGCCCCCGACGGGACGGTCGAGGAAACCAAACCGACATTCGACATCATCACCTTTGGAGACAAAGGCAAAGTTGTGGTTCGGGTCCCTCAAGCACTACTCAGCGGGGATCCGGAGACCTGGGGAATCGCGGTTGCGATTCTCTCGCAAGAAGGTTTCCCGAGCGCCGGCGTGCGGCGCGTCCGCGATGTGGATTCGTCGGCCCAGCAGTGGAGGATCGGCGGGGGAACGGGCGATGCCAATGCCACGCGCATCCTAGATGTTCTGTGGCCGATCGAAGGTGAGGCAGAAGAGCTGCTTGGCGGATACCCGCCTGCCAACACACTGACCGGACTGACAGCGGACGATTTCGGGACCATTCCGCTGGTGACCCGCTCCCAATAGCGGTACCAGACGGCGCGGGTATCCTCTGACCATGTCCAATCGTCTCGGTGATGAAACGTCGCCCTATCTGCTCCAGCATGCCGACAACCCGGTCGACTGGTACCCGTGGGGCGAAGAAGCCTTTACCGAAGCCCGGAACTCCAACCGTCCGGTTCTCTTGTCCGTCGGGTACTCGGCCTGCCACTGGTGTCATGTGATGGCGCACGAGTCTTTCGAGGACCCCGACACCGCCGCCATGATGAACGAACTATTCGTGAACGTGAAAGTAGATCGAGAAGAACGACCCGATGTCGACGCGATCTACATGAATGCCGTCCAGTCGCTGACCGGTCGGGGTGGTTGGCCAATGACGGTTTGGATGACCCCCGACGCCAAACCCTTCTACGCAGGCACCTATTTCCCAAACGACGACCGGCACGGCATGGCGTCATTCAAACGAGTGATGGCCGCAGTGTCCGATGCTTGGAACCATCGCCAGGATCAAGTCGCTGAGCAGGCGGATCAACTCGCTGCGTCGATCGACCGGCACATACCGCCGGCCGAGGACTTCCCAACCATCGCCGAGATCCAGCGAGGCTACGACGCGATCGTCAGTGAGTTCGACCCGACCAATGGCGGTCTGGGGGGCGCGCCGAAGTTCCCACAGGAGCCGACTCTCGAACTGTTGCTACGGATCGCCAACGAGCCCTGGGCAACCGAGGCGAAGCGGATGGCGTTCACCACACTGTCGAAGATGGAGCAAGGTGGCATCTACGACCACATCGGGGGTGGGTTCTCGCGCTATACGGTCGACGCCACGTGGACCATCCCCCACTTCGAAAAAATGCTGTACAACAACGCGCAGCTCGCCCGACTGTATCTCCGGGCCTGGCAACTGGGCGGTCCCGAATCGTTCAAGACAACGGCCACGGAAACGCTCGAATACGTGCTCCGCGACCTCACGCACCCCGAGGGCGGGTTTTACTCCGCCGAAGATGCGGACTCAGAAGGAGAAGAAGGCAAGTTCTATGTTTTTACCGCCGACGAGTTTGCCGACATCGTCGGCGACGACGCCGGCCTGGCCGGCCAATACTTCGGGGTCAGCGCCAGAGGCAATTTCGAAGGATCGAATCACCTCATCGTCGCGACCCCAATCGAGGTCGTGGCCCAGCGGTTCTCAACGGAGCCCGGGGAAGTGGAGGCGTCGATCATGCGCGCCAAAAAAGCTCTATGGGAAGCCCGCGCCGAGCGGGTTCGACCGGGACTCGACGACAAGGTCATTGTCGCCTGGAACGGTCTTATGCTTCGGGCGCTCGCCGAAGCCGGGGCGATTCTCGGCGAGAAGCGCTACCTGGATGCCGGCCGAGCAAACGCCCGATTCGTACTCGACAACCTCGTCGTCGACGGCCAGTTGATGCGCTCCTGGGGGAAAGGCAAAACCTCGGTGCCCGGCTATCTCGACGACTACGCCGGATACGCCCTCGGCCTGTTCAGCCTCTATATGGCAACCGGAGAAGTCGAGTGGTATCAGGCGGCTGCCGATCTCACCACCCAGATCGGTGATCGTTTCGCAGACGAAGGCGGTTCTCTCTTCCAGACGGATCACGGGGCCGAACAGCTGATCACCCGACCAAAGGACCAGATGGACAACCCGCTGCCGAGCGGGACCAGTCTGGCGGCCGAGGCCCTGATGTGGCTGTCGCTCTATACGGGAGACCACCTGTTGGACAACCAGGCCCGACAGGCAATCAGAGACTCCGGCAAACTGCTTGTTTCGTACCCAACCGCCGTAGGACATCTGGCGGCCGTGACCCATTCCGTACTGACCGGATACAAAGAGGTGGCCATCATTGGACCCGGCGCTGATGCGCTCGCGCGTGAAGTCTGGGCAGAGTTCCGGCCCAATCTGGTTCTAGCCGTCGACCGCAACACCGAAGACGCCCGCATCGTCCCGTTGCTGGTAGATCGCCAACCCGATGGCACCGCCGCCTATGTTTGCGAGCGCTTCGTGTGCCAAACGCCGGTGACGTTCCCCAACACCCTGCGCGAACAACTCAACGCTTCTTCGTGACGAAAACGACCACGACATTCGTCTCTGATCTCGACGGGACGCTCCTAACCAACCAGGCGACGGTCTCGGAGTTCACCGAACGGGTCGTGAATGAAGTTTCCGCATCACACAACATGGTCCTCGCCACGGGTCGGCCGCCGCGACTCGTCAAGAAGTTCGCCAAGACCTTTCCGACCGTGAGATCGGTGATTTGTGCGAATGGGGCGTTTCATCTCGACCTGATGACCGGCAAGCTGACTCAGCTAGGCACGATCGACGGCGCCGCCGCGCTCGAGATCGTCCAACGAATCCGGCAGACGGATCCGGCTGCCGCGTTCGCCGTGGAGTCGACCGACGGGCATCGCCGGGAGCACGGCTACGCATCCGACTATCCCGTTCCCGACCGTCTCTACGGAACGATCGAAGAGATCGTCGACGGTGGCATCGCCAAAATGCTCATTCGCCTCAGCCAGCCCGTAGACCGGGCCGGAGCCAATCAATTGACCGAAATCGTCGGCGGCCTCGGGGTATTGACCGTCTCGAACCCGACCTTCTACGAGGTGGCTCCGCCGGGCATCACCAAGGCCACAGGCGTCGCCGCCTTAGGCCTCACCGGGGAGACGGTCGCGTACGGAGACATGCCCAACGACATCGCCATGCTGAAATGGGCTGATCTCGGGGTGGCAGTTGCCAATGCTGACCAGGATGTCAGAGCCGCAGCCCAATGTGTTCTCGACTTGACCAACGATGAGGACGCCGTTGCGATCCACATGATCAAGCTCCTGGGTCTGACCCTTCGGTGAACACGATGATCGCCGTTTGGCGCACCAGACCGTCGACGGTCTCAACGCCGCTAACCATATAGGGGAAGCGATCGCCGGCGATCCCCAATGCGGACTTGAACTCAAGGTCCTCTACCTGCGTAGTCATGTCGTCGTCCATCACCTTGAGCACCGCGTTGACGATCTTGCGAACATCGGCATAGGCCACCCATCCGGCTCCTTCCGGCAGGTAGCCGACCGCTTCCTGAAAGGCAGGATCGTCAGCTAAAACGTCACCGGAGGCCATCAGATCGATCATCCCGTCCTCAATCGCGAAGATAAGGCGATCATCGCTCACCCCGACTCCACCCGTGATCAAGCCGAAGTCGTAGACCATGACGTCGTAGGGCGGTGATACCCGCTCGATCGGGAGAAGGTATTCCTGCTCGTTGACGAACGATCAGCAGCCCATCCATCGGACCGCGATCATTCAGGTTGGTGAAGAAGACTGCGCCAACCGGCACGTCCTCGATCAGACCGTCAGCCGACACGGCCAGACCGAACGGGCCTTCCAACGAGTCAAGGATCTCGTCGAGGTCGACGCCCGTGGTCTCACGCACCTCGGTGAACGCTTCATCGATCATGTCCCCAAAGTCGGGCACGTCGCGATACACGTCGATCATGGTCGACAAGATCTTGCCCAAGTCCTGGCCACCAGCGGCGAAATAGACGTTACCTGGCAGGACATCGGCAGCCGCCAGGCCGTCGACGATGGCGGGTAGGTCCGGCCCAAACACCGAAACGCTCTCAAAAGTCAGCCCGGCGCTCGTGAGGTTTGCTCCAAAGGCCAACCTGCCTGCTCGGGCAAAGGGCGCCGAATCCATACCCTCCTGAGTCATGGCGTCACTCACGAGTTGTTCGGTGTCCAGGTACCCCATCATCGCCCAGTCACCAAGAGCGCCTTCGAGTTCGGTGAACGACTCGCTAGATGCCAGCGACACGCCCGAAGCGTGAACGGCTTTCACTTCCTCAAACGTGCCGGCACCTGCACAGAGGGCCACGACCCCATCAATCCGGCCGGCCTTGACCACAACCTCATCCGTCCACTCATAGACGGCCAGGCCATCCACTTCGGTGCGGGTCATGGCGATGTCGCCCTGGCTGATCTCGTCATAGATGCGCTCAAGGGCCTGATCGGCTTGCCCGGCATCACGAGCTTCGACGAGGAAGCACCCGGTCGAATCGTCTGCCTGAGCATCTACGCTGATATCGGCGCGGAACCACACGCCCACGTAGCGACCTGCCCAGCTGGCCACATCGTCGCGGAATGACAGGTTGAGTTCGCTAACACCGAGAGCGTCGGCCATGTCGTTGAGAATCTCTTCCTCAACGGCCCCGCCCCCGAGGTCGGGAGCTTGCACCCCGAATTCTCGTTCAATCTGAGACATGAGCGA
Organism: uncultured Acidimicrobiia bacterium; assembly: GCA_963835515.1. Taxonomy (GTDB): domain Bacteria; phylum Actinomycetota; class Acidimicrobiia; order Spongiisociales; family JAENVV01; genus JAENVV01. Next base: position 41,968 of record CAWIFX010000032.1, on the reverse strand, counting down.
CTGCACACGCCCGTCGGAAAAGGCGGCGCCGCTGTCCACGAGGTCAATCACGAAGTAACCCTGCGCATCGGCTGGGACGTATCCGACGGTCTCGTTGTTGTTCCCCACAAAGAGACCGAGAAACGATGCGCTGACCGCACCGACTCCGATGACAACTGCCGCGAACCCGCCGACGGCGTACATCCAGGCTCGGGACTTCTTCGGTACGACGGTTGGCAACGGTTCAGAATTATCGGCCAGGGTTGGGGTGATCACCCCAAAAAAATCCGCCCCTTTGGTCTCACCGAACAAGCTCACTTCCGGGACCTTGGGGGTGATGGGATCTCCTGCTGGTGTCACGTCAGCGGCATCGGTACGTCCCCCACTGCAGGTCGGACACGACCCGACCGACAAGACCGCACCACAAATTTCACAGGTATCCACTGGAATTCCTCTCCCTGACTACTCAAGAGATTATCGGAAGCCACGTTGGGTTCCCTTTAACTATTAAACGGAAGCGACCTGTCGGTCCGATATCGAAGCTTCCACCACAAACAGGATGAACATGATCCACAAGCCGTCCGCCAGGGCCAGGTGGACCAGCTGCATCCATAGTGGGGTCAACAGCACGATGTTCGCAATGCCGGCGAAGACCTGGGCACCGACGATCGAGGCCAGCGCCACGCCAATCTTCTGGTGTCGACCGGGCCGGGCTCTCGTCAAACCCAGAAAGCCCACATAGGCGCCGATCATCGTGGCAACCACCGGATGGATCACCCGTACCTGTGTCAGCACATTGCCCGCGCCGGCCAGATCCTGAGCAATACCGTCCATCAGCGACGTGGCAGGGAAGAGCGTGTCGGCCAGCGCAGTTACAGAACCCGTGGCCGCAATCACCAGCAACCCGACCCCGGCCCACTTGTAGGACGTTGGCAGTCTGGGAGCCTCGGCTGGTCCATGCTCAACCCACCATGCGGTGACCGTCAGCGAAGCCAGCAAAACGAAGGTGTTCACGAGGTGCAGCGGCACCGCCACGAGTCGAGCCAGCGAGGAATCATCGGCCACCCACTCGAACAGAACTATGACGGCTCCAATTGCAGCTTCAGAAAGGATGGCCACGAGGGACCATGCGGCTGCCTTTCGAATGAGCTCGCCTCGTCCCGTGGCACGAAACACCCAGACCACCAAAGCAATGACCGCCAACAACGCCACCCCGGACGTGGCCCGGTGAGAAAACTCGATCCAGGTTGCCGTGGCTGCGTCGGTCGGGATCACCTCACCACCGCAAGTGGGCCAGTTCGCTCCACACCCGGCGCCTGAACCGGTCGCCCGAACCACCGCTCCGAGCAGGATCACGAACACATTCAAGACCAGTACGCCCCAGGCGAATCGACCGAGCATATTCCAAGGCTAACCCCTCTCGAAACCCTTCTGGCCGTCGCCACGTAAGATGGCGGCGTGCAAATTCGCGAAAACGTTCTCACGGCGATCGGCGACACCCCCTTGGTGCGCCTGAGCAACTATCACCCGGCGGGCAACCTGGTAGCCAAGCTCGAATTCATGAACCCGGGAGGTTCCATCAAGGAGCGCATTGCCGTATCCATGATCGACGCTGCCGAGGCCGCCGGGCTCCTCAAACCAGGCGGCACAATCGTTGAACCGACCTCAGGAAACACTGGTGTCGGCCTGGCGTTGGTAGGAGCCGTTCGTGGCTATCGGGTGATCTGCACGGTGCCCGACAAGGTGTCACAGGAAAAACAGGATCTGCTTCGAGCCTACGGCGTTGAAGTCATTGAAACTCCCACGGACCTGCTCCCCGAAGATCCCGAGTCCTATTACGGCGTAGCTCGCCGGTTAGCTGCCGAAATCGACGGCGCCTACCACCCCAACCAGTACGTCAATCCGAACAACCCGGCCGCCCACTATGACGCAACCGGCCCCGAAATCTGGCAGCAGACCGACGGCACGGTTGGCGCGGTCGTGGCCGGAGCGGGAACCGGCGGGACCTGCACGGGCATCGGTCGATACCTCAAGGAGAAGAACCCCGACATACTCATCGTCGGTGCCGATCCGGAGGGTTCGATCTACTCGGCAGACCGGCCAGAAGACATTCATCAATACCGGGTTGAGGGGGTCGGCGAGGATTTCTGGCCAGAGACAATCGACACATCGGTTATTGACGGATTCGTGAAAGTCACGGATCAGGAGTCGTTCACGGCAGCCCGCCAGCTGGCCCGACAGGAAGGGATCTTGACCGGTGGATCGGGAGGGATGGCACTTCATGCCGCCGCCCAGGTCGCCACGGACCACCCCGACCGCTTGGTGGTGGTCGTGCTCCCCGATTCCGGCAAAGGGTATCTGTCGAAGGTATTCAACGACGAGTGGCTAAAGGCCAACGGCTTTATCGCCGACTAGGAGCCAACATGGAATTCGAGACACGAGCGATCCACGCCGGGCAGGATCCCGAACCAACTACCGGCGCCGTAACCGTGCCCATTTATGCAACGTCGACCTACGCCCAAGCGGCACCGGGCAAACATGCCGGGTACGAATATTCCCGGACGGACAACCCCACCCGTCACGCCCTCGCCGAGGCAATTACGTCCCTTGAGGGCGGCGCCGGGACGATTATCACGGCTTCAGGCATGGCCGCCACCTCGCTGATCGGCTGGTCGTTGAAGCCAGGCGATCATGTGGTGCTGCCCGACGACGCCTACGGAGGCACCTACCGCTTCTTTGCGAAGGTGTTGTCGAGGCATGGCGTCGAATTCACAGCCGCAGACCTCACAACCACGGACGGCCTCAAGAAGGCGATTCGCCCCAACACGGAAATCGTTTGGACCGAGACACCCACGAACCCGCTGTTGAGGATCAGTGACATTTCGGCATTGAGTGAGGTGACCCATGAAGCGGGTGCCGCACTGGTCGTTGACAACACGTTTGCGACCCCGTACCTGCAGCAGCCGATCGCTCTGGGAGCTGATTTGGTGCTCCATTCGACCACCAAATATATGGGGGGACATTCGGACGTTGTCGGAGGCGCCATCGTCGCCGCTGACGCTGACGTCCTCGACGGCCTCCGTTTTCTTGAGAATGCAACCGGCCCCATCGCCGGACCGTTTGATGCCTACCTGGTACTCAGGGGCGTAAAGACGCTTGGTGTACGGATGGATCGCCATTCGTTCAACGCTCTGATGGTCGCCCGATTCCTTGAAGCCGACGACCGGGTCGAACGAGTTATCTATCCGGGTCTGGCGTCCCACCCCCATCACGGGTTGGCCTCCCGCCAGATGAAGAATTTCGGCGGGATGGTTTCATTCATTCCGAAAGGCGGCCCTGAGAAAGCAGCGGCGGTCACGATGAACACGGAACTCTTCTTTCTCGCCGAAAGCCTCGGCGGCGTCGAGTCCCTCATTGAAGTTCCTGCCGCCATGACGCACATGTCCGTGGTGGGAACCGCACTGGAGGTACCGCAAGACCTGGTGCGTCTCAGCGTTGGAATCGAGCACGTCGACGACTTGATCTCAGATCTTGACCGGGCGCTCGGCTCCACGTAGGTCGTGCTGATCATCACGGAACAGACGCTTGTCCGAATGGCCTGATGGGGACCCGGTCTTCGGCACCGCTGCAGTTCGACAACCGCTACAATCGCGCCCGAAGGGGAGTATCCCGTTGTGACCCGCCGTCAGCACGACCGTTCTCGGTCCGGTGTGTCAGCCCGAGAGTGGCGGAGAGACCTTCGGTGTTGGGGTGACCAGTTCACCTTCAAATCGACGACACGGAGCCCTTCATGATTCTTGCAGTTGAAGAAACCCGGGAGCGATTCGTATCGCTCGACGTGTCACCCTGGGCGTGGGTGGCGCTGATACTGGTCATTTCTTTGATGCTGGCCATCGACTTATACCGCCACCGTGATAACCACGAACCAAGCCCCAAAGAGGCGCTCCGAGAGTCAATCGCCTGGGTTGCCCTTGGCCTGTCGTTCGGCGTTGTCATAGGTTTGGCGTTCGGCGCACCGGCGCTCGGCGAGTACCTGAGCGGGTACTTGATCGAGAAGTCGCTTAGCGTGGACAACGTCTTCGTCTGGTCGATGCTCTTTACATCGATGTCAATCCCCCTCAAATATCAGCACCGTGTGTTGTTCTGGGGAATCTTCGGCGCGCTCGTCCTACGGGCCATCTTCATTTTCGCAGGGACCGCCCTGATCGGTCGGTTCTCATGGATCCTCCTGCTGTTCGGTCTCTTCCTCATCTACACCGGTTTCAAAGTGATCCGCCATCGCGACGACGAAGGAGAAACCGAAGCGAGCCGGGGGCTAGGTCTACTGAAGCGCATAATGCCGGTGAGCGACGAGTTCGATGGCCACAAGTTCTTTACGCGGATCAACGCGAAGCGAGCCGCCACCCCACTGTTCGCCGCATTGGTGGTGGTCGAAGTGACCGACGTTATCTTTGCCGTGGATTCCGTGCCAGCCATCCTGGCCGTTTCGAACGAGCCATACCTGGTGTTCGCCAGTAACGCCTTCGCCATCCTCGGGTTGCGGGCCATGTACTTTTTGCTGGCCAACGCCAAACAGCGGTTCCACTACCTTTCGCACGCGCTGGGCGGAATCCTGATCTTTGTCGGCATCAAGATGGCTGTATCGACGTGGTATCACATGGACACGGTTTACTCACTGGGGGTGATCATGGTTCTGCTCGTGGGGGCGATCTGGTTCAGCCACCGACGAAACGTAAAGAACGGCGTCACCTTCTCGGACGACCACCAGCCCATCCATTGACGGAGAGCGATCACAACTGAGTCAGACCGGTTCATACCTCGATCGGGCGGTCGGCTCCACGTATGCGAGGGCCCGGCATCAGGATCAACGCACCTGCGGCGCTAACGAGCAGCGCGATCGCCCACGGGGTCAAACTGGTGCTCAACTGACGGTCGATCAACCAACCAAGGGCAGCACCACCTCCGACGTAGAACGATCCGTAGAACGCCGCCGCCATGCCCGCTTGCTCCCCCATCGGCTCGAGCGCCAACGAGCCGAAGTTGACCGAGCTGGCCGTGTTCACCGCCAGGACGATGGTGAGCAGCCCCAGAGTCGCTCCAAGCGACGGGATCCCCTGGCTGGTTAGCGACCCGCCACAAAACACCGGCCGACTGCGACATTGATCGTCAACATCACGACCGACGATCGCTTCGCTCCGATGTGGTTGACCAATCGACGGTTTCCGAGCATCACCGCAGCTGCCACGGCGGTCATGAGCCCGAAAGCGATCGGAAAGAGCGCCGGCCGACCATACAGTTCCCCGATGACCCGCTCAAAGCTGCTCAGGAACGTGCTGAACGCCGCGAAGAGCATCATGGCGCCCAGCGTGTAGCGGCGCGTCAGCCGGTTACCAAGCACGTACCTGGCCGCCCCCCCGATAGCCGACAGATTCATGGCAACGATGTTGGATTCGGGACGGCTTTCGGGGAGGCGCAACGACCAGCCGAATACGACGACTGCCAGAACCGCCGGGAACGCAAACACCACCTGCCAGGAAGACGCGGCGAGCAGCGCCGCTCCGCCCAAGGGCGCAAATACCGGAACGATCAGGAATATGGCCATGATGAGCGACATGACCCGGGCCATCTCATCGCCTCTAAATCGGTCTCGGATTATCGAACTCGCTGACACCTGGAGAGCTGCGGCGCCGAGACCCCAGACAAATCGAGCAACCAACATGAAGGCGAAGGTCGGAGCAAGCGCTGAAGCGATAGACCCGGCAACATAGACAGCGAAGCCGAGTCGGAGTATCGGAAGCCGTCCGTATCGATCAGACAGCGGACCATAGACCACCTGGGCGACCTCGCCGAGGAAGAAAACCGTGATGATCTGCGCGGCCGCCGTCGATTCCGACCCCATCTGAAAATGAGTCCGAATCTCTCCGAACGCCGGGGTCATGAAATCGATGGCCATCGCCGAAAGCGCCATCACCATGGACATCATCCCGACCAGCTCTCGGGTTCGAATTGGAGGCGCAGCCGACATTGGGCAGTGAGCCTATACGCCAAAGGGTGCGTGTGAAGCCGGTCGAGGGCGCTACCGGTCCTCGAGGACGAGGATGTGCACGTGTCGGGGACCGTGAACGCCTTGCGTCAGATGCATTTCTATGTCACCCGTGCGCGACGGCCCGGTGATCACAACCAGGTTCACCGAACGGGTGACTGATTCAGGCTTCAAAGCCGCCCAGTGCGAAAGCGATTCGACGATCGCCGAAGCCGGCAGCAGCGCGATGTGGGCATCCGGTATCAACGAGGCCATCCGGGATCGGTCCGCGCCATGCGTCAAGACGATCGACCCGGACTCGGCGAGTCCGCCGTCGGCACCCGTAATGCCGACCAGCAGGTCGTAATAGGCCGTCTGATGCAGAAGCCGATTCTCAGAGGGGACCTCCGACGGTCTCGGAGAATAACCCCTGGCAATCAGCCCGGCCCCGATGCCCGGGATGGGCATCTGGCTGTCGGGCCAACCGAGGTACTCCTCGGCTTTGTACTGTTCCATGATGCCGACGACCTGCTCGAGGGCGCCATCGGCGGTGACCAAACGGACGTCAGCGTTGACTTCGGTGGCTCGCTCCACAAACCGACCGACAACATCGACCGTCGACAAGTCCCCTACCAATGCACCAGGCGGGTCCGGTCGGACGGGCGGCAGATCAGCAGTGGCGGTCGCTTGCCGGACCCGATCCAGAAAATCCTTACGATCCATGGCGCTTCTTCCATCGTGCATGAAAGGGTGTTTTGGCGGGTTGGGGCAGGTCCCGGGCTCCGGTCCAGTTCGCCCCATGCGATGGCGCTTTGGTGATCCAACCGTCCTTGGCCATCATCGAACCGACCACACCACCCGCCTTCAGGAGTAAGCGGAACTGGCGAGGGTGGGTCGCCGCCGAGGCGTACCTGCCAACCGCGAACGTCAACCATCCCGGCAGGTGGCCGTCGTCGACCGCTTTTGACCGTAGCGTCAGCAACATCTTCGGGATATCGATCCGGACCGGGCAGGCTTCGACGCACGCTCCGCACAACGTCGAGGCATACGGCAATTCGTGCCACTCATCCAAACCCTTGAGCGACGGGGTCACCACGGCGCCGATCGGTCCCGGGTAGGTAAATCCGTAGGCATGTCCCCCCACCTCGCGGTAAACGGGGCAGATGTTCAGGCAGGCACCACAGCGGATGCACGCCAGAATTTCAGCTTCTGAACCGCTCAGCGTCCGCGAACGGCCATTGTCGAGGATCACGACATGGAACGAATCGGGTCCGTCAGGGTCTCCGTGCCGGCGAGGCCCCGAGACCAGGTTTGTGTAGACGGACAGTCGCTGGCCGGTCCCGGCCCTGGCCAGAACCTCGAGCACCGCCGAAGCATCGGCGAAGGTTGGGACAATTCGTTCCATCCCCATGACCGTCACATGAATCCGGGGGGCGGTGGTGGTCAATCGTCCATTGCCTTCATTGGTGACGAGCACGACGGTTCCGCTGTCGGCGATCCCCATGTTGCAGCCAGAAATCCCCATATCGGCGGTGAGGAATTCGCGCCGCAGATGCGACCGGGCGATTTCGGTCAGCTGCGAAGGATCGGTCGTGTACGGCGCATCGAGCTTCTCAGCGAAAAGCTCACCAATGTCGTATCGGGTCTTATGCAGAACGGGGGCGATGATGTGCGACGGTTTGTCGTTGCTCAGTTGCACGATGAACTCGCCGAGGTCCGACTCGACCACCGAGATGCCGGCCCGCTTCGAATGCCTCGTTGAGTTCGATTTCCTCGGTGACCATCGACTTTGACTTGACCACCGACCGCACCTCATGAGCCTTGGCAAGTTCGGTGATGATGGCGTTGGCTTCGTCACCATCGGCTGCCCAGTGCACGTGGCCGCCATTGGCTTCCACCTGCGAGGCGAACTGCGCCAGATAGCGGTCGAGGTTTGCCAACGTGTGAAGGCGCACCTCCCTCGCCCGGTCTCGCATCTCCTCCATGAGCGGGAAGTCGTTCGAGGCGTCGACCCGGTAGGACGGACATGCGACGGGCGGCTTCGCTAACCGGGGCAACCACGCCCGAAGCCCGGTCACGTTTGACCCGCCCGAGAAAGGTGACCGGTTCAGGCGCCATGGTCGCGTTCGGGGTGTCCGGCGCGTTCGAGGTGTCCGGCCAGGATCTCCGCAAAGTGCTTCACGACGATTGGCGAATTACGTCGATGCAAACCGCCCCCGAGGTGCATGAGGCAGCTGACATCTCCACCGACGAGCACGTCGGCGCCAGACGACTCCACGTTCTTGAGTTTCGTCTCCATCATGGCCACCGATACGTCCGGCATGTCAACCGAAAACAGCCCACCGAATCCACAGCAGTTCTCCGCGTCCGGGAGATCAACCCGGTTCACGCCAGGAGCTTGATCGAGAAGGCCCTCCGCCTGGGACCGAAGATTGAGGTTGCGCAGGCCGTGACAGGAGGGGTGGTAGGTAACCGAGCACTCTCCGCATCCGGGGCCGACGGTCTCGACACCAAGATCATCCACCAGGAACTGCGACAGCTCCCTGGTCCGTTCCGAAACTCGCTCCGCCTGAGCCGACCGGTCTGGATCATCGGCCATCAGTTCCGGGATGTGGTGCACAATCATGTCCGCGCACGAACCCGACGGCAGCACGATGGGACCTTCGGTGGCGTCAAGCACGTCGAGCGTATGCGCCGCCATCTTTCGGGCTTGGTCTCGAAGTCCGACGTTGAACGCGGGCTGCCCGCAGCAGGTTTGATCGGCAGGAAACTCAACCGTTTGCCCGGCCATCTCGAGAACCTCGACCGTCGCCTCTCCCACTTCTGGAAAGAAGGAATTGACGAGACAGGTAACGAACAGTTGCACAGCCATCTGGAACCACGATAACGGTATGTCTACGATGAACCGATGGATACACCGCAAATAATGATCGGCGTCGACGTGCCGCTCCTCGGCGATGAGCGTCGAAAAAACTGGGCAAAGGTGGTCGACTTCGTCGACCCATCCAAACAGGGCGGCTGGGCGTTCGAGGGAGACTTCGTCGCTACTGGCGGAATACAGGACGTTCCGTTGGGCTCCGTACTGCTCATCTACGGCGAGAAGGGCCGGGCCGACAACCCGCAGATCGAGGCGCACGTCTACCAAACCAACGGTGACGGGACGCTCTCGTTGCACGCCACTGCCAAAGGCAAGGCATGGGCGCGAACGCTGCGTGACCGGGTTATCGAGATCCTCGACCACAAGAGCGAACCCGAAGCGATAGTTTGGGGACCCGAGCTTGAGCGTTACATGGATGAAGCTCTCGCCGAAGAACTGATCCGCCGTGGGTGGACCGTCCAGAAAGGTTCCTGATGAAGGCCATCGTCATAGCCGCCCCGGGCGGACCCGAGGTACTCGAATACAAATCAGTTGACGATCCGTCCGCCGGACCTGGCCAGGCCGTGGTGGAAATCGCTGCGGCGGGCCTCAACTACATCGACACGTACCACCGGATCGCCTTGTACCCGATGGACTTCCCCATGACCCCGGGACTCGAGGGTTCGGGCACCATCGTCGAAATCGGCGACGGCGTCGAGGGTTTCACGGTCGGCGATCGGGTGGCATGGACCGGCGCGCTCGGTTCGTATGCCGACCGGATCGCGGCCGACGTCAGCAAGCTCGTACCGGTTCCCGATGGAATCGAAATGGAAACCGCCGCCGCCATCCCGCTGCAGGGCATAACCGCTCACTATCTCGTCCGCGACACCTATGCGCTGCAACCCGAGAGTCGATGTCTCATCCACGCCGGAGCAGGCGGGGTGGGGCTGCTGGCGATCCAGATGGCCAAGCTCATCGGTGCCGAAGTCTTCACGACGGTGTCGTCGTCAGATAAGGCCGAACTGGCTGTTGCAGCGGGAGCCGATCACGTCATCCGATACGACGAGGTCAATTTCGCCGATGCCATCGAAGAGATCGCCGGACCCCGACCGCTCGACGTCGTTTACGACGGCGTGGGGAAGACTACGTTCGATGATGGGTTACGGCTGCTGCGACCTCGCGGTCTGATGGCCCTCTTTGGGGCGGCGTCAGGACCCGTGCCACCGGTCGATCTCCAGGTTCTCGCCCAAAATGGCTCGCTGTATACGACCAGGCCAACCTTGTTCAACTACATCGCCAATCGCGAAGAGCTACTCAGCCGGGCGAACGAACTGTTCACGTGGATCGGAGCAGGCGATCTGCAGGTTCGCATCGGCCAGACGTGGCCGCTTGAAGAGGCCGCTGATGCCCACCGAGCCTTGCACGCCCGGGCGACTACCGGCAAGACCCTCCTGATCCCCTAGCCGGCTAGCAAACCCCGTCGATCGAGCAACTGGCACCTGGTTCGATGTCGGGAACGGTGAGCTCCATCCACCGGTGAATGATCTTGTCGAACGTCTCGGCGTCCGTATAGCCACGGGTCAAGATCATCGCCTTGCCATCGCGCACCCCGAGCACGGTCGGGAACCCTGAGGCACCGAGCTGACGGGCGAGGCTGAAGTCCTGCCAGGTGGCGGCTTTCATCTCTGGCGACCCCAGGGCAGTCATGAACGCCTCGGCATCCACGTCAAAGCCGGCCAGAAGCGACGGGTACACGGCTGGGTCGGTCAGGTCGATGGCCTTGGCGTAAAACGATTCGTGGAGGTGGTGCACCCACGGGAGAACCTGGTCCGGTGCAAGATTGCGCATCGTCACCACGGCAATGTCGGCTAGCTCGGTGTCATAAACCCAGTCCCGGCGATCGAGACCGGCCGGGTCGAAGGGCTGACCGCTCCTTTGTTCGACCTGCTCCCAATGATGGGCGAGCGTCTGGCGCATCTGATCGTTCAACGGTTCGGCGGCCTCGCCTGGTCGGAGACCTCCGGCGACGACGTTCACGGCCAGTTCGGGATGGTGATCGACAACCGCCCGGAAGGCTGGCGCAAAGCCCCAGCACCACGAACACATTGGATCCACCACGTAAATAAGTTCGCCTGTGTCACTCATACCGTCTCCAACCGTACACCCCCGCCCCCCATTCCCGCCACGATCTCGCAACCCAGGGTTTAACCCAGGGTTCCTACCCCCTGTTTTCGGGGGGTAGGAGCCCAGAGAACAACCCAGGGTTCGTACAGGAACCCTGAGTTTCAGCGCCCGATATCGGGTGCTGGGGCGCTAGGTTCTGCGCGGTGACCGGCACGACCGGGCAACGGTTGGCTAGCCGAACCGGGGATGAGACGCGACAATGTTGCGCATGTCCGCAACGCCTGCCACCACCCAACTCGACCGCCTGGGCGTCGCCTATGAACTGCATCACTACGAGGTAAACGTCACTGACGAACTCGCTGTAAGTTACGGCGAGGCAGTCGCCAGGGAGATCGGCGTCCCTGCTGAGCGGGTTTTTAAAACCCTGGTTGCGGCCGTCGACGGCGACCTTGCTACGGGAATCGTCCCGGTGTCTGGCACCCTCAACTTGAAAGCGCTCGCCCGGGCCCTCGGCGGCAAGAAGGCTTCGATGGCCGAACCGGCCCAAGCCGAACGAGCCACCGGATACGTCGTCGGCGGCATCTCGCCGTTCGGGCAGAAAAAGCGTCTACGCACGGTTGCCGACCACACGATCACGGCCTTCGAAACGGTATATGTGTCGGCTGGCCGGCGCGGACTCCAGGTCTCGCTATCCCCCGCCGACCTCGTCCGGTCACTCGATGCGATAGTCGCCGACATCGCCAGCCCGTGACAACAGGCCGTGAAGTGAATCAGTCGAACGTGGGGCCACAACGCCCATTATCGGGCGGTGGAACCCAGGGTTGAACCCTGGGTTCGAGGGTTATCAGGTTGCGGGGATCTGAGTGGTGGCGCGTTTGGCGTGCTCGGCGATGTCGGCAGTGAGTTCGGGCCACAATGGTTCTGGCAGATCGTGACCCATCGTTGGGTATGACTTGAACGTCGAACCCGGGATCGCTTTGGCGGTAGCTCGACCACCCGAAATGTTCACAAGCGGATCCGCTTCCCCATGAATGACCAACGTCGGGACTGTGACTTCACGGAGCGCCTTGGTCCGGTTCCCAGAAGCAAAAATCGCCGCCAACTGACGTCCACCGCCCTCGGGATAGTGCGACCGGTCGAACGCCGCCTCGGCCCATTTCCTTGCTTCGCTCAGGTTGAAATGATGTGGGCTGGTGATTCTGCGAACCTCAACGCTTCCATTGATCGCTTCCTCTCGATCGGTAGCTTCGGGTCGAAACATCATCTTCATGGCGTCGCTGGTCGAATGCCCGACGAACATCGACCCCGTCGTCGACATGATCGAAGTCATTGACAGCAGCCGCTCGGGGTGGAGGATGGCCATTTGCTGGACGATCATCCCGCCCATCGACACCCCCACCACATGTGCCTTCGCTACATCGAGGGCGTCAAGCAACCCGAACGCGTCGTTGGCGAGGTCAGATAGGTAATAGGGGGCCTTGCCGGTCAGTCGGAGCTTGAACGCGGAGGGCAACCCATCAATACCTGAGGGGACCCCATGGTGTTTCGTGCTCAGCCCGATGTCGCGGTTGTCGAATCGGACCACATGAAATCCGTGGCCAGCCAACATCTCGCAAAAGGCAGGCTGCCAGGCGATCATCTGCGTCGCCAAACCCATGACCAGCAGGATCGTCGGGTCGTCGGGTGAGCCGAACGTATCGTATTCAAGGGTGAGGTCGCCTACGTGTGCCTGCATGAGACACCGAACGATAGTGGCTTCACGCAACCATGAAGAACCCGCATCCAGGGGGCCGGTTAACTGGATGAGCGGAAGCCCGAAGGCTTCCGCTCATCTTGAAAGTAATCGATTCTTCCCTCATTTCGAGGGTCGCATGTGGACCTTCATGCGAACCGAGAACCTCGGTGGTCCGAGTGGAAGTCGCAGTCGCGACTTGGCCGTCGCGCTAACGCTCGGCCACCTCCAGAGTCCAATAAGAATTACCCAACTAGGACCACCTCCTTTCTCTGGTACGCACAGTCAACCACAAAACCCATCCAAATGAGAGAGTTTTTTTGGTTCGTGCAAGACTGCGGCGCCGAAGGAGCGCCCATCGTTGATGCCTGACCTAACCATCATGATCGTGGCGGCCGCGATCACCATCGTGGCCGCTCTTTTGCAGGGCACGATCGGCTTCGGATTTGCGGCGATTTCCGTACCACTCCTCACCATTCTTGACCCGGCCCTCACGCCCATTCCTCAGATCATGCTGTCCCTCACGCTCGCGACCGGCATGGCAATTCGCGAGCGGCGATCAATCGACTTCTCGGGGGTTCGGTGGATCCTTGTCGGTCGGACCATCGGCGCGGTGATCGGTGCCTGGCTGCTCGGCTTCATGACCGAACGTATCGGCAGCATCGTGATCGGATCGGTGGTAGTTGGAGCTGCCGTAATCATGATATCTGGCTGGTCGATACCGAGAACTCGCCAGACGGAGGCTGGAGTAGGCACGCTTAGTGGAGCCAGTGGGATCGTGACCGGGGTCGGGGGGCCCATGTTGGCCCTACTCTTCGCCGGCACGGAAGGCCCAACCACCCGGTCAACGCTGTCGACGATCTTCATCGTCGGCCAATCGATCAACATCGCGGTACTCAGCTTCACCGGTCGGACGACGGGAGTCGACGTCCAGGTTGCGGCCCTTCTGGTGATCCCGCTCATCCTGGGCTTCGTCTTGTCTGCGCGGCTACACGGTTTTGCGTCTGGCCCACGACTACGTATCGGCATCATCGCCGTTTCTGCGCTGGCGGGCGCCACGTTGTTGCTGCAATCAATCTGAATCAACCCAGATGACGCAGAGTGGTGTTAAGCAGCCATTAAGTGCGGTTCGGTAGAAAAGGGATGAGATTCGGCTGTGGCAGTTTCTCGAGATAGACCTGGACGCAAGCGAAGTGGGGACGGTTTTGCGGGGCGGCGCCTTCCGGGGAGGGCGTAGGCCAGATAGGTCTGGGGAAAATGGGGGGGAAGTAAAGAGGCTCTCGCTAGCGCGGGGGCCTCTTTCTTGGTTTGCGGCGCAGCCTGAAAGCTAGAAACCCGTGGTGAGCGTATCGAGAATGCCATCGAGTTGTTCGCGGAACCCGGCCCAGGCCCAACGGGCGAGGATGAACATGGCGATGAGGGCGGCCGTGGTCAGGCCTGCCCGGATCCGGTAGCCACGGATCTCCTTCGGATCGTCAAGGTAAGAGTTGGGCCCGATCGGTCGTCCCGACTCCATGGTTTGGGTGCGCGCTTGACCCGCCACGTCAGCCCGGGAGACGGCGCGGACCGGCTCGGTCGGTTGCGCGGCCACTTCGACGGTGGGTGCGGGCTCGACTATCGGAGTTCGCTCAATGACCTCAGTCGCCTCTGCCGCCTCAGGCTCCGGTTCCGGGAGCGGCCGTGGCTCGGCCAGATATTCAACCGCCTTGGCGGTGGCCACACCAAGCAGGCGTTCCTCTGCGGGAGCAGTCGGCATGAGGATCTGAGTGGGTTCGTCGTCCCATGCCAGTTCGCTGGCTTCATCTTCGGTCTCGGGCCCCGCCGCCCGTTCGAGTCCAGCCGCAGAGGCCGGTGGCTTGTCGTCAACCGGCGCGATGGCTGGAGCTGGTGGCTCAACGGCCAAGAGATCCTCGAGCGGGCCAGCATCAGGGAAGTCATCAAGATCGATTTCGGCATCCCAATCGGATGGCGGTTCCACCGGGTCTGGAGCCTCATCGGAGAACAACGGCGGTTCGACCGCATCGTCGACGCCAGGTCGCAAGGGTCCCGGGCGCACATGGTCAGCCCGACGATCCGTCTGGAGCAGGTAGGGCTTGGCTGGCTCGGGGGCCCGCGCCACTCCCGCAATCCGCGCTTCGTCGCCGTTCGATCGGGGGGCAGGCTCCGGTCCCATCGGCACCGGTGGGCGAGCATCCCGTGCTTCCTCAGGCTGGTCTTCAGCGTCTCCGAACGACGTCGTCCACTCTCGCAGAGCCACCGGCAGCACTGACTTCGGACCCGTCCTCGAAAAGCCCGCTCTCGGGAGCCGCCTCAACAAATGCGCTCGACGGGTCGGGTTCCGGCGATGAGTCCTCGAACTCCACGCCGGCCAAATCGAAGAGAATCGCCTTGTCGAGGCCCAGGACTGCCGACAGTGAGTCAATGACGGTTTCGTCGTTCGGGGTGGCCCGGTCACGCTCCCAGGACCGCACCGTCGACGGGCTACGCCCAACGAGGTCGGCGAGACGCTGCTGGGTCAAGCCCATCTCGATGCGTTGTTCCTTGATCAGTTGCCCGAACGATGCCGTCACGTTGTCCCTCAGAAATGACTGAACGTCGTCCCCAACGGTAGCGCCACACGGATGCAGTGCGTACGTTTGCTACTACCCTGCCGCCTGGAGGCGACTGGACGCCTGGTGGGTCCCACGGTCTTCAAAACCGATGGGGGATCGAAAGGTCCCCGGCGGGTTCGATTCCCGTCCGCCTCCGCCAAATCACAACACCAGAGAAAGCCAATGAGCAAGTTCAACGTCATGTCGGGCTGGAGAGTCGGTCGCGCCAAAGAAGAATCAACCCGGACGGGCTTGCTCGTCCCCATCACGTCGGAAAACGACAACGATGCGCTTGCCCTCACCGACATCTTGTCCGGGCACCAGTTCTGGGCTGTCCCGACCGGAGCCTGGCGATTCCTCTTGCCCGAAACGGGCGAACTGGTAGTGGCGGTGCGGGAGTCACAGATAATCGCGGAGCAAGCAACCACGGAGAATGATGCAAACGGTGACTCGGGCAATTACCTCTAGCCAATTATTCCCGAGCACGGATCATGGTGATCCAGGTACCGTCTTGGGAAACCACCGGAGATCCCCATGACCTACCAGGGCAGGCAACGCCGCCGCCTTACCGCCACCGTCACCGACCTCGACGTCGAAGTCCAGAAAGCGTTCCTGGTCGGCGTCGTGCTGGGTGGGGCCTCGACTGACGACGCTCAACGCTCACTTGAAGAACTTGCCCTCCTGACCGACACCGCCGGCTCGGACCCGATCGACGCGGAACTTCTCAAGCGTGACCGGCCCGACCCAGCCCGCTTCATCGGTAAGGGACAGGCACAAGAGCTCGCGGCGATCACCAAGGCCCTCGACATTGATGTCGTCGTGTTCGATAACGATCTGACCCCGGTTCAGCAACGTAACCTCGCCAAGATCTTTCATTGTGACGTCGTTGACCGGATCGCCGTGATCCTTGACATATTTGCGCAACATGCGACGTCGAACGAGGGCATGCTCCAGGTTGAGTTGGCATTGTTGCGCTACCACCTACCAAGGCTTCGGGGTAAGGGTGCCGAGCTTTCCCGACAGGGCTTCGGCCTCGGAGGGATCGGCTCACGTGGTCCCGGTGAGACGCGACTGGAGACCGATCGCCGCCGCATCTATTCGCGGGTGACGAGGCTGGAAAAGGAGATTAAGGGTCTCAGCAACTCCCGCAACACCCAGCGCAAGGCTCGCCGTTCGTCTCACACGCCCCTCGTGGCCCTGGTCGGCTACACGAACGCCGGTAAATCGACATTGCTCAACCAGATCACCGACGCCGACGTTCTCACCGAGAACCGGCTCTTCTCCACCCTTGGCTCCACAGTCCGAAGGGCTCATTTGCCGTCTGGCGAGGACATCCTGATGTCCGACACCGTGGGCTTTGTGCGGCGCCTCCCGCACATGTTGGTCGAGGCCTTCCGTTCGACGCTTGAGGAAATCAACGATGCCACCTTGATGTTGCACGTGGTCGACAGCTCCGATCCTGGCGCCGAGTCCCAGATCACTGCAGTCAGGGAAGTTCTCCTCGAGATCGGCGCTGCCCAGATCGACGAGCAACTCGTTTTCAATAAGACCGACTTGGCTGACCCGACTGCGCTGGCTCGACTCAAACGGGTCTATCCGGATGGAGTGTTCCTGTCGGCGCTCACCGGCGATGGTATCGACGGTCTAGGCGACACCATCACGAAGCGCCTGGCCGATCAGTATCAGGAAGTCAAGCTATCGGTTCCCTACGACCGCGCCGACATCGTCGCCGCCCTCCACCGTGATGGAGCCGTCATCAGCGCCGATCACGGCGAAGACGGCACGGTGGTTCAGGCTCGTATCCACCCGGCGGACTTGAATCGCTTCTCGGAATTCGTCGTCTGACCAGACCCGGCCTACGAAGCTGCGACTGCCGCCCCAACGATGCCCGCTTCGTTGCGCAATTCGGCCGGGACGACGCGAGTTGGTACGTCCAGGCGGTGCGACCACGAGTCCCACTCTTTGGAAATCCCGCCACCCACGATGATCAGATCGGGCCAAACCAGACGGTGCACGTAGTTGAGGTATTCGTTGACCCGGTCCCCCCAGTCATCGAACGACAATCCGTCCTCCTCGTGGATTCGGCCAGCCGCATAATGCTCGGCATCCATACCGTGCATCTCGAGGTGACCGAATTCCGTGTTCGGCACCAATCGGCCATCGACGAAGAATCCGGACCCGATGCCCGTCCCAAACGTCAACATCACGACCACCCCACTGACCTCGCGGCCGACTCCAAAGCGCATCTCGGCAAGTCCCGCCGCGTCGGCGTCGTTGAGCAGCGCTACCGGCCGACCGAGGGCTGCCTCAAGCAGGTCAGACGCTGCCGCACCGATCCAGGACTCATCGACGTTCGCGGCAGTTTTGGTGACACCGCCCTGAACGACTGCAGGGAAGGTCACACCAATCGGGCCGTCCCAATCGAAGAAATCGACAATCATCGATGTCGTGGCGATCACCGCCTCCGGAGTAGAAGGCTGGGGAGTCGGAATCCGATGCCGATCAGTCTTGAGGGTGCCGGTCGAGGTGTCCACGGGAGCTCCCTTGATCCCTGACCCTCCGATATCAATCCCAAGCGCTTCCATGATGCTCAAACACTAGACGGGTACGCTAGGGCCAGAAATCCGCCCAAGGGAGCAACGTGGAACCTACCGCTGATATCGGACTCATCGGTTTGGCCGTGATGGGCCAGAACCTGGTCCTCAACATGGATGACCATGGCTACAAGGTGGCCGTGTTCAATCGGACGACCTCGAAGGTAGACGATTTCGTCGCAGGCCCGGCAGCCGGTACCAACGTCATCGGCACGCACAGCCTCGAAGAGTTAGTCGCCACGCTGGCCACACCACGTCGGGTCATGTTGATGATCAAAGCCGGAGCGCCGGTCGATGCATCGATCCAGCAACTCCTGCCCCTGCTCGAGCCGGGGGACGTGATCATCGACGGTGGGAACTCAAACTTCGAGGACACCATTCGTCGTACCGCCGAGGTCGAAGCAGCTGGTCTGCTCTACGTGGGGATGGGGGTATCGGGCGGCGAGGAAGGTGCCCGGTTCGGGCCATCGCTCATGCCGGGCGGATCGGCCGCTGCCTGGCCCCTGATCAAGGAGCTGTTCCAAGCAATCGCCGCCAAAGTGAGCGACGGCACCCCGACCTGCGACTGGGTCGGATCAGACGGAGCCGGTCACTACGTCAAGATGGTCCACAACGGGATCGAGTACGGCGACATGCAGGTGATCGCCGAGGCTTACCACCTGATGCGGGCGGGGCTGAACTTGAGTCACGCCGACATGGCCAGTGTCTTTTCCGGCTGGGCGGCCGGACGGCTCGACTCATTCCTCATCGACATCACCGCTGAGATTCTTGCCACCCTCGATGCCGACGGCGAGCCACTCGTCGAGCATATCTTGGACGCCGCCGGTCAAAAAGGCACCGGCAAGTGGACGGCCATTTCGGCTCTTGATCTCGGGATGCCGGTCACGCTGGTCGCCGAAGCCGTGTTCGCCCGCATCGTCTCCGCACTGAAGGATGAACGCACCGCCGCGTCAAGAACCCTGGTGGGGCCATCCGTCGATGCCGCTCAATCCCCGGCTGGATTCACCGAAGCCATCGAGGCAGCCTTGTACGCATCCAAAATCGTCTCATATGCCCAGGGTTTCATGTTGCTGAGAGCCGCGGCTGCCGAGCACAATTGGGACCTCGACTACGGGCGAATCGCTGGTTTGTGGCGGGAAGGCTGCATCATCCGGGCCGCCTTTCTCGACGACATCACCGCAGCTTTCGATGCCGATCCCGATCTGGCTTCTCTCCTACTAGCGCCGTTCTTCCGCGACGCCATCGCCAACTCACAGACCCTGTGGCGGACAGTCGTAGCGACCGCAGTGCATACGGGAATTCCGGTTCCGGCTTACTCCTCGGCTCTGGCCTTTTACGACTCGTATCGGACTGCCCGCCTGCCAGCCAACCTCATCCAGGCCCAACGCGACTATTTCGGTGCCCACACCTATGAGCGTACGGACCAGCCGCGAGGCGAGTACTTTCATACCAACTGGACCGGCGAGGGCGGCGACGTCACTGCCGGTTCATACGACGCATAGGTAGGGGTTTTTGCAACCCTGTCTCGGGCTTTTAGCATTGACCGCACCTCATCAGCAACGGAGCATCGCATAGTGACTGACAACCCTTACCGACTGCCCCGGCATGTCACCCCGAGCCGCTACGACATCGTGCTCAGCCCCGACCTCGACAACTACACGTTCGCGGGTAAATCGACGATCGCCGTCGACGTGCGGGAACCGACCTCCACAGTGATCCTCAATGCCGCTGAGTTGGCGGTGTCAAAAGCAACCTTCACGAACGAGGACGGCACCTCCATCAACGCCCATATCGTTACCGACGAAGACACCGAGCGATTGACACTGACCACGACGGCCACGTTGGCTCAAGGACCATGGAATCTCGACCTCGAGTTCACCGGTATCTTGAACGACGAGCTCCGTGGCTTTTATCGAGCCAGTTTCACGGACATCGATGGCAACGAGCAAACCATCGCCACCACGCAGTTCGAAGCGACCGACGCACGGCGAGCCTTTCCGTGCTGGGACGAACCCGATCTCAAGGCCGTTTTTTCGATCACGCTGACCGTCCCGAGCCATCTCTTCGCCGTGTCCAACGGAGCCGAGGTTGACCGCCAGGACAACGGGAATGGAACCGCAACCGTTCGCTTCGCGGACACGATGATCATGTCGACCTACATCGTCGCCTTCGTCGTCGGCCCGCTCGAAGCAACCGATCCCGTCGACGTGGACGGCGTTCCTTTCCGCGTCATTGCGCCAATTGGCAAAGGCCACCTGACTGATTTCGCCATCGAGGCCGGGGTGTTTTGCCTTCGCTGGCTCAGCGATTACTACGGGATCCCTTATCCGGGAGACAAGGTCGACTTCATCGCCGTTCCCGATTTCGCCTTTGGCGCCATGGAGAACCTCGGTGCGATCATCTACCGCGAGACCGCCTTGCTCCTTGATCGCGATACGACGTCCCTCGCCGAGCAGCGTCGTGTCATCGACGTTATTGCCCACGAACTCGCCCATATGTGGTTTGGCGACCTCGTGACCATGCGATGGTGGGAAGGCATCTGGCTCAACGAAGCCTTCGCCTCGCTGATGGAGATGAAAACGACCGAGGCCATGCATCCCGACTGGGAACGGTGGCTGGCGTTCGCCGCCGACCCGGGTGCCGAGCGATCCGACGCACTTACGGTTGACGCCCTGGCCGAAAGTCGCTCGGTCGAGTTCCCGGTCGCGTCACCGGACGAAGCGAACGAGATGTTTGATGCTTTAACCTACGGAAAAGGATCTGCCGTACTGCGGATGATCGAGCAGTTCCTGGGAGGCGACCATTTCCGGTTGGGCGTGGCCGACTACCTCCGTACACATTCGTACGGGAATACGGTGACCAACGACCTGTGGGCAGCACTCGATCGAGCCTCGGGGATGCCTGTCGGCGACATCATGAACACGTGGATTCTGCAACCAGGCCATCCGCTTATCGACGTCAGCATCCAGGGAAAACAGGTGCACCTGACTCAGCGCCGGATGCTCCTCAAAGCCGACGAGACCGACACCTCGATCTGGTCGGTGCCCATGCAACTCAAAGCGTCCGTCGGTGGCGAGATCGTGACGCAGAAATACCTGTTCGAATCAGATTCGGCAACCGTCGAGTTCCCGGGCACAGTCGACTGGGTGCTTGGCAATGGCGGCGGTCACGGCTTCTACCGGGTCAACTATCCGGATCTTGAATTACATGCCCTCATGGGTGATGTTGATGCCCTGGAACCACTCGAGCGACTCACCCTTCTCGATGATGTGCGGGCGACGGTCGTGGCGGGCCAGAATCATGCTTCGGCGTATCTCGACCTCTGTGAACGATTCGCCGATGAGCCACAGCAGGCGGTTTGGCAACTGCTGCTCGGCGGCTTGAAGGAGATCAAAGACATCATCTCCGATGATCTTCTGCCGGCGTTCGAAAAGCGGGTCAGGTCGATCGTTACGAAAAAGGCCAGCCAGATCGGTTGGGAGCCCATCGCCGGCGAAACGGACCTCGAGAATCTGTTGCGCGGTGACCTGATCCGGGCGATGGGCAACCTCGGCAATGATCCGGAAACGATTGCAGCCGCTCGACCGCTGGCTCACCAACTCATCGAGGATCCGGCTTCGGTTGATCCGGTGGTTGGCCAGGCTTCGCTGTTTGTCCTGGCTGCCCACGGCACGGACGAGGACTTCGTTGCCCTGCGCAACGCTTACGACAACGCTCCGACCCCCCAATTGCGGCAGCGATATCTGCAGGCACTGTGCGCCTTCGACGACGAACGTTTCGTGACCCAGGTATTCGAGTGGACGTTTGACGAGACGATCCGCGGCCAGGACGCTGCCTGGGTGGTCGCCCGCATGCTCAGCAATCGCGAGTCGGGGCCGATCGTGTGGACCATGGTCCGGACCAGGTGGAATGACTTGCTCGAGGCCTACCCGCAGGTAACGGTCCGCCACTTGTTCGATGGGCTGCCTTCGTTGTCCCAGCCGGAAGTAGCGGCCGATGTCGAGGCGTTCTTTGCCGAGACAGAGGTGCGATCTGCCAAGACCCTCGCCCAGATGCTCGAAATACTCCGCGTCCATGTCGCCCTTCGCGAGCGGGAAGCCGATCGGATCGGCGCGGCGCTTTCGGCATAAAGGCCATTTCTGATAGTTTCGGGGTCCCACCCAAGAAGGACCCCTCTCGTGAAGCATCAAGTCCGGATCGCCGTTCAACTACAGCCGCAACAAGCGGAGTACTCCGCGCTCCGGGATGCCGTCGTCCAGGCAGACGAGATGGGGGTCGACATTGCCTACAACTGGGATCACTTCTATCCACTGTTCGGAGATGCCGACGGGATGCACTTCGAATGTTGGACGATGCTCGGCTCGTGGGCCGAAGTCACCAAGAGCATAGAAATCGGCGCCCTGGTCACCTGCAATTCGTACCGAAATCCAAACCTCCTCGCTGACATGGCCCGCACGGTGGATCACGCTTCAAACGGGCGTCTCATCTTCGGAATAGGGTCCGGATGGTTCGAACGCGACTACGACGAATACGGCTACGAGTTCGGTACCGCCGGCGACCGGCTCCGCAACCTCGATCGCGATTTGCCCATCATCCGGGAGCGTTGGGCCAAGCTGAATCCGGCGCCGACTCGCAACATTCCGATCCTGATCGGCGGTGGCGGCGAGAAGGTGACTCTACGAATCGTCTCAGAACATGCCGACGTGTGGCATGGCTTCGGGGACCTTGAGACGATCAAACACAAGATGTCGATCTTGGACGAGTGGTGCGCCAAAACGGGCCGTGACCCCGACGAGATCCGTCGGTCGACCGGGTGGGGCAAGGTGAAACCCGAGAACATCGACCACGCCGACGCCCTGCTCGAAGCGGGTGTGAGCGAATTCACGCTGGGATACGACGGCACCGACCTCGACATGCCGGGTCTGGGTGAGTGGTTGGCCTGGCGAGACTCGAAGCGATAGCCGGGGATTCCTAGAAGGTTGTAGGCTCTCGCCCCAAATGTTCACCGCCATTCTTCTCATTGTCGTCGGCCTTGTGCTGCTCACCTTCGCAGCCGACCGGTTTGTGACGGCCGCAGCCCGACTCGCCAAGGCGTGGGGGATGTCCCAGATCCTCATCGGGGCAGTCGTCGTCGGAATGGGCACCTCCGCTCCCGAATTCATCGTGTCGGTCGTAGGAGGTGGCAAGAGTTTCGACCTCGCGTTCGGAAACATCGCGGGGTCCAATATCGCCAACGTGTCGCTCGTGCTCGGCGCCAGCGTCCTTGTCAGTGCCATCGTCGGGCAACGAACCATCCTTCGACGCGAAGGCCTCCTGATGCTGCTCGCGGTGATCTTGTTCGGTGCCTTCTTGTGGGACGGCAGTCTGAACCGGATCGAAGGCACGATCCTGGCGCTCGGCGCGGCATTATCGGGATACCTCCTTACCCGATGGTCGACGGGCGAGACCGACGATGACGTCGGCCTTGACGGTGATTTTAAGGTCCCGACCGAACTGGCGGCCGGACTCCTTACCTTGAGCGTCATGTTGGCGGGAGCCCAGTTGTTGGCGACTGGAGCACTCGATGCAGCCGCCATCCTGGGGGTCTCTGAAGGGTTCATCGGTCTGACGGTGGTCGCCATCGGGACCTCACTTCCAGAACTGGCCACCGCGATCGCTGCCGCCCGCCAGAGGCGCAATGCGTTGGTGGTCGGCAACTTGCTCGGATCGAACCTCTTCAACTCGTTGGTGGTTGGCGCCGGGGTTGGCATCATCAGACCCGGAGTCGCCGAAGACCCGGTACGAGGCACGATCATGGTGATGATCGGGATCGCCGCATTAGCCGGCATCCTTTTGAACACGGGTGACAGGATGGTCCGGTCAGAGGGAGTTGTTCTCCTCGCGACCTACGTGGGCTATCTGACCTGGCTGGCGTTCTAGCTAGGTAAGCCGCTCGTTTCTTTGGCGCTCCTGGGCACGGCGGGAGGCTTCCAGGATGAGGCTGTAGATATCTTGGACGATTTCCTCGTCATAGCCGAGCGTTTCGGCCTGGGTTCGCACCCGTTCCAGCAGCTCAGCTTCACGGTCCGGTGAACGTACCGGAGCTCCCCGCTCAGCTTTCACCTGTCCGATCTCGAGAGCCAGGCGTTGGCGTCGAGCGAGTAGATCAACCAGTTCGTAGTCAATGGCATCGATTCCGGTCCGCAGCCGGGTCACCCCGAGCTCGTGCATCAATCCGGCAAATTCCGCAAAGTCAATCTGGTTTTCGGGATTGGCCAGGGCGGCATCAGGCTCAGGATGGACTTCCACGATCACTCCGTCCGCTCCAACGCCGTGCGCGGCCAAGCTCAGCTTGGAGACCAGGCTTCGTGAAGCCACGGCATGAGAAGGGAGCGCCAATACGGGCAGATGCGACCGCTCCTTGACCATGGCGACAGATGTCAGGTCCAAGGTCGGTGATTCCCCGAACGTTCGTATGCCCCGCTCCACGAGCACCACCTGATCATTCCCTTCAGCCAGCACGTACTCGGCGGCCCACAACCACTCGTCAATAGTCGCCGAGCTGGCCCGCTTGAGCAGCACCGGCACCTCCGACTGGCCGACGATGCGGAGCAGTTCGAAGTTCTGCATGTTCGAGGACCCGATCTCGACCATATCTACCAGGGGCGCCCAGTCCTCGACATGCTGTGGTTCGTTGACCTGGGTAATCACCGGAAGACCAACCCGCTTCCCGGCTTCCACGAGCCAGGTGATGCCTTCGGCCCCGCGACCACCAAACGAATATGCCGAAGCCCCGGTCGGTACAACCGCGGCGCGCAGGGCACTGGCTCCTGACTGAACGATCGCATCGGCGATAGCGTTGATCTGGCTCTCGGATTCGACAGCACAAGGTCCGGCGATCACCGGAAAGTGATCAGCCCCGAACCTGACAGATCCCACCGCAACGACGGTGTTCGCTTCAGATGTGCGATCGATCTTGCGTCCCATTGGGCGGTCCTTACAAAAAATCAGCCCGGAGAGATCAAACTCCGGGCCGATAACTCCTTGTGGGTCAATCAGCAGGCGGAGTCGTAGGAAGCAACAACGTATCGCCGGGCAACCGCCAACTGGTTCATGCCAAGAAGCTACACGACCGGAGCGTCGTCCCGCAATGGCTTCCCAGCTTCGGCAGCGAGTTGTACGTCATGCTCCGGCGAGATAACCATCTGGTTTCTGGCCTGGATCCTGATCAGCACAAAGCCGATAACGATCATTCCGAGAGCCGACCACTGGGACCAGGTGAAAGGGCCGAGCAGCGCATCGGCCGAACGGGAGGCCTCGATACCCTGGTCGACGGGCACCTGGCGTGTGAAGTCGATCAGGAACCGTTGGGCCCCATACCAAATCACCCAGACGGAGAACAGCTGGCCGTAGTGACGGTTTTTCCAAATACGATTGATCCAGGCAAGGACGCCGAGGAGGACGAGCGCACCGAGCAGGTCATAGAGCCAGGTGGGGTGATAAACGCCACAGGTAATCTCCGGAACTACCTGGCCGAGGGTCCCGCACTCCAACGCAGTGTGCTGCGGGGCGAGGTCGTAGCCGGATTTGACGGCATAGCCGAGAAAGAAATCGGTGGCCGCTCCTAGGTGTTCGGCGATCGCCAGATCCCCGATACGGCCGACGATTGTGCCAACAGCCAGACCGTAGGAAGCCGTATCGACCAGCGCCCACCACGGCTGATTGAGTCGCTTGGCCCGGATGGCCGCTCCCAGGATGCCGCCCAACATCCCCCCGAGGATCGAGAAGTTACCAAGGGGTGAAATGACCTGGGCAAACGTTGCCCCTCCGGAGATCTGCGCCCCAACCGTGAAATAGCGAGCACCCAGGATGGCGCCAACCAGCGCCCAGTTGAACATGGACAAGTAGGCATCGCGGTCGAAGCCTCGCCGGGCGGCCAGTTCGACAGCCAGCCAGGAGCCCGCCAGGAAGCCCAGCGCAGCGAACACGCCGTGCAGCGAAAGGGTCAGCGGACCAACATCGAAAAGCGGGATTGGACGATAGGTAAATTCGGCGAGCATCGAATCAGGTTACCGGAACGACCAGACGTACTTTTCTGGATTGGACTCGGCGCGCCGGCATCCGATAACCTCACCGATTCACGAACCAGGTCTCTCGATCTTCTCCAACCGTTCACCCCATCAGCTAACCCTCGGCGTCTTCGCGGCTGCCGGCGGATTTACGCTGCTCGTTTGGGGAAGCCGCATCGGCCTACTGACCGGCGTCGAACGTGCGGATCTAGCGAGCTGGCTGCGCATCGGCGGGTCGATAGGTTTCGGACTCACTCTGCTGCTTCTGGCCATGCTGATGTGGTTGACCGAGTCGCCGAGCGGTTGGAGTCAGCCGGCCGCCTGGGGGTTCCTGGTGTTCAACCTTGCGATCTGGGTACCGTCGGTCCTTCGGGTGGTACCCGGCAACGATTCGGCGGCCTTTAAGGGCGTCCATGTTGTCCTGGCCATCGGATCAGTTGGACTGGCGGCGCTGACCGTCTGGGCGACTAGCCGCCCGCCGATCTACAGCAGAACGACATCCACCCAGATGGCGTCGAATACCAGCGCCAGGTAGATGATCGACGTCTTGAAAAGCACCATTGCCGTGCTGGGATCCTTATACAGCCGGTAGGCATCACGCATCATCCACCCACCGAAGATGATCGCACTCAGCAAGTAGATCCAAGACAGGCTGGTCACAAATACCAGGCTGAGCGAAACCAACACCAGCATGGCGGTGTACCAGAGGATCTGGAGCGACGTGTGCCGTTCGCTGGCAACCACCGGAAGCATCGGGATGTCAGCTTTGGCGTAGTCATCCTTATACCGAATGGCCAGCGCCCAGAAATGGGGCGGCGTCCAGTAAAACACGATGGCGAACATGATCCAGGCCGCCAGGTCGACCCGCCCGGTGACCGCTGCCCAGCCAACCAGCACCGGAGCCGCACCAGCCGCACCGCCAATAACGATGTTCTGTCGGGAGGAGCGCTTCAGATACATCGTGTACACAAATACGTAAAACAACAGCGCGGCGGTAGAGATCGAAGCGGCCAGCAAGTTGGTGAACCCCCACAGCCACAGAAACCCGGCCGCCCCGAGGATGACCCCGAATCGCAACGCATGTTCTGGGGGAATGTCAGCCTTAGGCAGCGGTCGGCCCTTGGTTCGTTCCATTACGACATCGATGTCGCTGTCGACGTAGTTGTTCAGCACGTTGGCGCCACCCGCCGACAGGGTGCCGCCGACGAGTGTCGCCAGTACCAGCCACCAACCTGGCCACCCGTCGTTGGCCAGCACCATCGGCGGAATGGTGGTTATCAGCAAAAGCTCAATGATCCGTGGCTTGGTGACGGCCACATACGCTCGCACGGTGTCGTTCCATCCTGGCTTTGACACTTGTTCGGCTACAGCGGTGATGTCGGTTCCTCGGTCACTGGCCGTAGGATACCCGCAGGAACAAAGCTGCGATCCACCAGGTTGAATGACCCGAGGAGCCATATGCCGTCGATCGAACCTGTTGTCTACTGGCGGCCCGGCTGCCCGTTCTGCACCCGACTCATAACCAGCCTCGATGAGGCCGGGATAACGTACGAACAGGTCAACATTTGGGACAGCCCTGACGGGGCTGCCTTTGTCCGATCGGTTGCCGATGGCAATGAGACGGTACCTACGGTGCTTCTCGGCGATGTCGCCCATGTCAATCCGGCCCCGCAGTTCGTCATTGACGCCGTCCGCTAGCTGGAAATCATCCCCTCCCGAAGAATTTGCCGCAGGAGGTTCGGCTCGTAACATGGCCCGGGTTCCGAGCGACTAGCCTCGGTCCGCAAACGTCCGTAGATGGAGAGGCCCAAGCACTGTGACACGTCGCCGCAGTTGGATCGGAATCGCTTTCGCTTCGCTCCTTTTTGCCGCCTGCGCAACCGGTGGTCCGATGGATTCCCTGGACCCTCAAGGCCCCATCGCCAAGGACATCGACGGGCTTTTCCGCCTGACGCTGTATATCGCCACAGCCATCTTCATCCTCGTGCAAGGTGGATTGCTGTATGCCGCGATCCGCTACCGCGATCGTGGCGAGCGGACTCCCGAACCAAAGCAGATCGAGGGCAACGCCCGGCTGGAGGTCATCTGGACCGTTATTCCCGTGCTTATCCTCGCTTCAATCGCCGTCCCCACGGTCGATCGAATCTTCAAATACACCTCTTGCTCCGATGATGCCCTTCATATCGAGGTAATCGGCCACCAATGGTGGTTCGAATACGGCTATCCCGATCAGGGATTCACGACCGCCAACGTATTGGTGATGCCCACCGACACCGAAATCTGCCTGGACATGGAATCCGACGACGTCCTCCACAACTACTGGATTCCCAAGCTCAACGGCAAGCGCTACCTCGTGCCAGGCCAGGACACCCTGCTCTTGCTTGAGGCCACCGAACCTGGCGAGTATTGGGGCCAATGTGGCGAATTCTGCGGTCTGTCGCATGCCAAAATGCGCGCCAGAGTCATCGCCATGGAACCAGACGACTATGCCGAGTGGCTTGCCGAACAGCAGCAAGTCGCCACCATGCCCTCCGAAGGCAGCCTCGAGCAAGCCGGCCTGGAGCTCTTTTTGGGCGGTCAGTGTGTCAGCTGCCACAACATTTCCGGCGTGACGGCCAGCAACCCCGCACTCGTCGATGGCGCCATATATGGCCCCGACCTCACCCACTTTGCGAGCCGGAGCGTATTCGCCGGAGCAGTCCTCGACCTGGCCGAACCTGGCGCACTTGAGGACTGGATCGACAATCCTCCGCTGATCAAACCCGGATCGTTCATGCCCAACATCGATCTGACCCAGCAGGAAATCGAAGCGCTGTCCGCCTACCTGAGGAGCCTTGACTGATGGCCACCACCGCCACGCCAGGCTCGCGGACCATCTTCCGCCGCCCGGCCTCCCATACCGGGTTCTGGAGTTGGATCACCACCGCCGATCACAAGAAGATCGGCATTATGTACGGCTATACCGCCTTCACCTTCTTCATTCTGGGCGGTCTCGAAGCGCTGCTGCTCCGGATCCAACTCGCCCAACCGGACAGTGCGTTCCTCTCGGCATCCGAGTACAACGCCATGTTCACGATGCACGGCACGACGATGATCTTCTTGTTCGTCATGCCGGTGTCGGCGGCATTCTTCAACTATCTCCTCCCCCTCATGATCGGGGCGCGCGACGTGGCCTTCCCCAGGATGAACGCCGTGTCGTTCTGGATCTTTGTTTTCGGTGGGGTCTTTCTCTATACGTCCTTCCTCTTCGGGACCACCGGTCCCCCCGAGGGCGGCAACCTTGCCGAAGCCGCGTCGCGCCTTGGCTCGGGACCCAACGGCGGCTGGTTCGGATACGCACCGAACTCGGGCATCCGATTCTCGACCGGCACGGTCATGGACTACTGGTCGATCGGCCTCCAGATTCTCGGGCTCGCATCGCTGATCTCGTCGATCAACTTCATCGTTACCGTGTTCAATATGCGCGCCAAGGGCATGAAGCTCTTGCGGATGCCCGTGTTCGTCTGGATGACGACGGTCGTGGCGTTCCTGCTTCTGTTCTCGCTGCCCATCATCGCCGTGGCCCTCTTCATGATCACGTTCGACCGCAGCTTTGGCACCCTGTTCTTCGACCCATCGATGGGCGGAGACCCGATTCTCTGGCAGCACTTCTTCTGGCTCTTTGGACATCCCGAGGTCTACATCTTGATCCTGCCGGCGATGGGGATTGTCTCGGAAGTGTTGCCGACCTTCTCTCGCAAGCCGCTATTTGGCTATCCGGCTGTCGTATTTGCGGGCGCGGCGATTGGTTTTATGGGTTTCGGAGTCTGGGCCCACCACATGTTCTCATCGGGGGTCACCCCAATCACCCAGGCGGCTTTCGGCCTGTCGACAATGGCCATCGCCATCCCGACCGGTATCAAGATCTTCAACTGGATTGGAACCGTGTGGGGAGGAAAGATCAAACTCAACACCCCGATGCTGTTCTCGCTCGGGTTCGTTGGCATGTTTGTCATCGGCGGGCTTTCAGGTGTCACTCACTCCATCGTTCCCGCCGACTGGCAGCAGACCGATACCTATTACATCGTCGCCCACTTCCACTATGTGCTGTTTGGCGGTGCGATCTTCGGCCTGTTCTCCGGTCTCTACTACTGGTTCCCGAAACTCACCGGTCGCATGTACTCAGAGGCCCTCGGCAAACTGCACTTCTGGGTGTTCTTCATCGGGTTCAACCTCACGTTCGGCCCCATGCACTGGTTGGGTCTCAACGGCATGGTCCGTCGGACCTGGGTGTACGCCGAAGAAACTGGACTTGGCCCGTGGAACATGGCAGTAACCGTCGGGGCTTTCATCATTGCCCTTGGCGTGTTGATCTTCATGATCAACTGGTCCTGGTCAAAGCGAAACGGCCCGATCGCTCCGTTTGACCCCTGGGACGCCCGCACCCTCGAGTGGACGATGCCGTCCCCCACCCCCGAATACAACTTTGCGGTGAACCCGGTTGTTACAGCCCTTGACGACTTCTGGCACAAGAAGTACACCGAGGACAGCGACGGTCGACCGGTCCGCCGCCCGGAAGCGGCCGCGCTCGTTGCGGAACTCGAAGAAGTTGGACTCAATCCGCCCGCACCCATCCACCTTCCGAACCCGTCGTACTATCCGTTCATGGTCGGCCTCGGGATGCCCATGATCGGCTACGGCGTGATCTATCGAGGGGCGGCCTGGGGTATTCCGCTCGGGATCGTTGGGGCGCTCATCATCATCGGTTCGTTCATTGGATGGGGAGTTGAACCACTGGAAGAGCCCCACGAGGAGCACACCGATCATGCCGATGAGCCCGAGCCTGGTGACGATCCCGGAGAGGACGCCTGATGGCTGATGTAGCCCACACCGACGGGCACCACGACGTCCACGAGAGCACCGGTATCGACAACCGCAAGCTGGGCATGTGGGTCTTTTTGTCGTCAGAGTTCATGTTCTTCGGAGCGCTCATCTCCAATTACATGCTCTTCAAAGGCCGCGACTACAGCGCCTTTGTTCCTGCCGGCCAAAGCGTCATTCTCCCTCGCGAACTGTATGACATTCCCTTTACGTCGGTGTCGTCGTTCGTCTTGTTGATGTCGTCGCTTACGATGGTGCTGGCCCACGACGCCCTCGCTTCGGGCGACCAGAACCGCACCCGGGTCTGGCTGGCTGCCACCGGACTTCTGGGATCGGTCTTCATCGGTGGCCAGGTGTTCGAGTTCGCCGAATTCGTACAGCAGGGCATGACTCTGTCAACCAACCCGGCCGCATCGGCTTTCTTCGTTCTGACGGGCTTTCACGGCGCTCATGTGTTTCTGGGAATCCTTATGCTGCTCTCCTTGTACGGCATCTCCAAACGCCAGGGAGGGCTCACCGAGTCTCAGGGCCTCAACGTCGAACTGGTCGGGTTGTACTGGCACTTTGTCGACATCATCTGGATTGTCATTTTCACCATCGTCTACCTGATTCCCTGAGGACGTCATGGCCGAAGAACACTCACTCGCTCATCCGACCCCCCGCCAGTACGTGCAGATCGCGGTGCTCCTGGCCGTTCTTACCGCCATTGAGGTAGCGCTGTACTACCTTGAGCAGGGCATCGATGCTTTCACCACCTCCATCGCCGCACCTCTCCTGATTTTGCTGGCCGTCATGAAGTTCGTGATCGTGGTCGGCTGGTTCATGCATCTGCGCTACGAGAAGTCACTGGTCTCGAAGTTCTTCACCACCGGATTTGTGGCCGCGATGGTCCTTTACGTCGCAGTGCTGTTTGCGCTTGGCGCAGTCGTCCTCCTCTAATGGACGAAGTCCTCGGATTCCATCCACACTTTGATGTCATCGCAACCATGGGCGGCTTAGCCGTCGCCTACCGGTATCTCACCACCCGGATTGCCCGCAAGGTGCTGCCGGCCGGTACCGCCGGTGCCACAAGACGTCAGCAGGCGCAGTTCTATGGAGGGGTGGCGCTGATATTCCTCGTGTCCACCTGGCCAATTCACGACATCGGCGAACAATCGCTGTTCACGTTCCACATGGTCGAGCACCTGGTGATCGCCCTGATCGGAGCGCCCCTCTTGCTGCTGGGAATGCCGCGCTGGCTGGCCGAGTTCCTCCTCAACAAACCCAAGCAAGTGCAGTTCGCCAAGGCTGTAAGCCACCCGTTGGTCGGCTTCACCTTCTTCAACTTCACTCTGGCCGGCCTGCATTGGCCACAAATTGTTGACCTGATGGTGAACGTCTCGTGGATCCATTTCGCGGTCCACGCCACGCTGTTCACCTCGGCGATTCTCATGTGGATGCCGGTGATCTCCCCGCACCCCGAGATTCCTCGGCTGAGACCTCCAGGGGCGATGATGTATCTCTTTGCCCAGTCGCTCGTTCCGACGATTCCAGCTGCGTTCTTGATCTTCGGAAGCGAACCGATGTACGAGCACTATGCCAACGCCATCCGCCTATGGGATTGGGATCCGATGATGGACCAGGCCATTGCCGGGGTCATCATGAAACTGGGCGGTGGCTTCCTGCTGTGGGGAGTCATCACCGTCATCTTCTTCCGCTGGTATCAGCAGGAGCGACGGTGGGACGAACTCGAACACCAACTGCGAGAACCGGTTTCGTAATCCGGTTCAAGAGTCCGGTTTAGATTCGAACCTGGACCACGGCGTGATCCTCAGTCGGCGACTCTTCGTCAGAGTGTTCGCCGCCACCGGATATCGCGTTCGTAACGAGAGCAACAAACAGCAGCACGATGCCGATACCAACGGCAGCAACCGCGAACTCGCCAGCGCTGATCGACCCGTTCGGTTTGGAAGCTGCGAGGCCGGCGAAAGTCAGAATGCCCCCGGCCGCGACGATCGCAATCAGCGGAGCCGAAGCGTGGAAGGTCAAAAGCAGCCAGGCGAACGGCAAGACGAACGCGGCAATGGCCAGGATAACCAAGAGCGGCATCAGATACGACGTAGCCAGGCGATGTTTGATGACGTCGGACTCCACCTCTTCGCTGGCCGTCAGACCGGCGGGAAGCGCCATTGCCTGGACCACCATGGCGACCGAGATCCCCACCGCAACCATGACGGCCACCAACAAGATCGACGACCCTACCGGCGCCAAAGCCACCATTACCGGATCCTCGGGCAGCGCTGGTTCGACGGTTGAACCCGCCGCCATGATGACCCCTGAGCCAATTAGTCCGGCCAGGGCACCGACGGCGGCGCCAATCACCGTGAGACTCCGGGTACTCGTACGGACCGTGAAGCCGCGATCGAACCAGGCCGGGATCGCCGCCGCGGCACTGGCGAGAAGCGCACCAAAGAGGGTCGTAAGCGCAGTGACGTACAGCAGGACATCGGCCGGGGCACTGAGACTGCTGGCACTAAGCGCTTCTCCTTCGAACGCCGGGGCGATTCTGGATAGGGCCACCCGGGTGCTGACCAAAGCAGCAAATATGCCGAACATCAGACCGGCCCCTGCGCCGAGCTTGACCGCGAACAGAAGCCGATCACGGAGCGCCACGGCCTCGATGGGCTCATCTTCTTCGACTTCCATAACCGCTACCGCCACTTCGAGAGGTTCCGCTACCGGCGCTGGAGCGGCGACCGGCACAATCGTTTCTTCGGCGGCTGCCGTGGCCGGTGCGGTGGGAGTCGGATCTGTGGCTGGCGCAGGACTGGGAGCGGATGCGGTGATTGAACCGCCGCCCGACCAGGCCGCAAGCACGTCATCCACACTCGTGCCGGAGGCTTGGGCGCGAGCTTTGGCAGCACGCATCACGAGCTCTTCGGGCACGGTGGTTGACTGGGCGATGGCTTGCGAAACGTCGCTCATAGACGCCATAGTAGAGCGCGGAACGGCCGAGGGCGAAGCAACCGTGCCTACGACGTAGAAGCGTCGTTTTCGAGCGGATCCGGCAACACCGTTTCTTCGGCTCGTTCCTGCCGATCCGCCTCCTCCGCCCGGGTTCTTACCGACCGTTCACTGCGACGAAGCAGCATGAATCCAATGATGATCACGCCAACCATGACGGCGATGTCGTCGATGCCGCTTCCATGTCCGAGATACATCTGGGACCCCCGTGCTGTCAGAGGGGTCCATGCTAATCGGCCCGGGTCGCTGCCTAACCGCTCGGTGCGTGGCCCCGGCCCGCGGCTTCTGGCACATCCGTCGTCAACCCTCGGCGAGAATAAACAAGCCCAGCAACGTCAGCAGGACCATTAATCCGAGCATCGCCCATTGTGAGCGAACCGCCTTCACTCCGCCAAAGTCTGCCAGCGCTCGATCATGGGCAAGAACCACTCCAGCCACATGTCCGGCCACGATGGCGCCGAGTTGCACCCACCAGATTCCATCGGTCGGGAACCAGTACACGATCTTCCATTGGGCGGTCCCGAATAGGTTCCAGCCCAGGTCGAACGGGTCACTGATCGTCGATAGGAGCTTCTGACCTTCGAACAGAACCAACGTGAAGTAGTGGGCGAAGGCGTAGGCGAGGCCGATCGGGACAAGCGTGTGGGCAAACGAGTCAGCTACATCTCGGACCGTGCGCTCACTTTCGCCCAGCTTGATCGCCGCCCACGAGGCTCCGTAGTAGGCGAGGCCGATGAGCACGGTGATCGTGATCATGGCGATCGTCTTGAACCACACGAACGACTCAACGTCGCCGAACCAGGTCAGCCATCGCTGGGTGGACGACAAACCGTCGAACGTGACGGTTCCAATCATCACCAACACAAACGGTGTCAACCCTGCCCAGCGCGGCAACACCGGCAGGGCTCGGAACCACCCGCGCCACACCCACCCGTCGCCATCCGCCGCCCGACCGATCGGGGCGATCGCCGAAATCAACCGGTTATACGTCGTGAATCCGTCGGCGGCCCGCAGAGCATTGTCGGCTCCGAACCGGGCGGTCCAGGCAACCAGCCAACCGGTATAGGCAATGGCGTATAGCGACAACGTGCGCGGCTCGCCCCCGGTTACCGACGCAAGCTCAAACCAGGTAAATGCAAAGAACGCCAGAACCGCCGGCCACACGCCGAGGCGACTGGGAACCGCCCGTTCGGGGAAGCCCAAAACACTGGTGACGGTTCGCCAGGGGTTGGTCTGGGCGTAGACGTTGCCGAATATGGCACCGACAAAGGGGATGATCAGAAAGAGGAGGATGTAGACCAGGTAGGGGGACATCGATAACGAGGCGCGTGGTTCTCCGACGAGGCCACCAGCGATAACGATTCCGAGGAATAGCACTCCGGCGACCCGTCCTGGCCACACGATCCAGGACATCCACTGGCCTCCGAATTTGCGCTGCCGGGGACCATCCTGAAGGCGGGCCGTTGGCCACAAGGATCCAAGCAGCACGAACGAGACCACGATCACGGCTACGGCGACCATGCTTGAGGTTGACAAAGGAATCGGCAGATCCTCCCGACCCCCCACTCCGTGAGCGAGGGCGACTCCCGGCATGAACCAGGCCACCCAGGCGACAACCACCAGGAGGACTCCGGAGCGTTGCCAGACCTTCATTGGTTCACGACAAGTTCGAGAACCTGGAGGCGGCTGGTTTCGAACTCGACCTCGAAGATCCCGGGAATCTCCGCGACGAAGGTGAGCTCCGTGATCTGACCTGCCACCACGTCCGCGAACAGGTCGTACCCATGCACATGCAGTTCGTCGGCGGAGTCAGATTCGACAACCAACCTGACGTTGTCGCCCAGTTTGACCTCAGCCCGACGTTCTGAAACCAGTTGCCCACCTTCGACCGCCACGTCAATAACCACCGTGTCGTCGATGGTTGTGGTTGTAGCGAGAACCGTTGTTGTCGTAGACGATGTCGACGTGGGTGCCGGGGCGGTCGTGTCAGGTACGACGACTGAGGTAGGTGGCACCGTCGAAGAAGGAGCTGGGGCGAGGGTCAACGGGCGGTTCCGGTTGAGCAAGCGGCCAACGACAACATCATCACGAACGCGGCGAGAAGTCTGATCCTAATGGGCATCCGACAATGTTAGGACAGCCGGCGACCGAGCTAGCCGCACCGGTCACGCACGTTTTCCGGGTCACCGGTCATGATGTTGACAATGGTTTCTGCCGATGCTCCGAAAGTGTAGGTCACGTGGGCGTCGATGACGCCCACGTCCTGGACCTCGAAGACCCTCGCTCCCCAAGCGCATGCGCCAGGGTCGTATCCGTGCCCGAGGCCGGACCAATCATCAACCCAGCCGTTGGTCAGTTCACCTATGGCGATCACGGGATCGGATGGGGCTTCGCCAACAAAGACAGCTGCCGGCTCCGGCACGACCAATTCGCTGATGTGCTCGACCGCAACGTTCGGGCTCCCAACGATCACCAGCCGATCGGCCGCCAGGTGACCGTCAGCCGCGGCGCGGGCAGCCAGAACCGAACCGTAGGAATGGGCCACAACCGTCAAGGGAACATGCGGCCTTTGAGCGGCCAGCCCATCGACGAACGCCATCAGATTCGGGAACCCGACCTCGGCATGATCCCCAAGAAGTGGTTCGATATTCCAGCCGATCGCCGGAGCGTCGTACCCGAGCCACGCAACCACCGCGATCTCCTGGTCCATGGACCTGGCTACCGACACCAGCCACCGGAGCGTGAGAGGCGACGGCTTCAAAGGTATCAAGCTCGCTACCAATGCCCGGCACAAAGACGCCGATCCCGGTGGCGGCTTCAACATCACCAATCACCTCGACGAGTTGCCCGTCGCCGGCCGGGATACAAACCAGACAAAGGTCCGCTCAGACCGGAGCCAGCCTTCAAGCAGCCGGAGCCGCTCCGACCGCTGGCTCACCGATTCGGTTAGACACTGCCGATCGAAGGCGATCAGCCTCGATCGTCAAGAGACGTCGGGTAGCCACTGCTCGCCACGTCAGTGGCAGCCCATCCCGTCGAAGCGACGACGCCGGGGTCGGCCCAGGCCAGCCGGCGTCCGATCTCCACCGACAAGGCTGCGGCCACCGACGCCACCTCGGGCGGGCGAAAGACCATCAAAGCCGCAACCAGGCACGTTCGTGATCGGCCGATCGCCGAAGCAAGGCGTCGAAACGTGGATCGTTGTCAGATCCGGCAAACGTTTCAATCTGCCGCCGAGCGGTCAGCTCCGACTCCGAGCCCGCACCCCGCCGACCACCGATCGGCACTGATCGCGCCCAAGAAGACCGCCCGGCGGCCGAGATCCTCTGCCCGCGCCTCGCACCCGACCGACACCGGACCAAGGGCTGCGTGCCAGAGTTCGACGACCGGTGAACCCTCGTGAGGGCCTGAGGCACCCCAAGGGCAACGGCTTCCAGGTCGGCCGCCAGCCGAGAGAGCCATCCGGCCAGCGAAAACAACTCCGTCCGATAAATCGATAACTCATCTACGTGCGCAGAATAATGTAAACAAGCATAAGATATCAATAGACTCCACCGGGATGCGAGAGACAGAAAGGTCCGCCCCTGATAGGTTGACAAGACCATGACCGAACTTGATGACTTCCGTGCCCAAAAAGATGAATTCTTCGCAACCCCCAACTCCCCGCTTGACCCCGCCGCCGGCTTGAGGGACTTGCCTATTTCCCCGAGGCCGAAGCGTTGCAACGCAAGGCGCCGATCGAGCCGTCACCGGGAGGCGAACTGACCGTGGGGACCAGCGACGGCCAGAACAGAATCTATCAGCGAGCCGGGATCGTTCGATTTCTAAGGTCAACGGCACGGACGTCCAACTGACGTTGCTCCATCACATCGGCGACGACGGGTATTTTGTGCCATTCCGGGATGCGACCTCGGGAAAAGAGACCTATGGAGCCGGCAGATATCTCGATCTCGACCTGGAGGAGAGCGGGATGGTTTCACTTGATTTCAACCTGGCCTATAACCCCTACTGCGCCTATTCGGAGGCGTACTCATGCCCGCTCCACCCACCGAAAACTGGTTGACGGTGCCGATGAAGCTGGCGAAAAGAGCTACAAACCGGTTACGATTAACCACCGCGCAATGGCCGCAACCATCTCGGCGTGGTGGGTGAGCGGGCCCTCATGGCGGGCACCGACCAGTTCAAGCACGACCGAACCATCGATCCGGCTGGCGAGGTCGTACTGGCCCGCGGGTGGGGACAAGTTGATCATGTGTGTTGACAACCACGAAACCGGAGACGCTGATTGACCCAACCCAGTCCCGGGAATCGGATCCACCATTACAGCAAACCCGGCTGCCCAGTAGGACTCGGGATCTCGTCCGATCAACTTGAAGCCAGAAGTGTTGGGCTTCGTTGGGGGTAATCCTCCCAACCCGTTCAAGATACTTCGTGCGGACGTAGGAAACAGGGCCGCGTTACCCGCTCAAATCCCCGGGCCACATGACGAACACCAACGAACTGAGTACGTGGCCAATCGACCCGCCAATAGAGACGTGCGCCGCCGTGCCACCCAACCCGATTTTTCCAACGAGGTCGGGTCGCCTATGAGCTAACTCCTGGACGATCATCCCGCCCATCGAATAACCGAAGACAGCGACGGAAGCCACCCGAGAGTATCGAGCACCCCGGCGAGGTCATCTGCGGCATCGGCAATCTCATACGAACTCCGAACCGCATCCGACTTCCGGCATCACGATTATCCACGGCGATCACGCGAAATTCCTGAGCGAGAGCCGCATGATGCACATCATCACGTTCGACGCATCTCCACCCCGTGGACCAGCACGATCGGGGTGCCGTATTGGGGACCGGCCTCTCGAATGAACACCTCTGGCCATTGACGAACACGGTCCGACCCGGGATCTGCATTGGGTGGACCTGATTGGGTTCGAACGACGGTCGCAGCTCCGGTCCGAACATCCGCCACAGCACAAAAACCGCCGCCAGCTTCTTCAGGAAACTCATCGGAGATCATCCCTGGCGAAGACGAAGTCCTCAACTGGCTGGCCGCCGATCAGGTGCTCGTCGATGATGCGGTCCATGACCGCCACCGTAACCGAGTGGATGCCGACACCTTCTGGATATACGACGGCAATCGGTCCCATCTCACGGATCCACAAACAGTCGACCTTGTTTCGCAAGATCGAGCACCCGTCGCGGTTCGCCGGTCGTGGCGATGCCAGCTCGGCCTGCCGCAGACCGGCGGGGCGCTCGTGGCGCGCAGCTTGTTTGAGCCGGGTCTTGAGGTGACACGAGACCCGGTTCGTTTCCTCGACGGGTGCACACTTGGGGGTGGTCTGATCAGGCACAGCGAGCAGAAAGATGTGTCGCTGGATCTGGCCGATCGATAGTGCCTCGGCGATCAGTTCGATTCGGTCCGTTGACATGGCCGGGAGTCTAGGAGCGTTAGTGAACGAGGCGGATCGCAGCTGACTCGCCGCTCTGGATCTCGCCGATAGCGGCGCTTTCGTAACACTCGTGCTCATCGAGCCGATGACGTAGATCTTGCGCTTCGGCCGGGGGAACGCGGATCAGAAGACCCCGCTGGTCTGGGCGTCGGCCAACAGCTGCATCCAGAAATCTTCTACATCGGACGTCACATCCGGCGCGACTGCGTCGAGGTTGCGCTGGCTCCCACCGGGGAAGAATCCCGCTTCCAGGAGTTCTTCGACCCCGTCCATGAGCGGAACCTGGTCGACCTCGATCAGGGCACTCACCCCGGCGGACGTGAGTAATTCCCTGAGGTGCCAGCAACCCGTACCCCGTCACGTCCGTGCAGGCATCGGCATTGGCGGCCGCCATGGCGAGCGATGCCCCGGCGTTGAGTTCGGCCATGGTCTCTATTGCATATCGGGCCAGGTCGTCGTCGACCTTCCCCGCTTTGAGGGCGGTCAGGTGGTAGTCCGGTACCGAGCGGTTTGGTGAGGATCAACTGATCGGCAGGAGCAGCGCACCGGCATTGGTCTGCAGCCGTCCCGGTTCGACGATGCCGGTTACGGCAAACCCATACTTCGGTTCCGGGTCCGTCTATCGAGTGTCCACCAACAACCGTGCAACCCGCCTCCTCCATAATCGAAAGGCCGCCTTCGATGACTCGCTCAA
Source organism: uncultured Acidimicrobiia bacterium (assembly GCA_963835515.1). GTDB lineage: Bacteria > Actinomycetota > Acidimicrobiia > Spongiisociales > JAENVV01 > JAENVV01. The sequence continues at coordinate 2,014 of CAWIFX010000032.1, read as the reverse complement.
GAACATGAAGCCGATGACCCCGCGTGGCCAGCCGACCAGTTGGAGAGCGGTCAGCAGTTCGCCCATCGCGTAGACGTCCGATAGCGCATTGGCGGCGGCGATTCGGCCCCAATCGAACGGATCGTCGACGATCGGCGTGAAGAAATCGACCGTCTCGACGAGCGCGTCGCCCCCGGGCGCCATGAAGACACCGGCGTCATCGGCGTACTCGATTCCGACGATCAGGTCGGGAATTGTCGGTGGCAGAAGCCATGCATGGGGCGCAGAACCTGCGCCAACTCAGCTGAGCTGAGTTTGCAAGCTCAACCGGCGCCGTGGGAATAAGCGGTCAACCGCTGACATCGATTCCTGGACGGTCTAAAAACCCGTGCCGGTTTCTGACTGTCTCCGGAAGTCACTTTCGAATCGGCTGATCGTCTCAGCGGCTCGATCAAGCAGCTCGTCTACTTCCTGCTCAGGCATAGCCACGCATGGAAATAGAGAAGACCTTGCGTGCAACCTCGGAGGCGTCAACAAGCGGCGACGGCCTTCCCGTCTCAGTCGTTCAACGTTACCGAGACCCGGTTGATGAACCGGTCTACTTCCTTCAGGTTATAACCCCTGAACACCACCGTGAACGCCAGACCGGCAGTTTCGTCGGAAGTAGTCGTTTGGAAGACGGACTCGCACGGATCTGTTCGGTAATCGGCAAGGATCGTTCGTAAGCGCTGATGATCCGGGAGGAACGTTCAAGAAAGTCGTCGACTTCTTCGTAGTCGTAGCCACCGGTTACCCACGGGAACCCGATCGAGCGGATGTCCTCGCTGGTCGCCGGCAGACTCTCACCGAGGTTACGTTCGATGACCAGGAGTGAAGCGGCGACCCGCCTGCGCATATGATCAACCTCGCGGCACACGTACCCACGAGACCGGTCCTCAAGAATCGTTTTTTCGCCGCCTCCGTTGCGGTCAGTGCCACGCAAACCCCTCCGTTGGGTTCGATCATAGAACTACACGTATGACATTTGTGGCATTCGGCCAAGAACGAGTACTAATCTCGTCCAAATGGACAAAGAGGAAACCACCTGGCTCACCCCGACCACTTATGAACGGCTCAAAGCCGAGTATGCGGAGTTGACCGGGCCGAATTCGTAGCGTCGAAATCGAAGAACGAATCGCTCAGCACGTCGCCACGGCGACCTCAGGGAGAACGCCGACTACGACGCAGCGAAGAACGCCAGGGCATGATGGAGGCGAGGATTCGTCAGCTCCGCCACATCCTTGAGAATGCGGAGGTTCGCGAAGCGTCCGATTCCGGCGTCGTCGAGGTGGGCTCCATCGTCACCGCAGAAGACAATGACGGCGACGAGTTGGAATTTTTCGTAGCCACACCGGAAAACAAAGTCCGTGGCTACATACTGGCGTCGCCATCGTCGCCAGTTGGCCTGGCGTTGTTGGGCACAGCCGTCGGTGACGAGGTCACCTATGAGGCACCCGGCGGCAGCTTCAGTCTCAAAGTCAAAGGTATCAAGCCGTACGGGGTAGCCGGAGGAGGAAACCATGGTCAAGTTTCGTCTCAGAACTCCACCGCGAAATCGCTACCTCGTACGCGCCCGCGCCAGACCGGACCCCCGCGAGGTGGAAGGTTACCTCGACAGCCACCTTGAGGAATGGACAACTCTTGCCGAGGCGGACCCGGCCGATGCCGCCGACATTCTCGAAGAACTTGGCGAGGACGCCGCTTCCGACCTGCTTCTGGAGCTGAGCAGCGAGGGTGCTGCTGAAGTCCTCGACGAACTGCGCAGCGACCTCGCCGTAGACCTCGTCGAACGTTTCACCCGCAAGCAGCCGCGGACATTCTGGCCGCTTTGTCACCCATGGAAGCCCCGACATCATCGGTCACCTCGATGCGGAGCAGCGCAATGCCGTGCTTGAGATCATGTCCGATGACATCTCCAGCACGGTGGATCCGCTCCTGCAATATCCGGCCGACTCAGCTGGTGGCTGATGACGACCAAGGTTGCCGCGCTTCCTGT
>CAWIFX010000031.1:0-74835 GCA_963835515.1 uncultured Acidimicrobiia bacterium | reverse complement strand
AGGTTGCCAGGTTCTATGAAGAGCATTTTGGAATCCTCTTTCCGGGCGGTCGCGGTGAATTGGTGCTGACCGACCCCGACCACCCGCTCGCCACCGGCGTCGAACTCAAAGCCCAGCCGATGGGCAAGAAGGTCAGCCGCCTCAGCTTCTCTCGGGCGGCGAACGATCGCTGGCGGCCCTGGCGTTCCTATTCGCCGTCTTCAATGCCCGACCGAGCCCGTTCTACGTCCTCGACGAGGTCGAAGCCGCGCTCGACGACGCCAACCTGCGGCGGTTCCTGGGTCTGGTCGAGACCTCCCGTGACCGCCCAGTTGATCATCGTCACCCATCAGCAACAGACCATGGAAGCGCCGACATCCTCTACGGAGTCACCATGGAACCCGGTGCGTCGTCGAAGGTCGTCGCCAAGAAGATGAGCGGACAGCTGGCGTTCGAGGAGCGCGTAACCTCATGGTCGTGGATACAACGCTGACGATCATTCTCATCATGGCCGCCGTGCTCGTCGTGTCCGGCGGCGCCTTTTACACGCTTCGGCGTCGCAACCAGGGGCAGCTAAAAGATGGGTCATCTGCTTCGATCGAGGCACCCGCTCCGAGGAAAAGCCCTGCGGTAGCGACCACTTCTTGGCCGATCGCTTATCGAAAACCCGGTCGTCGCTCGGCTCCCGTTTGCGGGACACGTTCGGATCGATCGACGAGGACCTCTACGAGGGGCTTGAAGAAGCACTTATTGCCGCCGACCTGGGGGTGGCCACCGAGTACGCGAATCGTCGAACGGGTCAGAGCTTCGAATCCCGAGACGCCCGATGCGGCACGCGCTGAGGAACGAGCTTCTCGCAACGCTTGAGGGGCAGGATCGTTCGATCCGCCGGATCAACACGCCTGCGGTGATTGTCGTGGTGGGCGTCAACGGGGTTGGAAAGACCACGACAATCGCGAAGTTGGCCGCCCGCCTCCGCGAAGAGGGCACGGATTCGATCTCGAAGACGGATACCTTCCGGGCAGCGGCCGACACGCAGCTGCGCACTTGGGCGGACCGGGTGGGGGTGGAGATCATCACAGCCGCTCCTGGTTCGGATCCCGCGTCGGTTGCCCACGACGCCTATCAGGCGGCTAAGACTCGCAAGAAGGGTGCCGTTATTGTCGACACGGCCGGGCGACTGCATTCGAAAACCAATTTGATGGCCGAACTCACCAAGATCGTGAGGATCCTTGACCGCGAGGCCGGTTCAATCGACGAAGTTCTCCTGGTCCTTGACGCCACCACCGGCCAGAACGGCCTGGCTCAGACCAAACAATTCACCGATGCCGTCGGTGTGACCGGTATCGTGCTCGCCAGATGGACGGCACCGCCAAGGGAGGCATTGCCATCGGCGTCGAGCAAGAGTTGGGGGTTCCCGTGAAATTTATCGGTGTTGGTGAAGGGGTCGACGACCTGGTCAGATTCGAGCCGACCGCGTTCGTCGACGCATTATTGGCGGAGATCCTGATGCATGTCGAAAACGATGACGTGCTCGTGGCGGCAGCCCGAAAAGCCGCCGAGCAAGCCTATGCGCCCTACTCAAACTTCCGGGTTGGGGCAGCGATCTTGACCGCGTCGGGGGAAATCGTCACCGGGTGCAATGTCGAAAACTCTGCCTACGGCAGCTCCATCTGTGCCGAGGCCAATGCCATCACGTCGGTCATCGCTCAGGGCGAGCGGGGCATGGTCGCGATCGCCGTTGCATGCATCGACGCCGGGTCGGTTGATGGGGCTTACCCCTGCGGAAACTGCCGCCAGTTGATCAACGAGTTCAAGATTGGTAGGAGTATCGTCGCTACGGGGGTCGGCGAGAGCCGAGCCCATACCGCTAGAGTTACTCCATACAGGATTCACACTCGATCCTTGAGACAAAAGAAGCCCGGTGGTCGAATGACCACCGGGCTACTCTTTGGACGCCCCGGTTACTAGCGGCTTTCCAACGCCTCGATCAGCTTGGGGAGAACCTGGTGGACGTCGCCGACGATCCCAAGATCGGCCACGCCGAAGATTGGCGCCTCCTCGTCCTTATTGATGGCGATGATCATCTTCGAATCCTTCATGCCAACCAAATGTTGCATGGCGCCGGATATGCCGCAGGCGATATACACGTCGGGTTTGACGGTCTTGCCGGTTTGGCCAACCTGCTTCGAGTACGGGACCCACCCGGCATCGACGATGGCTCTGGTCGCCCCGGTGGCAGCCTTGAGCGGGGCGGCCAGTCGTTCGATCAGCCCAAACGCCTTGGCACTTCCAATACCTCGTCCACCCGCAATAATGACCGCCGCTTCTTCAAGCTTGGGCCCTTGTGACTCCTCGACAAAGTTGCCGACGACGCGTGCAGCGCCGGCGTGTCCAGCATCGGGGAGCGATACGACGGTCACCGTTGGGGCTGATCCGCCGGAAGGTTCGGCAGGAAATGACTTGGGTCGTAGGAGAACCAAGTGTGGCCCTTCCCCTTCGAACATCGTCGTTACGAGTTGGGTCCCGCCGAAGAGTTCAGTGGTCACGCCGACACCCCCGTCGACGGCAACGTCGATTCCGTTGGAAATGATCGTCTTACCCAGACGAGCGGACAGCCGGCCGGCAACGTCGCGGTCGGTGTAGGTCTGGCCGAATAGGATCACATCCGGGTTGTGTGCGGTCACGAGGTCCGCCATGGCTGCGGCGGCTGCAGCGATTCCGGTGGAACCTTCGGCCGGTGCGAGGTGAAAGACCTCGGTAGCCCCATATTCGCCGAGGATCCCGAAGGATAGTTCCAGCCGGCTCCGAAGTAGATCACCGTCGCCGAGCCCAGTTCTCGTGCTTTGGTGAGAATCTCGAGTCCAACTGCTGCGGGACCTGTCTCGGTCTCTTCGATAAATACCCACGCCATCGCTAAATCACCTTCGCTTGTTCGAGCATGGCAACGATCTTGTCGTGCCCATCACCCTCATCGATTACGACCTGGCCACCGGACCGTGATGGAGCCGGGACCACCATCACGATTCGCTGATCGACCTGGATTTCTACGCCCAGGTCGCCGGCGGTCTTGGTGTCTACCGGCTTCTTCTTGGCATCCATGATGCCTTTGAAGGTCGGATAGCGAGGCTCGACAACTCCAGCCGTCACCGAAACCACAACCGGAGTAGGGGCTTCGACCGTATCGAAGCCCGTGGCGGTCTGCCGGTTGATACGAACTGTCGAACCTTCCACATCGATCTTTTTGGCATAGGTCAGCGCCGGCACGCCGAGAAGTTCGGCGAGTTGCTGTGGAGTGTCCGGAGTATCCGTCAGTGGATTCGGTCCCGGCAATCACGATATCGAACGACTCCGGAGCGATGGCGGCAGCCAAAATCCTGGCTGTGGTCAGCGAATCTGATCCCTTGAGTGCCTCGTCGTCGACCAGGATCGCTCCGTCAGCCCCCATCGCCAGCGCCTGGCGGATGCCGTTGAGGTTTCCGGAAGGGCCCATCGAAACAAGGGTGACCGTGCCCTCGGTGTCGCCGGCAATCTGAAGTCCTACTTCAACGCCGTAACGGTCGGTGTCGTCAAGAACCTGTTCGTTCGGACGTACGAGGTTATGGGTAGACGGGTCCAGTTCGTATGGTGACGCTCGATCGGGGATCTGCTTGACGCAAACTGCGACCTTCATGCGGTGCTCCTTGCAAACGAGTAGTAGCAGCGATGTTAACCGCTGTTCACCGAGTTGCGGAATCCGCGGTAAGCGGTTTTCAGGATGCGATTCGGTCGAGGATCAGGTCTGACGGGCAACCGGATCGCCGATCTCCCATGCGTCACGAAGCAGGGCCAATGCCGATTCAACTCGATCGTGATCATTGAAGGCCAGGACCGCCAATCGGTCGCCTTTTTCGACGCGATCTCCGGTCTTGGCGTGCAGGGTGATCCCAACCGCCGGGTCGATCGTGTCCTCTTTGGTCTCGCGCCCGGCACCGAGTCGCATCGCAGCCCGACCAACGGCCAACACGTTGACGGTACGCACCGCCCCTGATTCAGGCGCCTTGAGTTCGAAGGTGTGACTGGCAACTGGAAGAATCGAGAGATCATCGATCACGTTGCGGTCGCCGCCCTGGGCTTCGATCACCTGACCGAACAGGTCGAGGGCCGCTCCCGAAGCGACGACGGATTCCAGGCGACTTCGGGCCGCGTCGATGGTGTCGTCAATGCGGCCGAGGACGAGCATCTCGGCTGCCAGTATCATCGTAACCTCGGTGAGGTCGGCCGGTCCTTGACCACGTAACACTGCGATGGATTCGGCGATCTCATTGGCATTGCCGACTTCCAGTCCCAGCGGTTCATCCATCGCTGTGAGATAAGCGACGGTTGTCGTGCCATGGGCCGAGCCAATGCCGACCATCGTCTCAGCCAGGGTCCTCGCCGAATCAATGTCTTTCATGAAGGCTCCGCTGCCAACTTTGACATCAAGCACGAGGCCATCGAGGTCTTCTGCCAGTTTCTTTGACATGATGGACGACGCAATGAGCGGTATCGATGGAACCGTGCCGGTTGCGTCCCGCAAGGCGTAAAGCTTGCGATCTGCCGGAACCAAAGTTTCGGACTGACCGGCGAGGACCAATCCGTGACGTTCGAGAATGGCCGTAAACCGAACAGGATCGAGGCCCGTGGTGAAACCCGGAATGGACTCCAGTTTGTCGAGCGTTCCGCCGGTGTGGCCGAGTCCTCGACCTGACATCATGGGAATGGCGACGCCGCACCCCGCCACCATCGGACCTAATGGAATCGACACTTTGTCGCCGACGCCGCCGGTGGAGTGCTTGTCGACCTTCTGTTTGTTGATCTGATCGAAGTTGAGTACGTCCCCCGAGTGCATCATGGCGTCGGTCCAAACCGCCAACTCTTCGCCGTTGAGGCCGTTGAGGAACACGGCCATCGTCATCGCGGCCATCTGGTAGTCCGTGACGGATCCGTTCGTGTAGGAGTCGATGAGCCAGCGGATCTCGTTGGCAGTGAGAGTTTGTCCGTCTCGTTTTTTTTCGATCAACTCGACCGCGGTCATTGGATATCTGCCAAGAAGGAGGTTCCCGTGGTTGGTGCGGGTAGATCCAACCACTCGGCCAGGGTTGCGGCGACGTCGGTGTACTGGTTGCGATCGCCCAGGTTCACACCAGCGCTCTTAAGGCCACTAACGAGGAGGGGTACGAACTCGCGGGTGTGGTCGGTCGACCCGTCGGTCGGGTCGTTCCCATGATCGGCAGACATCACCAAAATGTCCTCGGGACCCAGTGCTGCTAACAGTCGCGGCAGGTAGCGGTCAATCACTTGGAGACCCTCGTAATAGCCTTCTGGGTTTTCGCGGTGGCCGTACACCATGTCCAGGTCGACCAGGTTTGTGAAGATCACCCCGGCGCCGACCGTTCCCATGGCCTCGATAGTGCGGTCAAGCCCATCGGCGTCTCCCTCGGTCTTCACGACCTCCGTCAGGCCCCGTCCGGCGAACAGGTCGTTGATCTTGCCGATCCCGTGAACGGCGAGTCCGGCCGCTTTGGCATGGTCGAGGAGGGTGTCCGAATGCGGTGGCATGGCGTAGTCATGGCGCTTGTAGGTACGTTGGAATGTCCCTGGTCGTCCGATAAACGGTCGGGCGATGACCCGGCCGATGGCGTATCGATCGCAATGCTTACGGGCGACCTCACAGACCCGGTACAACTCGTCGATCGGAGCGACATCTTCATGGGCGGCAATCTGAAAGACTGAGTCGGCCGACGTGTACAGAATCAGCTCGCCAGACTCAAGGTGGCGAGGTCCGAGCTCCTCGATGATGACCGTGCCCGATGCGGCGTAGTTGCCGATGAAGGTATATCCGGTCTCCTCTTCGATCGCATGGACAAGCTCGTCGGGGAACCCGGTGTCCGTGAAAGTTTGGAAAGGCGTTTCGGTAATAATCCCGGCTAGCTCCCAATGTCCGGTCGTGGAGTCCTTGGCAGCTGACGCTTCGGCGAGACGCCCATATGCCATCGAGGGCCTCTCAACGGGAGGCATGCCCAGGAGGTTGCCGTGCAGGTTGCCGAGTCCGGCGGCGCTGAAGTTGGGTAGGTCGAATCCGCCGACCGCCTCCGCCGTATGGCCGAGCGTGTCGCAGCCGCTGTCTCCGTAGTCGGCGGCATCGGGTGCCTCCCCGGCTCCGCAGGAATCCATGACGATGATGATGGCTCGTTTCAAGGTGTGTGCCCTCCTGATCGTCGAGCCTACTAAAGGAAAGGGCCACCTCCGTGACTGTGGCACTGCGGTCGGTGAAACCAATCACCTCTACGATGGAATGGTGCAAGTCAACTCCGATCGCCCGCCAAACCCCGAACAGACGATGGACGGCTATGTGCTTACGGACCGTGGGGACAAGGTCTCCTCGCACCTCGTTGGCATGTTGTTCGGGTTGGTGTTCGCAGGCGCCGGGGTCTTCGTTTTCACGATTGAAGACTCGCTGTTCAACCGGGTATTTGCGACGCCGTTCATGCTCGTCGGTCTCGCCCTCATCCTCATCCCGTTGGTCGGGCTCTGGCGTATCCGACGACTCAGTCCCGGTCAACTCGTCTCCTCTGAATGGCCCCTGCGGCGCGGTACAACCGCCCGGTTGACGTATCGTCGATCTACCCGCCGTGGCTCGGGCCCGGCCGTCGATGCGGTGGGCGCCTACGCCAAGGTCCTCGAAGTTGCCCGCTATCGCCAGGGCACCGATACGCACACCGTCACTGAAGAAATCGCCCGATTCCCGATCGAGGCTCACGTCCTCTCCACCCCCGGAGCGTTGGTGGCAGAACTGAGCCTTGATATCCCACCGGATGTTCCGCAATCGTTCCACGCTCGAAACAATCGGATTGAATGGTGGATCTTCGTGGAGCCGACTACGGCCAATAGGGCGGTTGACGGCTCGTCGTTCAAGGTGCAGGTCAGTCGATGATTGACCTACGCCTTACGGAAGCTCAGGTTCGGCTTGGGCACACCATCACGGGCTCGGCCACCTGGCACATCGATCAGGCTCCCGAACGGGTTGCGGCCCGGGTGGGCTGGGTGACCGAGGGGAGAGGCGATCGCGATGACGAGTACTTCGGCGAAGCGTCACTGGACGTGGGCGACTCGGAGTTCGGCACACCCGATCGTTTCGATTTCACCCTGCAGATTCCACCCGACGGACCGCCCTCATACGATGGCAAAATCCTTCGGATCGTCTGGGTTGTAGAGGTCCGGTTGTACCTGTCATGGGCAAAGGACATCGAGACCAGCGCCCGATTCAGCGTCGTTGCATGACCGGTATGCCGTCGGCGTATGAGCGATCAGGATTGTCCAGGAACCCGTTTGTTGCCGACGGACCAGACCTGGTCGTCACGATTGAACGCGGCATCGAACTTCCGGCGGCCGATTTCGTTCAAGTGGCCGGGGAGCGGGGAGTTGGCAAGACCACGCTCCTGAAGCAGTGGCAGCAACTGCACGGCGGTACCTATCACTACGTTGGGCAGGGACGGGATCGATGGCGTCCGGTACCTATTCAATCTCCGATCGTTTACTGGGATGAAGCCGATCGGCTACCGCGGGTGGTGGTCCGGCGCGCCTTGCTAGCCGCCCAGCTTCGCTCGATCAGGGTGGTGGTGGGGACTCACCGGAACCTGGCCGGCCCCGCCCTGGCCGCCCGCATGACCACGGCAGTTGTTCGGCTTGATCGGCTCGACCATGATCAACTCACGATGTGGGTGCAACGCAAAATCGCCGCAGTCGCCGCCGATCCCGTGCTGGCCGAGTCGGTGCTGGGACGTCCGCCCATCGAGGAGATTCTGGCTGAATCTGGTGCCTCCTGGCGGGTGGCCGGCGATCTCTTGCACAGATGGGTGGCGAGCCGGTTAACGACGACGATCTACCGTTCTCCGGTTAGTGGTGTTTTCGAGAGACCCTGCCCTGCCTGACGGTGATACCTTCTGAGCGCAGTAGCTGAGCGTGTTCGCGCTCATGTCCCGGGACCAGGCGACCCGAAGCGTTGACGACCCGCCACCAGGGCAGACCTTCAGAGCCTTTGAGGATATTGCCAACGGCTCGAGCGGCGCCCGGGTAGCCGGCTTCGTTGGCGACCTCGCCGTACGTCACTACATCGCCCGGTTGGAGCGCAGTGAGAACTGCCAGGACAGCGGTCTCGAAGCCCTCGTCCGGCATCGGCTCACACCGTGCCGAACAGACGATCCCCCATGTCTCCGAGACCAGGCCGGATGTAGTACCGGTAGTCGAGATCGCGATCGACGGAGGCCACGACGATGTCCACATCAGGGTGCTCTTCCTGGAGTCGGTCGACGCCCGCCGGCGATGCAATGACGCAGATCGCAGTGATGTCCTCGCCACCCCGATCCTTGATCCGGGCGATCGCGTACGCCAGCGAACCGCCTGTTGCCAGCATCGGCTCTAGGACTAGTACTTTCTTTCCTGCCATGTCGGGGAGCTTGATGTAGTACTCCTCCGGCTTGATGGTGACCTCGTCGTGGGCCACACCGACGTATCCGACGGAAACGTTGGGGAGCAAGGCGAGAACCGCGTCAATCATCCCGAGGCCCGAACGCAAAACCGGTACGGCCACAATGCCTTGCGAGATCCGTTTGCCAGTAGTTCCCTCCAGCGGAGTTTCTACTTCGATGTCGTCCTCGAGCAAGCCCCTGGCTGCCTCGTGGACGAGCGAGAGAGCGACCCGTCGCGCCGCCGATCGAAACGTCTCCGAGTTCGAGTGCCGGGAGCGCAGGATTGAGAGGTAGTGGTTCGTAATGGGATTGTCGACGACGGTAAGGCTCATGGTGCCCGATAGTAATGGCGAGGTCAGCCCGAGTGCGCCGCCGGTGGAAGTTTCATCCGGTATTGCGTAGCCCGGCTGCGATGCCGTTGACCGTCAGCAGCAGGGCGCGCCTCAGAAGGGGGTTTTCGCCCTCGTCTGATCGGGACCGGGCCAGCAGGGTCACCTGGAGATAGTTGATCGGGTCGAGATAGCGATCGCGAACCGACAAGGTGCGGGCCAGCGTCGGTGTGTCAGCGAGAAGATCATGGCGCGTGACGCCGGCTAGCTCGGCCAGGGTCAGTTCGTATTCGGCTCGAATGACCTCGAACAACCCCTTTGCGTCGTCGTCGACCAGGAGATCCACATAGCGTTCGGCGATCGTCAGGTCTGTCTTGGCGAGGGTCATTTCGACGTTTGACAAGAAGGTCGAAAAGAATGACCAATCGGCGTACATCGACGTCAGAGCATCATGATGTCCGGCTTGCCTGGCCGCCCGTAAACCGCTTCCCACGCCAAACCATCCCGGAATGATCTGGCGGGTTTGGGTCCATCCAAATACCCAGGGAATGGCCCGGAGACCGTCCAGCCCACTTGCTCCGCGTCGCCGGGCGGGTCGTGACCCGATGTTGAGGTCGCCGAGCTCGTCAACGGGAGTCGAGCACAGGAAGTAATCGACGAGTGACTCTGCGTCCACGAGATCCCGGTAGGCGCTGAATGCCGCGTCCGACACGACGGTCATGACCTCATCCCAGCTGTCGAGCACTTCCTGTGTTCGGCGAGGTGCCTTGTGCAACGTGGAAGCTTCCAGCACGGCGGCCAGCGTCAGTTCGAGGTTCTTGCGGGCCAGCTTGGGTAGGCCGTACTTGTCGGAGATGACTTCGCCCTGTTCGGTGAGCTTCACCGGCCCGTCGATCGTGCCGAAAGGTTGCGCCAGGATGGCGGCGTGGGTTGGTCCACCACCACGTCCGACAGTCCCACCGCGACCATGAAACAGCCTGAGCCGGACCCCATGGCCGGCTGCGACATTCCGGAGGTCTCGCTGCGCCTTGTAGATCTCCCATTGGGACGTGGTGATGCCGCCGTGCTTATTCGAATCCGAATACCCGAGCATGACCTCCTGAACGTCCTGATGTCGGGCAACGATCGAACGATATGACGGGTCGCTCAACATGTCATCGAGTATCTGTCCGGCAATTCGCAGCTCATCGATGGTTTCGAGGAGCGGTACGAATCCGACCCTCGCCACGCCGCTCTGGATATCTACGAGCCCCGCCTCGCGTGCCAGGACGACTGCCGCAAAGACATCACCGGCGTCTCGGGTCATCGAGATGATGTACGAATCGATCACGTCGGTACCGAATCGGTCCTGGGCGTCCCGGATCGTACGGAATGTCACCATCGTCGTTTCGGTTTCATCTGTCAGCAGCGTCGTCGGCGACGACAGCGGGCGCCTCGCCAGTAGCTCGTCCGCCAGGAACTTCGGCCGATCGCCGTCGGCCACGCCGTTGTAGTCAACGTCCAGGCGTTCGTAAAGAACGGCCAGGAGCTCGTGATGGCGCAGCGAGTGTTCGCGGATGTCCATGGTCGCCAGTCGGAACCCGAACGCGGCCACGGTGCGAATGAGCCTGAGCAAAGATCCATCGGCGATCAAGGTCCCATGGTGTTCAAGGAGTGAGCGGCGCATCGTCGAGAGGTCATCCAGCAACTCGATCACTGAACCGTAGGCGGTTCCCGAACGGTGATGGGTCCCTTCAGAAAAACCGATCGCGAGTGTTGCGCAGCTTCTCGTGGATGTAGGCACATTTGAGCCGGTAGGGCTCGGTGGCGTTCATGGCTCCGAAGCGCTCGTAGACCTTCGGCAGTCGAGTTCGATCATGGGTGAGGGAAGCGGTCAGTTCTTCCGAGATACCGTGGACGGCGAGCGACGACGAGAGTTCGGCTGACAAGATCTCGATCGCTTTGACGAGGTTGCGTAGTCCGTGCTCGTGTTGGATCTCCAGCACGGACATCGTCACGTCCGGGGTCACATACGGGTTTCCGTCCCGGTCGCCACCCACCCAGGTTCCGAACCGAACCGGCGTCGCGTACAGGTCGAGCTCGGTGCCGAGTCGACGGGTTTGTACGTGGTATTCCTCGAGCAGCCCTGGCATGACATCGGTGAAAAGCTGGTCAAAGTAGAAGATGATCGATCGGGCTTCGTCGATCGGCTCGGGCCGGTCCAGCCGCAGTTCGTCAGTCTGCCAGATAAGTTCGATCAACTCGGCAGTTCGCCGGTCGATACGACGCTGATCGGCTTCGGTCGCTCGTGGGTCGAGGCGCATTTCCAGTAGGCCGGCGATGTCGTTGAGTTTCGTCAGGATCGAACGTCGGGCGACCTCGGTTGGGTGAGCGGTGAAGACCGGACTCAGCTGGATCCTTGAGACGATGTCGCTGAGTTCGTCCGGCGCCATGCCGGCACTGAGCACCCGGTCGATCGTCGACTCCAACCATTCCCGGTCTTCGCCCGTCCGCGCGGCGAGCTCGTCAACCCGGTGGGTTTGCTCGGCAACGTTGGCGAGGTAGAAGTAGGTCGTGAAAGCTCGAACAAGCCGGATCGTGGTGTCGAGATCCTGGCTTTCCAGTAAATCCTCCAGCTGGCGTCCGACCTCTGGTGACGCGTCCTCACGCTGCCGCCTGGTCAGTGTTCGAACTTCTTCCACGAGATCGAGCAGCTCGGACCCGTGCTGGCGGGTTAGCGTTTCGCCGAGTTGCGCGCCGAGCCGGCGGATGTCAGCTCTGAGCAGGATGTCGTCGGTTTCGTCGATCACGCCGTGATCGTAGCGGTCTCAAACCGGAGCCAACTGCCGCGAGTTTCACGCAGTCATGGCCCGCCGATACACTGCCTGGTTCACATGTTCGATTCATTATCAGATCGTTTTTCTGGAATCTTCTCCGGTTTGCGGGGGAAAGGGCGCCTTTCCGAAGCCGATATCGACAAGGCGCTTCGTGAGGTACGCCTGGCGCTGTTGGAAGCCGACGTCAATGTCTCGGTAACCAAGAACTTGTTGGCCCGCATCAAAGAGCGGGCCCTGGGAGCCGATGTCCACGCCAGCCTCACGCCAGGGCAGCAAATCATCAAGATTGTCCATGAAGAGCTCATCACGACGCTCGGCTCCACCGAGGTGGGCCTGAAATTCACGGGAAAGCAGCCTTTCACGATACTGATGGTTGGACTGCAGGGGTCGGGTAAAACGACGACCAGCGGAAAACTTGCGACCTACATCCGATCCCAGGGTAAGAACCCGCTGCTGGTCGCAGCCGACCTCGCCCGCCCCGCCGCCATCGATCAGTTGGAGACGCTGGGAGCGAGCATCGGGGTGCGGGTCTACTCGGAACGAAAGTCGAAACCAGGCAAGGTCGTCAAGGCAGCCATGAAAGAAGCCGCCAGAGCGGGCCACGACGTTGTCATCGTCGACACCGCCGGTCGCCTGGCGGTCGACAAGGCGCTCATGGACGAACTCGCCGAAATTCGCAAGATCGCGGACCCTGACGAAGTCTTGCTTGTGGTCGATGCAATGACCGGCCAGGACGCCGTCAACGTTGCTCAAGGGTTTCTCGAGTACACCGACTTGACCGGGATCGTCCTTTCGAAGCTGGACGGTGACTCTCGGGGCGGTGCGGCCATTTCGGTGCGGGAAGTAACCGGGCGACCGATCAAGTTCGCTGCCGTCGGCGAAACGATGAAAGACTTCGAGGTGTTCTATCCCGAGCGGATGGCGTCCCGCATTCTCGGGATGGGCGATGTGCTCACCCTCATCGAAAAGGCAGAAGAGGCGTGGGATGTTGCCGAGGCCGAGCAGATGGCCGAGAAGATGCGGAAGGCCGAGTTCGACCTCGAGGACTTCCTTACCCAGTTTCAGCAGATCCGGCGGATGGGGCCACTACAGGGATTGCTTGCTATGCTTCCAGGCGCCAACGAGGCCCTACGAGATGTCGAAGTTTCCGACAAGGACTTGGGTCGCGTCGAGGCGATCATCAGATCGATGACGCCCGAAGAACGGCACAGCCCTCGGTTGATCGACGGAAGTCGTAAACGGAGGATTGCGCGGGGCTCAGGAACGAGTCCTCAACAAGTGAACGCACTGTTGAAACAGTTCGGCGAAACACAAAAGATGATGAAAATGTTGGCCGAGGGCAAGAGCGTCCCGGGACTACCTGGAATGCCAGGCACGCGGCCGCAGCGAAAGAACAAGAGCAGGAAGAGGTGAGCAGATGGCGGTCAAGATCCGCCTGATGCGGTTGGGCAAAAAGAAGCAGCCCGTATATCGAGTCGTCGTAGCCGATGGCCGTCAACCGCGCGATGGAAGCTATATCGATGCTATTGGACGTTACGACCCACGCCAGGAGCCGTCGCTTGTCGAAATCGACAACGACAAGGCCGTGACGTGGCTCAATGACGGTGCCCAGCCAACCGAGGCTGCCCGTAAGCTGCTGGAGATTTCCGGTGCGTGGTCGCAGTTTAAGATCTCTCGTGGTGAGATCCATACGATCGCAGCCAAGCCAACCCCGAAGCAGGAAGAACCCGCCGCGGAGCAGGAAGCAGCGGCTCCGGTCGTTGCTGACGAACCCGAGGCCGACTCCGGCGAGGAAGAGTAACCATGCCAAAAGGTGACATTGTTGAGAGCGTCGTCTCGTACATCGTCAAGGCCATCGTTGATGACCCGGACGCTGTCGAGGTGACCGTGATGGAAGAAGGACCCGACGAGGTGACCGCCGAAGTGCGGGCTGCCAAGTCCGACATGGGTCGCGTTATCGGACGCCGAGGACGGGTCGCCAAAGCGATTCGTACCATCGCCCAGGCGGCGGCGGACGAAGAAGGCTTGACGACCGGCGTGGAATTCCTCGACTGAATCAGCCTCCAGGCTCTTGAGTAATCCCATAACCATCGGCCATATCGCCAGAGCCCACGGGCTCAAGGGCGATGTGGCCGTTGTGTTTTATTCGGACCACCCCGAACAGTTCACGGCGGGTTTCCAACTCGGCGGGACCGGGGGAGGCCTCACCATTGAGCGGGTGCGTTCTGGTTCGGGTGTGGCGATAGTGAAGTTTGCCGGCGTTGATGACCGGGATAGCGCCGAACTCCTGAAAGGGGTGCAGCTCACGATGGAGGAGTCCGACCTTCGGACCCTGGAAGAAGGTGAGTTTTGGCCGTCCCAGCTGCAAGGTCTGGAGGTCCGCGATCGGTCGGGAATCAAGCGGGGCGTTGTCCTGGACGTGATTACCGGCGGCGCTCAGGATCGCCTGGCGATCCAAGTCGCAACCGGTCGCGTTGAGGTTCCATTCGTCGATGCGCTCGTCCCGACCGTGGACATCGAAGGAGGATTTGTGGTGGTCGAAACCGTCGCCGGCCTGCTGGAGCCCGACGACTGATTGGCGAGCTGCTTCCCGCTAGTGGCCGTGCTTGTTAAGCACCGTGAGCAGTCCGGTGATACCACCGTAAAAGCCGCCGCCGACGACGGCCACCCAGAGGGCCGTGATGAGTGCTGGTACGAGTTCGACGTCCCCAATGAAATAGACCATCACGAAGAAGACCGCGAACGTGACAGGTGTGCCGATCACGAAGCCGACCCGGAGCGCTTTGCTTAGCTCTGCCGATTCGGCAGTGTCTTCAGCGTCTCTGGCTGCTTGGTCAAGGCTTGTTTCAGTCACCCGCTCGATATTAGGCAGATTCGGGCGCCGGTGGGAGCAGCTTCGACGGACGACTAGCGTGATCTTCGTGCATCCCCAGCCAGATCCAGATCTTGCCGTCGCCTACCTCGATGGCACCGAGCCCGCCGAGGCCCTTTTTGACGAGGCGCAGCGGTTACGCAACGAGGGGAAGGGTCGAATTGTTACTTACTCGCCGAAAGTGTTCATTCCGCTGACGACGATGTGCCGCGACCAGTGCACGTACTGCACGTTTGTGAAGCCACCGGGAAACGGCGGGGTCTACCTCACTCCCGACGACGTCATGGCCATTGCTCTGGCCGGTGATCAACACGGTTGCACCGAAGCGCTCTTCACGTTGGGCGATGCTCCTGAGACCAAATATCCGGCTGCCCGCGAGTTTCTATCGTCGGTGGGTTGTGCAACCACGATGGACTACGTCGTGGCGATGACCGAGCGGGTTCACCAAGAGACCGGGCTGTTTCCGCACGCCAATCCCGGGGTGATGTCGGAAGTGGCCATCGCCAGGCTGCGTCTGTCGAACCCGTCCATTGGGCTGATGCTGGAAAACATCTCCCCACGTTTGACGGAGCCAGGGATGCCGCATTTCAATTGCCCGGACAAGATCCCGAGCGTTCGGGTGGAGACCATCGAAGCTGCCGGACGTCAGCGAGTCCCGTTCACGTCAGGAATCCTGGTTGGTATCGGGGAAAACAATCAGGAGATCGTCGATTCGATCTTCGCGCTGGCCACCCTTCAAGAACGCTGGGGCCATATCCAGGAAGTCATTGTTCAGAACTTTCGTGCCAAGGCCGACACTCGCATGCGCTTCGGCGCCGAACCCATCCCGAGTTGGTTCGCCAGGGTCGTAGCGCTCGCCAGGTGGATCATGGGTCCCGCGATGAATGTTCAAGTACCCCCAAATCTGACTGAGCGCTATGAGACCTATCTGGACGCCGGTATCAACGACTGGGGTGGGGTTTCGCCACTCACCATCGACTGGGTCAATCCTGAGGCTCCCTGGCCACACCTCGCTGACCTGGCCGAGCGAACCGCCGCAGCAGGATTTGAGCTTCGTCCCCGCCTGCCGGTCTACCCCGAGTACCTATCGGAAGAGTGGTTGGATCCCGGGGTGCTCGTCAAGGCCCGATCGGCGTCGACGATCGATGGATATGGTCATACTCCAAATGTGGCTCACAGCGGCTAGCGTTTTTGCGATGTTCACCACTTTCCTAAGGGTTCGGCCCACCAGCTCGGTCCATGCGTTGACGGCATCGACCAGGGCGCGAGAAGGTACGACTGCGCTGGAGATAGATCATCTCGACGCGGCCGGGCGGTCGGCCTGCCTGGCGGGCGGCTTGTTGCCGATCGAGACTTCCTATGCGGGTGGTCAACCGGCCGCCTGGGTGGTCGGGCCCGAAGACGCTTTGCGACTGGCCAAACTCGACACACCCGGCTGGCGGATCACGGTCAAGGCCGACGGTGAACGAGAACTGATTCTGGATGCCCTGGCTCGTAGCCATGCGTCGTTTCTGCGGGTTGGCCGGTCGGAGGTCACCGAATTTGTCGATATGGCCGGGTTGCCCGGTTTGGATACAACGATCTCCGTGTTTGTCGACTCCGTTGACGACGCGCTCGTCGCCATTGCGGCGGGTGCGGGTGACCTTTTGTTGCGGGACTGGTCGAACAGCCAGATAGGCGAACTTCGAGCCGCCGTTGGCGACCTTCGCGAGCGAACCGCCCTGCCGGGCGGAGTTTCCGTTGACCAGGGGCGAGACGCGCTCGATGAAGAACTCTTCACGGCGTGGCTCAATCTGGTCGATGCCGACGGATGGGCTCGTCCCCGGTACGAGTGGGCCCCCGGCAAGGACCTGCCACCTCCCGTGCCACGTGACCGGATGTCCGCACAATGGCCCGACGACGCATGGACGAGTGGCCGACCTCCGATCGGATTGGACGGTGCCGGCGAGTTGGCGCCGATCCTGCAACGGTCACTCGACGGTGTACCACCGACCACGACCGAAATTGCATCCCTTTTCCGGGCCAGGGGCGACCAGGTGGACGCGGTGGCTTTTGTCGCAGACCAACTTCGTGAACAGACGAATGGCTCACGTGTCAGCTACGTCGTAAATCGCAATATCAACTACACGAATATGTGTTACTTCAAGTGCGGATTCTGTGCTTTCTCGAAAGGGCCGAAGAGCCTCAACCTGCGGGGTGACCCCTATCTCATGGGGGTAGACGAAATCGTAAGCTGGACCCGCGAAGCTTGGGACCGGGGAGCGACCGAGGTGACGTTGCAGGGTGGCATCCATCCCGAATTCACCGGAGACTTCTATGCCGGGGTGGTCCGGGCTATCAAGGCTGAGCTGCCCGACATGCATATCCACGGTTTCACCCCGCTCGAAGTCTGGCAAGGCGCCGAGACGCTTGGTATTTCCGTCAAAGAGTTTCTCGGACGGCTCAAAGAAGCCGGGCTAGGCACCCTCCCTGGAACTGCGGCTGAGATCCTCGACGACTCGGTTCGTGAGCACCTCTGTCCCGACAAAATCCGAACGTCCCAATGGTCGGATGTGATGATCACGGCCCATGAGATGGGCTTACGGGCGACCGCAACGGTTATGTTCGGCCACATCGACGACGCAACGTCCTGGGCGAACCACTACGAAGTGATCCGTCAGATTCAGCGCAAGACTGGAGGATTCACTGAGTTCGTACCGCTGTCTTTTGTGCATATGGGAGCGCCGATCTGGCTTCGGGGACGTTCCCGCCCCGGCCCGACATGGGATGAAGTCGTGCTCATTCACGCCGTCGCCCGGATCGCCTTCGATGGGCTCATCGACAATATCCAGGCGTCGTGGGTCAAGCTGGGGCTCGACGGAGCTCAGCGCCTCCTGGCCGCCGGATGCAACGACGTAGGTGGCACACTCATGGGTGAGATCATTACCCGATCGGCCGGCGCTGCTCATGGGACCGAAATCACGCCAGAAGAGCTCAGGCAGGCCATTATGGAGGTTGATCGGGTCCCCGCCCTCCGCAACACGGTCTACGACGTCTTACAGACGACGTTCTAAGCCTCCCACTCGCCAACGCTCGAGCGGACTAACTTGATCGCATGGGCAGTTTTTCCGCATCGATCTCAGACGACACCGCCGGGTGGATCAGCCGCCAGCATGTGTTCTTTATCGCAACCGCACCCCTCACCGAATCGGGTCACGTCAACGTGTCGCCGAAAGGCCTCGACACGTTGAGCATCCTCAGCCCGAATCAGGTTGCCTATCTCGACCTGACCGGCTCCGGTGCAGAAACGATTGCCCACCTCCGAGAAAACGGGCGGACGACGTTGATGTTTTGCGCGTTTGAGGGAAATCCCGACATTGTCCGCTTGTATGGACACGGCCGGGTGATCTTTCCCGACGATGACGCTTTCGACGAGTTGGTCGGACGGTTCGAGTCTCGCCCGGGCATTCGCTCGGTCATCGTCGTCGACGTCGACAAGGTGGGTACCTCGTGCGGGTATGGCGTTCCGCTGATGGACTTCGTCGAAGATCGCGATCGGCTCGCCCGATGGGCGCTCGCCAAAGGGGAAGACGCGATGCCGGCGTATTGGGCGTCCAAGAACGCGCTGAGCGTCGACGGCCTCCGTGCTGTTGGTGACTGATGATCTCACTTGAGACAACGCTCCGGCGGATTATCGTCGGTTACCGAGCCATTGCGATGTTGTGGATGCTCTCGCTCGCCCTGGTATCGCTTGCCTCCGACGAAGCCGAGCGACCAGCCGTCATAGTGGCTGCCGTTGGCCTGGTGGCGGCTTGGACCTCGCTGACCTTGTGGATCTCTTTTCGGCGCCCAGTGCTCTTTCGAAGCTGGGCGTTCCTCGGGCTGGATATCTTTGTCAGCGCGTTGATTCTCGTGTCTCCCAACATTGCCGTCTCCCCGAACTTCGTCGGTGGCTACCCGCTTTCGTCGGTCCTTATCGGCGTGCTCGGCAAGGGATTGCTCGGCGCGACCGCGCCAGTGCTGGTTCTGGTGAGCCTCGTCCTGATTCAGATTGGCATTGGTGATCGCATCGGCGATCCGACCGTACTTAGCTCGAACGTCCTGGTGTATCCGTTCATGGCGGCTCCCGTCACGTGGGCTGTTGGTGCACTGCGCCGCTCGGACCGCCTCCGCATAGCCGCCGAATCCAACCTGGAGGAGGAACGAGCCGAGCGGATTCGAGCCGAAGAACGCTCTGAGCTAGCCGCTCACCTCCACGACTCGGTGTTACAAACGCTGGCGTTGATCCAGCGAAGCAGCACAGACGCCGACGAGGTTGTGGCGCTGGCCCGTGGACAAGAGCGCGACCTCCGCTCTTGGTTGTATGGATCACGCTCGGACGGTGAGTCATTCGAGTCGGCAATGGTTTCTACCGGATCCGAAATCGAAGAGTCCTACAAGGTCCCAATAGAACTCGTTGTCGTCGGCGATGCCCCGCTGACCGACGGCCTACGCAGCATGATCGCCGCAGCTCGCGAAGCCATGATCAATGCGGCCAAACACTCGGGAGCTCCCGAGATTTCCGTCTTTGCCGAGGTTACTGGTGATCGGGCGATGGTGTTCGTGCGTGATCGGGGAACCGGATTCGACCCCGACTCGATCCCCGAAGACCGAAAAGGCGTGTCAGAGTCTATCCAGGGGCGAATGTCCCGCCATGGGGGATCTTCGGTGATTGACTCGAAACCCGGCACCGGCACCGAAGTCCGGCTTACGATGCACCTATGAGCGAACCAATCCGGGTATTTATCGTTGATGACCACGACCTGTTCCGATCGGGAGTTCGTAATGAACTCGGCGCCGGGATCGACGTAATTGGTGAGGCGAGCGAGGTCGACGCCGCCATAGAACTCATCGCCGAACGCACTCCGGAAGTCGTTCTGCTCGACGTCCATATGCCAGGAGGCGGGGGCAAGGCCGTCATTGAAGGCATCAAGGAGCTACACCCCGACATCGCATTTTTGGCGTTGTCCGCCTCGGACGCGGCCGAAGACGTCGTAGCCATCATCCGGGCAGGAGCCAGAGGTTACGTCACGAAGACCATCGCCCCACACGAGTTGGTGGCCGCCATCGAGCGCGTCCACGG
Organism: uncultured Acidimicrobiia bacterium; assembly: GCA_963835515.1. Classification (GTDB taxonomy): domain Bacteria; phylum Actinomycetota; class Acidimicrobiia; order Spongiisociales; family JAENVV01; genus JAENVV01. Next base: position 55,249 of record CAWIFX010000031.1, on the reverse strand, counting down.
CGGTGACGCGGTGTTCTCGCCACGCCTGGCTGGATTTGTCCTTGATGCTTTTTCGCACATTGCCATCGCCGACATCGACCCCGAGCTGGATCTTTTGACGGATCGCGAACGCGACGTTTTGCGCCACATCGCCAGGGGCTACACGTACAAAGAAACCGGTGAGCAGCTCTTCATCTCGGTCAAGACGGTCGAGTCGCACATGTCGTCGGTTTTGCGCAAACTGCAGCTGTCGAATCGCCACGAGTTGACCAAGTGGGCAACGGACCGCAAGCTTATCTAGTCGGCAAGCGGAACCGCGGTCGGCTTGAGGGTCACGGCTGTACCTGACACCGTCACCAACATTTGATGGTCGATCGGCTGTACGGCGTGCGTCACCGCCACGATCGCATGAGCGCCACGGAGGACGCCATCTTCGGTTAGGGCATCGATGGCCGCTCTGCGCCCACCTGCCACCGCGTGCACATCATGGGACCCGACCAGAGAATCGGCGACGGCTAATCCAAGAAACTCGTCTATGTCATAGCCAGCGACGGTTGGCAGGTTGGTGATGATCATGCGCCAGGTTTCGACACCTTCATCGTCCTGGACCCAGCCCTCGTAGGCATCGTCGCTGCGGGTGCCCCAATCTTCGGGAATGGGTTTCTTGGCGATTACGCCGGTAGCGATAGTGCCCAGGATTGGCGGATGAACCGCCGCCACTGTGCCTGCCTCGGCTTCTGCCACTTCGCCTACGGCGGGTTGAGCCGCTTCGATTGCCTCGAGCTCAGCTGCATCGACTTTCAGATCGCCGGTTGATGCGGCGAAAGGATCGGAGTCAAGCGTTGGCGTCTCCACCAGACGCATCGGCGGCAGCGGGTTGATCGAAGCGTCGTCGATTGTTTCCTCAGATACTGCGACTTGTTCCGCTTCGTCTCCTGCAGCTTGTTCTTCGGATTCGCCGGCATCTTCGGCTGTTTCCGCTTCCTCGTCCGCAGCCTCAGCTGACGCTAAGCCGGTTGCTTCTGGTTCTTCGTATGATTCACCGGCCGCGCCGCCTTCTTCTGCAGCTTCTTCTGCAGCTTCAGAAGAAGCTTCGTCAGCGGGGGTCTCGACGGAATCCTGTGTCGCATATGGATCAACAAGGCCAAACGTCGCCAGCGGTTCATCCTGGTCGGACTCGTCTGACGAATCACTCGCTACGGCTTCTTCGGCGTCTTCGGTGCCCTTCGCCGTTGGCTCTGCCGCCTCGGGATCGGTGGCATCTTCGTCATCGACCATAAAATCGGGCAAGTCGTCGGCCGTGGGGGCCTCGAAGTGATCAAGGATCGTTGGTGGTTTGGTTTCGATGGACGAGGCCGCAGCAGCCACCGCGGCGATTGCGTCGTCACCTGAGCCAAACACCGCTCCGAATGGGTCATCGGCGGTCTCGTTGGAACCGCCGAACACGACGTCGAACGCCTCAACCGGTCCGCTGGCATCCGCGGGCGTTGGGGTGTCGGCGGGATCGCCGTCGTCGAGGTGCTCAAGCTCCTGGTAAATCGTCGGCGGCGTACCTGCCGATGAGAAGTCGCTGTCGCCGAAAGCGGCCGTGAATACGTCATCTTCCTCGGACTCTGCTGCCTCAGCTCCATCAGCCTCGTCCTGCTCAGCCTCGTCCTGCTCAGCCTCGTCCTGCTCAGCCTCGTCCTGCTCAGCCTCGTCCTGTTGGGCCTCGTCGGTTGGTGAGGGCTGGCTCATGAACTCTGGATAGAAGTCGGCGCTGTCGTCAGTTGACTCCTCAGAGTCCACTTCCTGGTCTTCTGCACCGAAGACCGGATCGGAGCTGAATGATATGGCGTCGGCGGGCTGGTCTCCGAGAGCGTTCAAGGTCTCGGCCAGCTCGGCATCGATATCGGCTGGTTCGGTCACTCCAACCGCAGGAATGTCAAAATCCGGTAAATCACCATCCGTGAGTTCAACAGATTCGAAATCGGCCGTGCTGTCGTCGAATTGAATGGAAGAAATCGCTTCATCGAACGAAGCTGTCTCGTCAATGTCTTCGGTTGCGGCTGCTTCACTTTCGTTGGCGGCTGCCTCGTCGGTTGCGGCGTTCTCCTTGAGGGGAGGAAGGCTTGGAGACCCGCCGAACAACCCTGATGCGGCAAGGAGCGGATTCATCGGCCGGCTGGGAGGGCGCACTTGATCGGTCGACTCACCTGGTCCTTCGCTCAAGCTGGACCCAAGGTCCTCGAACCCGGGTAGGTCGTCCGCGGCTGATAGATCGTCGGCATCCGGCAGATCGTCAGCGATCGAGAGATCAGCGAATGCGCCTTCAACCATATCTGTTGAGAATTCGGCGTCACCTTCAAGGCCGTCAGCGAGAGCACTCTCCGCAAGGGGGCCGAGATCGGAACCTTCGTTGAGGTCGGAGAAGTTGCCGAAATCTCCAAGATCCAGGTCGCTTCCGACGTCCGAGGAAGACACGTCTGGGCTATCCATCTCGGGTTCTGCGAGCTCCATGTCCGGGAGCGTCGGCGGTTCACTCTCGTCGGAAGACTCAGGGTCGGCGATGGTCGAGAGGTCCGCGAGATCTTCCGGTAACTCGTCTTGTGATGGAACGAGAGCCGGCGGTGGCGGGGGCGGGCTTTCGGTTCCGGTACTGCTCAGACCCCAGGGGTCCCCGCTCGTTACGTCGTTGTCAGACACCTAAAATTCTCCTCATGGCCACGTAATAGGGAGGATACTCCACCCCGGTCCCTTCGACCTACTACCTTGTATCGGCGATGAAGGTCACGGTCCTAACCATCTTTCCAGACTTTTTTGAATCACCCTTGGGCATCAGCATTGTCAAACGCGCCCAGGAAATCGGTGTGCTCGATATCGAGATACGAGATTTGCGAGAGTACGGGCTGGGCATTCACCGTCAGGTTGATGATTCACCGTTCGGAGGCGGGGCGGGCATGGTGATGATGATTGGCCCGTTACACGAGGCGCTGTCGCCGTTGGCAGACTCCCATCGGGTCCTCATGACCCCGGCCGGAACTCCGCTAACCCAGGAAACTCTCGATCGATGGGCGACCCTCGATCACCTCACTCTGGTTTGTGGCAGGTACGAGGGGGTAGACGAGCGAGTGGCCGACCACCATATCGACGAGTCGGTGTCGCTCGCTGACGTGGTGCTCGCCGGGGGCGAGGTGGCGGCTTTGGCCATCATCGAGGGGGTGGCCCGCTTGCTCCCGGACGTGCTGGGCAATCCGGTGTCAGCCGAACATGAATCTTTCCGCGATGGTCTCCTCGAGGAACCTCAATACACCCGCCCCGCAGAGTTCAACGGCTGGAGCGTTCCCGACGTGCTTCTGAGCGGCGATCACGGGCGGATCGCCGAGTGGCGCCAGGAGCAACGCATCAAACGGACCAGCGAGAGGCGGCCCGACTTACTGGATTGACTTGTCGTCCAGGGTGGTAACATGACCGCCGCACTTGTGCCTTTTGTCGCGCGCGGTGCCTTCCAAGGAGCCTTCAGACATGAATGACATTGATTACATCGAAAGCGCCCACATGCGCAGCGATACTCCCAAATTTGGACCAGGCGACGTTGTCAAGGTGCACGTTCGGGTCGTCGAAGGTGGCCGCGAAAGAACTCAGATCTTCGAAGGCGTCGTAATTGCCAAGAACGGTGGCGGGGTCCGTGAGACATTCACCGTCCGCAAAATGAGTTTTGGCGTCGGCGTTGAGCGAGTGTTTCCCCTCCACGCTCCCATTATCCAGAGTATTGAGGTTGCTCGACGTGGTGACGTCCGGCGCGCCAAGCTTTACTATCTCCGGGATCGGGTCGGTAAAGCCGCTCGCATCAAGGAGAAGCGGGACTGACCACTTCCTCAGATCCCGTGTTTCGAGACCCTTACGCCGACGGCTCGGCATACGAGCCCCCCGAGGAACTTGCGGACAAGAAGCCGAAACGTAAGTCGTTCCTGGCCGAACTTCCGGTTCTCATAATCATCGCTCTGGCGATTGCCATCATCCTCAAGGCGCTACTCGTTCAGGCTTTTTGGATCCCCTCGCAGTCGATGGTTCCGACCTTGCTGGTTGACGATCGCGTGTTCGTCAACAAGCTCATGGCCTTTACGGAACTCGAACGGGGAGACGTCGTGGTCTTCATATCACCGTTCGCCGACGAAGGCGCCCCCGCCGAACCGGTCGGCACGAGAATTCTGGAAACGTTGAAACAGACGTTTGGCGTCACAAGCACCGCCATTCCAGACGATCTGATCAAGCGGGTGATTGGCCTGCCTGGCGAAACCGTCGAAATTCTCGACAACCACGTGCAAGTCGACGGAGTGGTTCTTGACGAGCCGTATCTGGCTGAGAATGTGCAAATGTCGAACATGGCTCCCCGGACGTTGCGCGACGATGAGCTGTGGGTCATGGGTGACAATCGAGACTTTTCTTCAGATAGTCGTCGGTTTGGGCCGATAAAGGTGAATAATGTCATCGGGCGAGCGTTCGTACGTTTTTGGCCAACCGATCGATGGGGCGGCCTGTGAGTTTGCGAACCGCCTCGATGGGTAGGCGAGTGGCGTCGGGCAAGCGCGACCCGTACGGCGACAAGGTCGGCGACAAGGACACAGTGTGAACGAAGAAGATCTTGAACGATACGAATCAGCAGTCGAGCTCCAGCTTTACAAGGAGTATCGAGATGTTTTGCCCATGTTCAAGTACGTCGTCGAAACCGAACGACGGTTCTATCTGGCTAACCGGGTCGACGTAAACGAGCGAACCGCCAACGGATCGGTTTACTTCGAAGTCCTCCTGGAGGATGCTTGGGTATGGGATATGTACCGCCCGGCCCGTTTTTTGCAGAAAGTTCGCGTGATGAGCTTCCGGGATCTGAACATCGAAGAACTCGAACCCGGAGTGCAGATCTAGACCCCCACCAACTGGGGCAGTTTGGCGAAGACCTCGCCTGCGATTTTCTCACCAGGCAAGGCTTGGAAGTTCTCGATCGTAATGTCCGGGTCGGTCGTGGTGAACTCGATGTGATCGTCAGAAGTGGTCGAGATCGTATCGCCGTCGAGGTGAAGACGTTGTCGACGGCAGGGGACGACCCGTTTCGAACATTTACAGCTGCCAAGCAGCGCCAGGTCAACCACCTGGCCCGTCAGGCCAAGTGCCGCCGTTGTGATCTGCTCGTCGTTGAGGTTCACGCCGACGGCGTGCTCTTTCGTTGGTTGCCGAACCCGTGAACCTATCGGCCTAGTGAGCATAGGGCGAGAGGCGTCCCGACCGGTCCGCCCGATGCCAGCAACCGTGATGCCAATGACGCCGGAGATCCGGAGCTTCCTCAGGAACGACGACCAGGTGGCCAACTCCGATGCCGATCATCGAACCACACCCCGGACACAAGTAGGTCTTGTTCGCCGCATACGGTTGGACCGGAGTGATAGTCAGCGTGGTCAACCGAAGAAGCCCCACAGGATCGCCACGATTGAGACAACGATGGCCGCTCCCACCATTGCATAATCAGCCAGGCCGGGGGGCTTGCCTGCGCCCCGAAACGGGTTCAGGCCCATGCGATCACCTTTTCCTTGCCGATCATCGGCCCACCCATTCGGGGGGTCGCTTTTCCCGGAACGCTCTGATGCCCTCCTGGGCGTCTTCGGATGAATGACAAATCGCCTGGGATTGTCCCTCGTAGCTGAGGGCCTCCTCCAGCGATAGTTCGAATGACCGATTGAGTGCCTGCTTAATGAAAAGCTGGGCGACCGGTGCTGCTTCGACAAAGCCTTCTGCGATCTCCATCGCCCTCAGGAGTAGTTCGTCCCTGTTGACTAACTCCAGACAAAGACCCATGGTGATCGCTTCGGATGCGGGGACCATCCGGCCGCTGAGGGCCAGTTCCTTGGCTCGTTGCAGACCGACCAGCCGGGGTAGCAGCCAGGTTCCTGCGAAGTCCACGGTAAGGCCCCTTTTGGCGAAGATTTCCGAAAAGCGAGCGTCGTGGGTGGCGATGACGACGTCGCAGGCGAGGGCGAGGTTCATCCCGGCTCCCACGGCGATACCGTCCACCGCTGCGATCGTGGGCTTGGTGATCCTAATGAGGGCGCCGGCAGCCGCACCGACGCGCTGCATCAGTTGGTTGCGGTCGGCGATACTCGATGGGAGCGGCCGGTCGGAAAGGTCAGCGCCGGCGCAGAAGTGTTCGCCCTCCCCGGTGATGACCAGGACCCGCTGTGAGGACTTCTCGAACTCCGTGAAGTGCGAATGGAGCGCCTCCCATCCTTCGGGCGGTATGGCATTCATGCGTCCCGGCGCATCGAGCTTGAGTATGCGGACCGATTGAAGGTCTTCGATATGCATCATGTCCCCAAGTTACCGGGTCGGTAGCTTTCTTCGTTCGCCGCCGATGGATTATGGTGGGCGGGCTCAAGCTTTTTGGCACGAATTGCCGATAGCTGAGATACCACCCGTATACCGGGCGGTAGCGCTGGCACAAGACATGCAGAGGGCAAACGTCGATCTCCTGCTCTAGAGCAATCTAGATTTCGGCGGGCCCGGCGAGTCTCGTGATGTGCAGGCTGGCCGGTTTCGGGGCGTGAGCGCGCTGTGATCGCCCCGGAACGGCGAGCCTCGTTGGGGTACCGTCGGCGAATGTGTCACAGGGTCGCGATACGTTGCCTGAATGTACGCATCAGTTTCTTCTGTCGCCCTTATGGGCATCGAACCAAAACGGGTGAGCGTCGAGGTCTTTGTCGGACGCCCGGCTCAATCTCCCATGACGATCGTCGGACTACCCGACACGGCCGTGCGTGAAGCCCGCGAGCGGGTCAAAGCAGCGATTCTCGAATCTGGTTTTCGCTTTCCCAATGGACGAATCATCGTCAACCTGGCGCCAGCCGACCTGCCCAAAGTCGGCTCGGCGTATGACCTACCCATCGCCATCGGCGTTCTGATCGCCGCCGGTCTCGTCCCTCCCAATAGCGGTGGGGGGATCGTCCTTGGTGAATTGGCCCTGGATGGTGCGGTCCGCCCGGCCCGCGGGGGTCTGGGTGCCGGTCTCGTCGCGCGAGAAGCGGGGGTTCCCTGCGTGCTGGCGCCCGAGAGCGCCGCCGAGGCGGTGCGGGTTGAAGGGGCCGATGTTCGCGCGGTGGAGTCGTTGACGGACGCCCTCGGAGTCCTATTACGTGGAGAACCGGGCCAGCCGATCCCCGCTGATTCTTTCGGACCAGAATCAACGGGCGACCTGGCCGATGTGCGCGGTCAGGCACTCGCCCGGCGGGCGCTCGAAGTGGCCGCTGCCGGTGGTCACCATTTGCTCATGTGGGGGCCGCCCGGATCGGGTAAGACGATGTTGTCGCGCTCCTTGCCGGGAATTCTCCCACCACTCAGCCCGAGTGAATCACTTGAGGTGGCCCAGATCTGGGCGGCGGGAGGCCGGGGCGCTTCGAGCCGGGAGTATCGGCCTTTTCGGGCGCCGCACCATTCTGCGACTCCGGCCGCGTTGATCGGGGGAGGCAGCGGAATCCCGGTTCCCGGCGAGGTTTCCTACGCCCATCATGGGGTGCTTTTTCTGGACGAGGTCGGCGAGTTCCCCGCCCAATTGCTCAATCATTTGAGGCAGCCACTTGAGGAGGGCACGGTCACGATCGCCAGGAAAGGCGCTTCGGTCTGTTTCCCGTCGAGCTTCCAACTGGTGGCCGCTACCAACCCCTGCCCCTGCGGATTTTATGGCGACCCGCTGGTTCCATGCGAGTGTCCGCCACAGGTGGTCGATCGATATCGGCGTCGATTGTCTGGCCCGCTCGTCGATCGATTTGATGTGCGAGTTGCGGTTCCCCGGCCCGATCGGACCGAACTCGTCGGATCGCCGGGGGAGTCGTCGGATTGTGTTGCCGAACGGGTACTGGCGGCACGCAAACGCCAGGATGCTCGTGGCTGCATCAACCGAAACCTGACCCGTCGCCATTTGGACCAAATCGACTGGCACGATGACGCTCGCCTGCTCGTCGATCGCGCCTTCGATCAATTGGCGCTGACGGCCCGGGGGTATGACCGGATCCGGCGGGTAGCCAGAACGGTTGCTGATCTCGACGAATCGGATGTAGTTGGACCGCGCCATGTCGCGGAGGCGCTCGCCTACCGAGGTTCGTGGTGAACGAACGGGATGCGGCACTTCAGCTCGCCTACACCGGCATGCATCCTGACCGCCGCATGAAGCTGTGCGCCGAGCGCGGCGGTCCACCTGGCGTACTCAGGGCCATAGCCAAAGGTTCAGTATCAATGCCCGACCAGGCCGTCGCGGCCTGCCAGGTGCCGGCCAGCCAACGGCGTGAAGCCCTGGCCGAAGCCGGAACGACCGTGTCGTTTCTCGGCGACCCCGGCTATCCGGCCCGGCTGGGCGAACTCGCCAACCCGCCCGCCGTTTTGTTTGTTACTGGACATCTACCAACCGAGCCGGGGGTGGCGATTGTCGGAACCCGGAAGGCGACCGGGTATGGCGTACGTCTCGCTGAGCGTTTCGGGCGGGCGTTGGCCCGCGACGGTCGAACGGTCGTGAGTGGCCTTGCCAAGGGCATCGATGCTGCAGCACATCGCGGGGTGGTTGACGAGCATGGGCGCGGGATCGCCGTGCTCGGCAACGGAGTTGATCGTTGGTATCCGGCATGCAATCGCCAGCTGGGTGAGCGTCTGCTGATTAACGGGGCGGTCATTTCGGAATATCCACCAGGGACCCGGCCGTCGGCGTGGCGGTTCCCTCCCCGCAACCGAATCATCGTTGGACTGGCTTCCATCGTGGTGGTGGTGGAAGCAGGCATGCCAGGGGGAGCGATGATCACCGCCCGCATGGCAGTCGAGGAGCATCGCGAGCTCTTTGCGGTTCCTGGCGACATCGGGCGGGTCTCTTCGGTGGGGTGCAATCTCTTGATCCGCGACGGTGCCTGGCCGGTGCTGGGTGTCGATGACCTTCGTGAAGCTGTCGATCGGGTCCTCGGTCCGGTTACCGCAGTTGTTGACCGGACTCCCGAATCGGCGCTTCTCAAAGCTTGTGACGCGGCCGGCACGCCGATCGACGAGTTGGCAGTCCGTCGCAGCCAAACCGTGGCCGATCTGCTTGTCGAGATTACCGAACTCGAACTGGCTGGCCTGGTTCGTCTCAATGGTGGCTGGGTCATCCCGTCCTAGTGGCGTGTCACCGGCGCTTGACAATCGTACGACGGAAAGCCACTATGCCCGACAATGAATGTCGCTCGGTTTAGCTCGTACTATTTTTTTGGCCCCACGGGGTCGAAGTAGACGCGCTAGCCACCGCACCTTGAACTTCGATCCCGAGCCCCAGGCTCGGGTTTTTTTTGCCCCGAGCGGCTCACCATGGAGGACAGCCAGATGACAGACAACCAGATGACAGACAATGTGCAGGCACCGTCAACCTCGGTCGACGACACCCACATCAAGGAAATCGCCGCCTTGAAGCGACCATCCCAACTTAAGGTTGAGATTCCGAACGACGCCCAACAGTTGGTGGCCGAAACGCGTCAAAGCATTGCTGACATCCTGCACGGGCGCGACAAGAAGAGGCTCCTGGTCGTCGTCGGTCCTTGTTCGATCCATGACGTCGAAGTCGCTGCCGAATATGCCGAGATGCTGATGACCCAGCGAGAGCGTTATGGCGACGAACTCCTGGTCGTCATGCGTACCTACTTCGAGAAGCCGCGAACGACCGTCGGATGGACCGGACTCGTCTACGACCCCCAACTCGACGGATCCGAAGACATCCCCACCGGTATCGAAGTCTCGAGGACGACTGCTCGCCACGATCAACAACATGGGGATGCCGTGTGCCGTGGAACTGTTGGACCCGATCACCCCTCAGTACTTTGCCGACTTCCTGTCGTGGGCGGCCATCGGGGCCCGTACCGTGGAAAGCCAGGTGCACCGACAGCTAGCCAGCGGCATGTCGGCGCCGATCGGGTTCAAAAACTCGACGGATGGGCGAGTCGACGTTGCGGTGCACGCCATGAAAGCCGCCGAGCGTCCCCATAGCTTTTTCAGCGTGAACTTTGAGGGACAGCTCGCCATGGTCCGCACGAACGGAAACCCCGACACCCACATCGTCCTGCGAGGCGGGGCCAGCGGCCCCAACTACGACGCTGCCGCTGTCAGAGACGCAGTTGCTCGCGGAAAAGCCCAGGGCATCGAGCGTCCCGTCATGGTCGATTGTTCACATGCCAACTCCAGCAAGGATCATCGTCGCCAGCCGATAGTCGCCGCCGACGTCCTCAGCCAGTTCCAGGCCGGGCAAAACGGCATCATGGGCCTCATGGTCGAGAGTCATATCAATGCCGGTCGTCAGGACTGGGCGCCCGATGTCAAACTCGACCATGGCGTCTCGATCACCGATGCCTGCGTCGGGTGGGACGACACAGAACTGCTCCTGGAGTCTGCGGCCAAGGTGGTTGCCGGTCGTTGACCCGGCTGCCATCACCGACGAAGATGCGGTTGTGCCGCACATACCTGATCCGCCCGGATGGGCGCTTGACTCGCTTGAGCGTTACCTGACCCGGCTGAAGGTTCAGCGGGGTCTCTCCCAACATTCGATTGATGCCTACCGGAGGGACATCAGTCAGTTTCTGGCCTACTGCGATCGAGGCTCGATTCGCTCGTTGGTCGAGGTCGACCGCCGCTTTATTCGACGTTTCCTCGCCTACCTCGACACCGTCGGGTACTCGCGGGCCAGCATTCGCCGCAAGTCGTCGGCGGTAAAGGGCTTTTTCGCCGACCTGGCGTTGCGATCCGAGGTGCCCGTGAACCCTGCTCAGCAGCTAGCTCGCACCAAGAAACCCCAACGACTCCCAAAGGCGCTGCCACAACGAGCGGTTTCGCAGATCATTGACGCCATCGACGGTGATGGTCCCGTCGACCTGCGGGATCGGGCCATTTTCGAGATGCTCTACGCCACCGGACTCCGGGTCTCTGAGCTGGCCTCGCTCACAACCGCAATTGGAGGCGCAGATTCGCTCGTCGTTCGCGGTAAGGGGAACAAGGACCGGGTTGTCCCGATCGGCTCCCCGGCCGTTCGGAGCGTCGAACGGTGGCTTGCCGACGGGCGTCCGAAACTGCTCGTTGATCCCGATATCGACTCGTTATGGATCGGGATTCGAGGAAGATCCCTCGATACGCGGGGCATACGGCGTATCATCCAACAGCGTGCAGGAACCTTTCCACACGCACTGCGCCATTCGTTCGCGACGCATCTCTTGGAAGGCGGAGCGGACTTGCGGGCGGTGCAGGAATTGTTAGGGCACGTTGAATTGGCGACAACGCAGCTTTACACTGCGATAACTCGAGACCACCTCAAGGCGACATATGAGCGAAGCCACCCGCGGGCATAAAGCATCCGATGAACATGTTCAGGCAATGTGGGTGGACTTTAAGTCCACCGCCTCTGAGCGGGCTCGCGAAGGTCTCATCCTCCACTATTCGCCGCTCGTCAAGTTCGTTGCAGGTCGGGTTGGCGTCGGTTTACCCAGGAGCGTCGAACAGTCCGACCTGATCTCTTACGGGATTTTTGGTCTCATCGATGCCATCGACAAGTTTGATCTTGAGCGGGGCTTTAAGTTCGAGACCTACGCGATCAATCGCGTCAAAGGTGCGATTCTCGACGAGCTGAGGGCGCTGGACTGGGTGCCACGCTCGGTGCGCGCCAGGGCTCGAGAAATCGAACGGTCGCTCCAAGAACTCGAACACAAGTTGCAGCGAACCCCATCCGAAGAAGAACTATCGGCCAAAATGGAAATGCCGCTGAGCCAACTCCAGGACACACTGGGAGAGATTTCTTCTCTTGGACTCGTTGCTCTGGATGAGTTACTCGGACGCGATTCAGACTCTTCTTCGGTCGGAGACGTCTTGCCAGACCCGCGTGGCCTTAGTCCCGAAGCCGCCTTCCAGGTCGAGGAAACCAAGCGGGTGGTGGCTGACTCGATCAACCGCCTTCCGGATCGGGAGCGGCTCGTAGTCACGTTGTACTACTACGAGGGGTTGACGCTCGCTGAGATTGGTGAAGTGCTCGGCGTGACCGAATCGCGGGTTTGCCAGATTCATACCAAGGCCGTCATGAGCCTTCGTAACCGGATGGCTGTCACCAACTGACAGATCGGCGGACGTGTGCGTGGGCTACACTTCCAGCGACTCGAGATTGAGTCCCGCCCGAAACGAGCGGAAAATACACACGCACCGGTAGAACTTCCATTGGTCAGACAATGTCTGCGGAAGGCGGCCCAGCCGCTGGCAATTTCTTGCCCACCGGTGCGGAGGAACAACCATAAGGAGCAGCATGTCTGTTGTCACGATCAAACAATTGCTGGAAGCTGGCGTCCATTTCGGCCACCGCACCCAGCGATGGAACCCGAAAATGAAGCCGTATATCTTCGGCGACCGGAACGGGATTCACATTATCGACCTTCGTCAAAGCCTCGAGAAGGCCAACGAAGCTGCCGAGTTTGTGAAGAAAGAAGTCGCTGCTGGCGGAACCGTCATGTTTGTCGGAACCAAAAAGCAGGTCGCCGGCGCCATCGCCGAGGCGGCTGAGAGAGCTTCGATGCCCTACGTGAATTACCGGTGGCTCGGTGGCATGCTCACCAACTTCACCACGATCCAAAAGCGAATCTTCTACATGCGCGAACTCGACCGCATGCAGGAAACCGGGGAGAACTCGGGTCGCCCCAAGAAGGAGCGCCTCAAGCTCAGCCGTGAATACGACAAGCTGCAACGGAACCTCGGTGGTGTTGCTGACCTCAAGTCTATCCCGAACTGCTTGTTCATCATTGATATCAACGTCGAAGCGACCGCCGTCAAAGAGGCGAACCGTCTTGGTATCCCGGTGATCGCGGTCGTCGACTCGAACTGTGATCCGACCGGAGTCGACATTGTGATTCCTGGCAACGACGACGCCGTGCGCTCCGCCCAACTGTTGGCTGGAATCATCGCCCAGGCGGCCATCGACGGCAAGCAGCTCGTGGGCAAGTCAGACTTAGAACAAATGACCGAAAAAGACGCCAGCTCGGAACCAAGTGACGACGCTGTCGTAGAAGCGTAGGAACCGATATGGCTGAATTTTCCGCTAAAGACGTGCAAGCGTTGCGCCAGGCGACATCCGTTGGAATGATGGACGCCAAGAAGGCGCTGGTCGCTTCTGGAGGCGACTTTGATCAAGCCGTTACCTACCTCCGCGAAAAGGGCCTGGCAGCGACCGCCAAGCGGGCCGATCGGGACGCTTCGGAGGGGTGCATAGGCAGCTATCTCCACAACCAGGCTGGTCGCGACGTTCAGGGCGTGCTTATCTACCTGTCGTCAGAAACCGATTTCGTGGCCAAGAGCCCCGAATTCGTGGAAACTGCCAAGGACCTTGCCATGCACATTGCCTGGGGCAAGCCCGACTTCGTCACCCGTGAAGAAGTCCCGGCTGCCGAGTTGGCAGCCGAATCGGACATCATCGCCAACCAGGCGAAGAATGAAGGCAAGCCCGATGCCGTGATTCCCAAGATCGTTGAGGGGCGGCTCGAGAAGTACTACCAGGACCGGGTTCTGCTCGACCAGACCTTCGTAAAATCGGACAAGTTCGATGGCACCGTTGGCGAGTTGGTCCAACAACTCGCCGCCAAGATGGGTGAGAACATTGCCATCAAATCGTTCTGCCGTATTGCTGTCGGAGAGAACTAGGCGTGCATCGTCGGCGGGTCCTTCTCAAACTCTCGGGTGAAGCTTTCGCCGATCCCGAGATCGGGTACGGGATCGACCCGGCCACGGTTCGGCGGGTAGCCGCCGAAGTGGCAGACGCCATTTCGCAAGGCGTAGAAGTCGCCATAGTGGTCGGTGGCGGCAACATCTTCCGGGGCGTATCGTCGGCGGCCGCCGGTATGGATCAAGCCAGCGCCGATTACATGGGCATGTTGGCGACCGTCATCAATGCGCTCGCTCTTCGAGACGCTCTTGAAAAAGCCGATGTCGAAACCAGGGTCCAGTCCGCCATCACGATGCAGCAGCTCGCGGAGCCGTACATCCGGCTGCGCGCGATTCGCCATCTTGAGAAGGGTCGGGTCGTGATTTTCGCGGCGGGAACCGGCAATCCGTTCTTTACCACCGACACGACGGCCGCTTTGCGTGCTGCCGAAATCGGAGCTGACGTGGTTTTGAAAGCAACGATGGTTGATGGCGTTTATGACTCAGATCCGCGTACCAATCCGGACGCGGAGTTCATCCATGAGATTGGCTATATGGAAGTGCTCTCCCGGGATCTCAACGTCATGGACCTGACCGCAGTTACCCTGTGCAAAGAAAACAATCTTCCGATCCGAGTGTTTAGCCTTCGAGAACCAGGAAACATCACGAAGGTTGTGGTCGGAGCCGACCTTGGGACCTTGGTGCATTAGGAGCACGTATGATTGACGAACTTCTCGCTGAAGCCGAACAGAAGATGGATGGTGCCGTCGAACATGCGCAGCAGGAGTTCACCACCGTGCGTACCGGGCGGGCCAACCCGGGCATTCTCCATCGCATCATGGTCGAGTATTACGGTGCGCCGACTCCGCTCCAGCAACTAGCCACCTTCTCGGTTCCAGAACCGCGCATGCTCGTCGTTCAACCGTTCGACAAAGGATCTCTGTCGGAGATCGAAAAGGCGATCAGCAGTTCTTCTCTTGGTCTCAACCCTTCAAACGATGGCTCTATCATCCGGCTGGTTTTTCCGCAACTGACCGAGGAGCGCCGAAAGGAACTCATCAAGGTTGTCAAAGGAATGGCTGAAGACGGCCGGGTCGCGATCCGCAGTATTCGACGGGGAATCAAAGACGACCTTGAGGAACTCTCCAGCGACATCGGCGAAGACGATATTCGGAGGGCTGAAAAGCGCCTCCAGGACGCCACGGATCGCCATACTGCCCGAATCGACGAGCTGTTAGGTCACAAGGAGCAAGAGCTCCTGGAGGTGTAGCCGATGGCTGATGATTCTGACGGCGATCTCCCGTGGATTGCAGACGACATCGCAAACGACGAAGAAAAGACCGACCAGCTGGCGCTCGACGACATCGCCGAGGCCGCTGAGGATCATTCCGTTATACCCGACTCGACACCAGCCGACCCGACGAACGACGATTCGGATGAATTCGTCCCTCAGGCTCCGAGTGAATTCGATGAGTTTTCGCGTGATGATTACCTCTCGAATACCACGACCGAATACCAGGATCTAGCTGAAGAGATTCGGAAGATGGAGTCTGAGACGGTCCAGATGCAGGCCGTCGCTGCTCCGCTCCATGGCGTCGACAGCGGTGTGGTCGGATTTGAGGACGTCACGGGTACGGTTGAGGTCCCGATTGAGCGTGCCAAAGCGAGTGGTGACCTGCCGGTGCGGATCGTCTCGGGGCTTACCCTGGTCGGATTACTGATCGGGTCAGCGATTCTGGGTGGCTGGTGGTTCGTCAGCTTCATCGTGTTGGCGGCGATCATTTCGGTTGGAGAGTTCTACTCGGCAACCCGAACCGCTGGCTACAAGCCGATAGCTCTGTTCGGGCTTCTGGCGGCCATCGGTGCTCCGATCGCCGGGTTCCGGGCTGGACCGGGCGGCGTGGCCGGCACCGTGATCGTGTCGATCGTGGCTGTTCTGGTTTTCTACACGATGCTGATTCGTCGAGATCCTCTCGACAATGCCGCAGTTACCATTTTCGGCATCGTCTGGATTCCCGGGATGCTTGGGTTTGCCACGGCCATTGGTGCGACCGCCGAGGCCGCCCAGCTGATCATTGGACTCGTCTTGATATCGGCGGCGGTTGATACTGGATCCTTTTTCGCCGGTCGTGCCTTTGGGAAGACGCCGATGGCACCTGTGTTGTCGCCAAACAAGACCTGGGAAGGTCTGGCTGGCGGAGCTGCTGGCGCAGCGGCCATGACGTTGGTCATTTCACTCCTCGAGTACTTCTCACTATTCATTCTGCCTGGCAGCCTCTGGCTCGCCCTGGCTATCTTCATCACCTCTCCGCTTGGGGATATCGCTGAGTCGATGATCAAGCGGTCACTGGGAATCAAAGACATGGGTTCGATCATTCCCGGTCACGGCGGGCTCCTGGACCGGGTGGACGCGCTGCTGTTTGCGGTGCCCATCGGGTACTTCGTCTACCAAACTCTCGGCTACCTGTAGACCATGCCCGCCGGGTTGGTCATCCTCGGTGCCACCGGCTCAATCGGCACCCAAACCTTCGATGTTGCTCACCAGCTTGGCGTGCCGGTTCTCGCCATCGCCGCCCGCTCCGGGTCGGACCAACTGCACTCGTTGGCCACCGGCTGGCCGGACGCCAGGGTGGCCGTGGCTTCACCGACCGGCGATGAACGAATCAGGTTCGAGGAATCCTTCGGGAACCGGGTGACGTTTGGTCAGGATGCGGTGCTTGACGTCGCCACCATCTCGAGGGCGACAGTCATGAACGGGATCGTTGGTTCCGTTGGGCTGGCGGCGTCGGTTGCCGCCCTCGATGCGGGGAATCGGCTGGGCCTTGCCAACAAGGAGAGCCTGGTGGCTGGTGGTCCGGTCGTCCTGGCTGCTCAGAAACGCACCGGCGCCGAGATCATCCCGGTAGACAGCGAACACTCGGCGATATTCCAATGCCTGACGGGTGAACGGCCCGATGATGTCGCCAGGATCGTGCTCACCGCGTCGGGGGGTCCGTTTCTTGGTCGAACCCGATCGGATCTCCAAGCTGTTACCCCTGCCGAAGCCCTCGCTCATCCGACCTGGGACATGGGCAGGCGGATCAGCATCGATTCGGCGACGCTGGTCAATAAGGGACTCGAGGTCATTGAAGCCCACTTCCTTTTCGGCCTTCCATTCGATCGCATCGACGTGGTCGTCCATCCTCAAAGCATCGTGCATTCATTGGTGGAGTTTGTGGATGGGTCGTCCAAGGCTCATGTGGGAGCTCCGGACATGCGAGTTCCAATCCAGTACGCGGTGACGTACCCGGAGCGGGCGGCTGGAATGCTGCCTCCGTTCACCCTGGCGGGCAAGAACCTGGCCTTTCTGGAACCGGATCGAGCGACTTTCCCCGCATTGGATCTGGCCTACCACGTCGGGGCGCTGGGCGGTTCGGCGCCGGCCGTGTTCAATGCCGCTGATGAAATTGCGGTCGAGGCGTTCCTCCAAGGTCGCCTTTCATTCCTGGGGATCGTTGATCTCATCGAACGGACCGTCTCGAAAGTTTCTCAGGTGGAGTTGGTAACGGTCGAAGATGTCCTCGCAGTCGATGCCGAAGCCCGTCTGGTGGCGGTTCAGTTGCTTTCAGGGGCGTGTTAACCTGACGGCACGCGCAGATTGGAGATCTGGCTAGTGGGTGTCGCATTAATGGTTGGCGGTTTGTTCTTCTTCGTGATGGCACACGAAGCCGGACACTTCATCGCCGCCAAACTCACCAAGATGAAGGTCACTGAGTTCTTCTTCGGGTTCGGGCCGCGCCTCTATTCGTTCTTCCGCGGCGAGACCGAGTACGGCATCAAGGCAATTCCGGCAGGTGGATACGTCCGCATCATCGGAATGAATCCGCTCGAAGACGTCGCCGCCGAAGACGTTGGTCGGACCTATCGGGAAAAGAAGTTTTGGGAGAAAGCGTTCGTAGTCCTGGCCGGGGTGACCGTGAACATGGCGCTCGGCTTTCTGATCTTTTTCGGCACGCTATTGGCCTACGGCAACCTCGTCGAAGCCGAACTTGTACCGACCGTCTCGGCCGTGTCAGGACCAGAAGATCAGTCATCGAGTCCGGCCCAGGCGGCTGGCGTTGAGGTCGGTGACACCATTCTCCGGGTCAACGGAGTCGACACGGCTGACTGGGAAGCCGTCGTCGAGGCGATCTCGGCCCGTCCCGGGGAGACGGTTGAACTGCTCATCGACCGGGCCGGCCAGCAACTCACGCTGTCAGCTACCTTGGCCACCCGGGAAACCGAGTCGGGCGAGACCAGGGGCTTTCTTGGCGTTTCACCATCTGAAGTTGTTCCCGAGGTCGGTGTTTTCGAGGCGGTGGGGCTGGCCGGCCGTCAAACGGTTGATCTGGTTGGTTTGAGCTACCGCTTCCTGTGGGACATGGTGACCAATCTCGACGGCCTGGCCAAGGTGTTCATCGGTGGAGAACTGGCCCAGGAATCGCGACCGGTATCGATCGTGGGTATCGGCCAGATTGGCGCTCAGGCTGGCGACACGATCGGCTGGAGCACCATCTTCTTGTTCCTCGGCTACATCAATGTTGTGCTCGCCGTCATGAACGCTTTGCCCCTATTTCCCCTCGACGGTGGCCACTTTGCCGTGGCCTTGTATGAGAAGGTTTTCAAACGCGAGGCTGACATCAGGAAGCTGATGCCGGTAGCGGCGGTCGTGCTCGGCCTCTTCATCTTCATTGGAATTGTTTCGATCTACCTCGACGTCGTCCAGCCGATTCAGTTCTGATGTTTGAACGACGGGTAACGCGCCAGATATCGGTCGGTGATGTGCTGGTTGGTGGGGGAGCGCCGGTGAGTGTGCAGTCAATGACAACCACCAAGACTGCCGACGTCGACGGAACCCTGGCCCAGGTTTATGCCTTGGCGGGGGCGGGCGCTGACATCGTACGGATCACGTGCAATGACGTCGAAGCCGCTCAGGGCCTTGCCGAGATCGTCCCTCGCTCACCGGTTCCGATCGTCGCTGACATTCACTTCCAGTACAAGCTTGCCCTTGCCGCGCTGGAAGCAGGCGTGGCGGCGCTGCGTTTGAACCCAGGCAATATCAGGAACGAGTCGCATATTAAAACGGTTGCGAAAGCCGCCAAGGAGCGCGGCGTACCGATCAGGGTTGGCGTCAACGGCGGCTCACTCGACAAAGACCTCCTGGAGAAGTACGGCTCTGCCACCCCCGCGGCGCTCGTCGAGTCGGCCCTGACCGAAATCAGGTATCTCGAAGATGTGGACTTCACCGACATCAAAATCTCGGTGAAGCACAGTCACGTACCGTCAATGGTCGCTTCCTATCGCTTGCTCGCCGACACCGTGGACTATCCGCTCCACCTAGGCGTAACCGAGGCGGGGCCCCTCCCAGGCGGCCTCATCAAAGGGGTTGCGGGTATCGGAACCCTCCTCAATGAAGGTATCGGGGACACAATCCGGTTCTCGCTGACCGCCGATCCGGTTGAGGAAGCCAAAACCGGCCGGGCGCTCCTCGAGTACCTTGGTCTCAGGGAACGAAAGGGCCTCGACCTTATTGCCTGTCCGTCATGTGGGCGCGCCGAGGTCGATGTCATCGAGGTAGCTCAGCGGGCGCAGAAGGCGCTCGAAGCAGAAAACCTACCGATCCAGGTTGCGATCATGGGATGCGTCGTGAACGGTCCTGGCGAGGCTCGCGAGGCCGACATCGGGATCGCTGCCGGGCGGGGCAAGGGCCATATGTTCATCAAAGGCCAGGTAGTTCGGGTCGTTCCAGAAGATGAGATGGTCGATGCCCTGATCGACGAGGCCCGCAAACTGGTCGAAGAAGGCGTCGAAGCGCGGTTGGCGGCGGCCGACTCCAACGCCGAACAGCTCACCCGTCTGGCTCGAGAACAGCTTGTAGAAATCCAGGGAGACGCCAATGACGCGGCTTCCAAACGGGCCCGGGTAGCTGAAGTCGCCTCCGGTTAAGCCAGGTCGGGGCGAGCTGCTCGTCGACTAACCTCATCGGGAACTCACGAGGAGAGACATTCTGCGCTGGTCACAGGCCTTCATTCCGACGCTTCGCGACGACCCCGCCGAGGCAGAGGCCGTCAGTCACAAGCTCCTGGTCAGGGCCGGGTTCATCCGCCAGCTTATGGCCGGCTCATACTCATTGCTTCCCCCGGCTATGCGGGTTCGCGCCAAGATCATGCAGATCATCCGAGAAGAAATCGACCGGATCGGTGGGCAGGAGTTCTTGCTGCCGGTTCTCCATCCGGCGGAACCATGGCAACAATCGGGCCGCTGGGACTTGATCGGGGAGGAGCTTTTTCGACTCACCGACCGAAAAGACGCCGACCTGTGTTTGGCCATGACGCACGAAGAGATCTTCACCACCCTTGCTTTGGAGCTGGCCTCGTATAAACAGCTTCCCCAGCTCTGGTACCAGATCCAGACCAAGCTGCGCGACGAGCCGCGTCCCAAGTCGGGGGTGTTGAGGGTTCGGGAGTTCACCATGAAAGACTCGTATTCGTTTGATCTCGACGAGGCTGGTCTCGATCGCGCCTTTGGTAACCACTACGAGGCTTACCAGCGGATCTTCGACCGCCTTGGGATGGATTCAATCGCCGTTGAAGCGTCGTCGGGCATGATGGGGGGAGCCGGATCTGTCGAGTTTATGGTTCGGTCCGATGCCGGTGAAGACTGGGTTGTTCTGTGTTCGGCTGGTGATTACTCGTCGAACGTCGAGACCGCCACCTCAGTACTCGCTCCGATTGAGGACCCGCCACCGGCTCCACTCGAGAAGTTTCCAACTCCGGGGGTCCGGACGATCAAGGCCCTCGAGGACTTCGAAGGGGGAGCTGCCGCCGATCGTCAGATCAAGTCGCTGTTCTATCTCGTTGGTGAGGAGTTGGTCATTGTTCTCATGCGCGGGGACCACAGTCTTGTCGAGCAGAAGCTGCTCGACGGTCTGTCAGTCATCGAAGCCCGCCCGGCGACCGCAGAAGAGATCTTTGCCGCGGTAGGGGCGCATCCAGGCAGTCTTGGAGCGGTGGGCTTGGACGGTTATCGGATTGTTGCCGACCGGGGTCTAGAAGGGCGGATCGGAATGACAACCGGTGCCAACGAGGACGACTTCCATCTGCGGAACGTTGCCGTCACCCGTGACATCACCGTTGACGACTGGCTCGACTTGCGCGAAGTCGTGGCGGGCGAGCCTTGCGTGAATTGTGGCAAGCCGTTAGAAGTTGACAAGACCATCGAGATCGGACATATATTCAAGCTCGGTCGGAGGTACTCGGAACCATTCGGCGCCGCCGTCCTCGACGAGAACGGGAAGGCGACCCCGATGTTCATGGGGTCGTACGGCATCGGAGTCGAGCGCAACATGGCAGCCGTGGTTGAGGTAAGCCATGACGATAAAGGGATCGTTTGGCCGATGAACGTCGCGCCGTACGAGGTCGTAGTGACCGTCGTCAGGCCGGAGGACGCCGACACGCTCGCCGAGGCAATGAGGATCTACGAAGGGCTGCGCACGGACGGTGTTGATGTGATCCTCGACGACCGCAAGGAGCGGCCGGGAGTCAAATTCGCCGATGCAGAGCTCGTGGGATTCCCGCTTCGAGTCACCGTTGGCCCCCGTGGGGTCGAGGCAGGCATGCTTGAGCTCGTGACCAGGGCCACGGGCGTCGTCGAAGAGGTACCGGTGGACGAAGTTGTCGCGGTCGTCCTCGGCCGGGTAATGGCAGCCAAGCACTAGCCCGCCGAGGCGGCGACGAGGATGCGCCGGGGGTCTCTTCTGATATACTCGCTGCAATACATCTTGGACGCTACGGACGAAAGTGGGCGCCCCGCCCGCTTTTCTTTATGCTCCAAATGAGGAAGATACGCCGTAAATTGCGGCGTGGAGGCCAACGTGAGTGATGCTCCAAAGGAGCTATGGGAAGTGATTAGTGCCTATTTAGAGGCAGAACGGATCGAGCTTGACGACCTTGAGTTGTTGGGCGGTCAGTCGCGCAAACGGCTCAGGGCGACGATCGAATCGGACACGGCTCTCGACGTCGATACGCTCGGTGAAATCACGGCCGGTATCTCCCGTATTCTGGATGATCATGATGTTATTGCTGGAGGCTATGACCTTGAGGTCAGCTCACCGGGGTTGGAACGGAAGCTCCGGCGGCCCGAACAGTTCAAGAAAGTGGTCGGCCAGCCAATCACGGTCAAGACCCGATTAGAAGTCGACGGAAAACGACGCCATGATGGGGTCTTGATTGGTGCGACTGATACCAGTTTTGAGTTGAAAATTGATGAGCTGACCCGGACGGTCGGATACGACCAGGTCAGCTCTGCACGGGTGGTGTTTGTCTGGCCGCAAACCACCAAACCCGGCAAGACGTAGGAGGACAGCGCATGAAGATGGATCAGGCAGTAATGGACGCGCTGGATTTGGTGGCCGCCGAACGCGGGGTGGCCGTCGAGACCATCCTTGACGCGCTCGCCAACGCGCTCGTTTCGGCGTACAAACGCTCACCAAGTGCAGCCGAGGAAGCTCGCGTCGTCATCGACCCGGACAGCGGAGACATTGTGGTCTACGCCCAGGAGCTCGATGAGGACGGGAACGTCACGGATGAGTGGGTTGATACACCAGACGACTTTGGTCGCATTGCGGCCCAGACCGCCAAGCAGGTCATTTCTCAGCGTCTGCGAGAAGCGAAGCGCGATCAGGTATTCGAGGTCTACGAGACTCGTGAAGGTGACCTCATCACCGGGATTGTCCAACAAGTCGATCACCGGTATTCGATCCTCGACCTGGGCGACGCGGAAGCGTTGATGCCTGGTTCGGAGAGGATCCCGTATGAGCGGCTTGAACGTGGCAATCGCGTGAAGGCGATCATCATTGAAGTTCGCAACGATGCCAAGGGCCCGCAGATCATCGTCAGTCGGTCACATCCTGATTTTGTGCGGCGGATGTTGGAGCTCGAGGTTCCAGAACTGATGGACGGGACCATCGAAATCGTTTCGATCGCTCGCGAGCCAGGTCATCGGACCAAAATTGCCGTGAAGAGCAATGATCCAAAGGTTGACCCGAAGGGCGCCTGCGTTGGGGCCCGGGGTGCCCGGGTGCGCCAGGTCGTCAACGAACTACGAGGTGAGAAGGTTGACGTCGTCGAATGGCGCGAGGACGTCGGTCAGTTTATCGCTGAGGCACTTGGCCCTGCCAAGGTGCAGCAGGTGAACATAAACGAAGAAGACAAGATCGCGACGGTTATTGTCGCCGATCACCAGTTGTCCCTTGCTATCGGCAAGGAAGGGCAAAATGCCCGACTGGCTGCCCGGTTGTCTGGCTACAAAGTAGACATTCAGTCCGATCAGCCCGAAGCACCAGCCGAGGAACCTGCGCCAGTCGAAGAACCGGCATCAGCCGAGGAGCCAGTGGCTTCCGAGGAACCAGCACCGGCCGAGGAGCCAGTCGCATCCGAGGAAGTGGCACCTGCCGAGCAGCCTGCCAACGAAGACGAAGCCGCAGTGGCTGGGTCTGACGAGACAACCGTGTCAGACGAAGACGCACAAACACCAATTGACGGAGATTCTGAAGAGTAATGGCCAAAGCACGAATCTATGAGATAGCCCGGGACCTAGGTCTCGAATCAAAAGACGTACTCGCCAAGGCCGAGGAGCTCGGACTACCCGTCAAGACGGCGTCCTCTGGGCTTGAGGCCTCGGACTCTGCCGTCCTCAAAGCTGCCCTGGCGCCGAAAGCGCCAGCCGCCAAAGCTGCCCCTAAGGCTGCCGCTGCCAAAACGGCTGTGCAGGAGAAGGCCGAGCCCCCGGCTGCCCAGCCCGTTAGCGAACCAGACCCACAGCCTGCCCCGGAGCCGGAGAAGGCTACCGAGCCAGCGCCGGTCGCGGTTGCTGACCCGGAACCCGTGGCAGAACCGGAGCCCGAAGTTGTCGCGTCGGACCGTGGTTCCGTGACGGTGCTGATGGGTATCACGCCGGCCGGGTTCGGTGAGGTCATCGGCCGACCGGGCACCGAGGTTGTGGCGGCACTCATCCAGATGGGTGAGATGGTTGGACTCAGCAATTCCATCCCGGCCGAAGCCTTTGAGCTTCTCGGTGACCACTTCAGCGTCGCCGTCACGGTCGAAGGTGGCGACGAAGAGGAAGAAGAAGTCGTTTCCCTCATCAAGCCGAAGCGCATGTTCGACGACGCTGAAGGCGACCTGGTGTCGCGTCCCGCCGTCGTAACCGTCATGGGCCACGTAGATCATGGAAAAACGACCCTCCTGGACGCGATCCGTCGTACCAGTGTGGTTGACGAAGAGGCCGGTGGGATCACCCAGCATATTGCTGCGTATCAGGTCGAACATGAGGGCGCTATCACGACCTTCCTGGACACACCCGGTCACGAAGCGTTCACCGCCCTACGGGCTCGTGGCGCCAATGTGACCGATATCGTGGTGTTGGTCGTCGCCGCCGATGACGGGATCATGCCGCAGACCCAAGAGGCCATCAGCCACTCGAAAGCCGCGGACGTTCCCATAATTGTTGCCATCAACAAAATGGACGTTCCTGGTGCAGATCCGCACCGGGTTCGAGCCCAGCTCACCGAGTACGGGCTGGTCGCCGAAGCCCTCGGTGGCGATGTCCCGACGGTGGAACTGTCGGCGCTATCTGGCGACGGGGTCGACACGCTTCTCGAAGTCATCGATCTCGTCTCTCAGGTCGAAGATCTGAAGGGCAACCCGAAGCCAGCCGCTTCGGGAACCGTGGTTGAAAGCCAGTTGGACAAAGGACGCGGTCCGGTCGCAACGATGATTGTCCAGCGCGGAACCCTCAAGCGGGGCGATGCTCTGGTCGCTGGTGCGGTTTCAGGTCGGGTTCGGGCGATGCTCGACTACAACGGTGACGAACTCAAGACGGCCGGTCCGTCGACCCCGGTTCTCGTCATGGGATGGTCAGACGTCCCAACGGCGGGTGATGCCTTTGATGTGACCAAGAACGAACGTATCGCTCGTCAGCAGGCGGCCGCCACCCTTGAAGATATGCGTCAGTCCGAGCTGGTCGTGCCAACCGCCCGGGAGCGGTTGACCCAGCTCCTTGAGCAACTTCGAACCGCTGATGAGGCCGAACTGCGTCTCATCGTCAAAACCGATGCCCACGGCTCCATGGAGGCCGTACGGGAGTCCACCAGCAAAATCACTCGCGAAGGTGGCGTTATCAGCATTGTCCACGGAGCGGTTGGTGGTATTACCGAAAACGATGTGAGCCTGGCCGAAGTGACCGAAGCCCTGATTTTCGGCTTCAACGTTCGACCGGATGCCCAGGCCCGCAAGGCTGCCGAAGCCAAAGGTATTCAGATCCGAACCTACAACATCATCTATGAGTTGCTCAACGACATCGAAGCACTGTTGGTTGGTCGGCTGGCACCCGATGAGGTTGAAGCTGTTCTCGGATCGGCTGAGGTGCGAGAGATCTTCAAGGTCCCGCGTCGCGGGAACATTGCGGGTTGCTACATCACCGAAGGAACGATGACCCGGGGCGGGCGCGTGCGCCTCCTAAGAGCCGGCGTTGTTATCCACGACGGTGTCATCGGATCGTTGCGGCGGTTCAAGGACGACGTCCGAGAGGTTCAAGCCGGGTTCGAATGTGGTATTTCGCTGGAGGGCTACAACGACGTCAAAGAGGGCGACGTTATCGAAGGGTACGAGGTCCGAGAGGTGGCTCGCTCGTAGCTGTAGTAGCCGCCGTCGTGGTTCTCGAACTCAGGTTTCCTGAGGTGCATTCGCTCAAAGAGAAGCGTCGAGTTCTTGCGAAGCTAACTACGGCGATTCGAGCCACGGCTGACGCAGTCACCGCCGAGGTCGCCCACCAGAATACCTGGCAACGGTGTGCTCTCGCGGTCGCCTTTGTGTCGTCCAGTCAGGACGTAGTCGACTCAATGGTGGCGAACGTGGTGGAATGTGCCGACAATCAGTTGGATATCGAGCTCATTTCGAGTTCGATCAGTTATCTAGAACCGCCGGAGGCGTAGATGTCAGACCGGATGCGAAAGATCAACTCCTCTGTGCATCATGTGATTGCAAATGAGGTTGAAGAATTGAAAGACCCACGCTTGGGTTTTGTCACGATCACCGGCGTGGACACGGCGCCGAATTTGAGAACTGCCCGGGTCTTCTATTCCGTGATCGGGCCGCCGGAACAGCAGGCCGCTACTCAGGCCGGGCTGGAATCCGCGGCCCCCCGGTTGAGCCGGGCCATCGGGTCTTCGATTCGGATGAAATACACCCCGACTCTGAAGTTTGAAGTCGATGAGGCCATTGAGTATGGCGTGCGAATCTCTCAGAAGCTGCGCGAACTCGACGAAGAAGAATGATGGATCGTGGTTTCCTGCTGGTTGATAAACCAGCAGGCATGACTTCCCACGATGTGGTCGCCCGGGTTCGCCGCATCATCGGCATCCGGAAGGTCGGCCATGCCGGGACGCTGGATCCGGCCGCTACCGGTCTGCTGGTGTGCGGCGTTGGCCCGGCGACGAAGCTGATGCGATTCGTTCAGGATCTCCCCAAGGAATATGTTGGACAAATCAAGTTCGGTATCGCCACTGACTCGCTTGATGCCGATGGGGAGGAAACTTATCGCCACCCGATGACCGTAACCCGCGAGGACCTGGAAGGGCTCGTGGAGCGTTTCACGGGCACCATCTTGCAGGTTCCACCGATGGTCTCGGCACTTAAGGTTGGGGGCAAGCGCCTGCATGAACTCGCCAGGGAAGGCATTGAGGTCGAGCGTGAGCCTCGTCCTGTTGAAATTCACTCCTTGCAGATACTCGATGTTCGTCCCGGGGAATACTCGGAGGCGGTGATCCGGGTGGTCTGTGCGAAAGGCACCTACATCCGAGTATTGGCGGATGATCTGGCGAAAGCGCTCGGCGGCCGCGCCCACCTGACGGCCCTCCGCCGGCTCAAGACCGGGCAGCTTTCGGTGGAGACCGCCGTCACTTTGGAGAAGCTTGAAGCCCTGGGCCAAGCGGGAAGCTGGGACTCTGCCATGCTTGCGCCATTTGAGGCGTTGTCGGCCCTGCCGTCGTGCCTGGTTAGGTCCGAAGTGGCCGACCGGGTCCGCAATGGAGCGAGGCTGAGCCCTGCAGAAGTGCCAGGAGAATGGTCGGAAGGCGAATATGTCCGCATTGCCGACACCGGTGAAAACCTCTTGGCTGTGCATCGGTTGATTGCTGAGACGTTCGTTCCTGAGGTGGTTCTTCCGTGAAAGTTCTTACCGGTGACCCGGCGAGATGGGAGCGGGCCACGCAACGTTCGGTCGTTGCCGTGGGGGTCTTTGATGGGGTCCACCGTGGCCATCAGACCGTCCTGGAAGAACTGGCGGTCCTGGCCGGAGCGCAGTCCGGGCTCATACGCGGTGTGTTGACCTTCGATCCTCACCCGCTGGCGGTCGTTGCCCCGGACCGGGCGCCCCGGCTTCTCGGAACGATTCATCAGCGACTCGGCCGCCTCGAAGCTCACGGGGTGGATGTCGTCGGGGTTCTGCCATTCGCTCAGATTCGCTCCATGGACCCGGACCAGTTCATCAAGTCGGTGCTGGTCGACGCGTTCGGCGCTGCTGCAGTGGCGGTCGGTAGCGATTTTCGATTTGGACTTGACCGGTCAGGAGATGTGCAGACGCTAAAAACCGCCGGGGAACTTTGGGGGTTTGCGACCGATGCCGTCCCGCTGCTGTCTGAGGACGATACGCAGCTGTCTTCGACTGGCATTCGTGCTCTGATTGCCGCCGGCGAGGTGGAAGAAGCGGCACTTTTGCTTGGTCGACCGTATGCCATCGAGGGACCGGTGGTACGCGGCGAGGGACGCGGGAGGACGATTGGTATTCCTACCGCCAATGTGAACTATGAGCCGTCCATCGTGCTGCCGTCGACCGGCGTGTATGCCGGATGGGTAACTTTCGAGAACAACCGGGTCCCGGCGGTGACCAATGTTGGTATCCGGCCAACTTTCGACGGCCGCTCCGTAACGGTCGAAGCACACTTGATCGATTGGGACGGCGACCTCTATGGCCGCATGATTGAGGTGGAATTGGCCTATCGGGTCCGTGCTGAACAGAAGTTCGATAGCGTCGAGAGCCTCGTCGAACAAATCCGTTCGGACGTCGTGACCGCCAGGCGGGTCCTCGGCGTTGACGGCGAGTAGCTTGCACGTATGACGCGTCGATTGGTCCGCTCGGCTTCACCATTCGAGGAACGGTACGGGTTCTCGCGCGCAGTCCGTACGGGAAACGTCATTCGCGTCGCCGGTACCGCCCCGATCCCACAGGATGATTCGGACACCCCGGAGAGTCCCTTCGACCAGATGCTCTTATGCGGTCAGATCGCCCTTGCGGCCATCGAGGAGTTGGGTGGCGGGGCTGCTGACGTCGTCCGTACCCGAATGTACATAACGGATGCCGCCTATGCAGATGAGGTCGGTCGAGCCCACCACCAGCTATTTCAGAGTTCAACACCACCGGCAACCATGGTTGTTGTAGCGGCCCTGCTCGACCCGGCCTGGAAGGTCGAGATCGAGGTTGAGGCTTCGTTGGAGTGACAGCGGCTGACATCGCCGACCTTGAGCGCCGGGGATTGCAGGCGTTCTCCGGACTCATCAAGAAGCCGATCGGAGAGTGGTTCGTGGTCGTTGGGCCTTCGTCGGCCAGACGGGCCAACTCGATTTACCCGATCGGCGATCCTGGACGAACCTTGGATTCGGCTCTTGAGGTTGCCAGCGAGTTTCTTCGATCACATGGCAAGTCGGTCATGGTCAAGGTTGCTGCGGTACCCGGAGAAAGCCACGACCTCGAACCGCTGCTCGTATCATCCGCATTTCTGGCTGAAGCGCCTACCGAGGTCCGCATCATGCCGCTGTCACGACGAGATCCTCAGCGGCAGGACAAGGTGTTCATCGAGGAGGCTTTGCCCGGGGCCGACGGACCAGCCGCCCGGGCCATCGCGTCACTCCCGGGCGGATTCGGGCGTGGTCGAGCGGTGGTGATGGACGAGTGGCTCGGGATTTTCGACCTGCAAACCGAATCGGGCGCGCAACGGAAGGGTTTGGGGCGCACAATCCTTGGTTCCCTGCTCGCTTGGGGCGCTGGCCTGGGAGCAGAACGGGCCTTTTTGCAGGTCGAGGTGGCCAATATCCCAGCCAGGGCTTTGTATGAGTCGGTGGGTTTTGAGCTGGCCTACACCTACGCCTACTGGCGCGAGCCTCGACGCTCGAACGGGGCATGAGTCGCTCGAATTTGCACACGCCGAGGACCTGTTACACTTTCAGCCGTCCCACTCACCACCTCTTGTCGAGCGGGCGTACATGTCGAGAAACATTGGATTCATGAAGACCACCGAAGAAATCATTTCCGAATTTGGCCAGCACGACTCTGACACGGGTTCCCCCGAGGTCCAGGTTGCCCTGCTGTCTGAGCGTATTAAGCACTTGACCGACCACATGCGTGAACACAAGCATGACTTCCACACCCAGCGCGGTTTGCTGATGCTGGTTGGAAAGCGTCGTCGACTGTTGAACTACCTGAAGCGCCAGGACGTGGAGCGTTACCGTGCGCTCATCGCCACGCTAGGGCTTCGCCACTAAGACTTTGAGAGAGCGGCCATAGGCCGCTCTCTTGATTATGGGGGAGTCACCCTCTTCCAAGTAGTTTCGGGAAACCCCGAGATCACCTCAGAAATACCATCGGAGAAAGCCTGTCGATTGTCAGTGGAGACCGCTCCCGCGGGAGCTGTGACCACTGCCAATTGCGGTTCTTCTCCATCACAAAAAGGAGAAACCGTGCCCGAAAAGCAGGTACGTGGCGTAATTGGTGGCAAAGAAGTCACCATGAGCGCTGGAAAGTTGGCCCTGTTGGCCGACGGAGCTGTCAAAGTGACCCTCGGGGGCGTCGAAGTCCTCGTCGCTGCCACGGCTTCCAAGAAAATGCGTGAGGGGACCGACTTTTTTCCATTGACGGTCGACATCGAAGAGCGGATGTATGCCGCTGGTCGGATCCCGGGATCGTTCTTCCGTCGTGAAGGTCGCGCCACCGAGAAAGCGATTTTGACGTGTCGTCTTATCGACCGTCCGTTGCGGCCGAACTTCCGCGAAGGCTTCCGCTGTGACACTCACGTCGTTGGAACCGTTCTTAGTGTTGATGAAGAGCAGGCCTACGACATCCTGGCGCTCAACGGCGCTTCGGCTGCCCTGTCGGTTAGTTCGATTCCGTTCGAGCGTCCGGTTGGCGCGGTCCGCCTGGCGTTGAAGGACGGCGAGTGGATCGCTTTGCCAAGCTTTGACGACATCGACGAGTCGGTGTTCGAACTGACCGTTGCCGGAGTGCGCAACGACAGCGGCGGCATTGACATCATCATGGTTGAGGCCGGTTCCACAGTCAACGGTGTACGGCTCGCCCAGGATGGCGCCCCTACCTCCGATGAGGCGGCAGTCGCTCGTGGGCTCGAAGAGTCCAAGCAATACATCGCCCAGTTCATCGACATGCAGCTCGAATTGCGCGGCATGTTCGACATCGAAGAGGTCGAGTACGAGTTTGCTGTCGACTTCACCGACGATGTTTACAACAAGGTGAAGGCGCTGGCCTCATCGAAGCTCGAATCCGTCATCCGCCTCCAGGGCAAGAAGGAGCGAGGGTTGGCTCAATCTGCCGCCCGTGACGAGGTGCTTGCCGAGTATGGCGAGGCTGAAGCTGACGAACTGGCGATGGCCAAGAAGGCCTTCGGCAAGGTTGCCAAGACGATGATGCGCGAACGCGTCATCAACGAGGGCATCCGTCTGGACGGCCGTGGTCTTACGGACATTCGTGAGATCAAAGCCGAGGTTGGGGTTGTCGGTCGTGCACACGGTTCCGGTTTGTTCTCGCGAGGCGAGACGCAGGTTCTCAACGTGACAACACTTGGCATGTTGAAGATGGAGCAAATGCTCGACACGCTCGACCTCGAAACGTCGAAGCGGTACATGCATCACTACAACTTCCCGCCGTTCTCGACGGGTGAAACCGGTTTCATGCGGGGACCCAAGCGTCGTGAGATTGGGCACGGAGCGCTCGCTGAGCGGGCCGTCCACCCTGTGATTCCGACGTCCGAAGACTTCCCGTACGCCTACCGACTGGTGTCGGAGGTTCTCGCATCGAACGGTTCGTCATCGATGGCCTCGGTCTGCGGATCGTCGTTGTCGCTGATGGACGCCGGTGTTCCGATCATCGCTCCCGTCGCCGGTATTGCCATGGGCCTTATCAACGAAGGTGACACGTTCATCACCTTGACGGACATTCTTGGCGCCGAAGATGCGCTGGGTGACATGGACTTCAAGGTGGCCGGTACCGCTGACACGATCACGGCCCTGCAACTTGATACCAAGATCGAGGGTCTTCCAGCCGACGTGCTGGCCAAGGCGCTCGACCAGGCCAAAGATGCTCGGTTGAAGATCCTGGCGGCCATGGCTGAAGCCATTCCTGGTCCCCGCGAGGAGCTCAATCCCAACGCTCCCCGGATCGTATCCATTCGGATTCCGAAGGACAAGATCGGCGAGGTCATTGGTCCCAAGGGCAAAGTCATCCGGGAACTCGAAGAAGAGACCGGTGCGTCCATCGAGATCGAAGAAGATGGTGCCTACGGCATCGTGCGAGTCGGAGCTTCCGATAGTGAGAAGTTGGCGCTCGCCAAGTCCCGTATCGAGGCCATCGCCAACCCGCCCGAGGCGGAAGTTGGAGAGACCTACGAAGGTACAGTGGTGAACATCACCAGCTTCGGAGCGTTCGTGAACATTCTTCCGGGACGCGACGGCTTGCTGCACATCTCGAAGATCGATAGTGATCGTCGGGTCGAAAACGTCGAGGACTACCTCGCTCTTGGCCAGGTCGTCAAGGTGATCGTTCGTGAGATCGATCGCAACGGCAAGGTCAGTCTTGAGCCGGCGGAGGGCATCGAGCCTTCCGAAGAGGCCAAGAATCGTCCTCCGTCGCAGAACAGTGGTGGCGGCCGTGATCGTGACCGTGGCGGAGACCGTGGTGGCCGGGGTGGCGATCGTGGCGGTCGTGACCGTGACCGTGGCGGCGATCGGGGTGGCAACCGTGGTGGCAACAGCCGCGACGGCAACCGGGACGGAAACCGTAGTGGTGGTAATCGCAGTAGCAGTGAGCGCAGCGGAAACCGCGACAGTGCTTCGGATCGACCCAGCGAGAGTGACTCGGGTAACTCGAGTCAGCCAGCCCGCAAAATGGTTTCGTTCGAGGACGAATTCGGTTCTGACCTCTAGTCGAGCCAACCAATCAGCGAAAGGGGCCTCCGGACTCGGAGGCCCCTTTCTTGTTGGGCTCTGCTGCCGCCGCCCGCCGTGGCGGGTACGCTGGAGACTCGCATGAACCCCAGTACTCCTCGTCCCGTACGCCGCATTGTTGGTGACGTCTCGTCCGACACCACTGATCTGGTTGCCGTAGAAGAGCCTCTGGAGATCCGGCTCGGCGAGGTGCCAATTGCGGTGCTAATGCGGACGCCTGGCGACGATGCCGATCTCATCCGGGGTTTTGCGGTGACGGAGGCGATTGTGCTGGGTGGGCACGAGCTTGGGGAACCTTTGGACCTTGGAGAAGGCCGGTGGGAGCTGGTTCTAGCGGCTGGTGTCGTTGTAGATCCAGAACAATTCCGTCGGAATCTTTATTCGTCGTCGTCGTGTGGTGTTTGCGGAAAAGCCTCGATCGACGCGGTGCTGATTTCGGCAGCCGATCTACCGCCCGGTCCGGTCGTTCCGATTGAGGTTCTTAATCAGCTATCCGCCACCATGCGTGATCATCAGAGCGGTTTTGATGTCACCGGCAGCTTGCACGCTGCAGCGCTCTTCAATGCGAGTGGCGAGCTGTTGACGATCCGCGAAGATATCGGCCGTCATAACGCCGTGGACAAAGTCGTCGGAGTGGCGATGACGGAAGGTCTCGATTTCGCGACCTCGATCTTGTTCGTATCAGGTCGAGTCTCGTTCGAAATTGCGCAGAAGGCGGCCGTGGCCGGCATCCCCATCGTGTGTGGGGTTTCGGCCGCCTCCTCTTTGGCGATTGACCTGGCTGCCCGGGTGGGTCTTACGTTGGCCGGGTTCGTCCGAGAAGGCTCGCTTGTGGTCTACACCCGCCCCGAACGCCTGCGCTGAACGCCTGGGCTGAACGCCTTCTCTGACCGAAGGACGGAACGAAATGGTCCTGGCTGGTGTATGAGTAGTGACAACATGGACCAGCTAGATGATGCGACGCTCATCGCTCGGGCTCAGGCGGGTGACAACACGGCCTTTGGGGTCCTGGTGCGCCGTCACCAGAGTGGCGTATTCCGCGTCGCCACGGTCGTGTCAGGATCTGTCGAAGGAGCCGAGGACATCGCACAGGAGACCTTTATTCGAGCCCATCGGGGTCTTGGCTCGTTTCGGACCGACGCCCGGTTCGAACCGTGGCTCTATCAGATCGCTGCGAACACGGCCCGAAACCAGCGGCGCTCCCGGGGCCGCCAGGCGCGACTGGCGCTGAAAGTGGGATCCATGACCCCTGCAACGCAGTCGACCGCCGAACCCGACGATCGGCTGTTGGTCGTCGATGCCCTGAATCGGATGCGCGCCGATGACCGTCTGGTTATCGCTCTGCGCTACTTCGAAGATCTCTCGGAAGCGGACATGGCGATTGTGTTGAAATGCCGTCCTGGCACCGTAAAGTCTCGTCTTGCCCGGGCGGTCGACCGGTTGCGATCGGAGATCGGACAATGAGCGAGCGCCTCGAGCAGACCCTCCGGACTATCGAAATCGACGTCCCCCAAGTCGACTTGTGGCCAGCCATTGCCAGCCGACTGGTACCTCAACGTCGGTCGAAACGAGTTTCTGTCGCCGTCGCCTTCCTGGCGGTCGTGGTAGCCCTGTTCCTCCTCGAGCCGGTACGATCGACCGTAGGCGCCTGGTTCGGATTGGGTGCAACCACAGTGACATTCGACGGCTCGGCGCCCATCGGGGAGCGGTCCGGTCTCGTCGGCGAGACGATCACGTCTGAAGTTGCTGCGGCCGAACTGGATGGCGACTTACCCTCTTCAGCTGCCCTCGGAGATCCAGACGAGTGGCTGCGATCAGGAGCACAAACGGTTAGTGGGATGTGGCTGCCAAACGCTCAGTTGCCTGAGATCGGATCATCCGGGGCCGGGGCGATACTTTCCATTCAAGACGAGTTCACGCTGAAGACGCTGGCTTCCGGTGACGGCGTCGAGTTTGTGATGGTCGCCGGCGAACAAGGGTTGTGGTTGCCAGGTCCTCACCTCTTGACGACTCCCGATGGCGTCTCGGAGTCGACGGGCAACGTGCTGATCTGGCTTGGAGCCGATGGCCGCCAGTACCGGTTAGAGGTGAACCTCGATCGTGACGCCGCCATCGCCATCGCCGAGGACATTGGAACCGATTGACCCTTGCCGGGGTAGTAGTCATATCCGACCAAGGATTAAATCATGTTTCGTGTTGTTGCACTTGTGGCCCTCCTCGTAGGTTTTTTCGGTATCGTTCGATTTGAGTTGCCCACGGCGGCTCCTGAAGGGCCGGTGGTGGGCGCTCCTTCGTCGCTCGTCACCTCGCCAGATGGCTCAACAGTCGTCGGAGTCGTGTCGGCCACTGGAACCACCGAGCTTTTGGCTGGTCCGACACCGGATACGCTCAAGGTCAAGGCGGTTGTCGAGGGGGACTGGGCTGTCCGCACGGTTTCCTTTGATGGATCCAGAGTCGCGCTGGGCGTCCCTCTTCAAGCTGACGAGACAATTTATGAGCCTGGCGGCCGGTCGGAGACAGCCGTGGTTGTCGTCACCCTCGAGACAGGGGGAACCCGTCACCTGAATCAGTCGGGCAATCTTGAGCCAGAGGCGTTTTCGACGGACGGCCGTGGCCTCTATGTGATCGACCATCGGCCGGCACTGAGTCCGGAGTACTACCGGGTCGCGTACATTGATCTGACCACCGGCGAGCGAGCCGACGTTTACGGACCGGACAAGAAGCCGTTGGACGAAGACATGCAAGGAACCGGCCGCGACCAGGTTTACCACCCGTCGGGCGAGTTCCTGTACACCGTGTACACCCGCCAGAACGTCTCCGAGCATGGCGATCATCCACACTTAGCTGGCTTCGTTCACGTCTTGTCACTCGCCAACCAGTTCGCCATCTGCGTTGACTTACCAACCGGGTTTGGTCAAGGGGCCAATGCGACGATCTCGGTAAACCCAGACGGTACCGAGATCTATGTCATCGACCCGAACACAAAACGGGTGGCGGTGCTTACTCCACGGGATGAAGGATTCTCATACTCGGTAGCCTCGCAGGCTCTCGATCCGTAGCAAGCACTCGGCCGCGTGGGACTGGCCGGAACTAGGCTGCCCGGATGCCTGAACTTCCGGACATTGTTGTCTATATCGAGGCCCTCGAGCGCTATACGGTCGGCCAGACGCTCGAAAAGCTCCGGGTGCGTTCGATTTCGCTCCTCCGAACGTATGATCCACCAGTGTCGGCGGTCGAAGGCAAGAAAGTGCTCGGTTTCCGACGGATTGGCAAACGGATTGTCTTCGAGTTGGAGAACGACTTGTTCATGGTCTTGCACCTGATGGTGGCCGGAAGGCTGCGCTGGACAAAGAAAGGTCAAGCCGTCGCCAACAAGGTCGGATTGTGCGCCTTTGACTTTCCCGACGGAACCCTGATGCTGACCGAGCAAGGCACCAAGAAGCGGGCCTCCCTGCACCTCGAGCGCGGACTCGAAGCGGTTATGGCACATGATCGTGGCGGAATTGAACCGCTCACGGCGACTCGAGACGAATTCGCGGCAGCCCTCACGAGGGAGAATCGGACGATGAAACGGGGTCTAACCGACCCACGTATCTTTTCGGGGATTGGCAACGCCTATTCGGATGAGATCCTGCTGAAGGCCAAACTTTCGCCCGTCAAACGAACCCAGCAACTCACGCCAGATGAAATAACCAGGCTGTATGAGGCGACGCGGTCCTCGCTGCTGGATTGGACTGATCGGCTTCGTGAGGATGTGGGAGATAAGTTCCCCGACAAGGTGACAGCCTTCCGGCCAGACATGGCCGTTCACGGGAAATTCGGCGAGCCATGTCCTGTGTGTGGTTCTAAGGTGCAGCGGATTGTCTACTCCAGCAATGAGACCAATTACTGCGCGACATGTCAGACCGGAGGCAAGCTACTGGCTGACCGTTCGTTGTCACGACTTCTCAAAGATGACTGGCCGAAGACGATCGACGAGTTGGAGTAGCCGTTTGACAGATCGAACGTATGTTCGATATCATGGCGTGTCCCTCCTCTACGAGTGGACATGGCAACGGCGACTCTTTTTGAACAAAAGGTGCAGCAAAAAGCTCACCTAAAAGCCAATCCGGCTTCGCGAGAAGAGCTAGCCGCGCTGATTGCGACCCATACGACCACCTTGCCGGGACGAGCCACAGAGTTGGCCATGGTTCCCGGACAGGTTATTGGTCTAGAAGGGGTGGTTGGGGCAGGTCTCACCCGATTGGCGCTGGTGATGCTTGCCGAGATTGCCCGTCGAGCGCCCGTGGCTGTCGTTGATACACGCGGATGGTTCTGCCCGGTGGCTGCCTGGGAGGTCGGTATTCCCCCCGCCCGTCTGTCGGTGATTCGCTGCTCGGACGTTGATCAGTGGCCTTCAGTGCTGGGTGCTTTGCTTACCGGTCTTGGCGGCATCTATGCCGAAGTGCCTTCCGGGATTCCCGATCAAGTGCTGCGACGCCTTGGAGCCAAAGCCCGTCAAGAACGTGCCGCGGTTGCCTTACGGCCGATGAGTGGTCGATTGCCGGCGGGGATAGCCCATATGCGTTTGGCGGCCGAGACAGTCAACTGGTCCGGTCCGGATCAAGGTCATGGACGGTTGGTTGGTCGAAGTCTTTCTGTGCATGCGTCCGGCAAAGGGGTTCGGGGAATGGAACGACGATTTGGAGTTGAGGACGATGGAACGAGTGCTCTGCATCTGGTGGGAAACCTGGGCACTGTTACGCCAGGACGCGCCGTCGGATAAGCCGTGTGTCGTTGCTGACCGGCAGCATGTTGTAGCGGCCAATATCGCCGCACAGGATGCCGGAGTGGTTCGGGGGATGAAACGTCGCAGCGCCGAGGCGGTTTGCCCGGGTGGTCTGGTGCTCGACCAGGACATTCCCGCTGAGCTTGCCCGGTTTGAGCCGGTCGTTCGCAGCCTGGAAGATCTGGTGCCCATGGTGGAGGTAGCCGAACCAGGATTGATCTTTATCGATATTGCTGGGGCCGTGTCCTTCTATGGCGGGGAAGGTGAACTGGTCGAACTCATTGCCAAGACCATTGAGACCCGGGAACGCCCACGGATTGGTGTTGCGAACAGCCCGTTTGCGGCACGGCGCGCAGCTGCGACAGCTCGGCCGGGTGAGGTGTACGCAGTAGTTGACGATGCAGCGTTCCTTACCGACGAAACCATCGATGCACTCACCAATCAAGATCTGGTTGCTACGTTCCGCTGGTTGGGTATATCGACTCTCGGCCAACTGACACAACTGCCAAGGGACACGGTGGTGTCGAGATTTGGAGCTGAGGGTCTACGAGCTCACCAGCTGGCTGGTGGGCAAGATCGTTCAACACAACCACGTCAGGTGCCGGTCGACATATTTGTTGAGCGACGGTTTGAAAGCCCGTTGGAGCTTCTTGAGCAAGTCGGCTTTGCCGCCCGGGCAGTTGCCGCCGAGTTGGTGGGGGAGTTGCGTAGAAGCGGATCGGCCACTCACCGGGTGGAAGTCGAAGCCGAAGCCGCTGACGGGACAATCCGGGTGCGGGTCTGGAGGAACGCTGATCCGTTTGATGAGGGAATGCTTGCCGATCGAGTGTGGTGGCAGCTGCGAGCCTGGATTGAGTCGCACGGCATAGCCGGCGGCATGGTTCGGCTTCGACTGTCTCCGGCTGATGTTTCAGGAGGGGGCCGTCAACTGGGGTTCTTTGAAGACACCGTGGCGGTGATGGAGGCCGATCGTGCCCTGGCCAGGGTGCAAGCGCTGATTGGTCCAGATCTGGTGCTCGGTGCGGTCCCGCAAGGTGGTCGAGATCCGGTTGATCGGGTGAATTGGCATCGGTGGGGTGAACCCCCCGAAGTCACTGAGGTGCCCGCGCCCTGGCCGGGGGCGACCCCGGGACCGTCACCTGCGTTGGTTACTCCCGGTGAACAACGCATCGAAGTCGAGTGGGATGGGGAACAGCCAACCAGGGTCCGGTTACGAAGTCGCTGGGAACCGGTCTTGAACTGGGCGGGACCTTGGCGGCGAACGGGTCGGTGGTGGACTGAGGAAGCGGACGCGGACAGGTATCAGCTTGTAACTTCGGCGGGTGCCGTGCTCTGTGAACGCCGCAATGGTGCAATGTATCTAACCGGCCTGTATGACTGACTAGTTACCTGGAAGGTATTGGATTTAGCCACGGTCTGTGCGAGGGGCCCACGGCAAACCGGCCTACCATCATGGTGGGCAACCTGGGACGGGAACCGAAATGGAAGAAGACTTTGCCGCATGGCGCGCACTCCATGGTGCCCACTCGCGCACCCTGAGTGCTTTCGATAGCCGGCTGGAGCAAGTCGCCGGTTTGTCGTCGGGTGAGTTCGAGATCCTTAAGCACCTCAGTCAGGCCCGTGGTCGGTTGCGTATGAGCCATCTTGCCGATCTGGTGTACACGAGCCGGTCCGGACTCACCCGCCGCATCGACCGCCTACGGAAGCGGGGCCTGGTTGCTCGAGAGAGTGCCGCCGAGGATGGTCGTGGCCAGTACGCCGTTCTGTTGCCGGCCGGTATTGAGGTGTACGAGCGATGTTTGCCCGCTCATGAAGAGATGTTGCTTGAGTGGTTCGGGGAGACGCTCGACAACGACGAGCTCGCATCGTTGACGAATCTGCTGACCAAACTTGTGCATTCAGAGTCGGCCGTTCAGATCAGCTAGTTCCCTGGCGATGATGTCGCGGACTTGCTCGGCAAGCGCGGCGATATCGGTCTTGGTCAGTCCGATTGTCTCAATTGGCTCGTTGATCCGAGCCACGATGGGTCCGCCTCGCACTATCCCTCCTGGCGGCCACGCTTCATAGGAGCCGAAGATCGTAACCGGCAGGATGGGCAGTTCACCGGCGATGGCGATAGCGAACGCTCCCCGCTTGAAGGCCATGAGTCTCCCGTCTCGGCTGCGAGTCCCTTCGGGGTAGACAATGACACTCCGGGAAGCTTTGGTATTGGCCGTCGCTGCTTCCGTCAGCTGGGCATGGACGCTGGCGCCATGTTGCGATCGATCCACCTTAACCATGCCGGTGGCTTTCATAGCTGATCCCAAGATCGGTATCCGATAGAGCTCCTTCTTGGCCATGAAACGGCCAGGAACGGGCACCGAAAGGAGACTTGACATTATGTCGAAGTTGGATTGATGGTTCGAAACAATGACATAAGACCGAGACTGGTCGACGGCTGCTCCTTCGATGGAGAACTCGACACCGCCAAGTTTGAACCAGGTTCGACTCCACCACCTGAGGATCTGGTCAAGCTTCGGGGAATTCGGTCGGAAGGCAGCCACCGCAATCAGTGCCAACGACACGAGAATCGTTGCGATGAATCCGCTCGCGATGAACAGTCCCGTTCGGACCCAACCAATCATGGTCGCTCAATGTAGTCGGCCAGCATTAGTCTCGCCCCTCATGGCAAGTAAACACCTCTGGCGATCATGGGCGGCCGCACAGCACTGGGCGCCTCGTGAGGACCTGATTCGTTCGGGAATCGAAACCTTCCTCGTTTCGCTCGACAATCCAGTCGTGTTGACGTATGCGTCGATGCCCGGGGAGCCAGACGTCGCCACCGTCCGTGGCGCCGGCCGATTGCTCTTTACGAGGACACCAAAAACTGGACCCCTGACGGTTCACGCCGATACTTCGATAATGGAAACGCATCGATGGGGCTACCGCCAACCAGTCGAGGGATCAGCACAGGTGGATCCCGGAGAGATCGATGTCGTGCTGGTTCCCGGCGCTCTTTTTGACCGGGCAGGAGGCCGTCTGGGACATGGGCGGGGTTACTACGACCGGCTGCTGGCGAGTTGCAGGCCCGATGTTCTCAAAGTCGGGATTACCACCGTCAACGCGTTGGTCGAACGGCTCCCGATCGAGCCTCATGACATCCCGATGACGCATCTGGCGACCGAGGTCGGAGTTCGCCCGCTCTGTGGTGGGGGGACCAGGTGAAGCTGGCTCTCAATCTTGGGTATTTGACTCGCGACCGAATCCCTGACATGGAACTGGTGCTCGAGGCCGAGCGCCTCGGATACGACTCGGTATGGGCGGCAGAATCGTGGGGCTCGGATGCGGTCACCGTTCTCTCATGGATCGGGGCACGCACGTCCGCCATCAAGCTCGGATCGGGCATCCTCCAGATGCCCGCCCGAACACCGGCGATGACGGCCATGACCGCTGCCACCCTCGATAGGTTGTCCGCCGGCCGACTGCTGCTTGGCCTCGGCTTGTCGGGGCCGCAGGTCGTGGAGGGCTGGCACGGGGAGCCGTACGGGAAGCCGCTGGGCAAGACCCGAGAGTACGTGACCATCGTTCGCGACATCTTGAGACGGGAAGGTCCGCTAACCCACCGCGGTGCCCACTATGAGATCCCTTTCGCGGGTGAGCGGTCCACCGGGCTTGGCAAGCCCCTGACGCTCATGACCCATCCGCTGCGGTCGGCCGTTCCCATCTATCTCGCAGCGATCGGACCGCAGAACGTCTCTTTGACTGCCGAGATCGCCGATGGCTGGTTGCCCGTCTTCTATTCGCCAGAACGCGCCCAAGAAGTGTTCGGGCCGAGCCTGTCGTCCGGTTTCGCCAGGGCTGCAGATTCCGATAAGCCTTTCGATGTCGCCCCCAGCCTGGCCGTCATTATCTCCGATGACGTTCAAGGTGCCCGCAACAAGCTCCGCCCTCAGGCTGCGCTGTACGTGGGTGGCATGGGAGCGAAGGGTCGCAACTTCTACAACGACCTTGCCGCACGTTATGGGTACGCCGAGGCAGCTGCGCGTGTTCAGGATCTGTACTTAGCCGGTGACAAGATGGCGGCATTGCATGCGGTCCCTGACCGACTTCTCGATGAAGTGAACCTGGTGGGCACTCGTGACATGGTGCGTGATCGGCTGGAGGTCTGGAAGTCCTCGAACGTGTCGACGTTGCTCGTCTCGGTCACCGATCTGGCAACCTTACGTACGCTGGCCGAGCTAGTGCTTTAGGGCAGGACCTCGAACGACTCGGTGACCCCGCAGGGTCGGATTGTGTCGTCGATGGAGCTCATGCAGTCGTCTCCGACAAATAGCCGATACTTGCCGGGTGAAACGTCGGCGGTCACGACGAATTCCCCCCAGGTCGGCAAATAGGGTGCCATCAGCGAAGCGAATCCCGCGTTGCTGGAAACCAATGATGGTCCAGACCAAGTGATCGTTGCCGGGTCCTCCCCATCTTTGGTCAGCACCGTGGCATACCCCTGGCTTTCAAACCACCTGGCGTATCCCGTGAGCGTGAAGCTGCGAGCGACGCCGATGTTGTCGGTGGATTGATCGACGGGATGCTCAAGCACGGTATTACCGGTTTCGACGACTGTGCGGAAGTCCAGGCCAGTGCCGATCGGTGTTTCGGCAACATCGATCACGATTCGGGCCGGGTTTGACAGCAAGGTAATGCCCGCGACTCGCCCAAGTTCGTGGAGGAAACGGACTTCCAGTCTTTCCGTTTGGCCGACCGGGACCACGGTCATGGCGAGCGCCTGCTTGAAGTCGGCGTTGGTAGCCTGGGGTACGACGTCGATGACGGTGGCCGGAAGGCTGACGGAAACCCGCGTTTTTCCGCTTGTCACGACGACGTCCCCGCCGCCAAGAACGTCGCCAGCTTCAAAGGTTGATCCGTCGGTATTTCCCAGGACGATCACGTAGCGATCACAGGTCGCGGTTTGAAACTGGAAGAGCCCGACGACAGCCGTAGCATCCCCGGTTGTCGGAGTGGTGGCTGTTGCCGACCCGGTGGCCGTCTGAGCCGTACATGGAGAAGCCTTGATGCCGGCGTCCCACTGATTGGGGTGGGCAAGGTACCGGCTGTTTACAAACCCGTCAGCTCCGCTCGGCAAACGCACACCATACCAAGCGGTCTCTCCGATTGGGTTCGAGGCCATGGGCAACACGGTGATCTCGTCTTGATTAGGTCGCAGAATGCCGACCACCTCGGCGTTGACGGTGGGGGCAGCGCGAACGTTGAGAACGTCGCCGGGCGCCACGCCGACCACATACCAACCGACGTTCGTTGCCGTATCCGGGCCGCGGGTCGTTGTCGTGGTTGATTCGACTGTCGTTTCAGTTGTCGACGAGGTTGTTGAGGTGGCGGGCGACGACGTAGTCGTGGGGATTGTTGTTGAAGGGGCAAGGGTCGTGCTCGGGATGGTCGTCGTGGTCAGCGCACCCGCAGGGATGCTGGCCGTGGGCCCGACCGCCACGGTGGCCGGACCGCCGAGCGCTTTGACGGCAAACCAACCGGCGGCAACGAGGAAGGCAACTGCAGCGGCTACAGCTACGTAGCTGCGACCGTTTTTCTCTGGCGTTGTCATCGGTCTCCTCGGTTACGTGAAACTGGCCCGGACGGGCAATGATGCCACGTCCGGGGCCAGGTGGTGGTCAGGGGGCTAGGGAGCCACGTCAAATGTCTCGTTGACGCCGCACGGTTGGCTTGTGTCGTCCACCCCGCTCATGCAATCCTCGCCAACGAATAGCTCGTAGCCACCCGAGGGAAGATCGACCGTGAACGTGAACTCACCCCAGGTCGGGATGTATAAGGCGTAGATCGAAGCCATATTCCCGTTGGCTGAGACCATCGACGGACCGGACCAGGAGATATCGGTCGGCCGGGCGCCGTCAAGCGTGGTGATTGTGGCATACCCCTGGGCCTCAAACCAGCGGGCATAGCCGGTCACGCTGAACGAGTGCGCAACGCCGACTTTGTCTGCTGACTGATCGACCGGATGCTCAAGGATCGTGTTGCCTGTCCCGATTACCGGTGCGTAGTCGAGTCCGGTGCCCGTTGGGGTTGAACGGACGTCGATGACAATGCGGGCCGGGTTGGATAGCACGGTAACCCCGGCGACTCGCGACGAACTGTGCAGGAAACGCACCTCAAGGTCGTCGGCGCCACCGGTGGTGTTGATCGGCAGGACTGTGAGTGCCAGGGCTTCTGTGAAATCGGCGTTGGTCGCCTGAGGGGCAACTCCGGTTATCGCAGAGGGCAATTCCACCGTGACCCGGGTGGCTCCGCTGGTCACGCGAACGTCGCCGCCACCCAATGTGTTGGCTGTTTCGAACACATCTACGCTGTCTTTCCCGAGCACGATGATGTAGCGGTCGCAGTCGTCGGTTTTCACCTGGAACAATCCAACTACGGCCGAGGCATCTCCACCACTTGGTGTAGAAGCGGTCGCCTCACCTGAGCTTTGGCCGGCTGTGCATGGGGTGCTGGCGATACCGGCGTCCCAGCTTGCCGGATGGGCGAGGTACCGACTGTTGACGAACCCTTCGGTTCCGTCACTGAGTCGGACCCCGTACCAGGCGGCTCCACCGATCGGATTCCCCGCTCGAGGGATTACGGTCACGTTCTCCTGGTTGTAGGCCAGGGTGCCGACGATGGGGGAGCCAGCGGTCGGGGATTGACGCACATTGAGTACATCGTTGCTGGCGACGTCGACGACGTGCCAGCCAACGGCCGGGCTTGCCGCCACCGTCGTCGTCGGAGTGGTGGTTGTTGTTGATGTGTCGGGTGCAGTGGTCGTTGTGGATTGGCCAGGGACGGTCGAGTCCGTCGACGGGATGGTGGATTCGGCGGATCCGGGAGTGGTGACGGTTGTGCTGGCTGGCGGCGAAACGACGTCTCGGGACCGGTTGGCGTTCAAGGCGAAGGCGACCGAGCCGAGCACGAGCACGATGACGGCGGCTGCAGCCAGATACGTCCAGCGGTTTTTGGTGTTTTCTTCCGGGTTCATGAGGGCTCCTAAGGAGTCATCCGGGTTGGCTTGTCTGGCCTGGCGGCTCAAGTCGTCGAATGCCCGGCGGATCCGGTCTTCGCTCATTGCTGATTCTCCTTGAGGTGGCTGGCCAGAGTCTGTCGACCATGATGAAGGTGGGCTTTGGCGGTGTTCGGTGAGCATTCGAGGATGCCGGCGATCTCGTCGATCGATCGGTCCTCGAGGTAGTGGAGGGCCACTGCTGCTCGTTGGCGGGCCGGCAAGGCCGCCACTGCCTGCCAGACTGCGGGGTCTCCGAGAACAATCTCGACCGGGTCGGCAGGGCGGCTTCCAAGCCTTTGTACGGCTACTCGCTGGCGGCGGGATCCACGCCGGACATTGAGCGCCAGGTTGATCGTGGTGCGACGTAGCCAGGTCCCGGGTCGTTCGTATGAGCAGATCCGTTCCCAATGTTTGTGGGCGCGAATCAGAGCTTCCTGGGCGATATCTTCGCCAACGCCAGGGTTGCCTCCTACGGCGGTCGCCAGGGCAACCATCGGGCCATATTCGGTCCGGTAGAAGGTCTCAAACGAGATGACTTGCGGGCTGTAGGTCACGGGCACCATTTCACTGAACACACACCGGACCAAGCCGGATGGTTTAATCAGTTTATGCCTTCTGTGTCGTTGTTACTCGAAGTCGCTTGGCAGTACTTCGGTTCGGCGGCGGGCCACAAACGCCAGTAGTTCCTCGTCGATCGACGCGTCGAGCGGCGGCTGCTCGTACGAATCGAGGAGTTGTTGGGCTTTTGATGAGGC
This sequence comes from uncultured Acidimicrobiia bacterium, assembly GCA_963835515.1. Classification (GTDB taxonomy): domain Bacteria; phylum Actinomycetota; class Acidimicrobiia; order Spongiisociales; family JAENVV01; genus JAENVV01. The sequence continues at coordinate 10,714 of CAWIFX010000031.1, read as the reverse complement.
CCGCTCAACGGCAGATGGGAACCCGTTGGTCTTCCACTGCTCGTAGGACTGGTAGTCGAACACGTCGGCCCGGTGGAAGGCAGTGCGGAAACGCTTGAGCGTGTGGGCGGTGCCGAGGTGATGGCCGCCGGGAGGCACCTCGTTGAGGATCGACTCCATCGCCCATTCCTCTTCCTCCCAGGACACCCCACCGAGTAGGCGTTGAAAAACGCCCAGCATCTCGTTGTCCCAGGCAAACTTCTCGTATCCGGAGGTGAGCCCGTTCTCGAGCCATCCGGCCCCGTGCAATACGAAGTTGGAACGAACCAGCAGGGAAGAAAACATCGACATGACCGATTCGTATCCGGCCTGGGCGTCGACCGTTTTGGTCGAGACGTACGTGCCGGCTCCCCGGAACGGAAGGTTGTATCGGCGGGCCATCTGGGCGACGAGCATCTGGGCGAGGACCGACTCTGCAGATCCGAACACGGGGGAGCCTGATTGGAGGTCGACTGCAGCCAGGAATGGGCCGTAGACGCAAGGGGTCCCCGGGTTGAGCATCTGGGCAAAGACGATGGCGGCGACGGCTTCAGCGTTGGCCTGGGCCACCGTTCCCAGCACTGCGGCCGGACCCATGGCGCCGGCAAGAATGAACGGGGTCATGACGAGTGACTGCCCTGATCGGCTGTAGGCCTTCATGAGTCCCAGCATGCGGTCGTCGAGGCGGCGTGGTGACGAGACGTTTACTACGCCGAGCAGAACCGTGTTGTTCTCGACGAAGTCACTCCCGAAGACGATGCGGGCCATGTCCACGGAGTCCTGCGCGCACATTCCGATCGGATATTGACCCATGGTTGGTTTGTCACCGTATTTGAAGTGGCTGTAGACGATATCGAGGTGCCGCTCCTGATAGGCCACGTCGTTGGGGGTGACGATCTCGGTGCCCTGATTGTGGATATATGGTGAGGTTTGGGCCATTTTGATGAAGTTGATCAGGTCGGCGAGCGTGCCTTCCCGGCGGCCACCGCCCGAGATGTCTTCAACGTATGGCGGGCCGGCCACCGGAGCGAACACGATGTGGTTGCCTCCCATGACCACGTTGTTGGCCTGGTTGCGGGCTACGTGCACCCACTCGCTGGGTGCCTTGGCCAGGTATTCGCCAATCAGTTCGCGGTCGAATCGGGCGATGTCGTCGTCTACGGTCACCCCGTGTTGGCGAAGGATTGCCCGGGATTCTTCGTCGTAGAAAGCGATTCCGGCTTCTTCGAGGATTCGCATCGAGTAGTGGTGGACGAGGTCGAGTTGTTCATCGGTCCCCAGGTTGTAGGCCGGGATCCGCATGAGCGGTTGTACCGCTTTTGGCAGCGGCTCTGAGGCATGTCCGGCTCGTCCGCGCCGGGTTCGTTTGGGCTCTTCCATGCTCAGTCTTCCGCCTCGTTGCTCTGTCTGCCGTATCGAGCCGAACCTACCCTAGGGATTGCCCGACGGGCTCGCGCTCTCAGATCATGGCGGGTCAGGCTTGTTGGTGTAGGTGTGACCTAGCCGACTGGTCCAGGTGATGGTTTCGTTGGAGTTGCGCTGGTAGGTCCAGCCAGCCTTGTGACGCAGATAATGGTCGTGTGGGCACAGTGGATCGAGGTTCTCCTTGGCGGTCTTGCCGCCTTCGGACCAGGGTGTCGTGTGGTCAACATCGGAGGACGATGCCGGATGGCGGCAGTTGTCGAAAACGCAGGTTGGGTTTCTGGTTTCGACGTGCCTCCGCAGCGCCGCCTTCGGGCGCCGTCTGGTTATGCCCGATCCAATGATTTGGTCGGTTTCGTCGGTTACTGCAAAACGCCACTGTTGGCCGAAATTGTCTTCGGCAACCTGGCGAGCGATATCGGCAATGACCGGTCCATAGCCGGCCAGTTGCCCTGAATGATCTGCCAGGCGGGTCAGGGTTACGAGATCCACCCGGATGTCCACGATGCCTGCCTTGTTGCGCTGCGATTTGGTCCTTCTCCGTTTGATCTCGTGGCTTGTGCCAGGTTCATCGCCGTTGAGAAGGTCGAGGAACACGTCAGCGCGGAGTTGGTCCATGCCGCGCCTCTCGCCGGCAACTCGTAACGAATTAGCGATCCGATTGATTCGGTCGACAGCCCGGGCAGCCTGATCTGGTGGGAGGTCATACGCGCCGATCGTGGCGGTGCCCTGATCTGTCGCAGTAAGGACAATCTTGCGGCCATCAACAGCATGCTCGTAGCGATCTTTCGCCTCGTCAGGCGCTGCGTCGATCGACAGCCGGCGGAGCCGGGCCGCAATCCGGCCGGTCGTCAGGAGGGGCGCCTCGGCCATGACCTGGTCGACAATCAGTCGTGCGGTCTCATCGGGCAGGTGAGCTGTTTCATAGGCGATGGTTTTGGCTCGACGGACATCGATCGAACCAGTCAGGAGCGCATCCCACACGACGGGCAGGCGGTGGCGGAGGTTTAGGGCAAAATCGAGATGACTATCAGCGGCACGCCGGGTCAGATTGAGGGCACATCGGATCTCGGCCGACGCGGCATCATGAGCAACTTCAACGTCGCCATCGAACAGTTGGGCACAATGGTCTTCTATGGCGGTCATAGTCTCAGCTAGCTGCGCCTCATAGAACGAGGCCATACGTTGTTGAGCACGCAATACGAACACGCGGTCATGGCCCGACAACTCCGAGACCGACAACGACGACAAGATCCCGGCGAGAAACATGCCAGGTTCGATCTCGTCCAACCCGTCCGGACTCCAGGCGCTAACCACTGGCTCTATCGTCCGTTCTTCCAACATTTCGAACATAGCTCGATTGTCTCAAACGGCTGTGACAAAAAGTCGCGTCGAAACTCTTGACCGGGTGCTGATCAGGTTTGAGACGTGGCCCTTATGCCCGGACCTTGGCCATCCTTGGATCGTAAAGCGGCTCCGACATAACGGTTGCTTCGTAGTCTTTGCCAAGGAAGCGAATCGTGAGAATCGTCCCCGGGTCGCTCTGGCGGATCGGTAGGTACCCGTAAGCGATAGTGGTCCCCACCGAGTACCCGTAGTTGGCAGACGTTACATTCCCGATTGGTTCACCGTTGTGCAGGATGGCTTCGTAGCCGGTCGGTACACAGGCGGGATCGTCAATGCTCATGCACGCGAGTTTTTTGGCCAGGCCCTCTTCTTTGGCTGCCATCGTGGCTGCCCGCCCGATGAAATCGTCTTTGGCGAGTCGGGCGGTCCATCCGAGTCCCGCCTCATACACGTCATATTCTGTGTAGATGTCTGCCCCCCACAGGCGATAACCCTTTTCGATCCGCAAGGAGTCCATGCAGGCCGATCCGGCCAGAACGAGGTCGTGTTGCTCGCCAGCCCGGCGGATATCGTCCCAGACTTGAACGCTCGAATCGGTCGGCACGTGTAGCTCCCAGCCGAGTTCACCCACATAGGAGATGCGCATCGCATAGGCCCTTGCGTACCCGATGTCGATCCAACGGCCGGTGTAGTACCCGAAACCTTCGTCGCTGAGGTCGGCTTCGGTGAGTGATTGGAGGATCTTTCGAGCGTTGGGCCCGAACAGTCCAATCCCAGCGTAGGACCCCGAGATGTTCGACACGGCGACGTCTGCAGGAGCATTACGTTGCACCCAATCGAGGTCCTGGGGGAGGGTTCCCTCGCCGACGAACATCCAATAGCGGTTCTGATCCATTCGCGCCACGGCCAGGTCTCGTTTGATTCCGCCTGATCGGGTGAGCCAGCAGGTATAGGTCACCCGTCCAACCGGCCCGTCCATGCGGTTTGAACAGAGGTAGTCGACGAATCTGCTCGCACCCGATCCGGCGACATCGATGATGGACAATCCGCTCACGTCAAACAATCCGGCGGTATCCCTGACGGCCAGGTGTTCCGCTCCGACGATCGGTGACCAGAACTTGGACTGGCGTACCCGGTCCGCTCCGGAATCCGGTCCTGGTACTTCTTGACCAGGCCCTCGTTCGACTCGAACCAGTTCGGAAGCTCATACCCGGCGAATGTTGTGAAGGACGCGCCTGCCTCGACATGGCGGCTGTGCATCGGGGTGAGGCGGACCTCCCGAGGATCGCTGTTGGGCTGACGAGGGTGAACGACGTCGTAGATCTCGCGATAGTTCTTTTTCGTGATCCGCTCGATGAACTTCGGCGTGGTGACGTGGCTTTGAAACCGGTACAGATTGCAGGCTCGCATATCCCACTCTGTTTCACCTGTTGTCATCCATTCGGCGAGCGACTTGGCGATCCCGGCGGCATGAGTTATCCACCCGGCGTTCGCTGACCAGAGTCCTTTGATTTCCCTTGACTCTCCGATAATCGGCATGCCATCGGCCGAAAAGGCGAACATGCCGTTAAAGGCGGTGTCGAACTCGGGTTCTTTGTCGCGCAGCATGGGGATGAGTTCCTGGGCGAGCTTCCATGGCTCGACAAAATCGTCGGGCGTGAAGGGCCGCATAGCCGATGGTCCAACATCGCTGGGACGGACCATCTGTGGGGCATGGTGGTAGGACCCAATCCCCATCGCATCCCAGTGTTTGCGGTAGTACATGGCACTGTCGATATCACGCAGGAGGGGAAAACTCATTTCGGCGTCGAGGTTGCCGGGGCTGTATTCAGCCAATTCGGGAAGGGGAGAGGTGATCGCGTACGGATGCTGGTAGGCCATCAGCGGCACTTGAAATCCGAACGCGTCCCGAATCGCCGGAGTCCAGATGTTGGCGGCGATCACTACATGGTCACAGTCGATGCGCGGTAAGGCAGGATTGTTCGTGGTCACGCCCCGCACCCGACCGTTCGAGCGCAGAATGGACTCGAGCTTCGTGTGCGCATGGAAGCTGGCACCGCGAGCCCGGCTGCGCTTCATAAGGTCGCCCACCACGTGATAACCCTTTATTTGGGCTGATTTCGGTGCGAACAGGGAACCGACGAACGCGGTCGGGTCGAGAATGTGCATTCGCTCAACGGTCTCTTCAGGACTCAGCAGGTGGGTCTCGACGCCCCACCCGGTACATTCGCCGTGGAGGCGAACGAGGTCTTCCATCCGTTCGTCGGTTCGGGCGAGCTCCAACCCGCCAACCTTCGAATAGTGACGGTGCTTGTCATCGTATTGGTTGAGGCTCCCGTACAGGTCGGAGGAATAGACAGCCATCCGGGTGAGGGTCTGGTTGTGGCTCACCGCCACCACGCCGCCTGGAGCATGGGATGTAGATCCGGCGTTGTAGGGCAGATCCCCTTGGTCGATGACGACTACCTCTGTCCAACCGTGCAGGTTGGTGAGGTGATACGCGGTGAGTGCACCGATGATGCCTCCGCCGACGATGACTACTTTGCCTGCCATGCTTCTCTCGCTCTTGAGTCCTTGCGCCCGAACAAGTCTCGCGGATCGAGACCCGACTTGCGCAGCCGACGCTGGTTTTCTCCGGAGGTTTAGGTTATCGGATGCGTGGCAACCAGGCGCCTCGGCCGCGGCGCGTCCGCCGAGGAACCTGGTTGTTGTGCCGAGGGTTTGTCGCGGCTGATCTCAGAGTGACGGCCACAGAGCGATAGCGCCTCCGCCGCTCACCAGAATGACTGAGGCCATGATGAAGATCATCAGGTCGTACTCCCAGCCTCCCGAAGCGGCCCAGTACTTGCTCTTCCATTTGAAGATGTGGAAGGACATCGAACCGACCATGGATCCCATGATGACCAGAGCAGCCAGTTGCGGGAGTATGCCGAGAATGAAGCCGATGCCGCCGGCGGTTTCGGCGAATACCAGCCCCCACGCCACAGGGACGCTCAGTCCGTTGTGTTCAGCAAAGGCAGGGACGTCCTTGAGCTTGTTACGGACCGCTACGACAAAGACCAGGCCCACGACGAGCCGAACGAGCAGGAGCGGTACGTCTGGATAGTCGAGCAGTGAATCAAAGAAGGTCCGGAGTGTGTCAATCATTTTCGTCTCCTAGAAGGTGTACCTGCTCTAACGTGACACGAGCTCGCATCGCCCAAAGAATGTCAACCAGGCGACAATTGAGGTCGGCGCTCCGAACCGCACGTGCGGCTACAGTCGTCCAGGTATGGTTGCTGATCGCCTGGCTCCGTTCGGGGCCACCATTTTCACGACGATTACCGCCCTGGCACACGAGCACCAGGCCATCGATCTCGGGCAGGGGTATCCCTCCTGGGAGGGTCCGGATTTCGTCAAAGAAGCGGCGCGGGAAGCCTTGTTGCACGAGTCGAATCAGTATCCGCCTTCGATGGGTCTTGGCATCCTTCAGCGCGCCATCGCCGACCGTTTCATGGAGGTAAGCGGTATCGAGGTTGATCCGAGCCGGGAGATCACCGTCACCTCAGGTTGCACCGAAGCGCTTGCGTCAACCTTCCTCGGTTACCTCAACCCTGGTGATGAAGTTGTCCTGTTCGAGCCGACCTACGACGCTTACCCGGTTGGATGTGCCTTGGCCGGAGGCGTCCCCCGATACGTCACGCTTCACGCACCTGACTTCCGGTTTGACGAAGCCGAGCTACGAGCTGCGTTCGGCCCTCGAACCCGCATGATTGTGGTGAACACTCCCCATAATCCGAGCGGGCGCGTGTTCGATCGCGCCGAGATGACGCTGATCGCCGAGCTCTGCCAGGAGCACGAGGTGATCGCGGTGACGGATGAGGTCTATGAGTACATCACCTACGGCGCCGAGCACATCCGCATGGCGACACTTCCGGGGATGTGGGACCGGACGCTCACGCTGTCGTCGATCGGCAAATCATTCTCGGTGACCGGCTGGAAGACCGGTTGGGCAATTGGTCCTGAACCGCTCACCCGGGCGGTGCGAGCGGCGCACCAGTACCTGACGTTCACGACACCGAATCCCATGCAGCACGGGGCGGCGGCCGCTCTGCGAGCTCCTGAGACGTATTTTTCTGAGCTGCGGTCGATGTACCTGTCCAAACGCGACACGCTCGTCGCTGGGCTGCAATCCGTCGGGTTTCAAGTGGCCGCCCCGGAAGGCGCTTACTACGTTCTGGCCGACCATCGATCGTTCGGCTTCGCCAGTGACGTGGAGTTCGTCCAGCATCTCATCACAAACATTGGCGTGGCAGCCATTCCGCCCTCGGCTTTTTATCACCGATCCACGGAGGGCGACCATCTCGTGAGATTTGCGTTCTGTAAGGACGAACGCACCCTGAGCGCGGCGTTGGAGCGCATCGCCAAGTTATGACATCGCTGGTATAACACTGCTCAAGCGAGCAACGTGCGCACCTGGCGGACGGCGACAATCATGGGCGTCAGGTCATCATGGGAGGCGGTCTCGAAGCTCGCCATGACCCGATCAATCCTGGCGATTTGCTGCGCGTGCCGCTTCACGTAGGCGGCTACGGCCTCCTCGCCGGTAAGACCTTCACCCTTCCTGAGAACCGCGGCTCCCAGTCGTCGCCGGAGTCCGATCAGGTCGTCCATGATGCTCTGGATTGCCCACCGCTCCCATGGCACCCTCGGGGTGAAGTTCTGTTGGACCTCGTCGAGTCGATCAAGCCTCACGGCTTCGCCGACTGCAAGCATGACCTGGAGGCACTCAAGCGGATCACGGTCGTATCGTTGGGCGAGTCGAATCGCCCCAGGGGCGTGCACAAAGATCGGTCCGTACGCGTACCACTTGGCAACGTCGAGCGGCACGTTTGAGATGACGAGATGGTCGATGGTGCTGGCCCGGATGGTCCGCCAGCGATCAGATCCGCCGCCGTCCATGATCGCTTCGATTGCTACATAGCCGTCGACAGAGCTCGAGATCACTTCACCGATCAAGGTCCGTTCTTTCACTTCAGCCAGATAGCGGCGAGTGAGGGCTGCGACGAGAGCGTCGGCTCCCGACATGAGCTTGTGCCAGATCCCGGTTTCGACGACGTCGAATAGCTCCTCGATCGCATCCCACCGCTTGGTTACGCCACTGGACTCGCGGGCGATGCGATAAGCCTTGATCACCTCGGCTTTCTCCGCGCCCACCCGCTGGCAGAGTCGAGACACGAATGTCGGACCCTCGGAGTTGAGGACCTCGTTGCAGAGGATCGTGGCGATGAGGCGGTTACGAAGAGGATGTTGGGCGATCAGATCGCCGAATCGCTCGGTCACCGCTGGTGGGAAATACTCGCGGAGGTCAACGTCGAAGTAGGGGTCGTCGAGCAGCACGGAACTCTCGATTGCCTCCAGCAGACTGCGTTTGGAGTAGGCGAGGAGGACAGCCAGTTCGGGCCGGGTGAGACCTTGGCCTGCCGCTCGTTTCTCGGCCATCTGTTCGGTGCTTGGGAGCCCCTCGATGGCTCGATCGAGGATCCCTTCGGCCTCGAGTTCGGCCATCAGATCTTCGTGGGCGTCCAGTCGTGGCGCCGAGCTACGGACCTCCTGGGAAAGAATCTGGGCCTGGAGGTAGTTGTCGTAGAGGACCCCTTTGACGATGTCAGGGGCGACACTGGCGATCAGTTCGTCGCGCTCCTCAAGCGTGAGCCGGCCGGCATCCATCGCGGTTCTCAGGAGAATCTTGAGATTGACTTCGCGGTCTGAGCAATCGACTCCTCCCGAGTTGTCGATGAAGTCCGTATTGATACTTCCACCGTTGTGGGCGAACTCAATGCGAGCCTGCTGGGTTAGTCCCAGATTGCCGCCCTCGGCGACAACCCGGGTCCGGAGGTCGGAGCCGTTGACCCGCAGACCGTCGTTGGCCCGGTCACCAACCTCTTCATGCGACTCGGTCGAGGCCTTGACATAGGTTCCAATGCCGCCGTTCCAGAGGACATCGACGGGCGCCTTGAGAATCGCCGAAATGAGCGCAGTGGGTGTGAACTCCTCAACGTCAGTACCGATCGCCTCACGGGCTGCTTCGCTTAGGGTGATCGTCTTGGCTGACCGCGGCCAGATCTTGCCACCGGCGGAAATGAGATCTCGGTTGTAGTCATCCCAGGACGAACGCGGCATATTGAACAGACGTTGGCGTTCCGCGAAGGATTTGGCGGGGTTGGGATCTGGATCGATCAGGATATGGCGATGGTCGAAGGCGGCCACCAGCTTGATCTTGTCGGACAGGAGCATGCCATTGCCGAACACATCGCCCGACATGTCTCCAATACCGATGACCCGGAACTCGTCATCGGCGGGATCGAGGCCCAGCTCACCGAAGTGCCGCTTCAGCGACTCCCAAGCACCTTTGGCGGTAATCGCCAGGGCCTTATGGTCGTACCCGGCTGAACCACCTGACGCGAATGCGTCGCCGAGCCAGAAGTTGTAGCGGGCGGCGATGCTGTTCGCCAGGTCGCTGAATGTGGCGGTTCCCTTGTCGGCAGCCACGACCAGGTACGTGTCGTCGCCGTCGTAAAAGCGGACCGCGGGTGGATGGACCACCTTCCCGTCGACCAGGTTGTCGGTTACGTCGAGAAGGCCGGCCACGAACTCTTCATATTGGGTTTGCACGGCTTCGCGATGTTCGTCGCGATCGATAGGAGGGTTGCGAAGGACAAATCCACCTTTCGCGCCGTCTGGAACGATGACCGCGTTCTTGGTCATCTGAGCTTTCATGAGTCCGAGTACTTCGGTTCGATAATCTTCGCGACGGTCCGAGGCTCGTAGTCCACCCCGGGACACCATGCCACCCCGCAGATGAATACCTTCCAAGTGGGGGCCAAGCACGAAGATCTCGAAGAGGGGACGGGGGGCGGGGATGTCTGGCACCAATGCGGAACGCATCTTGAGGCTGAGCACGCGACGGTCTGGTTGGTAATAGTTGGTGCGCATGGTGGCTTGCACAAGGCTCACGAGGGCTCGCAAGATTCGATCGTCGTCCGCCGATGGAACCGCGTCGAGCTTGATCAGAATCGCTTCTGCGGCCGCATCGAGGTCGTTCGCTTCCCGTTCAGGATCGAACTTGTCTTCGAATAGGTGGACGACGTCACCGGCGATTTCTCCGTAGCGAAGGAGAGCTTCGTTGATGTAGCCCTCAGTGAAGACCGGGCGAATGCGCCGCCAATAGGTCCGATAGGCACGAAGTATTTCGACCTGGTGATGGTTGAGGTCTTCGCCAACGATGAGTCCGCTCAATGTGTCCGAATCGCTGGCGCCCGACCAAACCGCCTCGAGGGCGGCGGCCATACGCTCACCAACCGCGTCGGCATCGAGTGGTTCGCCGTCCTTATCCAGCACCCCGAAATCGTGCAAGTACTGGCCGGTGCGCACCCGGGTCGGTACTTCCTCGACGACCTGTAGGCCAAGGTCTTCAAGCGCCGGGACCAGCTCTGTGAGCGTCTGTTTCTCGCCTTCTCGATAAAGGGTTATGCGGGTAAGGCGTTCGCCGAAGGTATGGCCGGGTTCGTTGTGGACGCCAACGCGGAATTTGCCCCCCGAGGTGGCCAGGGCATCAAGATTCTCAAGGTCCATTGCGGCGATGGCCAAGGGAGTCGACGAGCGGTAGTACTCGGGAAGTTGATCACACCACAGAGCGCATAGACGCTCCGCATCGGCTCCACGTTCGACCAGAGCGTCGTGGACCTGGTCGCGCCACGATCTCGCCATGCGGCGAACGTCGGCTTCGAGTTCGCCAAAAGGTACTTCTGGGATTCCGTCCTCGTCGACCCAGATGGTGAAGTGGATCTGGGCGGCGGTAGCCTCGGCGAGGTTCAGGTGATAGTCGACGGATGTGCCATGAAACTTTTCGAGGAAGTACGACTGAAGTTGGCGCCGGAGGCGGGCG
>CAWIFX010000030.1:0-13808 GCA_963835515.1 uncultured Acidimicrobiia bacterium | reverse complement strand
GGCTATCGATAAGCGTGTCCGGGGGCGTCGGTTTCAAATCAAGGTCGACCCGCAACGGCATCGCGCACGCAGCGCAGACGGTGGTCAGATGGTTCGCATCTTGTTGATTCCCGCAGTCAAAGCAGGTCAATGTGGTGACGGTCGGTGCAAGTGGCATGGCGCCAACCTAATCGCCAAGAGAAGGCGCGCGGTCGGCACCGTTGGTACGATCCGCCGATGTCGACGATGCGTGCCATGGTGATTGAAGAGTTTGGTGGGCCGCTCGTGGCCAGGGAGGTTCCGGTTCCGGAACCGGGCGTCGATGAGGTTCTCGTCCGGGTTCGAGCGTGCGCAGTCGATCACTTCGATGTGGCCATCCGCAAGGGTCTGCGTGAGCGCGCCAGCGGTCCGCATATCCTCGGCCATGAGATCTCCGGCGAGGTAGCCGGAGTCGGACCCGGCGTCACTGGATGGGCAGTTGGCGACCGCGTCGCGACAACGCTATATCTCGTGTGCGGGACCTGCCGTTGGTGCCGGTCAGGGCGCGAAACCATCTGCGAAAACTTTGGGGGCCATGTCGGTGTGGCCATTCCGGGCGGATACGCCGAGTACGTCGTTCTCCCGGCCAGGAACCTGGTGACGCTGCCCGACGTCATCGACTTTCCGGCCGGTGCGATCCTCGCCAACGCAGTCGGGACGCCCTATCACGCGCTGAAGTACCGGATGCAGCTCCAGCCCGGGGAGCGGTTGATCATTACCGGAGCAGGCGGTGGCGTGGGGCTCCATGCGATTCAAGTGGGGATGATGCTCGGAGCGGAGGTCATGGCGGTAGACCTGGGTCAAGCCAAGCTGACTGCGGCGAGGAAGATGGGAGCGACTCTGGCCATCGACCCGCGCATCCAGCCCATCGACACGGCCGCCAAGAAATGGACCGATGGAGTGGGAGTCGACGGGGTGCTCGAACTCGTTGGACCGTCGACGATGCCACGGACGCTGGCCTCCCTGGCGAAAGGCGGTCGGATGGTGATCGTCGGTTCTCACACTGGTACGGAATGGACGATTGACCCCGGCGACCTCTACCGCAACGAGTGGGAGATCAAGGGGTCGCGTAACGTGTCGGCTGCCGAACTCGCCGAAGTCATTCAGCTCGTCGTCGACGGATCGTTGACGCCCGTGGTTGCTGGCACCTATCCGCTGGAGGACGCCGAACAGTTGCAGAAGAACGTTTTGGCGGGAAAGCTCATCGGGCGAGAGGTCCTCGTACCCTAAGAATCGGCACATAGATTGGCACATTTAATTGGGAACTCGACCCGCTGCAATCGATTGCAGTGATAGGGTCATGGCGATGCCTACCGTTGCGATACTCGGAACCCGCTACCCGGACTTTTCGATTGAGCAAGAGATCCTTGAAGGGGTCACCATCGTTGATGGCGCTGGCGACACCCCGCACGACATCGTTGATGTTACGAATGGTGCGGACGTCGTCATCGCCGGCTCACGGCCCAGATTTACCGCCGGGGTGCTTGAACGGATGACTCCCAGAGCCATCGTGCGGTCCGGGATTGGGGTCGACTCAATCGACATCGATCATGCTCGTCGCCTCGGCTTCTGGGTCGCCTATGTACCCGACTACGGGACCGAAGCGGTGGCTTTCCACACGCTGTCCCTGGTGCTGGCCGCGATGCGCCGCTTGCCCCAATCAGATCGACTCGTAAAACAGGGAAGCTGGGGGTTTGCCGAACTTCGCCCCATGCACTTGCCGTCAACCATGACGGCGGGTGTCGTCGGTTTTGGCCGGATCGGCCAACGAGTTGCCCATCTACTTGAGTCGGTAGGCTTCGGAAACGTTATTGCCTATGACCCCTATCAAGCCCTGGCAGAAACCGACCTGGGGGAGCTGCTGGCAACGTCCGATGTGGTCACTCTGCACGCTCCCGGCCCGGATGACGGTTCGGCGCTGCTCGGCGAATCCGAACTTGCGGCCATGAAAGACGGATCGATCCTCGTCAACACGGCCAGAGGGACGCTCGTTGATGCAGGCGCTTTGGCTGCCGGTCTTGCGAAACGACGTCCGAGATTCGCAGCCCTCGACGTTTTCTCCCCCGAACCACCGAATCTTTCGTTGTTCGCCGGCGTAAAGGATCAGCTCATTTTGTCGCCGCATACCGCTTGGTACACGGAAGAGACCCAGACCGAGCTACGCGTGAAGTCCGCCTGGGAGGCCAGGCGGATTATCGAAGGAGAGGAACCGTTGCATCCAGTTGTCCGACCCGAGGAGGCGTCATGACCAGATCCATATACAACCTCGTGAGTCCCGATGTTGCTGCTGTTGTGGCCGAGTCGCAGACCGCGGTGATTCCCTTCGGGAGTGTCGAGCAACATGGACCTCACCTTCCGTGTGGCACCGACACGATGGCTGCCGAGGTCGTCGGTCGGACGCTTGCCGAGCGACTCGGAGCGCTCTATGTTCCGTTCGGTCCCTATGGCGTGACACCGATCCACGCCGGTCATCCCGGCACCATCAACCTGCGTCGCTCGACGTTCGAAGCTTTGCTCACCGATATCTGCGAAGAATTGATCGGTATGGGGGTGACCCGCTTTGTATTCGTCAACTGGCATGAGGGAAACATTGCCTCGATGGACGGGGTAGCAACCGAGATCCAGGATCAGCATCCGGGCGTTTATGTCGTGACCTCGCACGCTTGTTACGCAGCACAACGTATCTACGCGGCCAGCGGAGGCGAGCTAACTCATGGTGGCGGGATTGAGGTTCTGGCAGTCATGGCCCATGACCCGTCGCTCGTCCAACTTGACCGGGCTGGTGATGCCACCCGTCCGGATCACGCAATCGCGCTCGATGAGATGCGTCGGAGTCACGAAACCCACGGATATATCACTGACGTAACCGAGATCGACGCCGACGGCTGGTACGGCAATCCAACCTGGGCGACGCTGGACATGGCAGGCGACTTCGCCGCCACGGTTGCTGATGATGTTGCCAAGCGAGTGGTCGATATTTTCGGGTTGCGACCATGACGGTTACGCCAAGACCGGACTTCGAATTCGTGGATCTTCCCGGACGTCGGGCAGCCGACCCCCTCAAGGATGTCCCGGCGGCGTCGAGTCTGCGCATTGTCCAGATGGCTCGAATCGACGGACGCCGGGCCCACGTGCATCCCCACTCGGAAGAGGTAGTCGTGGTTGCTGCCGGGCACGGCCGCGCCTGGATCGACGGGGAGTGGTTCTCCGTTGCCACTGGAGACGTCGTGCGAATTGCGGCAGGCGTGCCCCACGCAACGGTTCCCGACGAGCACAGTCAGATGGAGCTGGTCTGTTTTTTTCCGCACCCGAATCTGTCCAAGAACATTGAAGATACCGATATCGAAGTGAGTTAGGAGAAACGATGAGCGACAAGATCAGGTTGGCCCAGGTAGGACTCGGACGATGGGCAAGAGTGCTGGCGCGGGGAGCCCAACGCGGTGACCTCATCGACATCTACTCGTGTTACTCCCGCTCGGAGGACAAGCGTCAGGCGTTCATGGACGAATACGGTGTCAAACGTTCCGCTTCGAGCTACGAAGAGTTGTTGGCCGACCCGGATGTCGAAGGCATCATGATCACAACGCCCAATGACACGCATCGTCCGCTGATTGTCCAGGCGTTGGAAGCCGGCAAACCCGTCTACACGGACAAGCCAGTCGCACAAACCCTTGAGGATGCCGCGGCCATCAAGGCGGCGGTCGGCGCATCAGGCCTCCCCTTCGCCGTTGGTCACAGCGCCCGGCGTCTGTCGGGTAATCGCCAGATGAAACGGTGGATCGACGACGGTACCCTGGGTGGCGTTTCCATGGCTGAGGCCAATTTCTCCAATGAGCGCGGCCTCGAACTGACGCCCGAAACCTGGCGCTGGTACCTGGACAAAACCCCCGGCGGCCCACTCATCCAGCTTGGGGTCCATCACGCCGACAACCTCCAATACCTTCTCGGTCCGGTGGCGGCGGTATCAGCCCACACCCGCAAATTGTTCACCAAGTCGGAGGTTCCCGACGCCACGATGACCATTCTCGAATTCGAGTCGGGGGCCCTCGGGTATCTCGGCTGCGGTTGGGCATCGCCGGGGATTTACCAGATCCGCTTGCAGGGAACCCAGCACAACCTTATGTATGACCTTGATTTCACGCACTGGGATGACGCCCACGAAGCCGATGAGCATTCTTCGTTGGTGTCGCAGGCCTATGGCGACCAGGAGCGCCGACCCGTTGACTTGCCTAAGACGGACATGTTCCGCGAGCAGCTTGAAGAGTTCGGGAGAGCCTGTCGCGGTGAAGGGAAGATTGAGGTCGGTGTCGACGATGCGATCAGGGCCCTATCGGTGGTGCACTGTGCGATCGAATCAAATGCCATCGGCGGAAAGGCTGTCGAGGTCAAGCCCTACCTTGAGCGCTTTGGCATCTCCTAAATGCGACTCGCCACGGTTGCCTACGGTGGAGAGCAGCTTCCGGCCGTAATTGGAGACGGAGATACGGTGCGGCTGGTCCGTGACCTGATCGATCCTGCCCCCGTCACCATGATCGAGTTGATCGCAGCCGGTCCTGAGCTTCTAGCTCGGTTGGCCAACGCTCAAGCTGCCCCGGTCGACGGTGCTGAGTTGCTGGCACCGATTCCCCGCCCGGCTCGTTGCGTGTTCTGTGTGGGATGGAACTACCTCGAACACTTCGAGGAAGGCAAAGGAAACCGTGGTGATAACTACGACCCTCCGGACATCCCCGAGTATCCGACCCTGTTTTCAAAACCGCCCACCAGCGTCATCGGACCAGGGGGAGGAGTTTTGCATCCCGGACGAGTCAGCGAACAGCTTGACTGGGAAATCGAACTTGCAGTGATCATCGGTAAGGGGGGACGCAACATTTCCCAGGGCGATGCGATGGCTCACGTTTTTGGCTACACGATTGCGGTTGACGTGTCGGTGCGCGACCTCCAGCGACGGCATGGGGCTCAGTGGTTCAAAGGCAAGAGCCTTGATACTCACTGCCCACTCGGCCCATGGATCGTGACCGCCGATCAGCTCCCCGACCCCTACGCCGTGCATCTCGAGCTGACGGTGAATGGCGCGGTAAAGCAGTCAGACCCTGCTTCGCTGATGGTGTTTACGTTGCCCCGGATCATCGAGGAGTTCTCGTTGGGCATGGCATTGGAGCCCGGCGACATCATTCTCAGCGGCACTCCGTCCGGGATCGGATATGCCCGCAAGCCCCCCGAGTTTCTGAAAGTTGGCGATGAGATGGTCGCCACGATTACCGGCATCGGGTCGCTCGTCAACCCGATCGTGGCGATGGAAAAGGTAAGCCTGACATGAGCACTCTGCGACAAATTCTTGGACATCCCGACCCGGTGATTGCCGAAGTCCTGGATACCTGGACGCCCCGTTTCCTGCGAGGCGGTATTTCCGTTGGTGACCTTGTTTCCACCGTTGACCGGATGGAGACCTGGGACGATTGGGTGGTTGAGTGGACCGCCACGGCGGGCGTCCACGAGACCCTCGCTAAACATGCAGAGAGTGACGGTAGGCGGCTGGCGGCCACCGCCGCCTGGATGGACGCATTCCGCTGCCACCATCTTGCCTACTTTGTCTCAACCAGAGATGTCGAGCTGCACAACCGTGGCCTCGCCAACATGCTGCGGTGCCATGACAATGCCCTGCCACATCTCGAGCCAGCGGTCGAGAAGGTCGAGATCCCCGGTGTCGAGGGAGCGCCAAAGATGGTCGGGCTGTTGAGCCTTCCCAAAGGCGTTGACCGGGCACCGGTGGTCATTGTCCTGCCCGGATTGGACTCCACCAAGGAGACCCGGCATCAATCCCGCGGTGGATGGCTCCGTCGGGGGATTGCGGTGCTTTCCGTGGACGGGCCGGGACAAGGCGAATCAAGCCAGTGGTCGACCATCCGCCCCGACTACGAGGTGGCGATCAGCGGGGTGATCGACTGGATCGAAACCCGGTCCAACCTCGACGCGTCACGAGTTGGGGTCTTCGGAACCAGCCTCGCCGGTTACTACGCGCCGCGAGCTGCCGCGTTCGAACCCCGAATCGTGGCCGCGTACGGAAACTGTGGTCCGTATAACTGGGGCGAGTGCTTCGAGGGACTACCTCAGGTCACGAAAGAGGCGTACGCCCATTACAGCGGTGCCGAAAGCATGACCGAAGCCCGCGAGTTGGCCGACCAGCTTTCGCTGCAAGGCGTCGCATCGAAGATTACTTGTCCTCTCCTGATCGTGCATGGCTCCGATGATCCCCTCATTCCGTGGGAACAGGGGAAACGGATTGCCGACGAGGGAGGCGGTCAGTTCATGCTGATCGAAGGGGGAACGCATGGTGTGCAGAACATGCCGCATCTTTTCCAGTCCTATGCGATGGACTGGATGACGCGCTATCTCGGAGGGGTGGTGAGCTGATGAAATTCTCGTTCAAGACCTGGGGGCAGCAGATCGAGTGGTCGATGCTCCGCGACATTTGGATCGAGGCTGACCGGGGTGGTTTTTGGGATGGGGTGTGGCTGAATGATCACTTCTATCCGCCCAAGTCGCCGTCCGAGCTCCCCATCTTCGAGGCATGGAGTCTCCTGGCTGGTCTGGCAGCGCTAACCGAACGCCTCCGCTTCGGCACCATGGTGACGGCCAACACCTTTCGTCATCCCGTGGTCGTGGCCAAGATGGCCGCCACCATCGACCACATGTCGAACGGTCGGTTGAACGTCGGTATCGGAACCG
Source organism: uncultured Acidimicrobiia bacterium (assembly GCA_963835515.1). Lineage (GTDB taxonomy): Bacteria > Actinomycetota > Acidimicrobiia > Spongiisociales > JAENVV01 > JAENVV01. The sequence continues at coordinate 7,064 of CAWIFX010000030.1, read as the reverse complement.
GTTGGCACGAAGGAGAGCACGCGGCTTATGGCATCGCCCTGCCTTCGCTGACCGATCGATTCGACATGCTCGATGAGACTTTCACGATCATCGACGGTCTGATGACCAACGAGGTGTTCTCGTTCGAAGGAAAGCACCACCGCCTTGTTGAGGCGCGGTTCGAGCCGAAATCGGTTCAGCGGCCCCGTCCTCCGTTCGTTATCGGAGGGGCGGGACCAAACCGAACATTGCCGCTCGCCGCCAAGTGGGCTGATCATTGGAACTTCCCCGACTACGACCGCGACGTCGCCGCGTTCGAAACCCGGGTAGTTCGCCTGCGCTCGCTCTGCGCCGAGATTGGACGGGATCCGGCGGAGATTGAGATATCCGCCCAGTTCCGTTTCGACAACCTGGCTGAGATCCCGGATCTCATTGCGGGGTACGAGGCGGCAGGGGCAAACCACGTCCTCGTGAGCTTCTCGCCGCCCGGCGATCCGACGCTGCCGGTGAAAGTCGCCGACTATCTCGGCGGCCTAGCTGGTTGATTCGTCGTGACGTCGGTACCGCCGTGCGTCTATTGTGACGGTAATGACAACTCTTCCGGTCGTAATCCAGGGCGGTATGGGCGTCGGCGTCTCCGGATGGCGACTGGCCAATGCCGTTTCCTCGTGTGGTCAGCTCGGGGTGGTATCGGGAACCGCGCTGGACGCGGTACTCGTTCGCCGGCTCCAGTTGGGCGACGTCGGCGGACATGTACGTAGGGCGTTACAGGCGTTTCCGCTACCCGACGCTGCCGAACGAATCCTGGACAAGTACTTTGTCGAGGGTGGCAAACCCGCTGACCGTCCATTTCGCGGTAAGCCGATGGCCACAGTCAATCGGATTCGGAGCGCCCTCGAACTTGTGACCGCGGCCAACTTTGTCGAAGTCTTTCTCGCCAAAGAAGGGCACAAGAACCCGGTTGGCATCAATTATCTCGAGAAGATCCAGGTGGAAACACTCGGGTCGATCTATGGCGCCATGTTGGCCGGAGTCGACTATGTCCTCATGGGCGCCGGCATTCCCAAAGCGATCCCGGCGGTCCTCAGCCGATTCGCCGACGGGAGACGCGTCCGATCTGGCGCTTGATGTGAAGGATGCCACGAAGAAGCACTTCACCCGTTTCGACCCCAGGTCGTTCTTTGAGCAGGACCCGCCCCGCCTGCCCCGCCCGAAATTCCTGGCGATCGTCGCTTCCCATGTGTCTGGCAACGATGCTTTCGCGAGCCGAGGTTCCGCCCGATGGGTTTGTGGTGGAGGGTCCAACCGCTGGGGGGCACAACGCCCCGCCGCGCGCCAAGGGCGTGACGGACACGGGCGAGCCTCTCTACGGCGAGCGGGATGTGGTCGATCTCAGCGTCCTGGTTGATATCGGGAAGCCGTTCTGGCTGGCCGGATCCCAGGCCTCCCCTGAGGCCGTGCGCGAAGCGCTCAACACCGGGGCGTCCGGAGTTCAAGTGGGAACTGCGTTCGCCTTTTGTGCGGAATCCGACATGCGAGAAGACCTGAAGGCAGATGTGCTGAAAGGCAGTGCGGCCGGCAAAGTGAAAGTCTTCACCGATCCCGAAGCCTCACCGACCGGGTTTCCTTTCAAGATCATTCAGATGGAAGGCACGCTCTCGGATCGCGTTATGTACGAGAAGAGGGAGCGGATCTGTGACCTTGGCTATCTCCGCACGCCGTACGAGACGTCGGAGGGAAGAGTCAAGTGGCGGTGTCCGGCAGAACCAGTGCTCGACTTTACGAAGAAAGGCGGAGTGCTCGAGGAAACGAACAACCGTCAGTGTCTTTGTAACGCGCTCATGGCCAACATCGGACTCGCCCAACTCCACGACGGCCAGGAGCAGGAAGTCCTCGTTACCGCCGGCGATGATGCCTCGTTCGTAGCCAGGTTCCTGGCACCTGGGGCCGAGTCGTATTCCGCAGCAGACGTAATCGCCTCCCTACTGGCCGAGGTTTAGCGCGACCGTAGGTCCTGGCGTGATACACCCCATCTGTCTGGTTTCAGGATTGGTGCTGGTCAGCAGGCTGCCGGGCAAATGGACCCCGGCTCAGTCGCTTCAGGTGGGGGGCACTTTCAGGGAATCGGATCGGGTTGTTCCATTTGGCGACCGCACCAAGCAGCGCCACAACTGCCACTCCGAACAGGGACCAGTAGGCGGCGGGCGCCAAACTGAGCATGACCCGATCTCCGGCGATCGCTCCAACGGTAGTCGTGACTATGGCCGCCGCCAGGATCAGCGCGATGGTGGGGCCGTCGAACAGTGCACTCCACGACTTTCCACTGAGTCGAATCGCGGTGATCCGGTTGATGATCAGGATGGCGGCCATAAAGGCGCTCATCGACGCCACCCCTTGACCCCGCAGATCGATAGTCGAGCTAGCTGACCCGGCGACCAGGCTGTCAATGGCACCTGTCGCGAGAATCGACACGAACAGGGCCAGGATCCAGATCGCCCACAGAGGCGGTACCCATCCCGGCCGGAGCGACCCCGGGCGGGTGGCCATCTCGCTGGCAAGCTCAAACGGTGTTCCAAACTCCTCGACCGGATCAGAGTCGGTCTCGGAGAGGTGACTGTCGATTTCGGCGACGAACTCGCCTGCCCGGCGCCCATCCACACCCTCGACCTGGAGCGCCCTGGCTAGTTGACTCAGATAAACCCATGCTTGGTTGCTCATGTTTGCTCCTTGGCCTGATTGGTAAGCGTTTGGCTGGCTATCTCGGTGAACTCGCTCCACGCTTCGGCTGCGGCTTGGAGAGTGGTTCGGCCGACGTTCGTGATCTGGTAGTACTTGCGATTCGGTCCTTGATCTCCGGCCCTCCACGCGGTGGTCACCAGACCGTCGCGGTCGAGCCGGTTGAGCAGGGGATAGAGGGTTCCGCCTTTGATCTCCCCGAAGCCGGCAGCCTCGAGGTCTTTGGAAATCTCATAGCCGTAGGCCTCGCCCGAAGCGAGTCTGGCGAGCACGCAGAGGTCCAGGACCCCTTTGAGCCATTGGACTCTGCGCTGATCGATTGTCGTACTGGCGGTGGGTTTCTTCACTATGTAGGTATCCTAACAACTACTAGTCAGCATTACTAGCTAGTTTCTGATTGTTCTCGTCCCGATCGGTGCGTCGGTGGGCCTCACCGGTGGCTAAGGTCGCGGGGTGGCCGTGAACCTTGAAGCCCTCTCGCCGGTTGATCGGCTCTGAATCTTGTTCGAACTCGTCCTGGTGCTCGTCGTCGTTTCATTCAGCTTCTGGGTGAAGGCTGTTGCCGGGTTTGGTGGTCCGCTCATCGCGATTCCCCTGCTTGCTCCATTCCTGGGTGTCGAGGGAGCGGTCGTGGCGGTCGTCTTGGCCAATCTGGTCGCCAACGTAATGATGCTCTGGACCAACCGGCACGCGGCCTCGCCCAATCGACGCTTGCTGGTCCGCGTGATCGGAGCCGGAGCACTCGGTACCGTCGCCGGCACCATCGCCTTAACCCGTCTCGATGACCGGATCCTGTCGGTGACGCTGGCCGTCACGGTCGTGATCTATATCGTGGCTTCGCTGGCCCGTCCCGAGTTCAAGGTATCCCGTGACGTCGGTATGAAACTGTCAGCCCCGGTTGGAATCGTTGGTGGAGTGCTTCAAGGCGCGACGGGTAACTCAGGGACGGTGTTTGGGAGCTTCTATCACAGTCTCGACTTGCCCCGTGACGAGTTCGTCTTTGCGCTCACCGTTACTTTCCTCACATTCGGGAGTTTGCAGATCGTCACCCTTGCTCAATTAGGACGGTTCAGTGGTGATCCGCTAGAACGGGCGTTGATCGCCATCGTGCCAGTGCTCTTGGTGATTCCCCTCGGAGAAGCGTTCTCGAGGCGACTCGACGCCAAGATTTTCGGGCGTCTGGTCCTCGGGTTGCTGGCCTTTTCGGCCGTAGCGTTGGTGATCGGAGCCGTGACGTAGCCGTTTGGGTGCGCAGTTAGTTGCCGTGGTGCGTCAATCCGAGATGGTCGGGCAGTGTTGCCAGGTCGGCGATGACTTTCGGCATACGATCCGCGCCTACCGCCTCCCAGACTGCTCCGGCCACCGAGTTGGTTTCATCTTCGATGGCTTGCCTGGCCCGCCGCCCGTCTTCGGTCAGGTCGCCGGCAACATCCAGGTAACCGTGACTAACCAGACCGTCGAGGGGATGTTCGTGATGGGTGCCCTCAAGCTGGCGCCAGGCTGCGTCGAGACGTGCCGCCTCTCCGGGAGTCAAACCTGCCGCGTCGATCACAACTGTGTGAGCGTCGGCCCGTAGATATCGCAGAGCTGTCAGAAGGTGGTGTATCAAATAGGCCGGCGTACCAGCGGGCCGGGGGAGCTCGGCCCAGGCCCGGGAGAGCGCAAAAGCCGGGCCCGGGTATCGGTCAGGCACGCCGTCGACGGCCGTGCCAAGCGGTTCAACAAGTTCGGCCAAGGCGGGTTGCCCACCCCAGAGCTCGTCAATCAGGCTCGACTGGAGCGTTGTAAGTCTGGTAGCGAGCTCCAGACATGCAGGGCTGGGCGTAAGCGCTTCATCCACGAGTCCTTGAGCGATGGCGGCGTCGACGTGCTCGTCCAACGTGGTTGGGAGCGCATACCGGTGGAGGCGTTCGAGCAGTCCCCGGCTCTGGGTTCCTGCCAGGAAGAACGGACGAAGGTTGATAATCAGGCCCGGTCGGTCGAGGCCTGAGTCGCTTCGCCAGGTATCGATGGCGTCTTCGTGAACTGCCCGCATCTGGCGGTGGACGGTCAAGACGAGTCTGTCTACCTGGGGAGCGACTTCTGTTGCGAACTGCGACAAAGGGTGCATGTACCCATCCTGGCACGGAGATCGATGTCAGATCGGCTGCCGAAGGCAGTTTCGCGATAGACAGGCAGCCCAACAAAAAAAGTAGGGCCAGACGTGAGTCCAGCCCTACTTTACTTCGACGCTCGGGTTGGCGGTTAGGCCAGGTACTTCTCCAGATCGGCGCCCGTGGTGTCGTGGCCCGCAATGAAGGCTTCAACATTGGCGTGGGCTTGTTCGTCGGTGTACTGGATGGCCGGGCTCTTCATGAAGTATGAAGAAGCGGCCAACAGGGGTCCACCAACTCCGCGATCCAGGGCGAGTTTGGCGCAGCGCACCGCGTCGATGACGACGCCAGCCGAGTTTGGTGAGTCCCAAACTTCGAGCTTCAACTCAAGGTTCAGAGGCACGTCACCGAACGACTTGCCTTCGACCCGGATGTAGGCCCACTTGCGGTCGGTCAACCAAGGCACGTGATCGGATGGGCCTATGTGTACATCGTCCTTGGCGATCCCATGCTCAATCTGGGAAGTGACGGCTTGCGTCTTGGAGATCTTCTTGGACTCGAGGCGATCGCGCTCGAGCATGTTCTTGAAGTCCATGTTGCCGCCAACATTCAACTGGCTGGTGCGCTCGACTTTGACGCCACGATCTTCGAACAGACGGGAGAGCACCCGGTGGACGATGGTCGCCCCAACCTGCGATTTGATGTCGTCGCCAACGATGGGAACGCCTGCATCGACGAACTTCTTTGCCCAGACCGGGTCCGAAGCGATAAAGGCGGGGATGCAGTTGACGAACGCAACGCCGGCGTCGATCGCGGCTTGGGCGTAGAAGCGGCTGGCTTCTTCGGATCCGACGGGCAGGTACGAGACCAGTACGTCGGCTTCGGCGGCCTTCAGAGCTGCGGCGACATCGACCGGGGTGGCTGCTGATTCCTCGACCATCGCCAGGTAGTACTTGCCGAGACCGTCGAGGGTTGGCCCGCGTTGTACGACGACATCGAGATGGGGTACTTCGGAGAACTGAATCGTGTTGTTCTCGCCAGCCCACATCGCCTTGGAGAGATCAGCCCCGACTTTGTTGCTGTCTACATCGAAGGCAGCCACGAATTCAATGTCCGAGATGTGATACCCGCCGAGATCCACGTGCATGAGGCCCGGGATGTCGTCTGTGGTGACGGCGTCGCGGTAGTACTCGATGCCTTGGATGAGTGAGTTGGCGCAGTTTCCGACGCCAGCAATCGCTACACGAACCTTGTTCGTCATGATGTTCCCTTCGTTTCTTGCATTATTAAACTTTCGACCCATTCGACATCGCGCTCCATGGAGTCCGCCCGATGCTCTATCTCTGCCCGGGCATAAACCGATCGGGTGCTTTCGGCGACACTGGCCCTCGCCGCTGAGATGCGGTCCTTCAAAATCTCTGCACGTTTGGCCAGTACGGCTACCCGGTCCTGACCGGAAAGCAGGTCGAGGAACGTCATGCGAACCCGGAATCCGCTCGTGTTGTCGACAGTGTCCATGTCTCCGAGTTGTGAGATGAGCAGGGACCGGCCGGTTTCGGTCAGCCGATATTGTTTGCGTCCCTTTTCGTCTTTGGTCTCGGAGACCTCGACGGCGCCCGCCGCTTTTAGGCGGCGCAAGGCCGGATAGACGCTCCCAAACGAGACGCGCCAGAAGCCCATGTCGATCAGTCGGCGATGCAACCCATAGCCATGGGCGTCGCCTTCAGTGAGTAGTCCGAGTATCGCTGTTTCAATCATATATCGATCCGATATATTGGAGTATATCGAACCGATATACAAATCGGCAACCGAGGGCGCCTTCATCCGAAGTTCGATGGATACAGAATCGCTGCCCAAATGGCGAGGGGAATCGTCAGCAGTCCAGCCGAGCCGACGAAGACCTGGAACATGCGCTTGTGCCGATTGCTGATCATCCAATAGGTCGATGTGGCCGTGGTAGCGCCCGCTAGGGCTGCTCCAACGAAGAACGGGATGCCGCCGGAGAGGTCGGGGGTCGTGCACTCACCGATACATCCACTAATCACGATCGCACCAATGAAGGCCAGGACGAGCGCCGCACCTGCGGCAACTATGGCCAATCCCAATGCGGCGAAAACCTGCAGGGCACTCTTGTTGGCTTTTCCGGGTTCGGGCGTGTTGGTCATCGGCACAGTTTGATCGTTCGCCAGGTGGCATTCCATCAGGACCTACCCCGATTGCCGGGTGGGGTGCGTCGCTTACCGCAGGTTCGGAATG
>CAWIFX010000029.1:0-90983 GCA_963835515.1 uncultured Acidimicrobiia bacterium | reverse complement strand
GTGGATCGGGGTCGGCTGGGGGTCGGTGTCTTAACGACATCAGGCCGCGTCGGTTGTGGTCCCTGGCCAGATTGAGGACGATGGAGCGCAGATACGGCTTGATCTTGTCTTCGTCGCGGAGCCGGTGGATGGAGCGTGACAGCCTGATGAACGCCTCCTGGACGAGGTCTTCGGCCGCAGTCCGGTCATCAACGAAGAACCGGGCCAGCCGGACCAGGTTGGTGGCCTCCTCGGCGAACAATCGACCAACCATCGAGTTCAGTTCAGCCCGCTCGGTACGGCCAAGCGGTGTTTCCACCGCCGATCGGTAGATCCTTCCGGGAGCGCGAATATCCAAGGCCATCACCATTACTGACGATCGACCTACCCGTGGTGGGTGACACCAAAAAAAGAATCCTGGACGCGTCACCCGACTGGACCTGCGTTTGCGTCTGTGGTGTAACGGATCAAATAGATCAAAGGAGGGTCCGATGAATATCCATCGTTCGATGGTCATGGTTGCAATACTCGCACTCGGCTTGTTGTCCGCTGCGGCCGGAAACGCCATTTTCTCGAAGGCGCCGCTAGCTGACGCCAGCTGGACCACCAGCCGACCCGACCGATGGCGCATGGGCGGTAGCTTCTGCCACCGTCGGCGACGGCAGGACGGTGGTCGTTCTCAACGTCAAGGATCTGGACCGCAACGAAGGCCGGCCGGCGTCTGGGAGCGCATGTTCACATCGGCCCGTGTGTGGCAGGTGACGGCGCAGCCGCCAGCGGTCATTACAAGGTTCCTGGTGCGCCCGTATCGCCTGACACCGAGGTCTGGTTGGACTTCACGATCACCAACGGAGGGACCGGTCACGCCAAAGCCATCGTTCCGTTTGAAATTGCCCCGGGGGCGGCTACAGTCCATCGTGATCCACCAGAGATCCGACCAAAGCGGACGGGACGCGCCGGGCCGCGGTTGGCCTGCATCCCGCTGGAGTTCTGAGGATGACATTGATCACGCGCCGGCCCATCGTGGCCGGCGCGGCCCTCGGCCTCTTATGGGGTGTGGTCTTGCGGGCCTGGATGCGCTTCATATCGAGCAGTCCAGAGTTCAGTTGGAGCGGGACGGTGTTTATCTTGCTCGCCGCGACGATCGTCGGGGCGACGCTGGGCCTGGCCAGGAAGCGGCGCAACTCGGGAGGAGTTGGCTGGTGGCGCATGTCGATCGTTTCGCTGATGTTGCTTGGACGCCGGAGGCGCCGTGATGTGGCCTTCCGTGGTGTTTGGCGCGGCGGCGATCGGCCGACCACGACCCGCCTGGCTCCGCACGTCTCCTGGCGGTGGCGGCCACAGGGGCTCAGGTTCCGGTGGTTCAGGAGAGCATTCTGGAGGATCGACCCTGAGTGGCGTCGAATCGGTTCTGGCCGTCGCTTGGTACGTTCCGATGCTGGCCATCGAAGCATGGGCCTTTTCGGTCGTTTTCGCTCCAGCGATTGACGGTGCGCCTGTCCCATCCAGATTCCAGAAGGTGCTTATCGGAGTGCCCGTCGCTGCGATGGCGGTTTTCGCAGCCGTAGCGCTCGGGCTTCCCGGCATGTGACCCCGAGAATCAGACGATTGGGGCACGGATGCGTCGCTAGCGTGACGATATGCCTTCGACTCACCAAGCCTTAGTTGACCAACGCAACGACGACATCCTCATCTACGTTGACGGGGAATACTTCAAACGGAACGAAGCCAAAGTATCGGTCTTCGATTCAGCCTTTTTGGTCGGTGACGGGATATGGGAAGGCATCCGCCTGCACGACGGAGAGCTGGCCTTCCTTGACCGCCACCTCGACCGTCTGTTTTCGGCGTCCACCCGGACCGGTATCGATCTCGGCATGGACCGTGACGCCATGACGCACTTGCTCCACTCTGTCCTCGAACGCAACAAGATGACCGACGGTGTACATGTCCGCTTGATGGTGTCGCGGGGTCTCAAGAAGACACCCTCTCAGCATCCGTCGAACCTGGTGTCCGGGCCGACCATCGTGATCATTCCCGAATACAAACAAGCGGACCCGTCGGTGGCCCGATCCGGCGTGACGCTGCATACCGCCACGGTTCGACGGCCCCCGCCGAACACGCTTGATCAGCGCATCAACTGTCATTCCAAGCTGCATGAGGTCATGGCCCTGATCGAGGCTGTTGAGGCTGGATGTGACGAAGCGCTCATGCTTGACGTCAATGGCCATGTCGCGACCTGCAACGCCACCAATTTCTTCGCAGTCGCCGACGGTGAAGTGTGGACGTCGACGGGGGAGTACTGCCTTCCTGGAATCACCCGTGAGGTTGTCATTGAGGTCTGTCGCAGATCCGACATGCCTATTCACGTGGCTGACTTCTCACTCGACCTCGTGCACGGAGCCGACGAGGCGTTCGTAACCGGTACGTTCGGTGGAATCACGCCGGTTCGATCAGTCGACGGCATCGAATTCGGTGACGGCAAGGCCGGACCAATAACGTCCGCGCTCGCCGACCTCTATGAAAAGGCCATCGCTTCGGATATCGCCATGAGGAAAACTCCATGAGCCGGAAGATCTCCATGTGGTCAGGCCCGCGAAATATCTCGACCGCCATGATGTACTCATTCGGGCAGCGGTCCGATACGCGGGTCTACGACGAACCGCTGTACGGGGCCTATCTCACCCGGGTCGAAGATGTTGCCCACCCCGGCGTCCGAGAGGTGATCGCCGACATGGACTGTGACGTTGACTCGGTCTTGGCCGACATGGCCAGCGACACCGCAGACGACGTGCGGTTCTTCAAGAACATGGCTCATCACACGGATGGATTGAACCTCGACCTGCTGAGTGGGCTTCAGAATTTCATCCTTTGTCGCCCACCGGCCGATCAGCTGGTGTCGCTTGATGAGGGGATGACAGCCACGCCAACGGTACGCGATACCGGTTACACCTATCAGACCGCAATATTGGACTGGATGATTGCCAACGGCCAGCAGCCGATCGTCGTTGTCGCCCCAGCGGTTCTGGCGAACCCCGAAGGCATCCTCAGGGCCCTTTGCAAGCGCCTGGGGATTGAGTGGGACCCTGCCATGTTGCGCTGGCCGGCCGGGCCAAAACCCGAAGACGGTGTGTGGGCGTCGCATTGGTATGCCAGTGTCCACGCCACGACCGGGTTTGGTGCCCCGCGTCCCGAGCGCCAAACGGTGCCGGATCATTTGCGGGACTTGTTTGAGGTCTGCCTCTCGCACTACGAGCGGCTCATTCCATATGCCATTGAGGCGGTCTAGCCAGAGCTAGGGGCGATCTGTTCAGCGCCTCGGATGTATCTCGTGTCCGGCGACTTCTGGCTCATCGTCGGTCATTTCGGCCGGAAAACCCGGTGCGGTCACCCGAATTCCGAGCGGCTCCTCGAGCCGTCGGATGATGTTTGGCGACCATTCTCGGGGTCCGTAGGTTTGCTCGGCCTCACGGAACATCCGGAGCAGGAGCGGTGAGAGTTCGAGGGGAACACCTGCCCGGTCCGCCACCGATTGAAACAACGAGATGTCTTTCACGACCAGATCCATGGTGAAGTTGATGTCTCGCGAGCCGTTGAGGATGACCTGGCTTTCCGTCTCGTGCACGAATGAGTTTCCTGAGGAAATGCGGATCGCCTCGTACGTGGTGTTGAGGTCCATCCCCGCCATTTGTGAAGTGACGAGCGCTTCGGCCAGGGAAACAAGGTTGGCGGTCGCCAGGTAGTTGGTGACCACCTTGAGGACCGAAGCCGACCCCAATGGACCGGTGTGAAGTACCTCTCGGCCCATCGCCGTCAACAAGGGCAGCATCTGTTCGAACGTGGAGCGATCGGCACCGCCGAAGATCGAAATGTTTCCGGTGGCCGCCCGGTGGCAGCCTCCCGACACGGGGCAGTCGATTGCAGAAGCTCCCGTAGCCATGACCTTCTCTCCGAGTCGAAGTACTTCCGTCTGATCAGTTGTCGACATCTCTGCCCAGATCTTCCCCGCAGACAGCCCCTCGAGCAGGCCGTCGTCACCCTCCACCACCGCCGCGGAAATGGATGGGCTCGGTAGGCAAGTTATGACAACGTCGCAGAGTCGAGCCATAGCGGCGGGAGATGTCCCCGCAGTAGCTCCTGCGGCAAGGAGTGAGGCCATCGCCTCCGGGTTTAGATCTCGAACGATGACCTCAAACCCGTTACGGACCAGACTCCCGGCCAGCTTCGAGCCAACGTTTCCGAGTCCAATGAAACCGACTTTCACGATGTGCTCCTTGGTGTTTCTGCGCGGCGCGACCGTCGCCAGGGGTTTTCTTGCGCGATTGCAGTGCGCGGCCGTGGCGAGCCGTAGGGTAGCGGCATGAACCGCTCCGCTCTCGGCATCGTTTCGCTCATTCTCTTCGCCGTCGGCATCTTCATGATTGCAACGGCCGGTGGGGAAGGAGACCTCGGCGGCGTCTTCATACGTGCCGCCGTCGTTCTCGGAGCGGTTTGGCTGGTCCTACCCAACGCCCGGCGGGTTCATCGAGCCGTCTGGGCGGGGATCGGGTCCTTTGCGCTCTTCCTCATCCTGGCTCCGCGACTGATCCTTTGGGGATTCGTCATCTCAGCGTTGATCGCCGCCTTCGGATTTCTCGTAAGACGCAAACCGGGCCCCAGCCAGGTCGATCGCCCCGGGAGCGACTAGCGACGCTTCGGGCGAAACGCCCCCGGCAGATCAGCTGACGCAAATGCCGACGGCACGCTGCCGGTCGATGCGTACATGTAAAGAGCCGTTTGGAAGATGCCCGAAAGTGTCGACATCACGATGGTGACCGCCACAATCCCGACAACGGCAACGATGATCCCGGCAACAGCCAGTCCAGCGACCTGGCTGACGATCGCCAGAATCGCAATGAGGATGAACGGGAGCATGGCGAGGAAACCGATGATCCCGAATCCTACGTTGGCCACCATGTTCTCTCCCCAGGTGGCTTTGAAAAGGTTGGCCGATCGCTTGATGGCCGGTACGACCCCGCCGCCCTCGATCACGTAGACCGGAATGACCATAAAGGTCACCAGCGTCCAGGCCAGGCCGGCGATTGAGGACACAATCGAACCGATCATGCCGGCCCGTTCTTCAATGGCTTTCAAGATGGCCGATACGGTGGCGCTGATGGCCGCCCACGCGGCGATGGCCGGGAGGTGGGAGACGGCCGCGCCGATCGCCGATTTGATCGTCGGATCTCCACCGGCCAGCCGCTCATGGGCGGCGCTGACGAGAGCGGTATTGAAGAAGATCACCACGAAGCTGGTGGCGAAGTAGAAGGCGGCGGCTGCGATCCACCCCAGTGGTCCGTCACTGGACGTGAGCACGACGGGCAAGATGAAGGTTGCGCCCATGATGATTGCGGCAATACCCGAGAGGACCGGGAGCCAGATCAGTTCCTTGTCGGAGAGGAGCACCTGCCACGATGCTTTGGCTAGTGCGATGGTATTGCGAATTCTGCCCATAAGTTCTCCTCTTTGCCAGCGAGACGCTCGCCTGTGTCCCAAGGTTCCAGCCTATTCTGCAGCCGTGGCTGCATTGGGGATTACGGTCGGGCGAAGTCGGGGTTTGCTTCAATAAGGATCGTCGCTGGTTAACGTGTGAGGGTGCGATATCTCGGGATTGTCCTTGTGCTGACGGCTTGCTCGACACCGCTTAGCCAACCGGTCGCAACGAGCGTGTACTCGCCGCAAACCACTAACACCGTCGCTCCCGCGCCTCCGGCTCCGTCCTCAACCACTACCACCGTCGCGCCATCGACCGCGAGCACGACGAGCGTGCCACTCGTCGATGAATATGGGCGGCCGGTGTGGTTGGGAACGATTGTCCTGCCCGTTGACGAGCAGGGCTTCGGCGAGGTGCGCCCGACGCCGCCAGAGCTCGTCGGGCGGGCGTTTGGAACCGTTGACACGCTGGCGGCACCGACGAGCGAGGATTTCGAATTCGCGATTGGACCGGTGCCCAACCACGTCCTTTCCCGCTCAACCTGGAACGAAGGTTGTCCGGTTGGTTCCGATGATCTCTCGTATGTGACCGTGAGCCACCGGGGGTTCGATGGCCGCCTGCATACGGGAGAGCTCCTTGTGCATCAGAGCGCCGCCGATGAGATGGTCAAGGTATTCGAATCGCTGTTTGCCGCGCAGTATCCCATCGAGGAAATGCGGGTGGTTTCGGCGCCCGAACTGGACCTGCCGCCGACCGGTGACGGCAACAACACGACCATGTTCGTATGCCGGCCGGCCACCGGCGGAACGAATTGGTCCCAGCATGCCTACGGTCTGGCGATCGACGTCAACCCCTTTCAGAATCCATATTGGAAGGGCGATCTCGTGTTACCTGAGCTGGCGGACTACTACACGGATCGGACGACCGGCGCCGTCGGGATAATCGCGGATAACGATGCGGTGACGGAAGCCTTTGGGTCGATCGGGTGGGGCTGGGGTGGGGACTGGGCGTCCCTCAAGGACTGGATGCACTTCAGTCGCAACGGCCGTTAGGCGACCTTTCCGGCCTGCAGGTGCCGGTGGAGTTTGTCCCAGACACTTGAGTGGGCCAGTTTGGTAGTCATCGAGGTGAGGGTCTGAACGAAGCTAGGAACGGCCAACTCCGGTTTCATCGGGTTCGGGCGCATCTTGGCGAGTACGTCCGGTTCGGGTCGCAACACGACGATGTCGGTGTTCGGCCATTCTGCGCGGATTGTGGCGAGTTCAGACTCCAGGGCGGCCTGTCCGACCCTATCCAGAAGGGTTTCGATCGGTGTGGCTCGGACTCGCTTCTCGGTGGCAGCCATCGGGGCCAGAATCAGGACGAGATCGAGGGGAGCGGGGCTACCGAGGACCAGATCGGCGTGGGTGCCCGACAGGACCCCGCCATCGACATAGGTGGAGCCGTTCACACTGTAGGGAGAAAAAATCATCGGAACCGCAGATGATGCGGCGACCGCTTGGCCCAGAGTGACTTTGTCAGATTCGTCTGACCCAAAAACGACCCGTCGCTTCCGCTCAAGGTCATACGCAGCGATGAGGAGTGGTCGGTCTGGCCAATGGTGCGCGGCGTCTTCGACGTGGAATTCCATCCATTCAGCGATGGCGTTCGAATCAAACATGCCAGGCGAGCCGAGGATTAGGCGCAAGCCGGGGCGGCGGAGTCCAGGAACAATACCGTGCCGCACCCAGCGGCTCACTCCGGCACCCGATCGGGTTGGCCTGAACAATTGCTTGGAGATGCGAGCTGCGACGTCGCCGGGGTTGTCGCCGGGCTTCACCACACTGGACAAATCCAACCGGTCGGACCGGACGATGCCGCCGACAAAAGCGCCTGCTGAGGTACCGACGATTACGTCAGAGCTGTTGGGATCCCAACCGGTTGCCATCTCAATAGCCATGAGCGCCGCCATTTCGTACGACGCACCAGTAACACCCCCGCCACCGAGGACCAGTCCTACCCTGCTCATGTACGTCAGGCTACTACTCCCGACCGTTTGCGATGACTTCTCGGAGTAAAAGCGCCGCCACTGGGCGTCAGGAAAGTGCGGGCGCCTCCGATGCGGCGATGCGTTGGCTAGCTAGAGCTTGAGTTCGATGGCGCCGAAGCTGCGCCCACAGGAAGGGCAGGAAGTGTCCTGGTCGGAGGTTTGTGCGTGACACCATGGGCAGGGCAAATCCGCCACAGCCAGGTCGTAGATCGCCGTTCCACCCGAAGAAAAGAGGCTGTTGTGGGCCGTCCGGTTGCCGTCAGATCGATTGCCAAAAACACCAAACACGCGTACGTCCTTTCCTCGTCTCGTTAAAGGTTAAGCGGACGAGCGCACGTTTTGGTGGATTTCGAGGCTACAGCGTGGCGTAAGCCGCCAGTTGGTCTACGTATTTACGGAGCTGCTCAAGCCGACCGCTCGATGTTTCAGCTTCGCGGATGAGATACGAAGCGATGTGATAAATGATCCATGGTCGGAGATCATCGTCGGCCAGGTTCGCGCCGTACCCCGCTGCAAAGGCCGCCGATGCACTGTCGCCCGCCGCCGACCCGAGCGACCAATACGCCAACGTGAAGTCCCACTCGGGCGGCGTCAACGTGGCCCATGTCCAATCGAACAGGGTCACTTCGGCCGAGTCGTTGACGTAGAAGTTCGTAGCCGAGGGGTTGTTGTGCGAGAACGTCGGAGCGCTGCAACGGGGCGGCGGTACGGCTAGCGCTGCTTCGATGACATCGGCCCCCATATTGAGTCGGCCTCGGAACCTATTCAACCGCAGAAAGGTGGATTCATAGTCGGAGGCCACCTGCTCGGCGGTCATGCCCCCATGGAGGTTGGTGACATTTGCGGTATCGAGCTGATGGATGGCTCGCACGATCTTCCCGCAGTTGGCGGCCGCCGTGGCATTTTCAGGGAGCGTCGCCATCGTCCAAGCGCCCGGATCACGGAACTTCACCCAATGGGTGCCTTCTGTGTCGCCTCGTTCGAAAATCGCCGGAGTGCCTGGGGCCCCGTCGAGTACGGCAAACGAACGTTCCTCGCGCCTCGCGTAGCTTTCACGCTCATAGATTTTCAGGATGTACGGCCCGGTCGGCGAGTGCACTCGGAACGTGTGGGTGGCATCCCCCGGTGTTCCAAGCTGGTTAACCCGCCCCCCGTCCGCCAGACCCCTGGCCAGCTGGACTGCGTCCATTGTGTGGACTCCTTGGGTAATCAACTTCTCTGCTGCGTTTGCGCTTGATAGCCTAGCCCCAGCATCAACAGAAACGGTTACTAAGTGTCGATACAATTGCTCTACCCCGACGGTTCGTCCCATTCGTTCGAGGACGGCACCACGGGTCTTGAAGTAGCCGAGTCGATTGGTTCACGGCTTGCCCAGGCGGCAGTGGCCGTTTCGGTTGACGGAGTCGAATATGACCTCAGTCGCGTTTTGCCGAGTGGCTCCTTGTCGGTGATCACGGAAACCACGGAAGCCGGTCGGCACATCATTCGACACTCGGCGGCTCACATCATGGCCCAAGCGGTCTTGGGGTTGTTTCCCGGGTCAACCTTTGCGATCGGTCCAGCGATCGAGAACGGGTTCTACTACGACTTCGACATCGGTCGAGGCTTCACGCCCGATGACATCGAGGCCATCGAGGCCCGGATGGTCGAGATTGTCGCCGCTGACCAGCCCTTCGAACGTTTTGAGCTGACTGCTGAGGAGGCACTCGAGGCCTTCGCCGACCACAAGTTCAAAATCGAGATAGTGGAATCGGTCGACGATAGCGAGGTCGACGGATCTTCAGGAGTGATCTCGGCCTATCGAAACGACGCGTTTGTCGATTTGTGTCGGGGGCCCCATTTGCCGAGCACCGGTCGTTTGAAGGCGTTCAAGCTGACCCGCGCCGCGGGGGCGTACTGGCGCGGTGATGAGAATAATCCGCAGCTGGCACGGATTTACGGCACAGCCTGGGAGTCCAAGAAGGCTCTCGAAGAGTATTTGCATCGTCTTGAGGAAGCTGAACTGCGAGATCATCGCAAACTGGGGCCCGAACTAGACCTGTTCTCTTCGCCGCCCGAACTGGGATCGGGGCTCGTGTTGTGGCACCCCAAAGGCGGGGTGATTCGCAAGATCATGGAAGATCACAGTCGACGCCTTCACGAACGATTTGGTTTCGACTTCGTGTTTTCGCCGCATCTTGCCAAGGCGGACCTCTGGGAAACCTCCGGCCATCTGAGCTTTTATGCCGAGAATATGTACCCGGGCATCGAGATGGACGGCGGCCAGGAATACCGGGTAAAGCCGATGAGCTGTCCGATGCACGTGCTCATCTACCGCAGCCGCGGTCGCAGTTACCGCGATCTGCCGATACGGCTGTCCGAACTCGCCGCGGTCTACCGCAACGAGCGCTCCGGTGTCATTCACGGGATGATGCGAGCGCGGGGTTTTACCCAGGACGACAGCCATACGTTCTGTCGACGTGATCAAGTTGACGCCGAATTGGCGATGCACCTTGACTTTGTTCTCACGTGGCTGCGCGATTTCGGGTTTACCGAATTCGAAGCGGACCTGTCGACGCAGCCTGACAAGTCGGTGGGAGACCAGGAGTTGTGGACCATCGCCGAGCGGTCGCTCGAAGATGCGCTCAAGCTGGCCGACATTCCCTATCGGGTGGCCGAAGGAGACGGGGCGTTCTATGGCCCCAAAATCGACGTTCATATCAAAGATGCCATAGGCCGTCGGTGGCAGATGTCGACGATTCAAGTCGACTTCGCCCTCCCGGAGAACTTCGGGATCGACTATGTCGATGCCGAAAACCAGAAGCAGCGTCCGGTGATGATCCATTCGGCCAAAGCCGGATCTATCGAGCGGTTCTTTGGTGTCTTGCTTGAGCATTACGCAGGTGCCTTTCCGATGTGGTTGGCGCCGGTCCAAGCCGAGGTGATCCCGGTGGCCGACCGGCACAATGACTACGCCGAGTCCGTTGTTGGCCATTTGGCGTCGATCGGGTTGCGGGCCGAAGCAGATCTGGCTGACGCGACGGTCGGCGAGAAGATCCGG
This sequence comes from uncultured Acidimicrobiia bacterium, assembly GCA_963835515.1. Classification (GTDB taxonomy): domain Bacteria; phylum Actinomycetota; class Acidimicrobiia; order Spongiisociales; family JAENVV01; genus JAENVV01. The sequence goes on along the minus strand of CAWIFX010000029.1, from coordinate 80,465 downwards.
AGGGCCATGACTTCCAAGATTCCTGCGGTGTTGGTGGTAGGCGATGATGACGTCGCCAACGGCACGGTCGGATTCCGGATGCGCGGACTCGACGAGGAACGAGGCGTTGGGTTAGATGACGCGACGGGCCGTCTATCTTCGGCAGCGATCCTGCCAGGTGAGGAGTCTTAGGTGGACATTGAGATCCCGAAAGAGTTGGCTGAAGCCGAAGGCGTGCCGGAGGACCTGAACGCCAATATCACCGGCCCCTATCTATTTGCTTCTCCCGTTAGGAGGCGCATCGCTGCACGTATCTACGGGGTAGGTGCACTGGTTGCTGCCGCCAGCGCCGTGAGCGGACTCCCCGGAGGAATCTGGGTGCTAGCGGTGGCACTAGCTCTCCTGGCATTGCATCACGCCAGATCGGCCCATCCGCTCGTCATATCGGACGCAGAGGCACTGGCGATTGCGGCTCGCAACGTTGAGGCAGCGGTCGGACATGCGTCAGCGGCGCTGCGCTTCGAAGGGCTGTTTGCGAAGCCCGTGTGGAACGTGCTCGTCTACGACGCGGACTCGCCACCCTCGCAGCGAGCCCTCGTCCAAATTGATGCCCAGTCCGGGCAGCTCGTCAGAGAGATTTACGTGGAACCGCTCTATGAACCCTCTATGCCCGGGTAATTCCGTTCGGTCTCACCCGTGTAGATCTGACGGGGGCGACCGATGCGGGTCGTGGGATCACGGTGCATTTCGTTCCACTGCGCGATCCACCCCGGCATCCGTCCGATGGCAAAAAGCACCGTGAACATGTCGGTCGGGAAACCCATCGCCCGATAAATGACCCCGGAGTAGAAGTCGACATTCGGGTACAGCTTGCGGCTCACGAAGTATTCGTCCTCAAGGACGATTTTCTCCAGTTCCATTGCCATGTCCAGCAGCGGATCGTCTAGGCCGAGCATTTCCAGGACGTCCTGGGCGACGTCTTTGATGATCATGGCCCGAGGGTCGAAGTTGCGATAGACGCGGTGCCCGAACCCCATGAGTCGGAATGGGTCATCCTTGTCCTTGGCGCGTTCCACCCAGTGTCCAACGTCACCGGGTTGCTCAACCATCTCAGTGAGCATCTCGACGACAGATTGGTTGGCTCCGCCGTGGAGCGGACCCGATAGGGCGTGGATCCCGGAGGCGATGCTCGAAAAGAGATTCGCCTGACCGGAGCCGACGATACGCACCGTCGACGCCGAGCAGTTTTGCTCGTGGTCTGCATGCAAAATGAACAACGTGTTCAAAGCATTTGAAATGACCGGGTCGGGTGTGTACTCCTCAGCCGGGACCGAAAACATCATGTGGAGGAACCGACTCGAATAGTCCAGGTCATTGCGCGGATATACATACGGTTGATGCACCCGGTATTTATAGGACCAGGCGGCCATCGTGATCACCTTGGAGATCAGCCGGGTTGTCGAGATTCGCACAGCCTCTTCGTTGTTGGGATCGAGAGCATCCGGGTAATAGGACGCCATCGCCGAGACCTCCGAAGCGAGGATCTGCATCGGATGAGCCGTATGCGGAAACGCTTCGAATAGGTGCTTCATGTCTTCTCGAACCAGCGAGTGGGAGGTGATCTCCTCCGTAAAGGTCTCGAGTTCGGTCCGGTTGGGGAGTTCGCCATTCGATAACAACCAGGCGACCTCAAGGAAGTCGGCGTTCTGCGCAAGTTGCTCGATGGGGTAGCCGCGATAGCGAAGAATGCCCTTTTCGCCGTCGATGAAAGTGATAGCCGACTTCGTTTCAGCAGTGTTGCCGAACCCTCGGTCAAACGTGGTGATACCAGTCTCCTTGCGGAGTTTGCTGATATCGATGGCCATTTCGCCCTCGGAGCCGACCGTAACGGGCAGGGTAACGGTACGGTCTCCAATGGTGAGTGAAGCTTCCTGCATGTCATCCTTCCCAAACGGTTGGTGTCGGTCCTGTAGCCTACTCGCTGATCACACCTTCAAATTAGGGACGAACGGACCGGTTTCCGACCGGAGAGAGAGTGCCATGATCGAACTGCGAGTTCGAAAGCGCGTTGATCGTTTGGTCAATCCGATCGGACGCGGCCTGGCTCGGATCGGAGTGACACCCACCTGGTTGACACTGATCGGGTTAGGTGTGACCGTCATAGGTGCGGTCCTGGTCGTGCGTGAAGCGTTCGTCGCCGGAGCGTTGGTTGCATTGACTGGCGCAGCCCTCGACGGACTTGATGGCTCCGTGGCGCGAGCACGCGGCTCCGCTTCCTTATCAGGCGCGTTATTGGATTCGGTGGCTGATCGGATGGGCGAGACCGCCATGTGGGCCGGGTTGGCGTTCGCCCTCTCTGATTCAGCTCGGCTCAGCCTCCTCTGTGTTCTCAGCCTGGGAGCGTCCTTGCTCGTTTCCTATGTTCGTGGCAAGGCCGAGAGCCTTGGTGCCGATGGCCGCGGAGGCATCATGGGGCGGGCCGAGCGGATCATTCTGATGACTTTGGGTCTGCTCTTCATTGAATACGTTGAAGTCATGTTGTGGGCTATGGCGGCGTTGACCTGGCTTACCGTGCTGCAGCGTTTCTACATAAGCTGGCGGCAGCTCGAACACGGAACTCCGTGAACTATTCGGCGTTCCGGGTGGCGTCCACCGTTTTCGGCGTGCTCCCGGAGTGGGCCGTGCGGCGTCTCGGGCAGGTCATGGGTCGAATCGCCTGGCTGCGGGCCGAAAAGCGCCGGGACAACGCCACCCGGGCCATGGCCAGAGTTCTAGGCGAGGTGCCGGACCAGCCAAGTACCCAATCGGTCGATCGGGCGCGCTCGCTCTTCGAGTCCTACGGTCGCTACTGGGCCGAGACGTTTTGGATCCGCCCCCGGCGGGTCGCTTCGATCAGCAAGCACATCGAGGTCCAAGGCATCGAGCACTTCCGCAACGCCTTGGCCGACGGAACTGGCGTCATCTTTGCGCTTCCCCATGTCGGCAATTGGGAAGTGGCCGGGACGGTGGCGATTGCTGAAGGTGCCGAACTGTTGGCCGTTGCTGAGAAGCTCAACGACGAGCGGATCGTCGACTGGTTCGTGGGCCTGCGCAAAGAACTCGGAATCGATGTCGTAATCGCCACGGGCCGGGAGAAGGTGTTCGAGACCTGTTCTGACGCATTGCGACGTAATGCCGCGGTGGCACTCCTGGCTGACCGCAACCTCTCGGGACGTGGCGTGCTCGTTTCCTTCTTCGGCGAGGAAACGCGACTTCCGGTCGGTCCGGCCCGTCTGGCGCTCGAGACCGGCGCTCCGATCGTTCCGGTTGGGTCATTCTTTCAGGATGGCCGCGGCCACCGGGTGTCTATCAAAGCCCCGGTCCCGGTCGCAGCCGACGACGACGTGGCTTCGCTCACCAAGAAAGTTGGGAAAGCCTTGGAAGACCTTATCCGTGAGGCGCCGGAACAATGGCATATGGTGCAACCCAACTGGCCGTCCGACCGACGAGTTCGTCTGTGACCAGGATTGCCATGGTCTCACCCTATGCCCTGGATGTGCCGGGCGGGGTGCAGGATCAGGTTCTCGGCCTTGCCGGCCAACTTCGACAGCGAGGATTCGACGTTGCGGTCGTTGGGCCGACGAGCGACGACCGTCGATACGGGCGGATCATGCGGTGGCGGGCCAACGGTTCGGTAGCCCCCATTTCGCTCGATCCGAGGAGTGTTACCGCGGTGCGAACCGCACTGGCCGGATTCGACGTAATTCACATTCACGAGCCGATGATGCCCCTTGTCTCGTGGGCGGCACTGTCAGTCGGAGCGGCGCGAAGAGTTGTGACGTTTCATGCCGATCCGTCGAGTGCGGTGCGTCGCCTATATCGAAGGGTTCGGCCGAAATGGATGGTCGGCTCTGACACGGCAGTCGTGGCGGTGTCGCCGACCGCGGCGTCGGCTCTCGATTGGCTGGATGAGGTACATATCATCCCGAACGGGGTCAGGAAGATTCACCCCTCAGGTCAGCGGATCGCCAAACAAGTCAGCTTTCTCGGCCGCGATGAACCGCGCAAGGGGCTCGACGTACTCCTCGCCGCCTGGCCGGCGGTGCTTTCGTCTCATCCCGACGCTCAGCTGCTCGTGATGGGGGCTTCACGAGTGGCCCAACCAGGAATCCTGTTTCTTGGTAGGGTCGATGAAGCGACCAAGGACGTCCACCTGGGAGCGTCGGCGGTTTTCTGTGCTCCAAATCTGGGTGGCGAAAGCTTCGGGATCACCGTCGTCGAGGCGATGAGCGCCGGCTGTGCCGTAGCGGCGTCGGACCTGCCGGCCTTTCGAGACGTGTTGGCCGACGCCGGGATCTGGTTTCCCAAGGGCGATTCGGCCGCGTTGGCGCGGCAATTGATCAACCTTCTCGACGACCCCGATGGCACGGAGCGGCTCGGCGCACGAGCCGCTGAAGCAGCGGACAGCTACAGCTGGGATAGGGTTACCGATGCCTACGTGGAGCTCTATCAGATCGACTCGGTAAAGTAACCAAGTAGCGCTAACTTGGCAGGGTTCGCAAGCTCTCTTCAAGGATGTCCGATGCGCCGCACTATGTTCGTTTTGCTCGCCTTCTTCCTGGTGGTTGGTGCCTGCTCGTCGGGTGACGAGTCAACGACGACCACTGAGGCAGCCATCGCTGGTGATACGACAACGACGACGTCGCTACCCCCGGTGCTCGTTGATCAGGCCGTGTGGCCCCTCACCGGTCTGTCAACGGATAGCGTCGATGCCACAACGGCTCCGGTTTTGATCGTCAAGATCGATAACACCGAGTCTTCGCGCCCCCAGTCGGGGTTGGCGGGAGCCGATGTTGTTTTCGATGTTCTCGTCGAGGGTGGTGTGTCGCGGTTTCTCGCGGTCTACCAATCCAAGGTCCCGGACGAGATCGGACCCGTTCGGAGTGCCCGGGAAGTTGACCCGAAGCTCATCGAACCATTCGGAGCGCTGTTCTCGTACTCGGGTGGCCAGGATTTTGTCGTGACCCGAGTGCGGTCGGTTGCCACTGACGTTGGGTTTCCGCGGTTGGGTGACGCGGCCTATGACCGGTCCGCAGACCGGCCGGCACCCTATGACCTCATCTTGCGCACCGCTGACGTGCTCGAGACGGAATCGCTCGGGTTGCCGACGGCTTTGCTGTTCGGCGACTTCCCCGACGGTGTGGGTGAGCCAGCCACCGAGATCAACCTGAGTCTTTCCAGTCTGAACGAGGTCGGCTACATCTATGCGAGCGGCACATATGAGCGCTCAGTTGGTGGGCAACCACATCTCGACGCCACCGACGAGCAGATAACCGCCACGAACGTCGCCGTGGTGTTTGTGGACCAGCTTCCGACCGGCCGGACCGACTCGGCGGGATCGCCGGTTCCCGATTACGACGTCGTCGGATCAGGCAGTGCCGCCGTCTTCCGGGATGGGAAGGTCATCGAAGGCACCTGGCAGCGTTCGACAACCGCAGATCTGTTCGCGTTTGTGGACGAAAATGGGAACCAGATTCCGCTCGCACCCGGTACAACCTGGATTGAAGTTGTGCCGAATGGCCGGCCGGCAAGCTGGAACTAGACTTACGGAAAACGAGGAGAGCCGATGGAACAGGCGACTGATCGAGTCAAACGAGGACTAGCGGAAATGCTCAAAGGCGGCGTCATCATGGACGTAGTTAACGCCGAGCAAGCCAAGATCGCTGAGGAAGCCGGCGCCGTGGCCGTCATGGCTCTTGAGCGGGTACCCGCCGATATTCGAAAAGACGGGGGAGTCGCCCGCATGTCGGCACCTGAGATGATCGATGAGATCATCGCCGCCGTCTCTATTCCTGTGATGGCCAAAGCCAGGATCGGTCACTTTGTCGAGGCCCAGATTCTCCAGGCGATCGGTGTCGATTACGTCGATGAATCCGAAGTTCTGACGCCCGCCGACGAGGAAAACCACATTGATAAGTGGCAGTTCACGACGCCGTTTGTTTGTGGTGCCAGAAACCTCGGGGAAGCGCTTCGCCGGATCGGTGAAGGAGCCGCCATGATTCGCACCAAGGGCGAAGCGGGTACTGGCAACGTCGTAGAAGCGGTCCGCCACATGCGCCAGATCACGAGCGACATTCGGGCGTTATCGACGATGGGTTCTGAGGAGCTAATGCGGGCGGCGCGCGATCTGCAGGCGCCGTTCGATCTCGTCCAGGAAGTCGCGACGAACGGCAAGCTGCCGGTTGTCAACTTCGCCGCCGGTGGCCTTGCCACACCGGCCGACGCGGCGCTCATGATGCAGCTCGGCTGCGATGGCGTGTTCGTCGGTTCGGGGATTTTCAAGAGCGGTGACCCGGCGTTGCGAGCCAAGGCGATCGTCGAAGCGACCACGTTCTATCAGGATCCGGCCATCGTGGCGAAGGTCTCTCGAAACCTCGGCGAGCCAATGGTCGGGATCGAAATTGACACGTTGAGCGAAACCGAACGGTTCGATAAACGAGGCTGGTAGATGATTGGTGTCCTCGCGCTCCAGGGAGATGTGCGTGAGCACGAGTCCATGCTCCAGGATCTCGGCGTGTCGACCAGGCAGGTTCGCCTGCCCAAGGATCTGGACGGCCTTGAAGGATTGATTATCCCCGGAGGTGAATCCACCACGATTGGGCGACTGGCGACGCTCTATGGCCTCATGGACCCGTTGCGGGATGCCATTGCGGCTGGACTCCCAACCTACGGAACGTGCGCAGGTTTGATCCTCCTCGCAGATCGACTGGCGGAAGGCTCGCAGCCACTGTTGGGCGCCCTGGATGTTGCCGTTCGGCGCAATGCCTTTGGCAATCAGAACGATTCATTCGAGGCCGACCTGGACGTTGCAGGGCTGCACGATCCGTTCCACGCCATCTTCATCCGTGCCCCGTGGATAGAGTCATTTGGGGCCGAAGTTGAGGTTCTGGCCACCTGGGACGGTCATCCGGTGATGGTCCGCCAAGGGCATATCCTCGCCACGGCCTTTCATCCCGAACTCACCAAGGATGCACGAATCCACCACTTGTTTATCACCATGACGAAAGAGAGCTGAGATGGCAGGCCATTCCAAATGGGCGAACATCAAGCACCGCAAAGGGCGTCAAGACGCGGCGCGGGGCAAATTATTCGCCAAGCTGGTCAAAGCGATTGAAGCAGCCGCCCGGGCCGGTGGTGGAGACCCGTCTGCCAATGCCGCTCTCACGACCGCCATCGACAAAGCCAAGGCTCAATCACTGCCAAGCGACAACATCGAACGCGCCATCAAACGCGGGATCGGTGACACCGAGGGCGCCCACTACGAAGAGTTCTTCTATGAGGGTTACGGGCCAGGTGGCGTTGCGCTCCTCGTCCATATCCTGACCGACAACCGGAACCGGGCGTCATCGGACGTTCGTGCCGCGTTCAGTCGTAATGGGGGGAACCTTGGAGAGCCGGGTTCGGTGGCCTACCTCTTTGAGCAGAAGGGGTACATGATCGTCGACGGCGATGAAGACGAAATCATGATGGCCGCGCTAGAAGCCGGAGCGGAGGATATTCGTCCGTCCAGTGGCCAATTCGAGGTGATCACCGCACCAGGTGACTATGCGACAGTGCGGGCCGGCTTAGAAGGTGCCGGGATCGCCATCGAATCAGGCGAAGTCACTCAGCTGCCATCAACCTCGGTCCCCGTCGACGAGTCGACCGCCCCCAAGGTGCTGCGGCTCATCGACGCCCTCGACGATGTCGATGATGTGCAGACGGTGTACTGCAACTTTGACATGTCCGACGAGGTCATGGCAACGCTCGAGGTCTAGCTTGCGGTCCACCCGGTGATGCCACAAATGGCGCGCAGCACCCGCTACAGTACCCAAACATATGTTCGTACTAGGCGTTGATCCAGGTCTGACGCGCACTGGCTATGCCGTGTTGTCCGACCACGGCCACAAACCGTCGCTGCGGTCGGTGGGAGTCATTCGCACAACCCGTCAGGACACGCTCAGTGAACGCTTGGCGGAGCTCTATCGAGACTTGTCTGCGGTGGTGTCTGATCATGAGCCCGAAGTCCTCGCCCTCGAGTCGGTCTTTGTCAACCAGAACCTCCAAACAGCCATCTCCGTAGCCAGGGCCAGTGGTGTGATAATCCTGGTGGCCGCAGAGCGAGGAATTCCGATGTTTGAGTACACCCCGTCCGCGGTCAAGTCAGCGGTTTGCGGATATGGCTCAGCTACGAAGGAGCAGGTGCAGCACATGATCATGCGGCGCCTCGACCTTGCCGCCGCACCTCAGCCGGCCGACGCAGCTGACGCGGTCGCCGTGGCGCTCTGCCATTTGCAGTCGGCCAGGTTGCGAGTTGCCCAATGATCGAACGCCTGCGAGGAACCTTGGTGAGTCGACGGCTCGACCGGGTGCTGGTCGAAGTCGGGGGAGTTGGCTACTCGGTTGCGGTTCCGACATCGACGGCCCGGGATCTGCCCGGAGTTGGCGAGGAAGTGGTTCTCCATACCCATTTGCATGTTCGCGAAGACGCCATGGTGTTGTACGGGTTTGCCGACGAATCGGCCCTGGACATGTTCCGATTGCTGCTCGGTGCGCCCGGGGTGGGCCCAAAGGTGGCTCTCGCGATGATTTCGTCGCTTTCGACAGATGAGATCCATCGAATCATCCTGTCCGAGGACGCTGATGGCTTGACCGTCGTACCGGGTATCGGCAAGCGATCCGCGCAGAAAATCATCCTGGAACTCAAACCGAAACTGGCGGGGCTCGATGTAGCGATTGTCGGCGCCACAGGCGTCACTCAGCATGTTCGCGATGCCCTCGAAGGACTCGGTTACACGACGGCGGAGATCCGTGATGTGGTGGGTTCCCTCCCGCACAACGAAACGACTGAAGAGCAGATTCGCCAGGCGCTGCGAATGCTGGGAGGCAGCGTATGAGGGAAGAGAGTGTGTTGACGGCGGCGCCGATCGAGGACGATCTGGTCACCGAGGTGACGCTTCGGCCCCAAACGCTTCAGGACTTTGTTGGGCAGGCGAAGCTCAAGGAGCGGCTGATGATTTCGCTCGAAGCGGCCGCGACGCTTGGCAAATCACTCGATCATGTCTTGCTGTCCGGCCCGCCCGGGCTTGGGAAGACAACCCTGGCCCAGATAGTGGCTAACGAACTTGGATCGCGGCTGCGGGTTACATCGGGACCGGCGCTCGAGCGGCCGGGCGATCTGGCGTCGATCCTCACGCATCTTGACGAGCGGGATGTGTTTTTCATTGATGAGATTCATCGCCTGCCGCGGGCGGTCGAAGAGGTGCTCTATCCGGCGATGGAGGACTTCCAGCTTGACCTCGTGGTCGGAAAGGGCCCCGGTGCCCAGTCGCTTCGATTGGACCTGCCCCGGTTCACGCTGGTGGCGGCTACAACCCGCAAAGGCAAGGTCGCTGCCCCATTGCGCGACCGCTTTGGGATCGTCGACAAGCTTGATTTCTACGATGCCGATGAGCTCGATCAGATCATTCAACGCTCCGCTGGTTTGCTGGAAGTCGAGATCACGCCAGCCGGAAGTGGATTGGTAGCGAGCCGGAGTCGGGGAACGCCCCGCATTGCCAACCGCCTGCTGGCTCGAATGCATGATTATGCGGTGGCTCGCGCCGACGGTGTCGTTGATGAGCAAACTGCTCATGCGGCGTTGAAAGTGTTCGAAGTTGATGATCTCGGGCTCGATAAAGTCGACCGGGCGATTCTGCAGGCGATTGTCACGACCTTTAGTGGCGGGCCGGTTGGGCTTTCGACGTTGGCTATCGCCGTTGGCGAGGAACCCGAGACGGTTGAAGATGCCTACGAACCGTTTCTCATGCAAAGCGGGTTGCTGCGGCGAACTCCGCGTGGCCGGGTTGCAACTCCGGCCGCCTACGCACACCTGGGAATCGACGCGCCTGGCGGTCAGGGTTCGTTGCTGGCCTAATCTGCGCCGCTGATGCCTAATCTGCGCCGCTGATGCGTATCGAAGAACTTTCCTACGACCTGCCTGAAGCACTCATTGCGCAGGTTCCGATTGAGCCACGCCACAATGCCCGGTTGCTCGATGCACGACAGTCAGCGGTCGATCACGAGTTCTGGGAGCTCTCCGATCTTTTGTTTCCTGGCGACCTGGTGGTCGTCAACAACACGAAAGTCAGGCGAGCGCGACTCCTAGGTCACCGGGCAGATACGGGAGGTACCGTTGAGCTACTGGTTCTTGAACCGCACGGCGATGGTCGCTGGGAAGCGCTCGTCAGGCCGGCTCGACGAATCCGGGCGGGTCTGCATGTCAAGGTGTCGGACGCCATCGTGATTATCGAGTCAGACCCGGTCGATGGGAAGATCATGATCAGCTTTGCCGGAGACGCCGAGACGCTGATCGCCGATCAAGGCGCGGTGCCGCTGCCGCCCTATATCCACGAGACGTTATCTGACCCCGATCGCTATCAGACGATGTTCGCCAATGAGATTGGGTCAGCGGCCGCCCCGACGGCCGGCCTACATTTCACCCCCTATGTCACCGAGCGTCTGATGGCTTCGGCAATACCCATCGTGTCTGTCGATCTGCACGTAGGACTCGACACATTCCGACCCATCTCGGTGGAATCCGTCGAGGAACACGAAATGCACTCGGAGTGGTACTCCGTGCCCGAAGCGACTGTTCAGGCCATCTCGGATACCAGAAAGACCGGAGGCCGGATCGTGGCGATCGGGACCACTGTGGTCAGAAGTTTGGAGTCAGCGGCCGCAGGCGGCGGTCTGCGTCCGGTGGAAGGGCGAACGAGTCTCTTCATCACGCCCGGATTCGAGTTCCGGGTCGTCGACGACCTCGTAACGAACTTCCATGTGCCTGGTTCTACGCTATTGGCCATGATTTCTGCGTTCATGGGACCCCGCTGGCGAGATGTTTACGCGCACGCCGTCGGTCACAGCTACCGGATGCTGTCATTTGGTGATGCGATGCTCGCTTCCCGGAGACCCGCATGACCATCGGACAGTTCACCGTGCTGGAAACCGATGGAGAGGCACGCACAGGAGAACTCGTTACGGCACACGGCGTCGTTGAGACCCCGGCCTTCATGCCGGTCGGGACCCGCGCAGTGGTTCGCGCCCTCGACGTCCGGGACCTGCGGGAGACAGGCGCTAGAATTGTGCTCTCGAACACGTACCACCTCATGCTGCGGCCAGGAGCTGACATCGTCGAGGGCGCCGGAGGTTTGCACGGGTTCATGAGTTGGGACGGGCCGATCTTGACCGACTCTGGCGGCTACCAGGTCTTCTCACTGGAGCCGAAGGTAACCGAGCAAGGCGTGCGCTTTCAGTCGACGTACGACGGGAGTTACGTCGAGCTGACCCCCGAGGGGGCGGTTCGAGTTCAGGAGCAGCTGGGACCGGATATCGCCATGATTCTTGACGTTCTGGTTGGTCTCCCGTCACCTCGAACCGTCGTACAGGAGGCCATGGAACGGACCTTACGGTGGGCCGAGCGGGCCCGGGAAGCGCACGTGAGGAATGATCAGCTCCTGTTTGGGATTGTGCAGGGCGGCACGGACCTCGAACTCCGGGCCGAGAGTGCCCGGCGTACGGCCGAACTCGGTTTTCCGGGGTTCGGGATCGGCGGTTTGTCGGTTGGCGAGCCCCCGGAGGAGCGGAACCAGGCGCTGGCCGCCGCCGTGGCCGAACTCCCAGAGAGCAAGCCACGGTACGTTATGGGTCTCGGCGATACCGAAGGAATTCTCGAAGCGATTGCCAGGGGAGCGGACATGTTCGACTGCGTGCTGCCCACCCGATTGGCCCGCCACGGCAAAGCCCTAACCCGCGATGGCGATTTCAATATCAAACGTGCAGAATTCGCCAGGGCGGCTGAGCCGATCGATGCGGAATGTGGTTGCTTCACCTGTCAGACGTACTCGAGAGCGTATCTGCGGCACCTGGTCATGACGGGGGAGTTGACGGCTCATCGTCTGCTTTCGATTCATAACCTCACGTTCACGCTCGACGTGGTGGCAGGAGCCCGGGCGAGCATTGCCGCCGGTACCTTCGAAAAATTTCGTCTTGATCACTTGACCCGTCGTGGTTTCGATGACGTCAACGGTACGGCTACCATCGCCAATCGCTTATAAGACTCGGAGCGTCTGAAAATGTTATTGGCTTTCCAAACTGAGCCGGCCCCATCCTCTGGTGGGCTCAGCACCATCCTGTTGTTTGGCGGCATGTTCGTCGTGTATTACTTCCTCTTTGTGCGCCCGCAGCGACGCCGCCAGCAGGAACGGCTGGCGCTGGCTCGCGCCGTCGAGATCGGCGATCGCGTCAGAACCGCCTCCGGGTTGCATGGGACGGTCGTTTCGCTAACTGACGACACGGTCGTCCTACGTCTGACCGAAGGTCAGGCCGAATTTGATCGACGGGCCATCGCCCAGCGCCTCGGAGATGACGATGCGTCGTAGCATCATCCGTCTGACGATCATCCTGGTGATCGCCTGGGGCGGCATTGCCTACAGCTTTTCGATTGGCAGTTACCCCCTGCTCGGACTGGACTTGCGGGGTGGCGTTGAAGCGCTTCTGACGTCGCCACCCGGTACTGACCCCGATGTGCTCGACGTCGCCGTCGATGTACTCCGGGCCCGAATTGAGGGAATCGGGAACGTCCAGGAGCCAGAAATTACTGTCGTTGGTGACTCGAATAACCTTGATGTGTTGGTGCAGTTGCCGGGTGTCGAAAACCTCGACGAGGCTTTGAATGTTCTCGGACAGACCGGTCAGCTTTCGTTCCGGGCCGTCTACGACGAACGCCTGGCCGACGGTTCGTCGGCTGTGGATACGTTTGGTGCATGCCCGGCGGTGTACGACGTTGATAGTCAGCCGTTCCCGACTCCGCCCGTCGACACCGAAGGGTTTACGAGTCCGGACGATCCCGATCAGGCAGCCTGGCTCCCGGTGCGCGATGACACCGGAGTCGTGACCGCTCAATACCTGGTTGGCCCAGCCCAGCTGATGGGAACCGGCATCGGAGATGCCCTCGCTCAGCTTCAAGGGAACTCCGCTGCCGACGCTGGTTGGAGCGTCTCGCTGACCCTCAATGCCGAAGGCGAAGGCGCCTTCACCCAACTCACCAAGGATGCCGCCACCTGCCTGCCTAACGGGCTTTCCAGCATCATCGTGCATCCCAGCCGTCGGATCGCGATCGTGCTCGACGGCGAAATTCTCACGGCTCCGCCGGTGGCCGCCAGCGTCGATCCGGCCATCGGGATTGCCGGCGGTAGAGCATCCATCGGAATCGGCGGTACCGACGACGCTGCGGCGGCTGAAGCTGCCCAGCTGACGATTGTTTTGCGGTATGGAGCCTTGCCCATCTCGCTCGAAGTCGGCAACGTTGAGAAGGTTTCTGCGACCCTTGGGGCCGATTCGTTGCAGTCCGCCATCACCGCCGGATTGATCGGTCTAGCCATTGTCGCAGTCGTGTTGCTTGCTTACTACCGCTCGCTCGGGGTGGTGGCGGTCTTAGGTCTCACGGTTTTTGGGTCCTTGCTTATCCTCTCCTATACCTTGCTGGGAAGCGTGCGCGGCCTCTCGTTGACGCTGGCCGGCGTAACCGGCATCGTGGTGTCGGTCGGGATCACCGCGGACAGCTATATCGTCTATTTTGAACGAATAAAGGAAGAGTTGCGCGGCGGCGCGCCCATGTACGCGGCCGTGACCGAGGGCTTCAAGAAGGCGTACCGAACCATCTTGACGGCTGATTTCGTATCCCTGATGGGAGCTTTCCTGCTGTACACGCTGGCCGTTGACCGGGTGAAGGGCTTCGCCCTGGCGCTCGGCGTTGCGACAGTCCTTGACTTGATAGTGGCCCGATGGTTCACCCGTCACGCAGTGGCGATCATGTCTGAGACGAAACTGGGCGATGGTGGTGCCTTCTCGATCCGGGGGTTCGCGGGAGAATGAGCAAATTTACAGAGCTTCGCAACGGCACCGCCGATATCGACTTCGTTGGTCCGCGCCGGCGTTGGTTCACCATTTCAGCGGTCATCATCGCCATCTCGTTGCTGAGTCTTGGGCTTCGTCAAGGCCCGGGCGAGCTGGGCCTGAACCTGAGCATTGATTTCATAGGTGGCTCTTCGATCCAGGTCGAAAACATTGCGGGTCTGTCGATCTCCGAACTCCGGTCCCAAATGGACCCGCTCGGGTTGACGGCAGTCCGCATTGAGGAATTGGGAGACGGACATACGTTCCGGATTCGCACTGAGACACTGACCGAAGACAAGCGGAGCGAAGTGGTTTCCACTATCTCTGAAGCGGTGGGTGTTTCTTCCGATGCGATTGACTACCGATCGGTCGGTCCGACGTTCGGAGCTCAGATCGCCAGTCGGGCTCTGCTAGCCCTGGCAGTCTTTGTTGGGGTGGTCAGCCTGTTCATCGCCTGGCGTTTTGAATGGCGCATGGCGATCGGCGGGATCGCCGCACTCTTCCACGATCTGGTTATCACCGCCGGGATCTACTCGCTTTCGGGGTTTGAAGTCACGCCCTCGACCGTCGTGGCAGTTCTGACCATCTTGGGGTATTCGTTGTACGACTCGGTCGTTGTGTACGACAAGATCAAAGAGATCGAGACAGAAGAACCTCGCCTTGACTACGGAGAAGTCGTTAACCAGGCCATGAATCGCGTCCTGATGCGGTCTATATTCACCTCACTTACCTCGCTGATCCCGGTTGGTTCCGTGCTCATCGTGGGCTCGCTTCTGCTCGGTGCCGGCACCCTTACCGACTTTGCCCTCGCGCTGTTCGTCGGCATAGCTGCTGGTACCTATTCGTCGATCTTTATCGCGTCGCCGCTCGTAGCCGCCCTACACCTGCGGGTTCCCAAAGTTGATGCCGAGCCGCCCAAACGGCCGACGAAGGCCAAAGAAACGCCGGAAGAGGACGCCGCCGCGCCTCGTAGTGTCGCCGGGGGATCGTTCGATTCCCGGCGTCCTATTTCGAGCTCCGGCGCCCCACGACCACCAAAAAAGAAGCGCCGCTAGCCGCCTGTGCACCCGAGCGGGGAAGGGTCGCAGTAGACTCAGTACGTGCCCCACTCTTCGATCGACCTCATTCGCGACATCCCCGACTTCCCGACGCCGGGAATCGTCTTCAAGGACATCACGCCGGTGCTGGCAAATGCTGCGGCGTTTCAGTCGGTGATCGCTGATATGGCCGCGCCCTATATCGGCGAAGGGCTGACCCACGTTGCTGGGATCGAGGCACGTGGTTTCATCCTGGCTACGCCGGTGGCTGACCGGCTCAGTCTCGGTTTTGTACCTGTCCGCAAACCCGGAAAGCTGCCGGCTGCGACGCGCTCGGTGTCCTACGAACTCGAGTACGGAACCGATGTGCTCGAGCTCCATGCCGACGCGGTCGGTCCCGGCGATCGAGTTCTGGTGGTTGACGATGTCATCGCTACCGGCGGCACCGCTGCGGCGGCCATCAAACTGATCGAAGAGTTAGGCGCAACCGTGGTCGGACTGTCGGTGTACGTCGAATTGGCGTTTCTGGAGGGAGCGTCCCGTCTGAACGGCACCCCGTTGTCAGCGCTGGTTGTCTATGCCTAGCGGTCCGGGTGCCGTGCCCGCCGCGCTCGATGACGTAGTTGGTGATCGACACTGGGAAGCCCACGATCTGGAGCTCCTGGTGGAGGCCTACGAGCTGGCCGATCGCCAGCATGCCGGGCAGGTGCGCAAGTCCGGCTTGCCTTATATCACCCACCCGGTCGCTGTCACGGAGATTCTGGCCGGTTACGGAATGGACCGTGACACCCTCGTGGCGGCGCTGCTGCATGACACGGTTGAGGACACGAGCACGACCATTGAGGACATTACGGCTCAGTTTGGGCCAACGGTGGCGGCGCTTATCGATGGTGTGACCAAACTCGATCGGGTTCATTTTGATAGCCGCGAAGAAGCCCAGGCGGCCACGATCCGCAAAATGGTAGTGGCGATGGCTGAGGACGTCCGAGTGCTGCTCATCAAACTTGCCGATCGACTGCACAACATCCGCACCATTGACTTCCTGTCGCCCGAACAGCAGCAGCGGGTCGTCGTCGAGACCCTGGAGATCTATGCCCCGCTGGCCCACCGGCTCGGGGTCCAGGAGATCAAACATGAGATGGAAAACCGTTGTTTCGCAGTCCTCTATCCCAAACGGTATGAGGAGATCTCAGAGCTGATCGCCTACCGATCGCCGCAACGAGAGGCGATCATTGACAAAGCCATCGGCGAGGTTGACGGGATTTTGGGCGAGGCGGGCATACCGGCGCTCGTGTCGGGGCGTCCCAAGCATCATTATTCGATCTATAAGAAGATGGTGGAGTCCGGCCAGCAATTCGAAGACATCCACGACCTGATCGGCATCCGTATCATCGTTGCCGACGTGCAGGCTTGTTATGGCGCGCTCGGGCTGATCCACACATTGTGGCCGCCGGTCCAGGGTCGGTTCAAGGACTACATCGCCATGCCAAAATTCAACCTCTACCAATCGATTCACACGACCGTCATCGGGCCGGATCGTAAGCCACTCGAGGTGCAGATCCGCACCCATGAGATGCATGAGCGCGCCGAGTTCGGCATCGCGGCGCACTGGCGATATAAGGAGCGGGTCGATTCCGATTCGCTGCCGTGGATGGCTGATATCCGACGACTCCAGGACGAATACGCCGAACCGGAGGAGTTCCTGACCCACCTCAAGCTCGACCTCTACCAGGACGAGGTCTTTGTGCTCTCGCCCCGGGGCCGGGTCTTCTCCTTGCCTCGCGGAGCCACCCCGGTGGATTTCGCCTATGTCGTGCACACCGAGGTCGGGCACCGTTGTACCGGCGCCAAAGTGAACGGCCGACTTGTCGCCCTAGACACGCAGTTGAACTCGGGCGACCTTGTCGAGATCTTGACGTCTAAAGCCCCCGACGCCGGACCGAGCCGGGATTGGCTGAAGTTCGTCCGCAGCTCGAGAGCGAAAGCCAAGATCCGACAATGGTTCTCGAAGGAACGTCGGGAAGCAGCGATCACCGACGGCAAGGAAGCCATATTCGAGGCACTTCGGAAAGAAGGCCTGGGACTTAATGCCAGTCGTCGGGATCAGCTTCTCGAGGCTGTCGCCCATGAACTCGGCCATGCCTCGACGGAGTCGCTTTTTGTGGCAGTTGGTGAGGGTGGGGCGAGCGCCACCAACGTTGCCCATCGGATCACGCGGGAAGTGCGTCCTGAGATTGACGCGGAGTCAGATGACCTCATCTCTCCGCCTCGTCAACGAACGGTGCGTTCGACCGGGCCAGGCATCATTGTTGAAGGCTTGGACGACGTTCTGGTTCGGGTTGCCCAATGTTGCGCGCCGGTCCCTGGGGACGAGATCGTGGGGTTCGTCACCGTCGGCAGGGGAGTCTCCGTACATCGAGCCGATTGCACCAACGTGGCGGTTCTGACCGATCAGCGGGATCGGATGATCGATGTCTCCTGGTCGCCCGACCGGGTCGGGCGGTTTGCCGTCTGGATTCAGGTCGAGGCCTTCGACCGGGCTGGCCTGCTTAGGGACGTGACCGGCGTATTCACCGACGTAGGTGGGAATATCGTTGCGTCGTCGTCGGCCACTGGGAGGGATCGGGTGGCCGTGCTCAGGTATGAGGTCGAGTTGTCTGATCCGGGTCATGTCGCCCGCATCCAGAACATGCTCAGGTCGGTTGATGGGGTATATGACGCTTTCCGGATCGTGCCGAAGGGCGACGGAACCGAGTAGTCGGCGGTCGGATAACGCCCATGTAACTAGTCCCATCGTGGTAACCGTGGTTAGACCGGCCGGGAGGCCCGAAAAAGGTCAAGGTTGACGGGCAGTCTGGCCGATACTTGTTGGGTATGCGTTTACTGCACCGCGTTCCGAATGATGACAGGGGCTTCACCCTTGTCGAAGCCATGGTCTCGCTTGTGATCATCTTTGGTCTCATGGTCGTGCTGTTGCGTACGTTCGACTCCGGTACTCGTGTCATTGTCGAAACTCGTAAGCAAGCGGTTGCCTCGGCATTCGCCTCTGAGCTCATCGAACGTGGCCAGGCGTTGGAGTGGGAACACATGGGTCTTGCGACCTCAACCCGGGGAAATAGCTGTGCCACCGAGCAAGTTGGGTGCTATATCGGTAGCCCGTTCACCGCCGGTGACCTCGCCTATGACGGTGTGGCGGATGAATACCTCTTCGGTGGCGAGACAGTTGTGTTTTCAAATGCCGACACGTTCCGTCCATTCTTGAACTTCTACGAATCGGTGCAGCGCGACACTTCCGTCTACGACAGATATCTGTTCGTGACGTCGATCGAAAACCCGGTGACCGGCGACGAGATTGCTCGCCGACTAACTGCGATCGTGCAGTGGGTTCCCCCGGGTGGTTTCCGTAAAGAGGTTCGCCTGGAGACGATTGTGTCTGAGTATCAGGAACCGTCCCAGCCCTTTGTGTCGGGAACGGTCAACATGGCTGGCGGTGCGATGAGAATCGGACCATCGAACTCGGGTTCCTACCCTGGCGCCTACGCCCACGGCACGGACTGGGATCTATGGACCACCCCGGGCATCGTTGGCGATAGTGTTGGTGACGAGTATTTCTGGTCGACCATCAATGAGCGGCAGCAATTTGATGCCTCGGTCAACTTCCCGATAGCGAGCGTAAATGCGACGTCGGACTTTGTTTCAGGCTCGTCGATTCGGATCTCAGGCACCGACGCTTCTCGCCTTCAGTGGGAAGGCCCCGACGGCATCTTCGCGACGGTTGATGACGTGGTGTCTACGGTGCCGAGCGGTAAAGCGGAGTTCTTAAGCGACGATGACGCATCGACAATTCCTCCGCTTCAGTTTGGCGCCAATGGCGTCTTGTTCAATCAGCCATTGACGAGAATGAACTACGTCGGACCGGTAGACCAGGACCTGCAAATCACCGAGACAACGGATTATGCGGTGAATGGATTCCTCTTCACGGAGGTTGATCCGGTCCCAGCTGCGCCGCCACCCGATGACAAGTTTCCGTACGCTCAAATGGCTACGACCACGAAGTTCCCGGCCAAGATTGCGGTCGGCTTCACGGAGTACACCGAGAACTGGGTCAGGACGAATCTGTACGGCGGGTTCAATCCGCTCGATGCTGCCTCCTACAAGTTCGACATGTTCCGACGTGAGAACCCGACATCGGCGACGTCGGCCATAGTCTTCGGTGGCACCGTTGATCGTGATGACACACCGGTCGGTGGTTATCAACAGATCACGGCGTCATTGGACAACTACGACGGTGGCAATCTTCACTTCCTCGATGACACGGCCTACCCGGACACTGGGGGTACGGGCGATTTTCATGGTTGGGTGCTGATCACGATGCCGGATGTTCAGGTGAACGTACTCGCAGGCCAGAACGTGATCGCGAACCCGAACCCGATTATGACGACCATGATCATCAAACAGTGGGATCCCGTCGGCCGCAAATATGTTGTCGTCAATCCGAACGGTACCGCGACGGCGATCGACTATCGGGCTAACTACGGCTCAAACTGCAACACCGGGACCAACGTGTCGAACACCGTGCAGCTTTGGGGCGGAGCGCCGATTACCAGCACCATTGCCAGCCCGGGCCGCCCCTATCTTGAGTACACGGTTTCCGGTTCGGTCACAGTGCGGGGCTGGTGCACGGGCTCCACGGTGGATGGACTCGGCGCCCGGTCACGGACCTGGTTTGAGACCAAGCTGCCCATGGTGACTGTGGACCTCAACTACAAGGTCGTCGATTACGGGCTGCAGGCAGCCGGTGGAGGCGCTCCGGTAGCCGTGGTCGGGCCGCCGCCATACACGACGGACTATGGCCAGGATGGCGGGCGGACCGTGCTGTACGACCTTGGCCTCCACTACGAGTCAGAGAAGCTCAAGGTAAACGCTGTCTACATCGACCCATCGGCGGACTGACATGATTCTTAACCGGCTGAAGACTGACGAACGGGGACTTACGCTCTCCGAATTGATGGTTGCCATTTTCCTGTTGACCATCGTGAGCATTGTGTTCGCGAATGTGCTCTCGTCCTCGTTGCGAGCGACCCGCGATATTGAAAACTCAGCGAGGACCAACGACGATATTCGTTTGATTTTGGAAAGGGTGGATAAGGAGCTCCGCGGCGCCGAGACGATCTGCATACCGGCCCCTGGTGATGCGTCCAACACGCTGTCGTTCATTACGCGGAGCAATCCGATCCCACCAGCTGACACCCGCCATGTCATATATCAGTTGGTTGACGTCGACGGTGATGGGGAGAGTACTGACCTTCAGCGTTCGGGTGATGGCGGCCTGACGTTTGTAACGGTCAATGAAACGGTCGTCAACGAGATTGTCGCGGTCGACCTGGGCACGCCCCAGTTTCTGTTTGAAAACCAGGGCAGAAACGAGATCAACAACACGGGTCTTCCGTCGGCGTCCCCGAGCTACGGCAAAGTCGTCCGGATCTCAGTATGGATCGATCGGAGTCCGTTGGACCGGATCAGCCCTCGCCTGGAATCAACCGAAGTGGCAGGTCGCAATATTTGGACCCCCAACGCAGCCAACTGTTAGAAAGCGAAAACCAACATGCGCAAATTCATCGAACAACTGAGATCTGACGAGGACGGCATCGGCATTATCACCGCTCTGTCGGTGTCGTTCATTGTGTTCGCGCTCGGCGCGACCTGGTATTCGTTGGCCGTTCACGAACTGGATGAGGTCTCGTTCGACCGGAACCGTACGCAGGCTTTGAACGTTGCCGAGGCGGGGGCGAAAGAAGCGATGGCTTTGCTGACGTACGACGTCGACAGTTGGCGCACCGACGCGCAGGCCGTCGGGTTCACTTCCTCCGGGATCCTGGCCGGTGGGGTCTGCGACGTGCAAACTCTTGAGACGGTTGCCGAGGGCGTCGTGGAGGGCCAGGGCGAGTACTGGGTGGCCGTCACCAAAGTCGACAACTTCAAGTACCACCTCGAGTCCTGGGGATGGGCTCCGAGTCGAAACTCGACGAAAGCAGTCGCCAAGAAAGTTCTACTCGACGTGGAACTGGTGCCTCTTGGTGGATTTACGAATGCGCTTTTCGCATCTAAGGGCGGCATTGTTGGATCGAACTTCAAGACGATCTATGGCGATGCCTACTCCGGCGAGGACGTGAACATCTCCAGCCAGACGAACATCTACAAGAACGACGATCCATATCGGGGTGAAGGGACACTGTCGGTTTATGGTGACCTGACCATCAACAACGGATCGAACGTGTTCGTCCAGTCCGATGTCAACGTCCAGGGCCGGATCAATGATCTTTCCTCGGGCACGCAGTACGGATCAACCGTTCAGATCCGGTCGGATGACGCCATCTCGTCCTACGTGAGCTCGTATTTCAAAAAGGCCACCGTGATCGGTGGTGAGGTGAAGATTGCCGATCCGGCGTTGAAAGCCGGCTCCAACATTCAGGGCGCGACGTTGATCCCAAACGCCAACGATATGCAGCCGGTACCCGACGTGTCGCTTCCCGTGTTCACGTTCAGCGCGGCTGACTACCCCGGCTACACAATCAGCTATTACGCCGACCTCGCGGCCTTTGAGGTCTACCATTCTGCCAACAAGAACAACCTCAAGGGCGTCCATGTCGTCGCCAGCGGCAACGGTGCCATCCTGAATTTCCATCAGGACACCTTTACCGACGATTTCGTGTTGATCGTCGATGGATCGTTCGAGATTCGCGGGACGCCCAAGAAGGGTTCTACGCCCAGCGGGGAGCCCGCATCCGCCATCATCATCATGAAGAAGGCGACGGGAACGTTGACCCTCGGCCAGAACTTCCAGTCGATCCCTGGTGAGCTTCACCATCTCATCTTCTCGAATGGCATCGTCGCATCCACCAACCAATCGGTGATCTACGGTGCGATGTATGGGTTCAAGGACCAGACGGGTAACCGCCTGGAGATCCACTTCCGTCCTCCGACCGAAGGCGTCATCCAGGGTTTCGAGTTCGATCCGGCACTCGCCGACGCGTTCATTCCTGAGCCAGGCGACTGGCAGGACGTATCCCCGAACGCTGAGCCCGTCACGGCCTACTGCACGCCATAATCTGACTACTAACCTGCGGCCTCCACCCGGAGGCCGCAGTGATCATCTTCGATGTTGATCTAGCTAGGAGCGGCCTTCCAACATAGAAGGTCGCTTTTTGCACATTGAATCTCGCTCGTTGTGGGTTGCCCAAACCAATACCTATGTGGTCGCCCTAGAGACGGGCGGACCAGGGGTCATCATCGATGCTCCACCTGATATTGACGCGATCGTTGGCCTCGTGTCGGCGCTGGACGTCTTACCAGTCGCACTGTTGGTTACGCACGGACATGTTGACCACGGTGGTGCGGCCGGCCAAGTTGCCAGTCGCTATGGGATCAAGGCGTACGTTCACCCCGACGACGACTATCTGAGCCTCAATCCCACCCAGCAGGTCGAAGCGCTGATGGGCATCAGGCTCGCCGATCCACTTCCCGTGCCGGAGTTCGAGCCGCTCGCCGACGGGCAACGGGTTCGGCTCGCCGGTATTGACTTTGACGTGGTTCACACACCTGGCCATACGCCAGGTCACGTGTGTTTTCGGGTCGCCGAAGAGGGCGTTCTGTTTTCCGGGGATCAGCTGTTCGCTGGTTCGATCGGCAGGACGGACCTTCCCGGGGGTAGCTATCAACAGCTGATGGACAGCATGGTGAAGAAAGTCCTGATGCTCGATGATGAAGTAATTGTTTTTCCAGGTCACGGGCCGGGTACTACCGTTGGGCGTGAACGTCGCACCAACCCGTTTTTGCAAGGACTGACGCCATGAGTTTGCGCGCCCCCAAGGGCACCGACGACATCCTCCCGCCCGCCTCCCGCGTTTGGCGGCGACTGCTGAACGCTTGGGAGCAGATGGCTGAGGTCTACGGCTATGACCTCATCATGGTTCCGCTCTTTGAAATGACCGAGGTCTTCAGCAGGGGGGTCGGAGAGTCATCTGAGGTGGTCCAGAAGCAGATGTATACCTTCGATGACAAGGGAGGGCGTTCGCTGACCCTTCGACCCGAAGGCACCGCTGGTGTCGTACGGGCGTTCATCCAAGCCGGCGCTCAAGGGGTTATGAAGGTCTCGTACTCAGGTCCGATGTTCCGCTACGAGCGCCCCCAGGCTGGTCGGCGGAGGCAGTTCTACCAGGTTGGTCTCGAGTATCTGGGGTCCCCAGATCCTGATGCCGATGCCGAAGTTGTCGAACTCGGGTACCGGTATTTGACGTCGGTGGGGGTACCAGATGTTGTGGTCCGCCTTAACTCGCTCGGTGATGCCGAGTGCCGCCCAGCCTACGTCGAGCTGCTCCGTTCCTGGCTCCAAGACCGCCGATCACTCCTCTGTGCCGATTCGCAGCAAACCCTCGACCTCAACCCGATGCGGGTACTGGACTGCAAAGTCTGCGCTGAGATTGTGGCCGAGGCACCATCGCCAGTGGATTCGCTGTGCGACGCCTGTGAGACACACTTCGCTTCGGTGCAGGAACGGCTCGTTGCAGAGGGGGTTCGGTACATCCTCGACCCGCAGCTCGTACGCGGTCTCGACTACTACACGCGAACCGCTTTCGAGTATGTCGGTTCGGCCCTCGACACGGCCCAAACCGCGTTGGGTGGTGGTGGACGGTACGACGGTCTGGCTGAAGTTCTCGGAGGTCCACCGGTCCCGGGCGTTGGCCTGGCACTTGGCATCGATCGTATCGTTCTATCGGTTCCGAACGTAGAATTGCCGGCGATCGATGTGTTCGTCGCCAACACCGACAGTCGTCGCTCCGAGGCGTTGCTGGTTCTGGGTGAGTTGCGAATGTCGGGCATTCGGTCCGATACCCTGCCCGATCAACGATCGCTGAAAGCGCAGTTCAAAGCGGCCGATCGACGCGATGCTCGGGCGGTAGTCGTGGTAGGCGACGAATGGGAAACGGGCCAGGTGGTCATCAAACGACTCGACGACGGCTCACAAGAAACTATTGCACGCGAGGAGATCGCCACATGGCTCAAGAGCCACTGAGAACTGACTATGCCGGTGAGCTGACAGCCGATCGGATCGGGGACACGGTCCGGCTGGCTGGCTGGGTAGCGAAGCGCCGTGACCACGGCGGGGTGGTTTTCGTGGACCTGCGCGACGTCAAAGGCATCGTCCAGGTCGTGATCGATCCAACGGAGATTCCCACCGCCCACGAACTTCGTATGGAGTACTGCGTGTCGCTCGTCGGTGAGGTCCGCCCGCGTATGGAGGGAACCGAGAATCCCGATATGCCAACCGGGGCAGTCGAAGTCGGAGTAACCGAGATTACGGTCTTGAGCGCCTCGGATCCGCTCCCATTCATGATCGACGACCGGGCTGATGCCGATGAGCTCATCCGCCTCGAATATCGCTATCTCGATTTTCGGCGGGCGCCAATGGCTGCTGCCTTGCGCGCCCGGGGCGCTGCCGTACACGCCATGCGGTCTGCGATGGCCGACGGGGGATTCCTCGAAGTCGAGACCCCCACGCTCATTGCATCAACACCCGAGGGTGCTCGCGACATGCTCGTCCCGAGTCGGCTTCGACAGGGAGAGTTCTATGCGCTCCCGCAATCGCCCCAGCTTTTCAAGCAATTACTGATGGTGGGCGGGGTCGACCGGTATTACCAGATTGCCCGGTGTTACCGGGATGAAGACTTCCGGTCAGATCGCCAGCTCGAATTTACCCAACTAGATATTGAAGGTTCGTTTTGGACCGCCGCCGATGTGCAGGCAACGATCGAGACGGCGATAGCTGCGGCCGTCAAGGCGGTCCGAGGGCTCGACGTTTCAGTGCCGTTCGGGAGGCTCACCTACGCCGACGCGATGAATCGCTTCGGATCGGACAAGCCCGACCTTCGCTTCGGCATGGAGATCACAGACGTCTCGACCGTGTTCGCCGGGACAGAGTTCAAAGGGTTCGGAGGAGCGCTCGACGCGGGCGGAGTCGTTCGGGGGATCAATGGAGGGCCGCTCGGTCTCTCGCGTAGTGGACTCGATGGTCTTGTTGCAGATGCCCAGGCACTGGGAGCCAAAGGCCTGGCATGGCTGGTGGTCGAGGATGATGGCACCTGGCGGTCGCCCATTGCCAAGTTCCTCTCCGAAGCTGAACTGGGCGGTCTTCTCGCAGGATTCGACGCCAAGCCCGGCGATACGGTCTTACTCGTTGCCGACACCGCCAAGCTGGCTGGCGCGGTCCTCGGATCTCTTCGCCTGCAGTTGGGTCGGCCCGACGGGCACAAGGAGCTGGCGTTTACCTGGGTCACCGATTTTCCCGTATTCGACGTCAATGAGGATGGGTCTCTGGCCCCGGCCCATCACCCCTTTACGCAACCGGTCAGCCTCGAAGAGATGGTCGAACGACCCGAAACCGCCATTGCGCAGGCCTACGACCTGGTGCTGAACGGGTCTGAGCTCGGTTCGGGGAGTGTTCGAATCCACGACCCGGAAGTTCAGGCGAAAGTCTTCGAGGTACTCGGAATATCTGACGACGAAGCACAATCTCGATTTGGCTGGTTTATCCGGGCGCTTCGTTATGGAACGCCTCCTCATGCCGGGTTTGCGGTCGGAGTCGACCGTCTCCTGGCAATCCTGCTCGAGCGCGAGTCGATCAGGGACGTCATCCCGTTCCCGAAAACGCAGCGGGGCATCGACCCGATGACAAGTTCGCCGACGAGGGTCACGGACGTGCAACTACGCGAACTCGGGGTCGACCTGCGACCGGAGGTCAAGGCCAAGTTGGCGAAAGAAGCCGCCGAAGACTGATGGAGGACCTTTTCTCGGCCGAGAAAGCTGAGCGCCGGATGCGGGCCGCCCCTTTGCCCGCCAGAATGCGACCCCAGCGACTTTCCGAAGTGGTCGGTCACCGACAGCTTCTTGGGGAAGGAGCGGCCTTTCGAACGATGGTCGAACAGGGTCGGCCAGTGTCGATGATCTTGTTCGGGCCACCGGGAACCGGCAAGACCACGCTGGCTCGACTGGTTGCGTCGGAGTCTTCGGCGACGTTTGAGCCACTCTCGGCGACGTCGGCGTCCGTAAAGGATGTCCGGGCCATTCTCGCTTCGGCCCGATATCGGCTCGAAACCGAAGAGCGCCGAACCGTGCTTTTTCTTGATGAGATTCACCGGTTCTCAAAATCGCAGCAGGATGCTTTGTTACCTGGCGTGGAGGACGGGACGGTGATACTGGTGGGCGCTACGACCGAAAATCCCTTCTTTGAGGTCAACTCGCCGTTGCTTTCCCGATGCACGTTGTTCCGGGTCCATCGGCTGGAAGCCGCCGACATTGCCCTTCTGATTCAGCGGGCGCTCAGTGATACCGCAGGGCTGGGAGATCTTGATCTGGCGATCGACGAAGACGCCATCGAAGCGTTGGCCGATCGCGTGGGGGGCGATGGTCGTCTGGCACTCAATGCGCTTGAGACTGCCGCCATCGTGGCGATGGGCCGCGGTCAAGCGGCGATAACGCTTGACGATATCGCCGAGGCGCTCGGTCGCCGGATCGTCCAGTACGACAAGGATGGCGACAACCACTATGACGTTATCTCTGCCTTCATCAAAAGTATGCGGGGCTCCGATATCGACGCTTCCTTGTACTGGCTGCACACCATGCTCGAAGCCGGGGAGGACCCCGAGTTCATTGCCCGTCGTATGATCATCCTGGCCTCGGAAGACATCGGGCTGGCCGACCCTCAAGCGCTAAACCAGGCTGTTGCAGCATTTCATGCCCTTCAGGTCGTTGGATTGCCCGAAGCCTCCTTTGCGCTATCGCAAGCGGTCATCTATCTGGCGGCCGCTCCCAAATCCAACGCCGTAACCTCAGCTATGGGTCGGGCTCGACAAGCCGTGGCAAACAGTCCATCCGCCGAGGTCCCGGCCCATCTTCGGGATGCTCACTATTCGGGCGCCGCTCGTTTGGGTCACGGGACAACCTACGTCTATCCCCATGATCACCCGGACCATCACGTCGATCAGAGGTACTTGCCCGAATCGTTCAATGGGGATGGGTTTTATGAGCCATCGGCACAAGGGAATGAGCCCGAAATAGCCGGTCGCATGCGCCGACGCGGTCAGGTAACGGCGGACCCCGAATCGGACACGAGACGATAACGGATTCGGTCGAGTCCTCCCGAAAGCTAAGCTGCCGCCTTCATGCAAACCAGCAATCAGATTCGCCGGGCCTTTGTGGACTTCTTCGCCGAGCGCGCTCACGTTGTGCGGCCGTCGGCGTCGCTCATCCCGATCGATCCCACATTGCTGCTTACCAATGCCGGGATGGTTCCTTTCAAGCCCTATTTCCTCGGTGAAGAGCCCGCCCCGTTTGATCGAGCCGTGTCACCGCAGAAGTGCGTCCGCACCATCGACATCGACATAATTGGGACCACCGATCGTCACATTTCCTTCTTCGAGATGCTGGGCAACTTCAGCTTTGGTGATTACTTCAAATCCGAGGCGATCGCCTGGGCGCACGAGTTTGTGATCGAGGTGCTCGGGCTCCCCGAGGATCGATTGTGGTACACCGTCTACGAGACCGACGACGAGGCCGCGGCTATTTGGATCGACCAGGAAGGCATTGACCCGCAGCGAGTGCAGCGCGGCGGTAATGACAATTTCTGGCAGATGGGTGTGGCCGGTCCCTGTGGCCCTTCCTCCGAGATATTTTTTGATCGTGGCGCCAAATTCGGAGCCGAAGGCGGCCCGATCGGTGGCGATGAGGATCGATATGTAGAGATCTGGAACCTCGTGTTCATGCAGAACATCCAGGACGTTCCCTACCATGTGATCGGTGACCTTCCGGCCAAGAGTATTGATACCGGCATGGGCCTTGAGCGGGTGGCGATGGTCATGCAGGAAGCCGGGTCGATTTTCGAGATCGACACGATCCGGCCGGTGCTCGAAGAGGCGGCCGCCTACGGATCCGTAACATTTGGCGAAGACCCGGCCACCGACGTTTCTTTGAAAATCATGGCGGACCATGCACGGACCGTCGCGATGTTGGTTGGCGATGGCGTGACCCCCTCGAACGCCGGTCGGGGCTACGTGCTCCGCCGAATTCTGCGGCGGGCAGTGCGCCACGGGTGGCAGCTGGGTGGAGTTGGTTTGTTGATGCCGCGCTTGACCGAGGTCGTGATCGACGTGCTCGGCGGTGGGCATCCCAACCTTGTCGAAAAGCGCGAGACGCTCATGACCGTGGTTGAGCGTGAGGAGAGCCAGTTTCGCAAGACCCTCGAGGCCGGCCAGGGTCTCATGTCCGAAGCACTCGCATCGCTCAAGCCTGGCATGGCTTTTCCGGGGTCGGTGGCGTTCAAGCTTCACGACACGTTCGGATTTCCTATTGAACTGACAAAGGAAATTGCCGGTGAGGCCGGCTTCGAGGTAGATGAGGATGCCTTCGACACTGAGATGGCCGCTCAACGGACTCGTGCGAAGGCGGCCTTCACCGGGGGAGCCGAGGCGGCACTCGGACAAATGTACCTGTCGATCCTTGATGCGGTTGGACCAACCAATTTTGTGGGTTATGAAGCCGAAGCCAGTTCCGCCACCGTGCTGGCGATGCTGCTGGAAGGTGATCAAGTCGAACGAGGCGAAAAGGGGCAAACCGTCGAAGTGTTTCTCGACACGACTCCGTTTTACGCCGAGAGTGGCGGCCAGGTCGGTGACACCGGAACGATCAAGACTGAGACCGGTACCGTCGCCGTTTTCGATACCAAACACGCAGTCCAGGGATTCCACGGACACCGGGGCAAAGTGACCGACGGGTTTATTCAGACCGGTCAGCCGGCCGACCTGGCGATTGACTCACCGCGTCGTGAGCGGATCAGAAAATCCCATACCGGCACTCACCTGGTGCATGCGGCCTTGCGCAAGGTGATCGGAGACCAGGCCCATCAGGCCGGTTCGCTCGTGGAACCCGGCCGGCTGCGCTTCGATTTCAACCATCATGCCCCGCTGGCCGACGACGAGATCGCTGAGATCGAGCGGCTAACCAACGAGCAAATCATCCACAACTCCAACATCAAGACATTGGTTACCTCGATGGACGAAGCCAAAGCCCAGGGAGCCTTGGCGTTTTTCGGTGACAAGTACGGCGACACCGTCCGTATGGTGAGAATCGGCGAGTTTTCAAAAGAGCTTTGCGGTGGCACCCATACGCCCAGTGCCGGTCAGGTCGGCCCGATCGTCTTGACCGCCGAGTCATCGGTTGGGTCGAACGTACGACGTATTGAAGCGTTCTCGGGTAGCGACGGCTATACGTACCTGGCCAAGATGCGCCATCTTCTCGATAGCGCCGGTGCGACCCTGCGGGCCGCCCCGGGCGACGTACCCGCCCGAATCGAAGCCTTGTTGGACAAGAACCAATCCCTCGAGTCCGAGCTTGCTGCCCTGGCCGATCAGGCCCGGTCAGCCGATGCAGCGGAGCTGGTGGCAGAAGCGTCACAGGTGGGCGCGGTTTCGCTCGTGGTTGCCGACCGAAGCAATTTGCGGCCCGACGAACTGCGCCTGTTGGCGATGGCCGTTCGCGACCGATTGACGTCGGGGGTAGTCCTGATCGGCTCGGCATTTGGTGGGAAAGGTGCCCTAGTAGGTTTGGTAACAAAGGACCAGGTAGAACGGGGGGTTTCCGCGGCTGACCTGGTAGCGGCGGGGGCCAGCTACCTTGGTGGGGGAGGCAGTCGGGATCCAGAACTGGCGCAAGCCGGCGGACCCAACGGAAGCAACTTAGGCGCGGCGCTGGAGGCAGCCAGGGAAAGCGCCGAAAGAACTCTCGCGGAGGTATAACCCTGGGACGCATTATGGGCGTCGACTACGGCACGAGCCGGATCGGTGTCGCCCTTTCTGATCAGCTACATATTACGGCCCAGCCTTTCCGGGTGGTGGAGGCTGGCGCGTTCGACGAACAGGTGCGCAAGATGGTGGAAGAGCAGGACGTCGAACGCATTGTGGTCGGCCTGCCGACTCATCTTAAAGGTCGCAACGACGCCGCAGCACGGGCGTCGAGCGAGTTCGCGGAACGGATCGGCGCGATCGCGGGGGTACCGGTTGAGATGGTCGATGAGCGCTACACCACCGCCGTCGCTCGGTCTGTTCTCATCGAGTCAGGGGTCAGAAGGGACAAGCGAAAAGGGGTCGTCGACAAAATAGCCGCGGCAGTGCTGTTGCAGCGCTGGCTCGACTCGCAACCAGTAGGAGATAGTCATGACCTCGTTTGAAGAACCCCGCAACCGGAGCGTCCTGGCCGTCGTCGTGGTGTTGGCTGCGTTGGCGGGTCTGGGACTTGCTGGAAAAGCCATGTTTTCGGGGCTTTTCAGCCCGACCGAGACAACCGTGCTGGCGACCGCAACGGTCGGAGTGCCGGTAACGGTGGAAGTTCCTGCCGGAGCATCGGCGCGCACCATCGCTTCCCTGCTTCAGGAGGCTGATGTTGTCCCGTCGGCGCGCAATTTTGAGCGAGCGGTCGAGGACGGTGGCTATACCCAGCGCCTCGGCGCCGGTCGGTATGAGCTGACCACGGGCATGGCGACCGAAGATGTCATCGCAGCTTTCCTGGCAGGCCCAGCCTTCGAGACCTATCGAATTACCGTCCGCGAAGGCTTGCGGATCGGGGAAGTGCTCACCGAGATCGCCGACCAGACACCGTATGGCGAAGATGAACTTGAAGAAGCCTTGCTCAGTGGGGCAGTCCAGAGTTCGTTACTTGAGCTACCTCCGGAGTCGATCCAGGACTGGGAGGGTTTGCTCTTTCCCGACACCTATGAATTCGAGACGGAGGCCAGCGCGGCGTCGATTCTCGGAAAACTGGCGCGCACGATGGAAAGCCGGGTGCAGTCGATCGACTGGACGGCCTGGAACGATCGCGGGTATTCCATTTATGAAGGATTGATTGCAGCGTCGATTATCGAGGCTGAGACGAAAGTTGATGCCGACCGCCCCGACGTGGCTTCAGTGATAGTCAACCGCATGGATCTTGGTATGCCACTCCAGATCGATGCCACCGTGCTGTACGCCATGGACGCTCGTGGGATCGGACTTACGCTGGCTGATCTCGAGTTCGATTCGCCTTACAACACGTACCAGAACCTTGGTCTCCCACCGACTCCGATCGGGGGTCCTCGGCTGGCTTCGCTTGAAGCGATCGCCGATCCTCCGGAGACCGACTACATCTATTACGTGCTGACGGCCGCCGATGGTTCGCACAGTTTCACAGCCGATTACAACCAGTTTCTGACCTGGAAGGATCAGGCGAAGGCTGAGGGCCTCTTCCCGTGATCAAGTTGGTCGTCCTTGGCGACCCGGTCAGCCATTCTCGATCGCCGGCGATTCACGAAGCCGGGCTACGCGCGGCGGGAATCCCGGGCGAATACACGGCCCGTCAGGTCGACGGTGATGGCATGCGGATCGCCGCTGATGAGGTTCGGTCCGGAACCCTGACCGGTGCCAATGTGACTACCCCTCACAAACGGCTGGCGGCTGACTTGGCCGATCGGAGATCGGTACTGGTCGAACGGCTGGGTGCTGCCAACACGTGGTGGCGCGACCCGAACGGGGCTCTTGTGGCCGAAAACACCGATGTAGCAGGCGTAATGTACGCCCTTGACCAGATAGAAATGCCTGATTCCGTGGTAATCCTGGGTGCTGGTGGAGCCGCGGCGGCCGCTTTGGTGGCGGTTGACTCTTCCCCAGGATCCGTCGAATTGGCCGTCAGCACCCGCAATGAGCGACGCGCCCGCCGGTTGCTCGAGCGACTCGACCTCGATGCCGAATTTGTTCCGTGGGGTGCACCCGTCGTTGGCGCAGTGCTCGTCAACGCGACGCGGATCGGAATGTCCGGCGAAAGCCTGCCGGACGGCCTCCTGGCAGCCGCCTCGGGATTCATTGACATGCCCTATGGCGATGCGGCCACTCCGGCGGTAATCGAAGCGGGTCGGCTTGGAATCCCGTGTAGTCCTGGCCTTGACATGCTGATCGGGCAGGCGATGGCGGCGTTCACGATCTGGACCGGCGTTTCGCCCGATCACGATGTCATGTTTGCCGCCGCTCGCCGGCGCACCTAAAGCTCTCAAGGCACCGTCTCGATCTACCGAAGATTGATGCAGGACTACTAAGGAGTCACAACATGGCGCTGACGGGACGCCTCGAATCGATTCCTCTCAGTGAGGTGCTGCGTATGCTCGCACGCTCACAGAAATCTGGCTGCTTACGCGTTGAAGCCGGAGGACTTGAGGGAAAGATCTACCTATCAAGCGGGAAACTCGCTTATGCGACCACTCGACGCGACGAAGACCTACGCACCGATCTGCTCAATGCCGGGTTCGTCGATACAGACGGTTGGATGCGCGTCGAACGCCGGGAGCAGACCGTCGCCGAGGTGTTGATAGAAGGCCACACCCACGCTGACTTGCGCGACTTCCTCGCCGAGCAGGGCACAGAGGTGCTCTTTCGCCTGGGTCGACCTGGCCGGGGGACGTTCGACTTCGGCGATGAAGTGTCTCCGCGCTATGACTCCGGAGAGGTAGTCGACATCGAGATTTGTCTCGCCGACGCGGATCATCGGGCTGAGCAGTGGGCAGACATCGAGGAAGTCATTCCCGGAACGAAGTTTGGGTTGCGCATGGCGCAGACCCTGCCTGAGGGTGCGAGTGATGTGACTCTCAAGGTCGAGACATGGAAGCTATTGGCCGCATTGGGCGGGCACGGCACCATCGCCGAAGTCGCCCATCGCACCGGCACGTCGGAGTTCATTGTCGCCAAGGCGATGGCCAATCTGGTGCGTCAGGAACTTGTTTCCGTGACCGAAGAACGGTTCGAGGCCGCCCCGACGTACAACGATGCCGAGCTAGGCCTACCGTCACCGGCTGTTGGTTCGGGAACGTTTTCGATGAATCGGACCGACCTCCTTTACGAAGACGACCTGGGCGGATCCGAGGAGAGTGACGACGTCAACGACGACGATCTGCTCCAGTCGGTTCTCTCGGGAGTTATCGGAGAGGCAGCGAACGACGAAGACGACTCTGTTGAGATTGTCACTTCCGACTACGATGCCACAGACGATCTCGAAGGCACGCTTAGTGAGCGGGCTGCAAGTCTGAGCCGCCGCCGGGGCGGGTTGAGCGCATTAGCTCGCGAACTCGGCGAAACTCAGGACCCCCACTAAGGCATCATGACTCGCGATAGCGGACACCTCGCCAGCCTCCTTCTTGAGGAGGGGCTGCTAACTCAGGAACTCCTTGAGAAAGGTCTGGCCATGGCGGCCGAGACTGGCCGTCCCTTGGGTCGGGTACTTGTCGAGGAGAAAATTGTCTCCGAGCGTGACCTGGTTCGCACGCTGGCGAAGGCGATCGGCGTCGAGTTCGTCGACCTGAAGGAAATCACCATCGATCCAGCCGCGACGGCACTGATTCCGGATGCCCTGGCCCGTCGATATGCCGCCATCCCGATTGGGTTTGAGGACAACAAACTCGTAGTAGCCCTGTCAGACCCCGCCAACGTACTCGCGATCGACGACATACGTGCCATTTCGGGGCGAGACGTGATCGCCAAGGTGGCGACCCGCAGCGACGTTGAGAACGCCATTGCCAACAACGCCGGCCTCGACGAGTCGGTCACTGACTTCGCCGGCTTTGGCGATGACGAAATGGAGACCCAAGACCTCAACGCGGTCGAAGCTTCCACCGAGGAAGCACCAATCGTCAAGTTGGTGAACATGTTGATTGCCAAGGCGTCGGCCGAGCGAGCTTCGGACCTCCATATCGAGCCGACGGACAAGGACCTTCGGGTGCGGTTCCGGGTGGATGGCGTGCTACACGAGATCATGCGGACTCCCCGGTCGGTCAGCAACGCCGTCGTAAGCCGGCTGAAAATCATGGCTGATATGGATATTGCCGAGCGACGTCGCCCTCAAGATGGTCGTATCAGCCTGCGAGTGGGCGGAACTAAGACGATTGACTTGCGAGTTTCGTCCCTTCCAACGATTTACGGCGAGAAGATCGTCATGCGTATCCTCGACAACTCGACGGCGACGCTCGAACTCGAACAGCTTGGCTTCGAGCCGGACACCCTTGAGCGTTATGCCACGTCATACAACAAGGCCTACGGCACGATCCTCTGCTGCGGTCCGACGGGTTCGGGTAAGTCGACGACCCTCTACTCGACGCTGAACGTTCTCAACCAGGCTGACGTCAACATTGTCACCATTGAAGATCCGGTGGAATACCGTCTGGCCGGTATCAACCAGGTGCAGGTGAACAAGAAGGCCGGGCTCACCTTTGCGTCCGCACTGCGATCTTTCCTGCGCCAGGACCCCGACATCATGTTGGTCGGTGAGATTCGTGACAGGGAGACGGGCGAGATCGCCATTGAGTCGGCGCTCACTGGCCACCTCGTGCTTTCGACCATGCACACGAATGACGCTCCGGCCGCCATCAGTCGGTTGATTGAAATGGGGGTCGAACCGTTCCTGGTCGGGTCTGCCGTTGATTCAGTCCTCGGACAGCGCCTGGCCCGGCGGCTATGCGTGGAGTGCAAGACTCCCTACCAACCGACCAAAGAAGCCCTGGCCCGGGTTGGCTGGCAATTCGACGAGTTGGGTGACGACGTGCCCGAGCTATTCAAGCCGGGCGGTTGCGCACGGTGCGGAGACACCGGGTATCGGGGGCGTCTTGCCTTGCACGAACTCATGCTCGTGACGGAAGAAATTGAGCGGTTGGCTGTAGACCAGGCGACTACCGATTCCATCAAAAAAATGGCCGTGGAGCAAGGAATGCGTCCACTTCGCCAGGACGGTCTCCTCAAGGCACGCCGCGGAGATACCTCGATCGAAGAGATCCTCCGCGTTACTGTGTAGTCGTTCACCGGGATCCCCGGTGAACCAGAGTTCCGAACCGCTTCGATAATCCATTAAGTCGGCCGCGAGGCTTGCCGAAGATACATTGACCCGCAAAATGTGATCGATAAGGGGAACTGGAAGCCATGAACTCAGCATCGCGTAAACTCGGCGAGCTCCTCGTTGACCGGCACCTTCTTTCAAAAGACGTGCTGGAGACGGTGTTGGCTAAAGAGCAAACCACCGGTACGCCCATGGCGAAGATCCTTACCGATGACGGCCTCGTACGTGAAGAAGACCTCCTCAGAACTGTTGCGGCTCGGGTCGGCATGGAATACGTCGAACTGGACGATCAGCTCTTCGATCCGGAAGCCATCTCTGCCTTGAGTGGCGACGACTCTGCCGCCCTCCTGGCAATTCCCGTCCGCTTGGTGGATAACGTCCTCACGGTTGCTGTCGCTGATCCCTTCGACGCCGAACGTCATCGGCGTCTCGAACAGATCACCGGTAAGAAGATCACCCTGGCTCTGGCTACCAAGGAAGCCATCCAGCGGGCCATCTCCTTCATGCATGGACCCGAAGAAATCCCGGTCACCCGGGTTCCCGGCATGGCCGGAGAGGTTGCCGATTTTGAGGTCGCCGAGCCAGCCCTTCATGTCAACACGTTGCTCACGATCCTGGTCGACCAGGGTGGATCTGACCTCCATATCACCGCTGGATCGTCTCCCCAGATCCGGGTCAACGGGGAGCTTCGGCAACTTACAGATTTTGGGATCATGATGCCGGCGGACATCCGGCGCATGATTTATGCGATTCTGACCGAGAAGCAGCGCGAGAAGCTGGAAGAGTCGCTTGAACTCGATGCCTCCCATCCGTTGCAGGGGAAGGGTCGCTTCCGTCTCAACGTCTTCTTTCAACGTGATGCCGTTGGAGCGGTGTTCCGTGCCATTCCGGACGTCATCAAGCCGCTCGACGAACTCGGTGTTCCGACCGTCGTCAACGAGTTTGCCGAGTACGCACGCGGGTTGGTCCTGGTCACCGGGCCGACCGGTTCAGGTAAATCGACCACCCTGGCTTCGATCGTCGACCTAATCAACCGCCGGCGGGCTTGTCACATACTTACGGTTGAGGATCCCATCGAGTTCTTGCATCACCATCAGAAGGCGATCGTCAACCAGCGGGAGGTCGGAGCCGACACAATGGGATTCAACATGGCGTTGCGCCATGCTCTTCGGCAGGATCCGGACGTGATTCTGGTCGGCGAGCTGCGAGACCTGGAAACTATCTCAACCGCGCTGACCGCAGCCGAAACCGGCCATTTGGTCTTTGCCACACTCCATACTCAGGATGCCCCCCAGACGATCGACCGCATGATCGACGTGTTCCCCTCGCACCAGCAGGGACAAGTCAGGGTCCAACTGGCAGCCACGCTGCAAGCGGTCGTAACCCAGCAGCTGTTGCCGACCCGTGACGGGCGTGGTCGGGTGCCGGCCATCGAAGTGATGGTCGCTACGCCTGCTGTGAGAAACCTGATTCGTGAAGGAAAGAACCACCAGATTGCCACCGCCATGCAAGCCGGCGGAAAGTGGGGCATGCAGACCATGGACCAATCCCTGGCTGACCTGGTACGACGCAACATTATTACCTACGAGCTCGCCGCGGAGCGCTGCTCTGACCTGGAAGATCTACAGCGACTTGTCGGTCGCGTGGCTTAGGAGATAGAGCATGGCTACAACATTTGAATACCGGGCCAAAGACTCGGACGGCAAAGTCAAGAAGGGCACCATCGAAGCCCCCACGCAGACGGCCGCCGCTACCGCGTTGCGGGGCAAGGGCCTGAGCCCGCTCAGCCTCTCCGAGACGGCCGCAGTGAACTCCGGGCTCAAGAAAGAGATCAAGATTCCTGGTCTTACCGATCGGGTGAAGGCCAAGGAAGTGGCGATCTTCTCTCGTCAGTTCGCCACAATGATCAATGCGGGTCTTTCGTTGCTGCGTTCATTGAGCATTCTGTCCGACCAGACCGAGAGCAAGGCGCTTGCCGACATCATTGACCTGGTCAAGGCTGACGTCGAACGCGGAACCAGCTTGTCGGCCGCCATGGAACAGCATCCGAAGGCCTTTAACCAGCTCTACACCGCCATGGTGAAAGCCGGCGAAGTCGGTGGTGTACTCGACGACACCTTGTTGCGGCTTGCGGACACCCTTGAGGCTCAGGTGGCACTTCGGTCCAAGATCAAGTCAGCAATGATGTATCCAATTGCCGTATTCGGTCTGGTCATCTTCATCGTGGCGGCCATGATCATCTTTGTGGTCCCGATGTTCGAGGCCCTATACGCGGACCTCGGGGGCGAGCTCCCAGGAGCAACCAAGTTCTTGTTGCTACTTTCGAAGCTGGTCACCACCTACTGGTGGGCCGTGATCATTGTCTCGGTTGGTTCGCTGGTGTCGTTCAAGCGGTGGATCGCTACCACTGGTGGCCGATCGACCTTTGACGCCATCAAGCTGAAGCTGCCGATTTTCGGGAACTTGATTCACAAGACGGCCATTGCCCGCTTTTCGCACACGCTCGCGGCTCTCACGAAAACGGGCGTTCCGATTCTTCAAGCGATGGATATTGTGTCCGACACGGCCGGTAACGCCGTGGTGGCTCGAGCCGTCCAGGATGTTAAGGCGTCGGTCGCGGAAGGTGAGTCGATTGCGGCTCCTCTGAGAGATCACCCGGTGTTTCCCCCGATGGTCGTCCAGATGATCGCCGTCGGCGAAGAAACCGGTGCCCTTGACACGATGCTTGAAAAGGTTGGCGACTTCTACGATTCTGAGGTCGAGGCAATGGTTGAGGGTCTCACCAGCCTCATCGAGCCGCTTTTGATCGTCGTTTTGGGTGCGACTGTCGGCGGCATGCTTATTGCGCTCTACATGCCGATGTTCAATATCGTCAACCTCGTCCAGTAAACCAGCTACCCAGTCCGATTCCGGAGACAGGGATTCGCTTCTTGCGGATCCCTGTCTCGTTAAAGAATCGTGGATTAGTTCTTAAGTCTCGGCACCGGGGGGTCGATAACTCCTACGTAGGTCAAGACGGCCTGCAGGGAACATTGAACACTTATAAGGAGTCCCATAATGATTTCATGGATGCGTAACCGCCTGAACAAGGAAGAGGGTTTCACCCTCGTCGAGTTGATGGTCGTTGTTTTGATTATTGCCATTCTTATCGCCATCGCCATCCCGACCTTCCTCGGTGCTCGTGAGCGTGCTCAGGACCGTGCCGCCCAGTCGAACCTTCGCAACGCGTTGACCTCGGCCAAGGTGCACTACACCGACGAAGAAGACTTCTCGAATGGTGCGGGCGCCGATGTGACGCCGGCTCTCCTGAACGCCATCGAGCCGAGTTTGACCTTCGTGGCTGGAGCCATCGCCATTGGAGCCGACCAGGTCGGTTACATCGTCGAGAACAACAGCTTGGCTGCCGATCGTCAGGTCATTACCTTCACGACGGACTCTGCCTCGGGTACGACCTTCTGTATCTCCGACGTTCTGACAAATGGAACTTACGGTTCGGGTACCACCTACGGGTCGGATCTGACGGGTGCAGACTTGAGCTTCACTCGAGTCGAGTGCGCCGCTACCGACTGGTAAGAAACCAAACTGAGATCTGCCTGATTCGTCAGGTAGCTCGGATTCAAAAAGGGACCGCCTTCGGGCGGTCCCTTTTCGTGGAGTTGGCGCCACCCGTTAATCGACCGGGTGTCCGCGATTCCATTTTGGAGCTACAGCATCAGGTGTCAAGCGCCGATATAACTCTATACATAACAATTGAAAGCGAGGAGCTCATGCGTCTGAAACATGACGAAGAAGGCTTCACGTTGGTAGAGCTCATGGTGGTTGTTCTGATTATTGCCATTCTTATCGCCATTGCGATACCAACGTTTTTGGGAGCCCGAGTCAGGGCCCAGGACCGAGCGGTGCAGAGCGATCTACGCAACTCTTTGTCTGCGGCCAAGGTGATCTATGCCGATACCAACGCCGACTATAACTTCGGGGTGCCTGAACTCGACCGCGTTCATGCCGGGATCGCGTATGTCGCCGGGCTGGCGCCAACCCCGGACGAGGTGGGATTTGTTATCCTTCCCAATGCTGATGGACTCGCCGACCAGGCGGTGATATTTGTCGCCCAGAGCAACTCGGGTACGTGGTTCTGTTTGTGGGATGAGGGGTCTGGTACTTCGGCCGGTACCTACTTCGGCCAGGACGCCACGATGACCTTCGGCGCCCTCGCCGATTGCCAGAATGGTTGGTAGCTGAACTGATCGAGTCGTGGGGTATGCTCCACGACCGATCGAGCAGGACACATGGATCTGTATTTGGACAACCTGGAGCTAGTCGCGCCGTATCTCTTCATCGTGGTCGGGCTCGTCGTTGGTTCTTTCCTAAACGTGGTCGTGTATCGAATCCCGGCAAGTCTGTCAGTCGTAAGCCCGCCGTCGGCCTGCCCGAACTGTGGGACGGAGATCAAGCCGTATGACAACCTTCCGGTCGTGTCGTGGCTCCTCCTGCGCGGGAAGTGCCGTTCCTGTGGTAGCCCTATTTCGGCGCGCTACCCGCTCGTCGAGGCGGCCAATGCAGGGTTGTTTTACGGCGTTTACCTCATCGTTGGTTTGGACTGGACGGTCGTAGCCTATCTGTGGTTTGTCGCCGTTACGTTGGCCTTGGCGCTCATCGATTTTGATACCAAGCGGATCCCGAACCGAATCCTGTTTCCGGGAGCGATCGTCGGTGCTTTGCTGCTCGGGGCGGGGGCAGTTGCGGAAGGCGAACTTGGTTCGTACGGTCGCTCGTGGCTCACCGCGCTCGCGTATTTTGGTGGTTTTCTCATCCTGGCTTTGCTCGTGCCGGCTGGCTTCGGGATGGGTGATGTGAAGCTGGCGTTCTTCCTCGGGATGTTCGTCGGATACGTGTCCTGGGCGGCTTTGGTCGTGGCCGTGTTTGGGGCGGTCTTCATTGGTGGGGGAGTGTCTATTCTTCTCCTCATCGCCAGGCGAGTCGGTCGTAAGGATGCCATTCCCTTTGGCCCATCGATGGTGGCTGGCGCCTGGTTGGCGATTGCGTCCGGCAATGAGATCGCCAGGGCCTACCTCGGCATCGGCTAGTTCTTGCAACGCGAGCTCGCGCGCGGCTACGATTCCAGAACAACACGTTTGTAATTACGATGTTGTAGCCTACGGGCAAGGGATTGCGGTGCTGGCCGCCAAGGAGCGTAAAGAATGACCGCTAACGTCGGTCTGGACATCGGAACGAGTGCGGTACGAGCCGCGCTCGTTGAGACTTCCAAAAAGGGGCCACCGGTTCTCAAGAAGTTCGCAGAGGTCGCCTTGCCGCCGGGAGCAATCCAGAATGGCGAGATCATCGATGAGATCGTTCTGCAGGACGCCCTAACCCGGCTGTTCAAAGAGGCGAAGATCCCGAAGAAGAATGTGATCGTCGGCATTGCCAATCAGCGTGTGATTGTCCGCCAGATCTCCGTGCCCTACATGCAGGAGACCGAACTGGCGGAGTCGTTGGCGTTCCAGGCGCAGGAATACATCCCCATTCCCATCGACGAGGCCATCTTGGATTTCGTTCCGCTCGAAGAGTTTTCAACGCCGGAAGGCGAAGCCCGCATGTCGATCATGGTCGTGGCCGCCCAAAAGGAAATGGCCGCGGATGTGGTGCGGATTTTGGGTGGAGCTGGCATCAAGCCCAAAGCTATTGACCTCCAGGCGTTCGCCTTGGTGCGTGCGGCCACGGGCGGGGACATTGACCTGAGTCCCAATCCCAAGGCGATCGTCAATATCGGCGCAAGCTTGACGCAGGTGCTGGTCATCAAGGGCGGTACGCTGCGGTTTTTGCGTATCGTGCCTAACGGTGGCAACGATTTCACCCGGAGCGTGACCGACGCTCTGGGGATAGACCTGGAGCAAGCGGAGCAGTTGAAGCGGCGTCTAGGTGTAGCTATCGAAGGAATGCCGACTGGCGACGACCCGGATGCCGTGGCGATGGCTGCACTGACCCGCCAGGCCGACGCACTTGTCGACGAAGTGCGCAGTTCGCTTGACTTCTATCTCTCATCCGCCGAAGACGGCGGAATCGACACGGTCATGATCGCTGGCAACGGAGCGCGTCTGCCGCACCTCGCCAACCGGATGCGGGTCCAACTCAATATGCAGCTCCAACCGGTCACGCTGTTGAATTCTGACCGATTGTCGGTTGGAAAGACGGGTCTCACTGAAGACGAACTGAACCAGACCCAACCGGTCCTGCCGGTCGCAGTCGGTCTGGCGCTATGGGGAGAGGCCTAAATGCGGCCGATTAATCTCCTTCCTCCCGAGCAAGCACGGGCCGCTCGGCAGCGCCGTGGCTCCGCGTTTGTGGTCTTCTTGTTCGTGATTTTTCTCGTCGCTCTTGGTGGGTTGTGGTTCCTCAGGTCGCAGGCTCTGGCCGCTGCCGTTGACGATGTCGACAATCAGCGCGCTGCGAACGCTCGTCTCGAGAATGATATCGCGGCCTTGTCCGACGCGGCGGCAGCGCTTGACCTCTATGAGAGCCGTTCGTTGCAGATCACCGAGTCGCTAGCGATCGATGTTGACTGGGGCAGGTTCCTCAACGACCTCGGAAGAGTTCTACCGCCCCGAACCTGGGTCGCGGCACTCTCCGCCGGGGCTGCGCCGCCGGATGAGACTGTCGATGGAACTCCTACTTACGGATCGGTCACATTTACCGGAACGGCCTTCGACTATCCGGATGCGTCAACCTGGTTCAGAACTCTCGACTCAACCGAGTGGTCTGCACTTGGCGGTGCCTGGGTCGCAAGCATCACGCAATCCGAGATCGCAGACTTCTCAACGGTGGACTTCTCGTCGTCTGCATCTCTCACTTCTCAGGCACTTTCAAACCGGTCGACGACCCGCATCGTGGAGATTTCAGAATGAGACGGGCAATCCTTATCGCGATTCCCCTGATGCTGCTGGTGGGAGCAGCGTTCTACTTCTTACTGTGGGCACCAATCGGCGAGGATATCGCCGTTCAGGAGCAGGAACTCTCAACACTCCAAGCCCAGGAGAACGCGCTGAGCCAGCGCCTACGCGAGTTGAATCGGATTAACGAGCGGCTCCCCGAGTATGACCGTGCCAACGCCAACATGCTGCTGTCGATCCCGGAACTTCCGCAAATCGACGGACTCACCGATGAGTTGTCGGTGTTGGCTGACCGGGCCAACGTCGTGTGGGAAGCGGTCAGTTTCAGTACCCCGGGCGAACAGAGCAACACTGGCGTACGCGAGGTGACTCTTGCCATGACGGTGACGGGTCAGTATTTCGAAGTGCTCGGGTACATGTACGGTCTTGCGGAGCTTGATCGGCTGATTCGGGTTGACGGGATTAACATCAGCCCGACACTTGATACCGAGACCGGGGTTAACACACTGTCACTGACGATTAATGCGGTGGCGTTCACGACAGGGGCGATTGTCGTACCACCGCCGCCGGAGGTCGCAGAACCCGACATCCCGGTTGAGTCGACCACGACCACTACCACGACGCCCGATTCCTCGACGACCACAACAACGGCGGGTGGATGATGCATAGGCAAAAACGAGGATCCGGTTCGGCTACCGCGTTAGCCATAATCCTGGTGGGGCTGGGTCTAGCGGTTGGCTGGTTCGGCATCGCTCCGGCCGTGTTCGGCGCGGGAGCGAATCCATATAACGCAACGCTGGCAGCCGAGTCGGCGCCGCAGTCGGCTCCCACCGGCAACGTGGCGCAACTCGTCGCCGGAGACGTAGTGGCTTCCAACCTGCAGACCTCCCAGCCGCGGGATCCCTTCCGACCGTTGATTCTCGATGATGGAACGGCCGCTTTCGGGCCCGGGTCGGGTGGGCGGAACGGTATCACGTTCAAGGTAAACAACATCGAGATCGATGCGGACGGCGCACTGACGGTCGAGGTCGAGCTGAATGGGACGATCCACACGGTCGGCGTAGGGGATACGTTCGCCGGGTCATACAAGGTCATCTCCATCACGCCGCCAGATGAGGCTGCCGGTACGTTGGGTCGAGCGGTGTTCTTATTCGGCGACAACGCGTTCGAGGTCGTGGAGGGTCAAGAGATCCTCAAGTGATCCGGGCCGGTCGGCCTGGACACTGATGTGGTGTACGCTACGGCCCCTATGTCGAGACTGATCAGATGCTGCGTTTCCTGACTGCCGGCGAGTCCCACGGACCAGGCCTGGTCGCCACGATTGAAGGCGCCCCCAGCGGCTTACCGTTCCTGCGTGACGAGCTGAGCGCCGAGTTGGCCCGCCGTCGCCTCGGGTACGGGCGCGGCAACCGAATGAAACTCGAAAAAGATGTCCTGGAGATTCTCGGAGGCGTTCGCCACGGGTCGACCCTCGGAAGTCCCATTGCCGTTCTGATCCGCAACACTGAGTGGCCTCGATGGGAGAAGGAGATGTCTCCGGATCCCGGTGAAACCGATCGGGCGCTCACGACCCCTCGCCCGGGGCATGCCGATCTGGTGGGGATGCAAAAGTACGACACGCATGATGCTCGCAATATTCTCGAACGAGCCTCGGCGCGCGAGACTGCCGCTCGCACCGTTGTCGGATATGTCGCCAAGCAACTCCTGAGTTCGATCGGCGTGGCTGTGCTCTCACATGTTGTAGAGATCGGAACGGCGCAATCCGACGGGGTCTTGCCGATGCCTGAAGATCTCGTTGCCATCGACGATTCGCCGGTTCGGGCGCTTAGCGGTGAAGACAGGATGATCGCCGAGATTGAAGCGGCCAAAGCGGATCGTGACACCCTGGGTGGAGTCGTCGAGGTCGTGGTTCATGGGTTGCCGGTCGGGGTGGGCTCGCATACTCACTGGGATCGACGACTCGATGCCCGTCTCGCCTATGCCCTTATGTCGATCCAGGCG
The DNA here is from genome assembly GCA_963835515.1 of uncultured Acidimicrobiia bacterium. GTDB lineage: Bacteria > Actinomycetota > Acidimicrobiia > Spongiisociales > JAENVV01 > JAENVV01. The sequence continues at coordinate 36,658 of CAWIFX010000029.1, read as the reverse complement.
ATCAAGGGCGTTGAAGTTGGCGATGGCTTCGAGTCGGCACGGCGGCGTGGGTCAGCTGCTCACGACGAGATCTACCGTGAGGGCGACGAGTTTGTGCGCAAGACCGACCGGGCGGGTGGCACCGAAGGAGGCATGACGACGGGTCAACCACTACGGGTCCGGGCCGCAATGAAACCCATCTCCACAGTGATGCGACCGTTGAACACGGTCGACGTCGACACCAAAGAAGCCGACGTGGCGTTTCGCGAACGAAGCGACGTATGCGCAGTCCCTGCCGCCGGGGTGGTGGCAGAGCAGATGGTGGCGGTTGTCCTCGCCCAGGAGCTGCAACGCCAGTTCGGCGGTGACACCGTTGGTGATTTCCAGACGAACGTTGCCAATTATCTGAAGCGCCTTCGTAGCTTCTAGCCAGTCGGAAGAGAGATCGTGTCTCGTTTTGAAGTACTCACCAATGGGGTTCTCGCCACCGACGTAGTGGTCGGTCCGGGTCTGGCCGCTCAACCGGTCCTTCCTGATCGCGCCGGGCGCCATCAGGTCGTGGTTCTGACCCAGCCGGGTACGCCGAGGATCATCGCTGACGGCGCCGCGGTTCACCTCGGGGTTGAACACACCATCGTCGAACTGCCAGACCGAGACGAAGCAAAAAGCTGGGAGTTGGTGGCTGAACTCTACGAATCCTTTGCTCGTCTCGGGGTCGGCCGCCATGACACGATTGTCGGGGTAGGAGGCGGCGCTCTGACTGACGTGACAGGGTTTATCGCATCGACCTGGCTGCGAGGTATCGAAGCCGTGTACGTGCCGACGACGGTGCTCGGGGCCATAGATGCGGCCATTGGAGGCAAGACGGGCATCAATCTGGCCGGTAAGAACCTGGTTGGCACGTTTACGCATCCTGCCCGCGTCGTCGTCGACACTGACGTACTCGACGCTCTGCCCGTCGGAATCAAGCGGGAAGGGTGGGCCGAGGCCATCAAAGCCGGATTCATCGCTGATCCGGAGCTTGTTTCACTCTTTGAGCAATCCCCCGAGAATCCGCCGATGGTCGAAGTGGTCGAGCGGGCGATCGCAGTGAAGGTCGACGTCGTGACTAACGATTTCCGCGAATCCGGCCAACGCATGATCCTCAACTTCGGTCACACCATCGGTCATGGCGTCGAGATCGCCGAAGGAATCAGCCACGGTGAAGCCGTCGCCATCGGGATGGTGGCTGCCGCTGACCTGTCCCGTCGGAAGTACGGCTTTGATTACCCGATGCGGGATGTGTTGAGTGCGCTGGGACTGCCCGTCACCTCCACCGCTGATCGACGCCAGGTTGAGGAGCTCATTTGGCTCGACAAGAAGCGTGACGCCAACGGCCTCAAGATGGTTCTGCTCGAAGCGGTTGGGTCGCCGCGAATCGACTATGTCACCGCCGACGAAGTTGCTCTCGGACTAGATGCGATCGGACTGGATTAGCACCACTAGGATGCTGCCACCGACCGGAGTACCCAGATGATCTCGACAAATGACGTCAAGCCAGGGATGGCGATCAGCATCGAGAACGGGCTCTTTACGATCATCGAATATCAGCACGTCAAGCCGGGCAAGGGCAAGGCCTTCGTCCGATTGAAGCTGAAGAATGCCGAGACCGGAGCCGTTATCGATCGCACGTTCCGGGCTGGAGAAGATGTAGATCGTGCGGTGATCGACCGCAAAGAGCATCAGTTCTTGTATCAGGATGACCTCGGATTTCACTTCATGGATCTCGAGGAGTTTTCCCAGTTCGCTGTGTCGGAGGAGGATGTCGGCGACGCCGGTACGTATCTTGTGGAAGGGGCGACCGTCGTTCTCCCACTGCACGAGTCGCGACCGATCGGTGTTGAGCTGCCGGCGTCGGTGGAGCTTGAAGTGACCTTTGCGGAGCCCGGCGTGAAAGGTGACCGGTCCTCGGGTGGGACAAAACCCGTCACGGTGCAAACCGGACGCACCGTCCACGTTCCGCTCTTTATCGAAACCGGAGATGTCATCAAGGTCGACACCCGCACCGGTGAATACATGACCCGCGTGTGAACGAGCCTCGCGACGCGGCGCTCACCGCCCTGTATGCCATCGACCTGCACGGGCAGATGGCGTCGTCGGATCTGCCCGACAAAGCCCAGCGGTTAGTCCGTGGCGTTTCTGAGCACCTAGAGGAACTCGACGAAGGCATCAACGCCGTTGCAGAAGGCTGGCGAACCGAACGAATGCCAGCCGTCGACCGGGCGATACTCCGACTCGGCGCTTTCGAGTTGCTCTACGAACGCGATACGCCAGTTGCCGTTGTGCTGTCGGAGGCGGTCCGACTCGCCAAGATGTACTCAACCGAGAAGTCGGGTGGCTTTGTCAACGGAGTCCTCGCCAAGTTGGCGAACGATCAATCCTCCTGAGCGTTGAGCACCAGGTCACTCGCTACCTGGACGATGGCGACCACCAGCAGCACGATCAGCCACGCTGTCGGGTTGGGTGGGCCGAGTACCTGAACCACGGCTCCGGCGATCAGGACAACTCCGGCGCCCATCAATCGACGTAAGGCTCGCTGACTGTTGATGCCCCGGCTGCCGTCTTTCTCATTGGCAAAACTGATCAAGGCCATAAACCCCAGCGCGCCCGCCATTCCGCCTGACGTCAGCCAGAACTCCCCGTGATCCAGGTGTTTTGCAACGGCTTGCTCCAACCCGACCGCCACGATAACCAGGGAAGCGCCGAGCGGCATGTGCGCGTAGATCCACGCGGTCGGTTTCCATGCCTTGGGACGCTCGCCCGTCCGGCGGACGACCGATCCCTCCATGTTGTCGAAGTACATCCACCAGAGCCCCGCGGCGATCGATACGGCCAGGGCGGAATTGACGATCAGTTCGAACGACCAGGCTTGATGCGAAATTGCCACGACCGTGGCCGCCATGGATTCGCCAAGGACGAGAATCGTGAACAATCCAAAGCGCTCAGGAAGGTGTTCGACGTCGAGTGGAACCTTCGACTGGATCTTGCGCATCGCGAACGGCGTTGCCACCGATACGATCAATCCGATCGCCCACAGCCAATATCGAATTGGAGTCGGTGTGAGGATCGAAATGCCCCAGATCACGACCTCCGCTGTGAAGCCTTTGAGGTATCCAGTGATGAGTTGTTGCGTGATCGGCACATGCTTGCGAGCTCTGGCATACATGACGATGAGGATGACTCGCGTCACCACGTACGAGGCCGCGAACGCGACCGATGAGTCGGCGGTGTCGCCTGAGATGGATCCGGCCATCAAGGCGATGGTGATCATCTGGCCGACGGCTAGTACTCGCTGCCCGAAATCGTCGGTGTCGAACCGGTCGGCGTAAAAGGTGTACGAAGCCCATGCCCACCAAATGGGAATAAAAAACCCGATGAACACGCCGAACCCACCCCACGACGTATTTTCCAAAAGCCGTACGCCGAGGGCGGCGACCGCCACCACGAACACCAGGTCATAAAAGAGCTCAGTCCAGGTGGCGTGTCGCCGCCCTTCGCCGTCTTCAATCGTGCGCAGTCGAGGGGGTCTAATAGTGACGTACTTCATGCGGCAGCTCTCGGCCTCCCAAAACGATCCTGTTGCGTGCACCCTGGCTGGGGCCACACTACCAAGCAAGCGTGGTCGGTTTCCACTAGCTTCACGCTCCGAGGGGAGGAAGCTGTGCCACGTCATCTGCATTTTTGGGGCGTGCGGGGGTCCATGCCGGTCGGAGGTGCCGAAACCGCCCGATACGGGGGCCACACGCCGTGCATCACCGTCGACGGCGGCGGGCGTTCTCACATTGTGCTTGACGCAGGAACCGGTATCCACCAGTTTCAGAAAACGCTTCCCGATCCTGGACCGGAGGGCTGGGACTTTCACATCCTGTTCACCCACTTTCACCTTGATCACATCATCGGTTTGCCTTTCTTCAAGCCGTTGTTCGATGCAAGAAACCGATTCACGTTCTATGGCTATCCCTACGACGGGATGCCGGTAAATGAGGTTGTCCATCGCATCCTGGCTCCACCCTGGTTTCCGGTGGCGCTCGCCGATGTACCAGCGTCACAAACTTTCGTGGCCCTGACCGGGGAACCGCTGTCGATCGCCGGAATCGATATCCAGCCAGATCAGCTCGAGCATCCGCAGGGAGTGGCGGCGTTTCGCCTGACCGGCCCGGAGCGCTCGGTGGTGCTGGCGACCGACTACGAGCGGGGAGTCTCCACCCACCTCGATGCTCGACTGGACCGGCTGGCTAGCGGAGTTGACTTTCTCATTCACGATGCTCAATACACCCCCGAGGAGTACGTCGCCGAACACCAAGGCTGGGGTCATTCGACGTGGGAGATGGCGGTCGAAGCGGCTACTTCGTCGGGGGCCAAGGAACTTATTCTGATGAGTCACGACCCGGATCGATCGGACGAGGGGGTGGACGCAATCGTCGATGCAGCTCGCCAGTCGGGCTTTCCCATCCGGGCGGCTTTCGAGGGCCTCAGCCTCGATATCTGACCCGCAAACGGGCGATCCGCAGAATCGGCGGTTCGTGTTAGAGTCGCCTTCGACCTTTAACGACAGTCCAGTGAGGCTGACAAGGGAGAAGAAGATGACCAATGTACGTACGGTGTTGCCGTGCCCGCTTAGCGCCAGGTCGGTCGACTAGGTGCCAGAAGTTCTCAACAGTGACGATCTGGGGCGGGCTCTTCGACGCATTGCCCACGAAATCGCCGAGCGCAATCACGGCACCGTCAACCTGGTCTTGCTTGGCATTCCCCGTCGAGGCGTCCCACTTGCCCAACGGATTGCCGCAGTTCTTGGAGAGATTGAAGGACCAAAGCCACCGGTGGGCGCCCTCGATATCTCGATGTACCGCGACGACATCGCCTCGCGACCAACCCCAACGATGCATGGCAGTTCGGTCCCGGTGGATGTGACCGATCGGACGGTTGTCCTGGTCGATGACGTTCTGTATACCGGTCGGACCATCCGGGCGGCACTCGACGCCGTCAATGGTTTCGGCCGACCAGCCGCGGTTCAGTTGGCGGTACTGGTAGACCGCGGACACCGCCAATTCCCCATACGCGCTGACTTTGTGGGCAAGAACCTGCCCACGTCAGGTATCGAGGAAGTCGTGGTGGCCGTCGAAGAGGTCGATGGCGTTGACTCGGTCCGGGTTGAGGTAGCTGACTCACGGGCAGGGCTTGAGTCATGAGCCTGCTCACGATTGAGGGTATGGAAGCGGCCGAGATATCGCGGCTACTGGACCTGGCTGATGGTTTCGTGGAAGTACTGGATCGTCCGGTCCCGAAGGTGCCAGCGTTGCAAGGGCGGACGATCGGCATGCTGTTCTACGAGTCGTCCACTCGAACCCGGATGTCATTCGAGCGGGCGGCCAAAGCCCTGTCGGCGGACACGATGTCATTCACTCCGTCCGGTTCGTCGGTGTCCAAGGGAGAATCGTTGAAGGACACCGCCCTCACTGTCGGATCGATGGGCCCGGATCTCTTCGTGGTGCGCCATGGATCAACGGGTGCCCCCTGGCGAGTCGCCGAGTGGACCGGGCTGCCCGTGGTCAATGCGGGCGACGGCGCCCACCAGCATCCCACCCAGGCGCTACTTGATTGCCTCACCCTGCGTCAGCACTTCGGATCGATCGAGGGTCTGCGCGTGGCAATTGTTGGAGATATCCGCCACAGCCGGGTGGCTCGTTCAACCGCCCAGGCGCTCGCAGCCATGGGGGCCTCGGTCACCTTCGTAGCTCCGACAACCCTCCTGCCCTTCGACGTCAACGGGTGGCCGGTGGAAACCACGAGTGACTTTGATGGCCTCATTGGCGACCTCGACGCGGTTTACATGTTGCGGATTCAGCAGGAACGGGGCGGCGGCGATGTGTTCCCGTCGATCGGCGAATACGTAACCCGGTTTGGACTCACCCGCCGTCGCGCCGACCGCCTTCCAGCTCACACCATGGTGCTGCATCCTGGACCAATGAACCGGGGTGTCGAGATCGACCCGGCCGTCGCAGACGGGCCTCGTTCGCTCGTCACCAAACAGGTGGCAAACGGGGTGGCCGTTCGGATGGCCGTCCTTTTCGATCAATTGAGCGGAGCCGGCACCCGATGATCATCCTGCAGGGCGGGACCGTTTTCGGCGCCGATCAGATGGTGGCCGACGTTGCAGTGGATGATGGTCGGGTCACAGAGATCGGGGCAGTCAGGCCTGAAGCCGACGACCTGGTGATTGATTGCACAGGTGCTTGGGTCGGTCCCGGGTTGGTTGACGTCCACGTTCACTTGCGTGAACCGGGCCAGGAGTGGAAAGAGGACATCGCGTCCGGGTCCCGATCTGCTGCCGCCGGCGGCTTCACCACGGTTGTGGCGATGCCGAATACCGAGCCCGCTGTCGACTCGGGTCAGATGGCCCGGTACGTTCATGATCGGGGCATCGAAGCCGGGGTGGTGCGGGTCGTCCCGTCCGGGACGATCAGCCTCGGTCGAGCGGGCAAGAAGCTGTCTCACATTGATGACCTTTGGGCGGCCGGCGTGCGGATCTTCACTGACGACGGTGATTCAGTCGCGGACGCCGGCCTCCTACGGCGAGCGATGGAGTACATCGCTGAGCTGGGCGGGATTGTTGCCCAACATGCCGAGGATCACGGACTGGCCGGTCATGGTCACATGCACGAAGGGGCGGTCTCGTCGCGCCTTGGCATGATGGGGCTTCCGTCGATGGCCGAGACGATCATCGTGGAACGCGACATACGCCTGGTAGAACTGACCGGTTGCCGCTACCACGTCCAGCATGTTTCTGCCCGGGAGACGATTGATGTCATTCGGAGAGCCAAAGCAGCCGGGCTTCCGGTCACTGCGGAGGTGACCCCGCACCATCTCGCGTTCACCGATCGGCTTGTCGAGTCGATGAATCCTGTTGCGAAGATGTATCCGCCGTTGCGCTCAGACGAGGACGTTGCGGCCCTACGCGAAGGCCTAGCAGATGGCACTATCGACTGTGTCGCCACCGACCACGCGCCGCATTCAGCCCATGAGAAAGATGTGCCGTTCGAGGAAGCACCCCGCGGGGTCATTGGACTAGAAACGGCTGCGGCAGCAATAAACACCTCGTGCGTTTTGCCGATGGTGGACTTCTTTGACCGGATGGCAGTGCGGCCGGGGCAGTTGCTGGGCCTGGATACTGGACCCCTGCTGGTTGGATCGCGGGCCGATCTGACGGTGTTCGATCCGGCAGCAACCTGGACGCCCGATATGTTCGTCTCCAAGTCGGCCAACTCACCCTGGATTGGCCATGAACTTACCGGTCGGGTGCGGTCGACGATTTTTGGTGGTCAGGTGTCGTTTCAACTGGGAGGAGATGCACCATGAATGAAGCGCTGGCAGTAACCGCTGATGGAGCTGTTTTTCGAGGGCGCTCGGTCGGTGTCGACGGAATAACGACCGGTGAGGTCGTCTTCAACACCGCCATGTCGGGCTATCAGGAGATCTTCTCGGATCCGTCATACGCCGGTCAGGTGGTCGTGATGACGGCACCGCATATCGGCAACTACGGAACCACCCCTAACGACGATCAGAGCGGTCGGATCTTCGCTTCTGGCGTCGTCATGCGCTCGTTGTCGCGTCGTGAGTCGAACTGGAGGTCAACGGGAACGCTCGCCGACTACCTGACCAGCCATGATCTGGTGGCGCTTGCCGATATCGATACCCGGCGGCTCACCCGTCATATCCGCGATAAAGGTGCCCAGCCGATCGCCATGGGTGCCGGGGTAACCGAAGGCGAATTGCGAGAAGCGGCTCAATCGGCTCCGAGCATGATGGGACAGGATTTGGCATCCGGCGTGTCGACGACGACCGCATATCGGGTGGACTTCGATGGGGACTCCCGCGGGCATGTCGTGGCCATCGATTTTGGGCTCAAGCGAGACATCGTCCACAATCTGGTCAGTCGCGGATTCGACGTAACCGTTGTCCCGGCCAACACGCCCGGAGCCGAAATCATGGCTTACGACCCGACTGGAGTCTTCCTGTCGAATGGGCCAGGCGACCCCGAACCCCTCGTCCGGCCGATCGCGACCATCGAGTCCCTTTTGGGCAAGGTGCCGGTTTTCGGGATTTGTCTCGGTCATCAATTGCTTGGTCTGGCGCTCGGCGCCCGGACCTACAAATTGCCTTTCGGTCACCACGGGGGGAACCACCCGGTGATGCGCCTTGACGATCGGCGAGTCGAGATCACCAGCCAGAATCACGGCTTCGCGGTCGATCCGTGGTCGATGACCACCGAGGACGCTGTCCGGATGACTCCGGGAGAGTTGGCTGGTCCGCATCTATTGCCGGGGGCTATGGAGTCGCCGTACGGGCGGGTGGTGGCTTCGCATCAGAACCTTAACGACGGCACCCTCGAAGGTATGCGTTGTCTCGATGTGGCGGCTTTCTCAGTTCAGTATCACCCGGAAGCCGCTCCGGGTCCCCACGATGCGCTTGGACTGTTCGATGACTTTGTCGCATCGATGGGACTCTGATGGGCAAACGTACGGACATCTCCTCGATCTTGCTGATCGGCTCCGGTCCAATCGTCATCGGACAGGCCTGCGAGTTCGACTACTCGGGCACTCAGGCCGCAAAGGTTCTGCGATCGCACGGATATCGGGTCATTCTCGTCAATTCCAACCCGGCCACCATCATGACCGATCCGGAGTTCGCCGATGCGACCTACATCGAGCCCATCACGGCTGAGGTCGTCGAGGCAATCCTTGCCAAGGAACGCCCCGACGCCTGCTTGCCGACCCTCGGCGGGCAGACCGCTCTCAACGTTACGACCGAGTTGGCTGCCAACGGGATCTTTGAGAAGTACGGTGTCGAACTTATCGGTGCAGGCGTTGACGCCATCCAGCGGGCCGAGGATCGTGGTCTTTTCAAGCAGACCATGGAAGATGTGGGCATCGCTACGCCGCGAGCTGTGTATGCCCGGTCGATGGCTGAGGCCATGGATGCAGCCACTGAGATCGGTTACCCGATCATGATCCGCCCGTCGTACATTCTGGGCGGTGGCGGCACGGGCATCGCCCAGGATGAAGCCGAGTTCATCAAGAAGGCGACATACGGGCTCAGCTACTCCCCGGTCGGCGAGATCCTCGTTGAACAGTCAGTAGTCGGATGGAAAGAATATGAACTGGAAGTCATGCGGGACAGGGCCAACAACGCGGTCATCGTGTGTTCTATTGAGAACCTGGACGCGATGGGGGTCCACACCGGTGACTCGATCACGGTGGCGCCGATTCAAACCCTGTCCGATCGTGAGTATCAAGACATGCGCGACGAGGCCATCAGATGCCTCGAAGCGATCGGAGTCGAAACCGGCGGATCGAACGTGCAGTTTGCCGTAAACCCGGCCACTGGCGAGCGGCTCGTTATCGAAATGAACCCCCGGGTGAGCCGTTCGTCAGCGCTGGCTTCGAAGGCAACCGGGTTTCCCATCGCCAAAATCGCCGCGCTGCTAGCGGTTGGGTTCACGCTGCCAGAGATAGCCAACGACATCACGGAGCGAACCCCGGCCGCCTTCGAGCCGGCGCTCGACTACGTCGTTGTCAAAGCGCCCAGGTTTGATTTTGCGAAGTTCCCAACTGCATCCAACACGCTGGGGACTTCGATGCAATCAGTGGGCGAGGCCATGGCGATCGGAAGGACGTTCCCCGAGGCCCTTCAGAAAGTGCTCCGTAGCCTGGAAGTGGGTCGGCGAGGCCTCAATGCGGATGCGCGTGAAACGTCCTATCAGGCCTTCACCGACGACGAGATCTCGGAGCGCCTGGTGACTCCCACGCCGTCGCGGATCTTCTACGTGGGTGAGGCGATACGGCGCGGCTTTACCGTGGAGAATATCGCCGACCTCACCGGTTACGACCCGTGGTTTGTCGACCAGATGGTCGAGATCTACGAGGTTCGAGAGGAGGTAGAAGCTGCCCGGTTGCTCGGAGCAGCGCGGGATCCCGGGGTAGCCGAGTTGCTACGCCTGGCGAAGCGAACCGGGTTTTCCGACCTTCAACTGGCCTACTTATGGGATCGGGATGAAGACTTCATCCGGAACCTGCGCCACGAACTTGGTATCCGACCGACCTACAAGACGGTAGACACCTGCGCGGCCGAGTTTGAGGCTCATACCCCCTACATGTACTCGACCTACGAGGACGAGGACGAGGTCCCGCCGGCTGACAAGCCCCGCGTCATCGTCCTCGGTTCAGGGCCTAACCGGATCGGACAGGGTATCGAGTTCGACTACTGCTGCGTCCACGCCGCCTTTGCGCTCAGGGATGCCGGGTATGAAACCGTGATGGTCAACTGCAACCCGGAAACCGTGTCGACCGACTACGACACGGCCGACCGTCTCTACTTCGAACCGCTGACGGTCGAGGATGTGTTGGCGATTGTCGACGCCGAACAACCCGAAGCCGTCATCGTGCAGTTGGGCGGACAGACTCCACTCAATCTGGCGGCCGCTCTGGCCGAGCGGGGGGTCCCGATTGCCGGCACTTCGCCGCAATCGATCGATCAGGCAGAGGATCGGGAACAGTTCTCGGCGCTATGCAAGTCGCTTGGGATCCGCCAAGCCCCACACGGGATTGCCCGATCGGCGCTCGAAGCAGGCGAAGTAGTCGACCAGATCGGCCTGCCCGTGCTAGTCCGGCCTTCGTTCGTGCTCGGTGGACGGGCGATGCGGATCGTGTATACGTACGAGGAACTGTCCGTGTATCTCGCTGAGATGTACCAGACCGGCGAAGTCGGCGACGGGAACGCCAGCACCGGTGCCGGCTTCGACTTGTCCGAGGCCCCTTTGCTCATCGATCGCTTTCTGGAGGCGGCGACAGAGGTTGATGTCGATGCGGTCTTCGACGGCCACGAGCTCCTGGTCGGAGGCATCATGGAGCACGTCGAATCGGCCGGCATCCACTCGGGTGACTCTGCGTGCGTCACCCCACCGCCGACCCTGTCCGACGACGCGATCAGCACGATCTTGCAGGCGACCGAAGACCTCGCCAGAGGTTTACACGTGCGAGGGCTCATCAATATTCAGTTCGCCGTCAAGTCCAATGATGTCTTCCTCCTTGAGGCCAATCCACGAGGATCACGCACGGTGCCTTTCATCTCCAAGGCGTCCGGCGTGCCGCTCGCCAAAGTCGCCACACGGGTGATGACCGGAACCACCATCGAGGAGCTTCGCCGGGAAGGCGTCATTCCACCCAATTCTGACAAACCAGACTTCTTTGCTGTCAAAGAAGCGGTTCTTCCCTGGGATCGATTCCCGGATGAGGACATCATTCTCGGTCCGGAGATGCGAGCTACCGGCGAGGTGATGGGCATCGCCGAGTCGGCCGGGCTCGCTTATGGGAAAGCTCTCTTGGGTTCAGGCATGAGACTGCCCCATTCAGGCGGTGTTTTCCTGTCGCTGGCCGATCGTGACAAGGCCATCGGTTTGGCGGCCGCACAGGCATACATGATGCGGGGGTTCACGCTTTATTGCACACCAGGTACAAGTCGATATCTCAACCATCACGGTGTGCCCAATGAGGTCGTCGACAAGGTCGGCGAGTCAGCCAACGACACCTTGGCGCTGATCGAAGGCAAGAAGGTGCAGCTGGTGATCAACACGCCGCGCGGTAGCCGGGCGCACACCGATGGGTGGAAGATGCGCATCGCCGCCCAACACGCCGGGATTCCTTGCGTCACGACCGTTCAGGGAGCCCTCGCGGCTGCCCGTTCGCTCCAGGAAGGGCCGGATGCCTTAATCCGGGTGAAGAGCCTTCAGGATTGGCACCGTGGCTAGCACCGCGATGACGGCGTCCCTCGGACCTCTCAGCTTGCCGACCCCGCTCGTGGCGGCCTCCGGGACGATTGGATCGGTTGTCGAGTTTGCCGCTGTAACCGATCTTTCGGCGTATGGAGGAGCGACGGCCAAGTCGGTGTCGCCGGTGCCGTGGCCGGGCCGTCCTGCTCCGAGGATCGCACCCACCGAAGCGGGCATGTTGAACGCGATCGGCATTCAAAACCCTGGAATCGATGCGTGGGTGGCCGATATCGGCCCACAGCTAGCGAATCTCGGAGTCGGGGTTATCGGGTCGGCGGTGGGTTACACGGTCGAGGAATACGTCACGGTCGCAGCCAAACTTGACGGGTGCGATCTGGTTGCCATTGAGGTAAACCTCTCTTGTCCCAATCTGGAGGGCAAAGGGATGTTCGCCCTGGACGCTCAGGCAACCGCTGACGTTATACGGTCAGTTCGTGCCGCAGTTGGGCTACCGCTCGGAGCCAAACTCAGTCCGAACGCCATCGATGTTGGAGAAATCGCATCAGCCGCAGCCGAGTCCGGAGCCGATTGGGTGACCGTCGCCAACACCGTATGGGGCGCGGCGATCGACATCGAGCGGCGGCGACCCAAGATTTCGGCGGGGATCGGCGGCTATTCGGGGGCGGCCGTCAAGCCAATTGCCATTCGATGCGTGCTCGAGGTGCGACAGTCGAATCCGACGCTACCGATCCTCGGACTCGGCGGTGTTCAGTCGGGCGAAGACGCCATCGAGTTCATGATGGCTGGCGCCAATGCGGTCGGGATCGGAACCGCCCACTTTGGCTCTCCCAAGATCGGAAAGAGGGTGTTGCGCCAGATCGAAACTTGGTGTAGACGCCACGGAGTCACGGACATACAGGAACTTGTGGGAGTCGGCATATGAGCTCACCAATTCTCGTCGCCCTCGACGTTGAGTCGGCCGAAGAGGCGGTCCGTCTCGCGGCTCATCTGGAGCCTGCCGTTGGAGGCTTTAAGATAGGTCTTGAGTTGCTGATGGGGCCGGGCCCGGGAACGATCGGCGCGCTGGTCAGGCTTGGCAAGCCGGTCTTTGTTGACGCCAAACTCCACGACATTCCGAATACGGTGCGACGCGCCTCCCGACAGATCGGCCGGGCGGGTGCTCGATGGTTGACCGTCCATGCGTCAGGAGGTGCCGACCAGCTTGAGGCAGCCGCCGAAGGTCTGGCAGAAGGAGCCGGGGGAGGCCAAGCCGGCATTCTCGCCGTCACGGTGCTCACCAGCCTGACGGACGCCGACCTCGCGCAAACCGGTATCACCGGCACGGCGGGTAAGCAGTCAGCACGCCTGGCGAAACTGGCGGCAGGTCACGGCGCCGAAGGAGTCATTTGTTCGGTGAAGGAACTAGGCGTAATCGCCGAGGTGGCTCCAGCGCTGGTGCGAGTGACTCCCGGCATCCGTCCAGCCGGTGTCGGAGCTGACGATCAGAAGCGGGTCTCGACCCCCGAAGATGCGTATGCTCGGGGAGCCGATTGGTTGGTAATCGGTCGGGCCATCACCCGGGCCGACGATCCGCGGGCAGCCGCAGAAGTCATCAACGAATCGCTGACGGGCGATTCCGTCGTGTACGCTCGTAGCCAATTGAATCGAGAGGATTAGGCGATGGCCCCACCCGAAATTACCCAGGAACAACGCGAGGCCGCACTACTCAAAGCCGGTGAGGTGCGCCGGGTGCGAGCCGAGACCAAGGAACTCCTCAAAATGGGGTCGCTCAACTTCAGCGAACTCCTTGCCAAAGCTGACGAAGACGATATGTACGCCGGTATGAAGATCGCTTCAGTCCTTCCCTCGCTCCCCGGACTGGGCAAGATTAAGGCCAAGCGTCTTATGGAGGAACTCCATATCGCCGACAACCGCCGACTGCGCGGCCTTGGCGACCGGCAGCGCCAGGCTCTCCTCGAACGACTCGCTTGATCGCAGCAATGCCGGGCGTACTACTGGTTATTTCGGGTCCGTCCGGCGTCGGCAAGAGCACGGTCGTCGCAGAACTGAGGGAGCGACGTCGCTTCCATTTCTCTGTGTCGGCCACCACCCGTGAGCGACGTCCTGATGAGACGGACGATATCGACTATCACTTCGTGACCGTCGATCGTTTCAGAGAGATGATCGAGGCCGATGAACTGCTGGAATGGGCCGAATATGCCGGTCGCTACTACGGCACACCCCGACATCCGGTCCTCCTCGAGATTCAGGCGGGAAACGACGTGCTGCTCGATATCGAGAACCAGGGTGCCATGCAGGTGCGCGACTCTTGGCCAGAAGCGTTGCTGATCTTCATCGCCCCGCCGTCACTCGACGAACTAGAACGTCGGCTTCGGAGTCGTGGAGATACGTCCGAAGCAGACATTGCAGCAAGGCTATCCGTCTCGGCCGAGCAGGTCGAACAAGCCCGCCGCGACTACGACCGGGTTGTCACGAATCAGGATGTCGATGCGGTAACTGCCGAGATACTCGATATACTTGCCGAGCACGAACAAGGGACACAATGAGCGCTAATACCGCAATCGAAGAAGGTTTGCTCCTGGCCGGTGGCCGGTTCAACCTCGTAGTACTGGCCTCACGCCGGGCTCGCCAGATCAATGCCTACTACAACGAGTTGGGTGGTGGCATTGGCCACTACGTACCGCCACAGGTGCATTCGTTGAGCCGTAAGCCGCTCACGATCGGTTTTGAAGAGATCGCTGCCGAGAAGGTCGTCTTCGACTACGACGAAGCGTAGGCCGATGGACGGCCGCCGGATCGTACTCGGCGTCTCCGGAGGCGTTGCCGCCTACAAGTCAGTGTATTTAGCCCGTCGGCTCCTTGAACAAGGGGCCGACGTTCGCGTGGTCATGACCGCCTCCGCCGGGGAATTCGTCGGAGCCCAGACCTTCGCTGCGATCACCAAGCACCCGGTCCTCGTCAACTTGTTCGTCGGCATCAGTCCCCATACCGAACTCGGTCAATGGGCGGAGCTGATCATCGTGGCGCCCGCCACGGCCCACTCGCTCGCCAAAATCGCCTACGGGATCAGCGGTGACGCACTCGCCTCAACGGTGCTCGCTTCCCGGGCTCCGCTCCTGCTGGCTCCTGCGATGCACACCGAAATGTGGGAGCACCCGGGCACTATGAAAACCATGGAGACATTGCGGGCCGCCCGACACACAATCGTTGGTCCGGACTCTGGAGAGTTGGCTGGCGGCGATGTTGGTTACGGACGAATGGCCGAACCCGACGAGATCGTCTTTGCCGCTGAATCGATTCTGTCTGGACAGCCGTTGATCGGGCGGCGGATTGTCGTGACCGCCGGCGGGACGCGCGAGCCCATCGACCCGGTCAGGTACATCGGGAATCGGTCCTCGGGCAAGATGGGCCACGCCATTGCGGTTTCGGCGGCTCGATTCGGGGCATCGGTCACGCTGGTAACTACCTCGCATTTGCCTACGCCGGCTTCGATCGATCGAGTGCAGGTCGAGACGGCTGCCGAAATGGCGGAAGCAACCTGGCGTACCGCGGCTGGCGCCGATTGTGTCGTTCTGGCCGCGGCAGTAGCCGACTTCCGGCCCGCGACCGTCGCCGATCACAAAATGCGGCGGATTGACGGAGCTCCCGACATCGTGCTGACGGAAACGCCAAACGTACTCGCCGGGGTGGTAGCGATGAAGCCCAAGCCGTATGTGGTCGGGTTTGCAGCCCAGACCGGTTCGCTTGACGATGCCAAGCGTAAGGCGACCGAGTACGGGACGGACCTCTTGCTTGCCAACGACGTCTCGGTTCCCGGCCGCGGTTTTGGCACGGACACCAACGAGATAACCCTTATGCGACCGGACGGCAGCTCCGAGGAGTGGGCGTTTGGAACCAAAGCTGAAATCGCCGATCGGCTCATGAGGCTCGTCTCCGATGAGCTCCCTGATCGACCCGGTTCGAACTGAGTTATCGGGCGCCGTATACTCGCCGGATGCGCCAATGGTATTTCACATCAGAGTCGGTAACCGAAGGACATCCGGACAAGGTCGCTGACCAAATCTCCGATGCCGTTGTTGATGCGGCGCTGTCGGTGGATCCGAACGCCCGGGTTGCCTGCGAGACCCTCGTGACCACCGGTCTGGTCGTCGTGGCGGGGGAGATGCGGGCCGCTACCGAACTCGATTTCGAGGGCCTGGCTCGCCAAACGATTCGCAAAATCGGCTATGTCGAAGATCCCAACTTCCATGCCGATACGGTGGCGGTTCAGGTTGTCGCCCACACCCAGAGTCCGGACATCGCTCTGGGCGTCGACCGGGGTGAGGCCACAAACCTCGAACTGGGTGCCGGAGACCAAGGTCTGATGTTCGGATATGCCGTCGACCAGACACCCGAACTGATGCCACTTCCAATCGCCCTGGCCCACCGCCTGGCCGAACGCCTCGCCCAGGTGCGCAAAGATGGAACCCTGCCGTACCTGCGTCCCGATGGGAAGACCCAGGTCACGGTTGAATACGCAGACAAACGACCGATCCGAGTGACCGACATCTTGATATCCACCCAGCACGATGAGAGCATCGGTACGTCACAGGACATGTTCGAAGACCTGTACCGCGACGTTATCTCCTACGTGATTCCGCAGGACTTACTGGATGAGCCCCGCATCTTCATCAACCCAACCGGCCGATTTGTCATCGGCGGTCCACATGGGGACACGGGTCTCACCGGGCGCAAGATCATCGTTGACACGTATGGCGGTTATGCCCGCCACGGTGGGGGAGCCTTTTCGGGCAAAGACGCTTCGAAGGTCGATCGATCTGCGGCTTATGGGGCGCGCCATGCCGCCAAGACCGTCGTGGCGGCCGGGTTGGCTACCGAATGCGAGATCCAGGTCTCCTACGCCATCGGACGTTCGGAACCTTTCTCGCTGCTCGTCGACCCGCACGGAACATCGACGGTCGATCCGGCCAAGTTGGAGGCACTGGTCGCTGACTTCTTCGACTTCCGCCCTTCGGCGATCATCGATCGCTTGAAGCTCACCCAGCCGGGGTTCAGCGAAACGGCCGCCTACGGTCACTTCGGACGGCCCGGGTTCACCTGGGAATCGACCGATGCCGCTGCCGAGCTAGCCAGGGCGGCGGCAGCACTCTGAGAGCGCTCGTTGTCCCGGCGGTCGCATCATTCGCGGTCGATAAGGGATTTCGATACGCGCTCGGCGACCACGACGTCCAGGTCGGCTCCCTCGTTCGGGTGCCGCTATCGGGCCGGCGAGTTCGCGGCTACGTCGTTGGTGTGGAGGACGACGATCCTTCCGGTCTCAAGGAGATCCTCGCCCTTTCCAGTCCGTTGCCGCTGTTCACGAGCAAGACCTTTGAGTCTGTTCGCTGGGCCGCTACCCACTATGTGGCGCCGATGGCGACGGTGTTGGCGCGCACCGCTCCTCCCAACATTCCCAAAGCTGCGCCGGACAAGACCTACGCTGACGTGGAACCCCTCGATGGGGTTTTCGGTGAAATCGAAGCTGCCGCCGTCGGGCGGCGGCGGTCGCCGGGGTGGTTTGTGTTCGGGTCACCAATCGAGCAGTTTGTCGCTCTCGCAGTATCTGTCGCCGGTCAAGGCCGGTCGGTGCTCATCGCGGCACCAACCGCCCACGAAGTTCAGCTCATCTCCGAGAAGGTGGCGGCGGTCGCTCCAGATCGACTGATCTCGGTGAGTCCCGACGTGTCCGATGCCTCGGTGACCACGGCCTGGTCCCGGATGGCCACCCGTCCGGGCTCGATCGTGGTTGGCACTGAACGAGTCGCCCTCTGGTCGATTGCGTCGCTTGGTCTTGCCATCGTGGTCGATGAGGGACGCCGATCTCACAAAGCCCGCCAAACCCCGACCATCCACACTCGGGATCTGCTTAAGGCCCGTTCACGGGTTGAAGGGTTCTCGTTTGTAATGAGCGGGTTGGCACCGACTACCGAGGCCCTGGCGGCCGGGGTCCGCATGGTCCGGTTGGATACGCAACGCTTATGGTCTGCGGTCGAGGTGGTTGATCGACTCGAGGAGCCGCCAGGAGGCGGGTTGATTTCCAGTCGGGTTCGCGCCGCAATGGCAGGGGCCGCCAATCGCCAGCAAACCGTTTTCGTGCTGGTGGGCAGAAAGGGGTATGCCCCCGCTTTCAGGTGTGTGGCGTGCCGAAGTTTGCGGCGATGTGACAGCTGTGGGGCGGCGACCAACCAGGCTGGAAGTTGCCAGCGTTGTGGGAACGATCTCGGTCCGTGTGCCCAATGCGGTCGCCGACGGTTCGAGCCACTCGGTGCGGGGATCGGCAGGATTGTTGAGGAGGTTCGTCGGTTTCACGATGCCGTCGGCCCTGCCGGTAGTGGTCAGCTCATAACCGTCGGCACCGAACGGGACCTGGTGGCGGCCTCGGGCCTGGGACTGGGCGTGGTCGTCGATGCTGACGGAATGATCTTTGGCACGAATTACCGTTCAACCGAGGACGCCCTCAGGCTGTTCGCCCGGTTGGGCGCCAAAGTGAAACGGGAGAGTGGGAGCCGTCTGATCGTGCAAACCTCACAACCCTCCCACGAGATCTTTGGCGCGTTACGCCGATCGGATCCGCTTCCGTTCCTTGAGGCAGAACTGGCCGAACGTGCGACTTTGCGGTATCCACCGTTTGGTGAACTCATCGTTGTCGAGGTAGCCAATCCTCCGGCGTGGGCGGCTGACCGGATTCGGGCAGAAGTCGATGCAGCAGTCCTCGGTCCCGCCGAAGTCGCCGGCCGGACCCGCTGGTTGATCCAGGGCGACGATCTGACCAAGGTTCGTCAGGTGCTGAGAGGAATCGTTGGGGAGATGCGAGACGCCGGGGCGAACGTACGGGTAGACGTCGATCCGATCGACCTGTAGTGCCGACTATCCTCCTTTCGCTGTGGCTATCTACCCCATAAGAACGTTCGGTGACCCGGTTCTCAGGACTTCCTGCGCGGCGGTTACCGAGATTGACGGCAACCTCGCCACGCTGGTTTCGGACATGATCGAGACCATGTACGACGCCCCTGGAGTGGGCCTGGCGGCTCCCCAGATTGGTATCGGTCGACGCGTCGTTGTCTTCGACGCCGGATTTGGTCCCAAAGAAGTCATCAATCCGGTTCTGATCGATGTGGTGATGAGCGGCGAGAAAGCACCTATCGATGAGTATGACCCGGAGGAGTGGTGGCTTTTCGATGAGGGATGCCTATCGGTTCCCGGCTACTTCTGGCCAATTGAGCGTCCGGCCTGGGCCTGGGTCAAGGGCCTCGATTTGAATGGCAACGAGGTCGAATACGCCGGTGATGACCTCTTGGGCAGGGTCTTGCAACATGAGGTCGATCACCTGAATGGCAGCTTGCTCATCGAGCGCCTTGACCGGGCCACCAAGAAGCAAGCCTTGAGAGACCTTCGCAACGACGCACTCGAGCTCGGATAGGCATGCGGGCGGTCTTCTTCGGCACGCCAGAACCGGCGATCGCCTCACTTGAAGCCCTCGTCGAAATAGCCGACGTGGTGGGAGTAGTCACCCGACCCGATGCTCCCAGGGGGCGTAGCAAACAACTGCATCCGTCACCGGTCGCCGAAGTCGCCGCACGTCTGGCCCTGCCGATCTTTAAGCCGGGCCACGGGTCTGAGATTCCCGGAATCATGTCCGGGCTCGGTTCGCTCGACGTTGGCGTAGTCGTAGCCTTTGGAATGATGCTCAGTTCGGAGGTTCTGGCATTGCCACGGGCCGGTCTCGTAAACGTGCACTTTTCGCTGCTTCCTCGTTGGCGAGGGGCGGCTCCCGTTGAGAGGGCCATTTTGGCCGGTGATCAGGTCACGGGTGTATCGATCATGTCGATGGATGCCGGACTCGATACCGGCCCGGTCATCGCGACCGCCTCGGTCGGTATCGACCCCGAGATGTCAGCGGGCGATCTGACCGCCCGACTGGCATCTGATGGCGCCGTCCTACTCAGCGAAGTCCTACCCGCCTGGATCGACGGAGAGATCGAACCAGTCGAACAGGACGACTCGTTGGCCACCTATGCGCACAAACTCACAACGGCTGAGAGCCGGCTGGATCTGTCGGAGCCCGCGGAACAGGTTCTCCGGAGGATCCGAGCTTTCGAGCCGCGGCCCGGCGCCCACGTCTACCTGGGCGACGATCGCTTCAAGATCCGAGATGCCGGACTCGAGGCAGGTCCGTCGCTGGCTGCGGGCGAACTGCACTTTGACGGGGATCGACTCTGGGTCGGTACCGGTACCGACGCTCTGGTGCTCCGGGCCGTACAGCCGCCTGGGCGATCGCGGATGGATGGGGCGGCCTGGGCGCGGGGGAGAAGCCAGGATCTCGGGTCGTTTTCGTGAATCGCCTCGTGTCAGCTCAGATCGTCGGGCGAGTTATGCGATCGGGCGCCTATTCGAACGTTCTCGTCCAGGCAGAGACGAAGGAATTCGATCCGCGTGACGCCGGACACGTCCGATTCCTGGTATTCGGCACCCTGCGGCACTTGGTCCGGATCGACCGGGTAATCGCGGGCTATTCGAAGCGTCCCCGGGTCGACCCGAACATCCTGGACGTGTTGCGGGTGGCGGTGTACGAACTTCTCGAAACCGATTCTCCACCTCATGCCGTGGTGAATGGGGCTGTCGAGTCAGCTGGAACGCTTGGTGGCCCCAAGGTCAAAGGGTTTGTCAACGGTCTGCTCCGTTCGGTCGAACGGTTCGGTGACCCGTCACCCGGGGATCGGGTGGAACGGTTCGGGCTTCACCCGGAGGTGTTGGATGCGCTCGACGAGAGTTGGGGCAAGGAAGCAACCGATGCGTTCATGGAAGCATCCTTTGAACCGGCCGTTACGATCGCTCGTCGGCGTCGTGCGTCGGTCGAGGTTGGCGAGGGAGTACCGATTGCTGGCTTCCCAGACGCGTACGAGGTCGGGCTCGGGGTGGATCCCGCCGATTGGGCCGTGCAAGACGCAGCCTCCATCGCCGTCGGAGACTCGGTTCCGCTGGGGGGCCACGGACCGATTCTCGATATGGCGGGCGCCCCGGGAGGAAAAGCCCTGCATCTGTTCGACCGCCTCAGCGCACAATCAGAGGACGGCAGTCGCCTGGTTCTGGCCGACGCCCATCCCAAACGAATCGTTCGAGCCCAAAAACGTTTGGGGAAGGTTGGTTGGCGCCCGAACTGGGTCCAAGCTGACGGCCGATCCGCTCCGTTTGCGGACAACACGTTTGATGCGGTATTGCTCGACGCTCCTTGTACCGGGCTTGGAACCCTGCGAAGACGGCCCGAGATCAAGCTGCGCATCAACCAGTCCGACGTTCAGCGGATGGCGGGGATTCAAGCCAAGATGCTGAGTGAAGCGATCAGGGTGACCCGCCCGGGCGGGACCGTCGTCTACTCCGTTTGTACCGTCACCGGTGCCGAGACCATCGACCAGGTTGCCGGGTTACCGGGTCGGCCGCCCGACGGGCTACCCGGGGAGGTTTGGGGCAACGGCATCCTTCTGGCGCCACATATAACCGGCACGGACGGGATGTTCATCAGTTCTGTCGATGTTTCCTAATACACTCACCGCATGACCATCAAGATCGCCCCCTCGATACTCGCCGCTGACTTCGCCAGACTCGGTGAAGAAATTGAGCGAATCGCCGATCATGTCGACATGCTGCACATCGACGTGATGGACGGTCACTTTGTACCAAACCTGTCGCTGGGGTACCCGGTTATAGCTTCGATTCGAAAAGTAACCGACCTGTATTTCGACTGCCATATGATGACGAGCAATCCTGATTGGTACATCGACAGCCTGGTCGAAGCAGGTGGCAATTTGCTTTCGGTTCATATCGAAGTGTTTCCCGATCCGTCCAACGTGCACCGCAAGGCTGCTGAGGCCGGGCTCGACTTCGGGTTGGTGCTCAATCCCCAGACCCCCGTAGAAGCAGTTGAGCCTTTTCTCGCTCTTTGTAGCCAGGTGCTCGTGATGTCTGTCGAGCCAGGGTTCGGCGGCCAATCATTCATGCCTGAGGTGCTGTCCAAGGCCGAACAGTGCCGCCGCCTCATTGATCGAGCCGGCCTCGAGGTCGACCTCCAGATCGACGGGGGTGTTACTGTCGAAACCGCTCCCTTAGCCAGGAGTGCGGGGGTCAACGTGTTTGTGGCCGGATCGGCCATTTTTGGGAAAGCCGATCCCGTCGCGGCCGTGGCCGCGCTGCGGAACGCGATCGGGGGCTAGGTGAGCGGAAAACCGAAAGTACTGATCGCGGACGACGATCCAGACATTCTTCAGTTCGTCCGGGTCAACCTCGAGCTGGAAGGGTTCGAGGTTCAGACCGTCGATAACGGACGAGCTGCCGTAGATCGGACGCTGTCGGACCCGTCGGACGTGCTGCTGCTCGACATCATGATGCCCGAGATGGACGGTCTTACCGTGCTCCGACGCCTCCGTCTCCACCCGGCTGCCGCCAACACGTCGATCATTTTGATGACTGCCAAAGCGGTCACCGAGGATCGAATTCGGGGCCTTGAGCTCGGTGCGGACGACTACATCACCAAACCGTTCGACGTAGGCGAGCTGGTGGCAAGGGTCAAGGCAGTCGTCCGGCGCACCCAAGCGCTGCGTGATGTGTCTCCGCTCACCGGTCTGCCTGGCAACTTCCGGATATCAGCCACGCTCGACGAGCGGATCGCCAACCCGGATGAGCCGCTGGCCATTGCCTGGGTGGACCTCGACAACTTCAAGGCCTTCAATGATCACTACGGCTTCATGCGTGGTGATGAGGTCATCAAATTCACGGCTCATGTTCTGCTCGAAGCTGCCGCAGCCATTGGGGACGAGTCAGCGTTTACCGGCCATATCGGTGGGGACGACTTTGTGGCCTGCTTCAACGCCAACCAGGCTTTGGTTTACTGCGAGACGGTTGTCAGGTTGTTCGACGAGGGTGCCCTGGACTATTACGACCTCGAGGATGCTTTACGGGGCTACGTCGAGGTGATGGATCGACGCGGCGACCGGCACGCGTTCCCACTTGTAACGGTTTCAATTGGTGTCGTGACCAACCTGCAGCGCCCCATCACCTCCCAATGGGAGGCGTCAGCCGTTGCGGTGGAAATGAAAGAGTTCGCCAAGCGCCAGATCGGGTCTTCGTTCGAGATAGATCGACGCTCGTCATAGCTGAACGGGCGCCTGGCTAGCCTGATATCCATGCATCCCATGGAACGAGCTATCGAGCTCGCCGGCTACCAACGTCCACATCCCAACCCGCGGGTCGGAGCCGTAATCGTCGATGCCGGCGGTCAGGTAATCGGGGAGGGCGCTCACGTTGCGCCGGGCACCGATCATGCAGAGGTTGTAGCGCTCAAATCGGCTTCAGTCGACGTGGCCGGATCAACCATCTACGTCACATTGGAGCCCTGTTCCCATCACGGCCGCACCCCGCCCTGTGCCGACGCACTCATCGAGGCCGGAATCGCGCACGTGGTGGTTGGACTGGTCGATCCTGACAGCAACGTTGCTGGACAGGGACTGGAGCGGCTCCGGCAGGCTGGCATCACCGTTGAGACCGGGGTCATGGCCGACACGGTCGAAGATCTCGACCCGGGCTATCTGGTCCATCGGCGCCTCGGACGGAGCCGGGTGACACTGAAACTGGCGCTCACGCTTGACGGAAGCGCTGCCGCCTCCGACGGGACCAGCCAGTGGATAACTGGTGAGTTAGCACGTCAGGACTCGCATCGTCTCAGGGCCGATTCCGACGCTGTCATGGTGGGATCAGGAACCCTATCGACTGATGATCCGCTGCTGAATGTCCGCGACGTCGAAGGGCCGCAACCCCGGCCGATCATTGTCGCCGGACGGACCCCGCTCCTGTCGACGGCCAGGATCTGGGAGCGCCATCCACTAGTTGTTGCCGGGCCCGGCTACAAGGGCCCCGGTGAACATGTCGCCGTCGCCACGGAACCAGACGGGCGAGTGGACGTCACCGACATGGCGCGATGCCTTGGCGAGCTGGGATTGCTGGACGTGATGGTCGAAGGCGGTCCCCACCTGGCCCGCTCGTTGTTCGAGGCAGGGATCGTCGACCGTATCGTGATCTATTATGGAGCCAAGCTGGCCGGCGGTGCTGGTAAGTCAGCGTTCGCCGGCGATTTCTCAACGCTCGCAGACGCGAGGGATCTACAGATCAAGTCAGTTGACGTTCTCGGTGACGATATCCGGGTCGAATACCTGCCGAAAGGAAGTTGATGTTCACCGGGATAGTCGAGGCGCTTGGTGTCGTCACCGATATCAGCAGGGATGCGGACAACATGCGGCTCACCATTGCATCGTCGCAGATTGCTCCGGGGCTGAAACTCGGGGATTCGATTGCCATCAACGGAACCTGTCTGACTGCGGTCGAATTGACCGCAACCTCGTTCGCGGCCGATGCCGTCCCCGAAACGCTTGCCAAGACCAATCTTGGTGATCTGGTCGAAGGATCTCAGGTGAACCTGGAACGCCCCATGCGGGCGGATGGTCGGTTTGATGGCCACATCGTCCAGGGTCACGTCGACTCGATCGGTACGGTCGTTGGCGTCGACCCGGAAGGGGATGGCCGACGATTCAGCATCGAAGTCGCCGACGCAGTGCGCCGCTACATCGTCGAGAAAGGCAGTGTCACCGTTGATGGCGTGAGCCTGACCGTCGCCGCTCTAACCGAGCGCGGTTTCCAGATAGCGCTCATTCCGCATACTCTGCAGGTAACAATTCTCGGACAGCGCCAAATTGGCGACCGGGTCAACATCGAAATCGACGTAATAGCCAAGTACGTCGAGCGTCTCGTAGGAGAACGCACATGAGCGTCGCCACTATCAACGAAGCCGTCGAGGCCATTGCCAATGGCGAGTTTGTGGTGGTTGTCGACGACGAGGATCGTGAGAACGAAGGCGATTTGATCATCGCCGGTGATGCGATGACGCCTGAGAAGATGGGCTTCATGGTTCGCTACACCTCAGGTGTGGTGTGTCTCGCTGCCGAAGGGACCCGACTCGACGAGCTTCGCCTGCCCCCAATGGTCACCCACAATACCGAGTCGCTGAGAACCGCGTTTACGATCTCGATCGATTCCACGCATGGGACAACCACGGGCATTTCGGCGGCTGATCGGTCGGCCACGGTCCGGGCTTTTTGTGATCCGACCACCTCCGAAGGTGACTTCAATCGTCCCGGTCATATTTTTCCGCTGCGGTATCACCCGGGCGGCGTGCTGCGCCGTGCCGGACACACCGAAGCCGCGGTCGACCTGGCGCGACTGGCCGGCCGGTATCCCGCCGGAGTCTTGTGTGAGATGGTCCACGACGACGGTTCAGTCATGCGCCTCCAAGAACTCGAACGATTCGCCAAAGAGCATGACCTCAAGCTCATCACGATCGCCGACTTGATCGCCTACCGCAGAGCAACT
Source organism: uncultured Acidimicrobiia bacterium (assembly GCA_963835515.1). Classification (GTDB taxonomy): domain Bacteria; phylum Actinomycetota; class Acidimicrobiia; order Spongiisociales; family JAENVV01; genus JAENVV01. Next base: position 11,403 of record CAWIFX010000029.1, on the reverse strand, counting down.
GAACGGGTCGTCCGACGTATGTCGGAAGCTCGCATTCCCACCAAGTACGGCGACTTCCGGGCCGTTGGCTATGAGAGCCTGGTGGATGGACGTGAGCATGTGGCTCTCGTGATGGGTGAGGTGGCGGGCATGAAGGACGTCCTAACCAGGGTTCACTCCGAGTGCCTCACTGGCGACGTGTTTGGATCAAAGCGGTGTGACTGCGGTTACCAACTCGACGATGCGCTCCGCCTCATCGCTGACGAGGGCACCGGGGTATTGCTCTACATTCGGGGCCACGAAGGTCGAGGGATCGGACTCATGCACAAGCTCCAAGCGTACGCGCTCCAGGACGATGGCCGCGATACGGTCCAGGCCAATGTAGACCTCGGTTTTCCGCCAGACGCCCGCGACTACGGGGTCGGCGCCGAGATTCTCACCGACCTCGGTCTGACATCACTTCGACTGATGACCAATAACCCGATCAAACGTGCCGGGATCGAAGGGTATGGCCTCTCGATCAGCGAACGGGTACCACTTCAGACGGCGCCGACCAACGAAAACCGCGCCTACCTACAAACCAAGGCTGCCAAGTTGGGCCACGACCTGACCAATTTGAGCAATGAAAACTGAGCAATGAAGTCGTTGCGTGTGGCCGTCGTCACTGCCGCCTTTAACGCCGACATCACCGGACCGCTCCGCGAGGGAGCGATGCAAGCATTGCGGGACGCAGAGGTAGCCGACGTTGTTGACGTCGAAGTCGCTGGAGCGCTCGAGTTACCGGTGCTCGCCAAAGTCCTCGCCAGGACCTGTGATGCGGTCATCGCCATCGGGGCGGTCATTGAAGGGGAGACAGACCATTACGAGCATGTCAGCACTCAGACGTCGGCTGGCCTCATGCAGGTGTCGATCGAGACCGGTGTTCCGGTCGGAAATGCGGTTTTGACCGTGCGTGAGTACGAGCATGCCCGGGAACGGAGTCTTCCGGGGCCCGGCAACAAAGGGGCGGAGGCGGTTGAGGCTGCCCTTCAGGCTATTGCCGCAATTCGTTCGCTCGGTGACTGACGTCTCACATTGACACCCATTTCGTTCCCCGTATACTGACCCGACAACTCAGACGGAAAGTGGAGGCGCTGCTTCCCACCCGGCCACACACGAGCGAGTCCTAACTTTCTCCTGCAGTGCGACGAGGTCGACCAACTACCTGCCGCTTAGGCCGGGTTTGTTTCGAACGCAGCATCTCCATGCTGCGTTTTTTGTTGCCTAGGAACCAAATGACCACGAGAAAATCGGGAGGGCACAGATCGCCGACCTACGAATAAACGGGAATATCCGCGCCAAAGAGGTGTTGGTTATTGCCCCGGACGGATCTCAGATCGGGACAAAGAAAATCGAAGAAGCCGTTTGGCTGGCCGACCAACTGGGCTTGGACCTCGTCGAGGTCGCCCCGGAGGCTCGCCCGCCCGTCTGCAAAATTATGGACTACGGCAAGCACAAGTACGAACAGTCCGTGCGAGATCGGGAAGCTCGCAAGAAGCAGACCCGAACCGTCATCAAAGAAATCCGGCTCAAACCGAGAATCGGCGATCACGACTACGAGATGTTCTTGAACCGGTCGCTGAAGTTCCTGTCGGAGGGCGACAAGCTCAAAGTCACGGTCCGGTTTCGGGGACGCGAGAACGAGCGCCCCGAATTGGGGTTGAACCTCATCGGCAGACTCGTTGGAGATCTGGGCGACTACGTCACCCTTGAACAACATCCCTCAAAAGAGGGCCGGTCAATGACTGCGGTGCTTGCACCAACGTCGCTGGCTAAGACCATCGTCATACATCACAAATCAGATCCGATTGAAGAACCATCAGATCCTGAAGATTCGGAAGACGCGATCCCGGAAGAGATCGACGACACCGAGTCAGAATAAGAAAGGAGCTGAGCACATGCCAAAAATGAAAACTCACAAAGGCACTGCAAAGCGCTTTAAGACAACTGGCACCGGCAAACTGCGCCGTCGCCAGGCAGGCAAGCAGCATTTGCGGTTGGCCAAAGGCAAGAACCGGTACCGTCGTTTGGACGGCGAGACCGGTGTTGCCCCCGGCGATGCGAAACGCATGAAGAAATTGCTGGGACAGTAGGAGGAATCATGGCTCGAGTTAAACGCGCCGTACACGCCCGCAAGAAGCACCGTAAGGTCATGGAGCGGGCGAGCGGCTACCGAGGGGCAAAAAGCCGCCGGTACCGTACCGCCAATGAGCAGGTCATGCATGCCATGCAGGACTCCTACGACCATCGACGGGCCCGCAAAGGTGACTTCCGTCGGTTGTGGATTGCCCGCATCAATGCCGCCGCTCGTCAGAACGGCACGACGTACAGTCAGATGATGGCTGGCCTCAAGGCTGCCGAAGTCGCGGTTGACCGCAAGATGCTGGCCGAAATGGCCGTCAATGACCCGCAGGCCTTCAGCCAGCTGGTCAAGGTTGCCGGCAGCCAGAAGTAATCCGCAGGAGCCGGTCCGCTCGCTACACAACAAACGTGTGGTCGACGCGGTCCGGCTTCGTCGCGCCAAGGCTCGTAAAGATGCCGGCCAAACGCTCGTTGAAGGGCCGCATCTCCTCGCGGACCTGATTCGGTTCGGGGTCCCCATTGACCGAGTATTCGCACTGCCCGACGACGCAAATTCTGCGGCGTTGGCGGTCACCGCTCAAACTGAGCTAGTGGTCGTTGACGAGTCGGTCCTCCGCAAAGTGGCCGACACCGAGAATCCACGCGGTCCGGTGGCGGTGATCCCAACTCCGGAGTCGGTGACTTCTACTGGGTCGGTAGTCGTGCTCTGGGACATATCGGATCCCGGCAACGCCGGCACTGTCGTGCGCAGCGCCGCAGCTTTCGGGTTTGGGGTCGTCATGGCGGCCAACAGTGTCGACGTTTGGTCTCCGAAGACCATTCGGGCGGGAGGCGGGGGTCACTTCGCCACCACCATCGAAGTAGCTCCGCGTCTGACGCTCATCGAGCTTCAGGAGCGCGGCCTCCAGACGATTGCCACAGTCGGCACTGGTGGCGTTGGGCCATCAGAGATCCCCGACGGTCCGGTGGCAATTCTCGTGGGTAACGAAGCTCACGGACTTCCCGACAAGGTGGTAGCGGCCGCAGACTGGCGATTTACCATTCCCATGCCAGGGGGCACCGAATCGCTGAACGCAGCAGCGGCGGCCTCCATTGCGCTCTATGCAATTGGAAGTCGAAGCGCCGAGGGCGGCGGCTAACCTGTCGCTTCCTATGGACGAACTCCAACAAGTAGCCACCAGCGCCCCCACTCTGATCGGCGCGGCACAATCTCTCGAAGAATTGAAGGCTGCCGAGACCGAATTACTCGGCAAGAACTCCGTGATCGCTCAGAAGCGGCGGGGACTCGGTGGACTCGATCCGGCTGACCGCCCCACGGTAGGGGCAAAGATCAACGAGGTTTTCACTGCCATCCAGGCGACGCTGAACGACCGGAAACGCCAACTCGAGATCATTGAAGAGAATGTACTCCTCGTCGGTGACCGGGTTGACGTGACGGTCCCGCATGTGCGGTCCCAGCTCGGCACCCAACACATCCTCACGACTGTCATGGACGAAGTGTCCGATATCTTCGTTTCGCTTGGCTACCGGGTCGCCACCGGACCGGAAGTTGAAACCGCCTGGTATAACTTCGACGCCCTCAATACTCCCTCGACGCATCCGGCCCGTGCTGAATCTGACACGTTGTACGTTGACTTTGGCGACCCCGCTGACGAGATGCTCCTGCGCACTCAGACTTCGCCTGTGCAGGCTCGCTATATGCAGCAACACGAACCGCCCGTTCATGTGGTCGTTCCTGGCCGGGTCTTTCGGTCCGACAGCCTTGACGCAACCCACTCGCCAGTGTTTCATCAGGTGGAGGGCTTGGTGGTCGACACCGACATCACGTTTGCCGACCTCAAAGGAACCCTGGAGTACTTCGCCAAGACCTTCTTTGGGGCGGGACGAGTCATCAAACTGATCCCGCACTTCTTTCCGTTCACCGAACCATCCGCCGAAATGCACGTTTCGTGCTTCGCGTGCGATGGGAGTGGTTGCCGGGTGTGCTCGAATTCAGGATGGCTCGAGTTGATGGGCTGCGGGATGGTCGACCCAAACGTCTTCGAAGCGGTCGGATACGACCCGTCGAAGGTGAGTGGCTTTGCCTTCGGGATGGGCGTCGAACGTCTTGCAATGGTCCGGCATGGGATCACCCACATCAAGCACTTCTTTGAGAACGATCTGCGCGTATTGGGACAGTTCGTATGAAGGTCTCCCTCAACTGGCTGAGCGACTACATCGACCTACCAACGTCGGATCCAACCGAGCTGTCGGACATCTTCGCCAACCTTGGCCACGAGGTCGAGGGTGTCGAAATCCTTGAGCCGCAGTTTCGTGATGTCGTCATCGGAAAAGTTCTCACCGTGCAACCCCATCCCAACGCCGACAAGGTACGCCTCTGTTCAGTCGATACGGGCAACGGGCCAACCGACATCATCTGCGGCGCCTGGAACTTTGAGGCGGGTGCCACGGTACCGGTCGCAGTACCTGGCGCCGTCCTCGGCGAAGACTTCCTCATTACTCAGCGCGACATTCGGGGAGTCACCTCCAACGGAATGATCTGCTCAGCAAAAGAACTCGGCCTCGGCGAGGACGCAGACGGCATCATGGTGCTCGCTGACGACCTGCCCATCGGCACCCCCTTTGTTGACCACATCGAACTACCGGATGTCGTGTTTGATCTGGCGATAACCCCCAACCGGCCCGATGCCATGTCGATGGTTGGTTTGGCGCGAGAACTCGCCGCCCATTTCGAGATCACCTATCGGGTCCCCTCGCCTGAACTGGGCGACACGACAGGGGAGATGGATCTTCGGGTTGATATCGAAGACGATCGCTGTCGGCGGTTCGTGGCGCGTGAGGTTCGCGGGGTCGAAGTGAAATCGGCTCCCATGTGGATGTCACAGCGACTCGTCAAGGCCGGGATTCGCTCCATCTCGAACATTGTGGATGTTTCGAACTACGTCATGCTGGAACTCGGACAACCGACCCACGCTTTTGACCGCGACAAGGTTGCCGACGGGCACATCGTTGTTCGAGCCGCAGCCGATGGCGAGACGCTCGTCACCCTCGATGGCACGGAGCGCCAACTTACCCCCGACGATCTGCTGGTGGCCGACATCGAGGCGGGTTCCTCGTTGGCCGGCACGATGGGCGGGCTTGACTCGGAGGTCTCTGATTCGACCACGAACGTGCTCATCGAGTGCGCCTCATGGGATCCTCCGACCATCATGCGCATGAGTCGTCGCCACGGGCTGCGATCTGAGGCGTCGTCCCGGTTCGAACGGGGAGTCGACCCGAACCTGCCTCCGCTAGCCGCCGATCGCATGGCCGAGATGATCGCCGCCCATGCCGGCGGTTCCATCGTCGGGGGCACGGTCGACAACTACCCGGAACCGGTTGAGCCGCAAATGCTCCGCCTCGCGGTTTCCGAGGTGCATCGCATCCTGGGGATTCCCCTGTCGGGGTCCGAAGTTGCCGGCCTGCTCGCCCGGCTGAACTTTGCGGTATCGCCGGACGGGGAAGGAAACGACGACATTGAAGTGGCCGTCCCGACCAACCGACCTGATGTGACCCGGCCGATTGATCTGATCGAGGAAGTCGCCAGACTCCATGGTTTCGGCAACTTCCCGAGCCGTGTCCCAACCGGAGGAAACGGTGGGCTGTCGGTGGAGCAGCAGCGGTTGCGCAGGCTTCGGTGGGTGGCGCGTGGCGCCGGCTTCTCCGAAGCCCACACCTCGACATTCAGCGGCCATGCCGACCTAGCCATGTTGGGTTTGCCGGCCGATGACTATCGCAGCCAAACCATCGAGGTAAGGAACCCGCTCCGCGACGAAGAATCGATTATGCGCACGACCCTGATTCCCGGGCTCCTCGGGAGCGCCAGATTCAACACTGCCCACGGGGCTGATTCGGTAGCGCTTTTCGAAACCGGCAAGGTCTTCTTCAATCAGGAATCGCCCGAACTCGGCACGGTCCCTGACCAGCCGGACGTGTTGAGTTTCGTCGCGGTTGGTTCGATCGGACCTGGCGATGTCGCCGGCGGTGGTCGGCCAGTCGATGTCTTCACGGGTATGGCCCTGTGGCGCTCGATTGTCGATCAGATGGGCCTCGGTGCTTATGAGATTCAACAGGCCGAGATCGCCGGGCTCCACCCGGGTCGCGGTGCCCAAATCATGCTCGATGGACGCTCCATCGGGCACATCGGGGAGCTGCACCCTGCCGTTGCTCGGGCTTTCGACCTCCATGGCCGGGTGCTGGTCGGCGAACTAGACCTGAGCCCGCTCGTGGCCGACCCAGGGCTGTGGTCCTTGCGCGAGCCGAGTGTCTTTCCGCCATCCGAATTCGACCTGTCCTTTGATGTCGAAACCACCACTCCGGCGTCCGCGTTGCTCGTGGAAGCGTCGCACGCCGGTGGTGACCTGGTTGAGTCGGTAGAGGTGTTTGATGAGTTTTTGCGGGGCGACACAAAAGCGGTTGGCCTGCGGGTCAGAATCAGGGCGTCTGACCGGACGTTGAATGCCGATGACGTCGCCGATGTTCGGGCGAGAGTAACTGCCGCCGTTACCGCCACAACCGGAGCGAACCTTCGCGGGGCCTGACCATGGACTTCTTGAGCATCGCAGACAGCACGCCTGGCCGGATCCAAGACCTGGTCGCGATGGCCGGGGATATCAAGCAGCACCCCGACCGGTTCGTCGACCGACTGACGGGTCGGTCAGTAGGTCTCTTTTTCATGAAGCCGTCCACGCGAACCAGGGTCTCGTCCGAGGTCGGTGCCCGTCAACTCGGCGCTGATCCCGTGGTTCTCAAAGGGGACGAAGTTGGATTGGGTGGCCGCGAGACGGTCGAAGACGTCGGAAGGGTTCTCGACCGTTATCTGGACGCCCTGGCTATGCGGGTCTTTGATCATCGCGATCTCGTATCGATCGCAGCGGTGGCCCAAGCGCCGGTCATCAACCTGTTGTCCGACCTTGAGCATCCGTGCCAGGCGATTGCGGATCTGCTGACGGTCACCGAGCATCGACCGGAAGCGTCGGTTGCCTACGTTGGCGACGGGAACAATGTGCTCCATTCGCTGATGGTCGGTACCACGATGATCGGCGGATCGATGCGGATCGCTACGCCCATTGGTTACGAACCCGACGAACGGTATCTTGCCCTCGCTCGTCAATATGGCAGCGTTGAAGTCACCAACGAGCCGTCGGAGGCCGTCGAAGGTGCCGATTGCGTCTACACCGACGTGTGGACCTCCATGGGGCAGGAATCCGAGAAGGCTCAACGGCTAGCAGCGTTCAGCGGCTTTATCGTTGACGAGACGCTCTTCGCCAAGGCCGCGCCGGATGCGATATTTCTTCACTGCCTGCCTGCTCATCGTGGCGAGGAGGTTTCCGGTCCTGTCATGGAACATGCCCGGTCCCGGGTGTTCGACCAGGCAGAGAATCGGCTCCATGCGTTCAAAGCTGTGTTACTCGACGTCCTCGGCTGATGGCCCTTTGGGACGGTACCGCCGTCGCCGTGGCGAAGGCTCTCATTGGCGCCACGCTCACAACTGAAGGTGCCTCGGGCCTGACCAGCGTGATGATCACCGAAACCGAGGCCTATGGCGGGAGTGATGATCCCGCCAGTCACGCTTGGCGTGGTGAGACGGCTCGGAATTCGCCCATGTTCGGTCGGGCCGGGACCCTGTACGTTTACCGTTCTTACGGCATCCATTGGTGCCTGAATGTCGTGACTGGATCGGCCGGCGACCCCCAAGCGGTGCTCATTCGCTCCGGGATTCCCCACCAAGGCCATCAACTGATCGTCGAGCGGCGCGGACGTTTAGACCATCTCGCCGACGGCCCTGGCAAGCTGACTCAGGCGCTCGGAATCGACAACTCGATAGACGGACGTCACATCGAGGAGGTCGCGTCCCTGTCGATCGTGGCGCCAGACCGGGAGCCGACCGTCGTATGGAAACCCCGGGTTGGTTTGACCCGAGCCGCCGAGCGGCCGTGGCGTTGCGTGCTGCTCGCTACGGGTTGATCCAGACCGTAACGGTGCCCTCTACCGCCCCACCCTTGGCGGGATCCTGCTTCCAAATGACGCCTGGCCGGCGTTGGGCATCATCGGGATTGGCCTCGGCTTCGATGATGGCTTTGATGCCGACGCCGATCGGATCCATGCGGGCATGGGCCTCGTCGATGGTGAATCCCAGCACGGAAGGGAGCGCCGCGTCGAAAGCCGGTCCCGCCAGCGTCAACTCGATCACGGAGTTCAGCTGGGCAGGGAAGCCGGGGGAGGGTGATTGACCAAAAACGGTGCCCTGGGGCAAGCCGCCGCCGTCATCCCACTCGATCGTTACAAAGAAGCCCTGCGCCTGGAGGGCTGAGGTGGCTGCTCCCAGATCCATCCCGATCACGCTGGGAACGTCGGTAGCGCCGACCTCGACGATGCCTTCCGGGTTATGAATCGGGCAGACGGTAGTTGGTGCTTCTCCTCCGGGAACGCTGATGGTCTGGATGAACTCGCGCGGGCAGAACGGGCCGGCCAGGAAACCGGTCGATGTGTCGATCGTGACGCGTTGGAGTCCGAGCGCGTCGGGGCTTGCGAGGCCGGTTACTCCAACGCCGGTGAGGACCTGCGAAGAATATGCCGACCAGATCTCGGCAGGATACGAACCGCCGACCACAGTGATAGGCGTGGTTGGCGGTTCCATGGCGACCTGTCCCTCGGGATAGCCAACCCATACCGCCGTCACCAGATCGGGGGTGTACCCAACGAACCAGGCGTCCCGGTGTGCCTGTGACGTGCCGGTCTTGCCGGCGATCGGCGGACCGATCTGGGCGCGTTGGCCGGTTCCCCGCTTGACGACTTCGCTGAGAGCCGCCGTGACCTGACTGGCCGTGTTGTTGCTCATAGCTTCGGTGATGACCGGAACTGGCTGGTAGAGGTTGACCCCTTTGTGGGTTTCGATGTGCGTGACGAGCGTCGGTTCGACGTGAATGCCTCCGGCGGCAAAGGTGCCGTACCCCGAGGCCATGTCGAACACGCTCACCTCCTGGGCGCCGAGGGCAATCGAGTGGAAAGGTTCGAGCTTGCTGGTGATACCGGCGTTTTCGGCCATGTCGGCTACCGCTTCTGGGCCGACTGCGTTGACCAGTTGGGCGTATATGACATTTACGGAGAAGACCGTGGCTTCCAGCAGCGTCAGGTCCGGCCAGTTGGATCCGGCGTAGTTCTCCACCAGCCACGGCCCGCTCGGCGTTTGAATTGTGATGGAATTGCCGCCGGCGAACTCGGTGCTGAGGGTCATACCTTGTTCGAGTGCGGCGGCCAGGACGAACGGCTTGAACGACGACCCGGCCTGCCGTCGACCCTGCGTGGCCAGGTTGAACTGGGCGACCGGATCTTGAGCGTCGTAGAAGTCAGCCCCACCGACGATCGCCCGAACGTAGCCCGTGGACGGTTCGATCGACACAAGGGCGCCCGACGGTCCTTTGTCAGCGAGAATCTCCGCCATCGTCGACTCAGCCGTCGCTTGCATAGTTGGATCCAGGGTCGTGTAGATCCGCAACCCACCGCGGAACAACGCGTTATATCGATCTGTCGCGGTCAGACCCAACGCCGAATCGTCTAGGAGCTGACGCTTGACCTCTTCGACGAAGTACGGGTAGTCGGATTGATCGGCGACCCGTTTCGTAGCGAGCTTCAGCGGCTCAGCTCGTGCGGCGTCGCCTTCTTCGGCGGTGATCCAGTTCAGTTCGATCAGCTTGTTCAAAACGACGGACCGCCGGTCCAGGGCCGCCTCCGGATGAAGTCGTGGGTCGGTTGAAGAAGGGGATTGGATGAAGCCGGCAAGCAGGGCAGCTTCGCCGAGCGTCAGATCGTTGACTGGTTTACCAAAGTAGCCCTCGGAGGCAGAGCCGACTCCGTAGTAGCCACTCCCGAAGTACACCGTGTTGACGTATCTCTCGAGAATCTGTTCCTTGGTGAGCGTTTCCTCTAGCCGTAAGGCAAGCGTCGCCTCCTCGACCTTGCGATCGATGGTGACCTCGGGGGTGAGCACTACGTTCTTGATGTACTGCTGGGTGATGGTCGACCCACCCTGAACGATCGCGCCAGCGTTCGCATCGGCGACGAGCGCCCGGGCGATGGCTCGCAGGTCGACGCCTTGATGGCCCCAAAAGCGCTGATCTTCGATAGCCACGATGGCGTTCATGAGGTGGACCGGTAGGTCGGCGAAATCTACGAGAACGCGATCTTCGGTTTCGTGCCACTCGGCGATGATCGTGCCATCGGCCGCGTAGACGATGCTCGTTAGGCTCAGCTCGCCCATACCGGGGTCGGCTAGAGGCTTGATCTCGGGACTGCACGCACCCAGTAGGAACGACGCGACAGCCACGAGAACGAAAAGTCGTTTCATGGGGTCCTTACTCCGCGTGCGATGGTACCGACGCATGAGCTCGTAACGGTGGATTTGGCCAGGCGGCGTGATCGCCAATGGTGAGGCGGGCCTTGGCCTTGCGACTAACGTGGCGGGCCTGATGAACATCACCGATCAGCTCAGTCATCTCATGCGCGGGGTCGACACTGTCGTGCCCGAAACGGAACTGGCTGATCGCCTTGCCGAAGGGCGGCCGCTGCGGGTCAAGTTGGGCTTGGACCCGACAGCTCCCAGTGTCACGCTGGGGTGGGCAGTCGTGTTGCGCAAGCTCCGCCATTTCCAAGAACTCGGGCACACTGCGGTTCTCATCGTGGGGGACTTCACAGCTCAGGTTGGAGATCCATCGGGCAAGAGCGAAACCCGCAAGCGGCTTTCGGCCGAGGAAGTTCGTGGCTACGCCGAGCGGTTACTCGACCAGTTCTCTAAAGTGCTCCTCCCGGAACCGCTTGAGGTCCGGTACAACTCCGAGTGGCTCGGCAAGCTCGACATGGCCGAAGTGCTGGAGCTGACGTCGAAAGTGACCGTTGCCCAGATGCTGGAACGCGACGACTTTCGGAAACGGTTTGATGGCCAGCAGCCCATCTCGGTGATGGAGTTCATGTACCCGCTCTTGCAGGGCTACGACTCGGTCGCCGTTGAGGCAGACGTGGAACTCGGCGGAGCCGATCAATTGTGGAATCTGATGATGGGCAGGGTCCTTCAGGAGCGTTTTGGCCAGCGTGCCCAAATGGCTATGACCATGCCGTTGCTCATCGGAACTGACGGCGAGCAGAAGATGTCCCAGTCGCTTGGGAACTACATCGGGGTCACCGATGAACCGGCTGATATGTTCGGCAAGGTGATGTCGATACCCGATGGGCTCATGCGCCAATATTTCGAGCTCGCGACCGAGGTTG
>CAWIFX010000028.1:0-101522 GCA_963835515.1 uncultured Acidimicrobiia bacterium | reverse complement strand
CACTCTGGCCGGTCTTGACGCTGATCCTGCGGGCACCTACGACGGATTGGAGGTCGGGTTCAACGACGACGGATTCGCCTATCTGGGCGATCCCGACGCCCCGGTCACGCTGGTGGAGTTCTCCGACTATCTGTGCCCGTTCTGTGGACGGCACTTCGCCCAGACGACGCCGCAACTCATCGACCGGTACACCCGCGCCGGTGAGGTGAACTTGGTGTTCCGTGACTTCCCGCTGGCCGAACTGCATCCCACCGCCCCGTCCGGGCATGCGGCGGCCCTGTGCGTCCCCGAGCAAGGGGCCGTGCTGTTCTGGGCCTACCACGACGCCCTGTTCGCCAGACAAGCGGCGTGGTCGTCGGTGCCGGACAATTCCGACTTTCTGGCTGCCGTGGCAGAGGAAATCGGTGTCGACTCCGACGCCTATCAAACCTGCGTCGATTCTGGTCGTACCGTCCCGATGGTCGACAAGCGAGTCGCCGAGGGGCGGGCTGCCGGATTCTCTGGAACGCCCAGCTTTCAGGTCGTCGACAATCGCACCGACGACGTTTATGACATCGTCGGTGCGCAGTCGCTCGACACGTTCGTCTCCGTCCTGGACGCCGTGATCGCCGGAGAGGTGCCGGTGGTGGCCGCCGAGCCACCGCCCGAAACGGCCAACCTTCCGTTGTGGGCCAGTGCCGAAGGTCTGGTCCCCGACCCCGATCGACTCGGCTACACCCTGGCAGGCGACGCCTATCTCGGTAATCCAGACGTGCGACGCTGGTCGTGGTTGAGATCTCCGATTTCCAATGTCCGTTCTGCCGCCGGCACGCCACCGAGGTGCAACCGCTGCTCGAAGAACGCTACGTCGACACCGGTCAGGCCATGTGGGTGTTCAAACACTTCCCGCTCCAGATTCATCCCCAGGCACCGGCTGCTGCGGCTGCTGCTGACTGTGCCGGCGAGCAGGGTCTGTTCTGGCCGATGCGCGACAAGCTGTTCGAGTCGGTAGAAGAGTGGTCGGTCGATCCTCCGGACGACGCGCTGACCGGTCTCGCCGCCGGCATTGGGCTGAACGAAGCAGCGTTCGCATCGTGTCTCGGCAGCCGTGCCGCGGTCGAAGGCGTTCTTGACGATATATACGCTCTGTCCGGCATCTTCAACACGACGCCGACGTTCGTGGTGTTGTTCGATGGCCAGGCCTCCGTGATCGAGGGTGCGCAGGCCCTTGAGCAGTTCGTCGCCGTGTTCGACGGCTTGCTAGGGGAGTAACGGAGGCGATGAGCTAGGAGGGGTCGGCGGTGCGCAGGGCGACGATGAGGTCGTCGACCCGGGCCCATTCCTCGTGCAGCCAACTGATACGGTCCGTCTGAGCGACGGACGTCGGCGGCCGCCACTCTGCGGAAGGTGACTTTGACCCGGCGACCCACCGGCGCCTCCTGCCAAATCTCCTTGAGACCACGCACACTTTCGAGTCCGGTGTGGATGCCGAAGACAACGTCCATTCCCGAGTCGAGCAGGGCGAGCACGCCGCCGGTTCGTGGGGGAAGGACGTGATCGTGGCCCTTCATAATCTCGTACAGTTCCGGCGAGCTTTCGGACATGTTTCATGCGCTCCTCGTACTTGGCCTTGCTGAACCGGGTTCCTTCCGGAAACAGCAGTACGCCTTCGTCGGGGTCGAGATTCGATCCCAAGGCGGCGATATTGGCTATTTCCTGCTCGGACGAGTCGGATTGCCTGTCCACGAAGTAGTTGGGCATCCGGTTGCCGCCGATGTCCAACGCCGGATCGGACAACAGTTCCCTCTTCAACACCCAGCGCAACCGGATCCCGGCGCGATCGGAGACGAAGACATAGGGGAGCAGGTTGTCGACGATGCTGGCATGGCGGAACAGCACGATCACCGGCCCGGGAGCCACGACATCATTGTTGGTGCTCGAAGCTCAGGCCGAGCACCCGTTCCATCGCGCCAACGATGAACCGAACCCACCAGGCCTGCAGGTCGTAGGCCCCCTCTGCGGCTTGGCCGGTCGCTGGCTTCCGGACGGCAGCGCTACCAGCCACTGGAATCCGCTGACAAAGATGACCACCATTTGTCCGGTCGAATACACCCAACCGATGGCGAGTAGCCGGGTAGCGATCCACGGCTTTCTCGTCAGCAGCCCTCGGACCAGGTCGACACCAACGGTAAGAACGACGAGGACGGGGAAAAGGATCGTCAAGCCAACGAACAGAGCTGCGGTGCGCGGGATCGTCACGAGGCGTCGGGCCAAGGCATCAGATCTCATGTCGGGATCATAGGGCGAGACCACGTTCGGGCCGGACCATCAACGGCGATTCGGCGAGGCCGCCGTTCGATCAGACCTCACCGGGTGTCAGCCGCCTCGCCGATAAGGGTCCCTAGGTCTGCCTCCGATCGTCTGCTGGTGCTTCGTGTCTCGGCGGGAAGAGTCACCCCAACGCGCAACTGGCCCCACCGGTCACTACGTCGGTGGGGGCCGGTTATCGTGGCGCCGCTGCTTGATGTCTCGTCCCCCTACGAGAGCGACGACATCGGTCCTTCTATTTCGGAAGCGGCGGGACCAGGCAGACCAGCGGATCGGAGGCGTTACCCGAGGCATCCACTGCGAAGACCAACATGTCGCCCTGGCCCCCAGGTGATAGTCGACGGCCCCCGCCTTGCCCTTGTCGCTGCCCATCTTCTTCTCCGCCGGGGGAGCGCCCGGTGCCTGTGTCCACTTGACGATCGTGCCCGCCGGATAGGGGCCGAACACGTGATCCGTTCCCTCATCGACCGCGAAGACCTGCGGGTTTGGATCGACCGCATCTTCGGCCATCAGGTCGTAGAACCCGTCCTCGTTCTGGCCGCCCTTGGGACCGGGGAGGCTGCTGTTTCCCGCCGGCGGAATGTGCTTGCCGTGGGGGTTCGGGCCCGGCAGACAGGCGGCGAGCGGGGGAGTGGTGTCAGCCCAGCGGACCGTAGCCGTGTCGCAACCGGTTTGGCCGGTCGGGGTGGCGACGGTGAAGCAGGCCCGAATGGTGTCGGTGCCACCTGCGCCCGAGTTGAAGTACGTCCAGGACACCTTCCCGTCGGCATCGGTGGTGCAGTCGACCGCCACCGTACAACTGCCGGAGGTGCCTGCGTTGGGGCCGCTGATGACCGTGAACGTGACCATGCGGCCGTCAACGGAACTCGTCTCACCGAAGATGGTGGCGGTGACGGTGTAGGAGGTGTCCACTCCTAGCTCCCTCTCTGCGTGTGGCGGGTTCAATTCGATGGCGAACACGGACACCTTGGTGCATGCGGGTCCGCTGTTGCCCACTTCTCCTGCGCCCGTCCCGAAGGCCGTCACACACAGGGTGTGCTCTCCCAGGCCGAGGTTGGCCACCGGAGTGGAGTAGGTGACCGAGACCGGGCCGTCTTGGGGGAGGGGCAAGAGATGTCGCCGTTGGGGATCGCGACCGGGTGCTCCGCCGTCGATCGACAACTCGAGGGAATCCAGCGTTGAAGACAAGAGACCGGCGATGACTTCGGCCAGGGTGGCCGGATCCGAAACGTGGGTGCAGCTTCCCCCGGTCGTGACGGCGATAGGTCGGAGAGTGCCGGCCGTACCGCTCGCACGTCGAATCCACCGACGGCGAAGGAGTGAGCGATGGCCCCCGTCGCGGCGAGGGCGGCCAGATTCGTCGAAGGTGGAACCACCGAAGTTGCTCTGCCCGTCGGATAGGAACACGACGATGTTGGTCCCATTGGTGCCGGCATCGACGATCTGTCTTGGCGGCAACGAGACCGGCCGCAAAATCGGTACCCGCCAGGTCAGCGTCCTTGGGAGTGAACAAGCCGGGGCCGGCCCGGCCGAAGAGGCCGCCCTGGGCGGTAATCGACTTGACCACAGCCGCCACGTCGCCTGGCCCGGCGTCGGGAGCGGTGATTGGATCGTCGCCACCTAGGGGAGTCATATCGGCGACGACGGCTCCTTTGCCATAGGCAGCCACCCCGACCTCGTCGACGGAGCCGGAGGCGATGGCGGCCCCATCGAGGGCCACGACGCCGGCGATCTCACAGTCGAGAATCGAGTTGACAAGTCCATCGGCGTTCTGGTCGCCACCGCAGTCGCTAGCAGTGAGGTCATTGGCGCTCCCCGAGACGTCAACAACATACACGATGGTGGCGTCGGCATTCCCGAACCCGACCCAAGCCGTGCCCACCACATCGACGTCGACGGTACCCGACGGTGACGACACGACATACTCGGTCCCGTCGGCGGGCGCGTCGACGGTAACGTCGATCGGGCTTCCGTTCGGGAGGGTCGAGTTAGACGAAGACGCGAAGGCCGGGGCGGACACTAGGAGGAATAACAGGACGGTAGGAATGGCAAGACGCTTCACGCAAGAACCCCTCTTCGCGCCTACCACCCCCGCCGCAGGACCCAGGTATATCACGGAGAGTGGTCAACGGTCAAGGCAAATCGACAAGAAACTGGACAAGTCCCACCGAGCCGTCCCGGAAGAGTCGTCACACCCAGAACAGGAGTACGATGGCGTCATCATCACATCCTCAGCAGACGGTGTCGATACGTCTGAAATCGAAGCGGTGCCGCGTGACGATACGAGGGTTGGTACGGAGGTGATACCGAGCGAATGGATCGTGCCCTCCATGACGACCTCGTCAGCGGATACCGTTGATCGATGACGAGGGCGAGGCTGGATCGCGTCCGGTGACCAAGCAACGCATGGTCGATATGACCGCCGAAGGCGCGGAAAAATGAGATCCGGCGTACGAGATACAGGCGGACGAGGTGGCAGGCGACATAGCAACGGCACGATGCTTTCGCCCGATACCTCACTTCGTGCACCTCGCGAAGACGTCAGACGATCGGAAGATGGTCAATGTGCCTTCCACATGCGCGAGCTGACGCCATCGGCTACTCGAGCATTTTGGGAATCACGAACCAGCGAAGCTCACCGGTGTTGGGTCCAATGTCACTCCAGGCCGAGGTGAACTGGATAGCACGCCACCCCAGCGGTAGGGAAGCGGATGCGACCGCCGCCGATGAGCGAAGAAACCAGATTCGAAGAGGTCGGCTGGTGACCGGCGAGCAGTACCGTCGAAACCCGTCGATCGGTTTCGCGGACCAGGTTGATGATCGACGAGACGCCGCCTTCGTAGAGCAACCGGTTCTCATGAATCGATGCCTCCCAGTGGCCGGCTTTGCGAGCCAGGTCGAGGGTGTCCGGGCCCGAATTGCCGGCGACGTCCAGCAGATATCGGGCGCGACGCCGGCGTTGGTGATGAACAGGCCGACCCGCTTGGAAGCGTCTTTGCCGTGTTTGGCAAGCGGGCGTTCTTCATCGGAGCCAAAGGTGGCATCCCAATCAGATTTACCGTGCCGGAGGACGAGCAACGTACGCATGGTGCGCAACGCTAGTTGGTCGCGTCAGAAACTTAGAGCACTTCGACCGTGGACTTTGGCCGGATTATCTGCTGGTGACGTAAGATGGTCGGGATCTCTGACTTAGGAACACGTATGACCTCCGCGATGGAACAACTGGCAGCTCAAGGACAGTCGGTGTGGCTCGACTACATCCGGCGCGACATGCTCGAAAACGGCGACATGGCCGCCATGGTCGCCGACGGACTGCGGGGCATGACCTCGAACCCTTCGATCTTCGAGAAGGCCATTGCCGGCTCGAACCAATATGACGACGACATCGAACGTTTCGTGGCCGACAACCCCACGGCGACGCCGGTTGAGATCTTCGAGCACCTCGCCATCGAGGACATCCAGGCTGCCGCCGACATTCTCGCTCCCGTCTATGAACGGACCGACGGCGGAGACGGGTTCGTGAGCCTGGAAGTCGCTCCGACGCTCGCTAACGACACCGACGGGACTATCGCCGAAGCCCGCCGCCTGTGGTCAGCGGTAAACCGTCCCAACCTCATGATCAAGGTCCCGGCCACCAAAGCTGGCATCCCGGCCATCGAAACCCTGATTGGCGAAAACATCAACGTCAATGTGACCCTCATGTTCTCCATGGACGACTACGAAGCTGTCTCGCATGCCTATCTGCGGGGCATCGAAAAGGCCGCAGATCCTTCCCGGGTTGCCTCGGTTGCCAGCTTCTTTGTGTCCCGGGTCGATACGGCCGGTTGACAACGAGTTGGCCGAACTCGGCGACGCCGCCGCCCCGTTGCTCGGCAAGGTCGCCATAGCCAACGCCAAAGTCACCTATCAGCGGTACCTCGAACTGTTCGGCGACGACTTCGAAGCGCAATGGGGCAAAGGGTGCGTTTCCGCAGCGACTGCTGTGGGCCTCGACCGGAACCAAGAACGCCGCCTACTCAGACATCATGTACGTGGAAGGGTCTGATCGGCCACAACACCGTCAACACGCTGCCGCCGGCCACGCTCGACGCCTTCGCCGATCACGGATCGGCCGACGTTGCGGCCCTCGTGGAAGATGTCGACGACGCGTACTCGGTGCTTGAACAACTGGCGGCGGTAGGGGTGAACCTCGATGCCATCACGGACAAACTCCAGACCGATGGCGTGCAGGCCTTCATCGACGCCTTCGACGGCCTGCTCGGTGCCATCGAAGAAAAGCGATCCGCCCTCGTATGAGGGAACGCCGCTTCGACGGTGATCGACAAGATGTCCGATAGCCAGGCCGAACCCCATCTCTTCGTCATCTTCGGAGCGACCGGTGACCTGGCGTGCCGCAAACTGATCCCGGCGTTCTACGAGCTCCAAAACCGGGAAGGCTTCGGCGGACGATCGGTGGTGCTTGGCGTAGGGCGCTCGCCGATGACCGATGACGAATATCGGGCGCAGGCTTCGGAGGCGTTGATCGCCGCCGGGCTTGACCCGAACGACGCCGAGAAGTGGTGTGGCGCCGTGCCTGCACTATCAGAGCACCGGGGAGGGTTTCGACGACGCTGGCTGAGCGGATCCGATCAATCGAAGACGAACACTCGCTCACCGCTGAGAACCGGGCTTTCTATCTGGCATTGCCGCCCCAGGTGTTCGAATCGACGGTCCAGGGACTGGCTGACGCCGGGCTGAATCGCAGTGCGGGCTGGACCGCGCCTGGTGGTCGAAAAGCCGTTTGGTCATGACCTGGCGTCGGCACGTGAACTCAACGCACTGGTCCATTCGGCGTTCGAAGAAGAGCAGATCTACCGGATCGACCATTACCTCGGCAAAGACACCGTCCAGAACCTGCTCGTGTTCCGGTTCGCCAATGCCCTGTTCGAAGGTGCCTGGAACCGTGACCGGATCGAAGAAGTCCAGATCACCGTGGCCGAATCGCTCGGGGTCGAAGGACGGGTCGACTACTACGACCAGGCTGGAGCCCTGCGAGACATGGTGCAGTCGCACCTCACCCAACTGGTCACGCTGGTGGCGATGGAACCACCAGTGCGTCTCGAGGCTGGCGCCATTCGGGACGAGAAGGTCAAAGTGCTGTCGTCGATCCGACCGATAAATCCGGAACGGGTTGTGTGGGGGCAGTATTCGGCATCGACGGTGGGGGAGGATCAAGTCCCTGGTTACACCGATGACCTGGGCCAGGACTCCTCGACCGAGACGTTTGTGGGATTGGAACTGTTCATCGACAACTGGCGATGGGAAGGCGTGCCGTTTCGACTGCGGACCGGCAAACGGCTACCGGCTAAAACCACGTCGATCGCCATCATCTTCAAAGAAGCCCCTATTTCGCTGTTCGGTCCCCAGCACGCCGGCCACGCTCAGTCGAACGTCCTGATGCTCACCATCCAACCCGACGAAGGTTTCGAATTGTTCTTTGACGTCAAAGGACCAGGGGACAACGCGCCGCTGAAAACCGAGGCGTTCACGTTCTCATACGCCGAAGCGTTCGGTGACCTACCCGACGCCTACGAAACGTTGCTCGGCGACATCATCGACGGAGACCAGACGCTTTTTGTGCGCGCCGACGAAGTCGAACGTTCGTGGGAGGTGTTCGAACCCCTACTCGAAGTCCCGCATGAGTTGGCTGGATACGAAGCCGGAGTGGAATGGGGTCCGCCGGCGACCGAGCAGCTAGCCGGCGAGCACGGCTGGCTAGAACAGGCTTAACAAGTTGGGCCCGACCGGAGTCGGGCCCAACGGTTGAGCGTCGGCTCCTATGTCTCCGGGCAGTACAGACCCCATTGTCCCATGACGCATCCGTCGGGGATCACCGGCTCATCGACAGTTCCCACGCAGTCCAAGGAAGCCCAAGCGTTTTTCTCGGAGCCCTTGAGGCTCTTGTCATGAGCGGCGACCTTCATCGAGGCCGCAAAGTCTTTTCCGCTGCAGTTTGCGGGCTTGGCGAAGGCAGCCGGAGCGAGGGCGGCGATGGATAGGGCAGCGGCCAGGGCCAGGGTTGCAATCTTGCGCATTTCATCTCCCATGAGGTGGTTCGGTAGGTCAGTACTTCTCTATCGGCACAAGCCCAAAAAAACCTGAACGCGCAGAGTGGTATTTTTTCAGAAAGAGTTGAAAATCCGTCAATCCAACCCGAAACGGAATGATCGGTAGTCGTCACCGGTTGAAGGATCTATGGGACGACTCAAATGGATCAGCGCCGCCCTCGTGCTGGTCGCAGCTTGTGGCAGTGGTGGCGCCGGAGAAGCGGCCAGCCTGCAATACGGCCCAGCCACGGTTACCGGGGCGGTTGAACAGGTCGACGGAGTCGTCTACGCCCCCGACTTCACGGTCGTTCTGGACGACGGATCAACCTTCGACACGGCCCAAATCGACACTCCGCTCTACATCATCTTCTGGGCCGAATGGTGACCGTACTGTGCAAGGGAGTTGCCCTTGCTCGAAACCGTCTCGGCGGACTACGAAGGTCAGGTCACCTTCCTGGCCCTAGGTGGGAGCTCCCGACTCGATCTCCTCGGCGTTCGGGCCGACGAATGGATCCCGTCGGGACGAATCGTCTGGGGATACGACGAAGAGGCGACCGTTTGGCAGGCTCTCGGCGTGTCCGGAACGCCCACCACGCTCCTGTTCGCACCCGATGGCGAAGTGATTGCCGGGTGGTCTGGCGAGCGTGGCGAAGCGTTCATGCGCGAACAACTCGACGTCCTCATCGCCAGCAGCTGAGCCCAAAAGCCGTAGGTAGGGCCGGGTCGCTGGTACGTTGCTCTCGGTGAAACCAGCCTTCCTGATAGCCCTTCTGCTCCTTGTTGGTGCCTGCACGACCGAGGAGACGCGTCCTCAGGACACCGTCGCCCGGACCTGTGCACTGCCCACTGATGGTTCCCCTGCCCCGCACACTGGCTCGTGGGCGCCCCAGCCGGACACCGTGGACGGGTTGAGCCGGGTCGCCAGGGTCGAGGGCACCGATCTGCTTCTCCAGACCGTGGGATCCGACGCGGCCTTTGTGGTTGGCGTCAATCTGGGTGCCACGGTTCCCAATCACGCTCCCGGCGAACTGGCCCTCGATCGCGAGGACTATCAGCGCTGGTTCCCGCAGATGGCGGCGATGGGGTTCCGGGCGGTGCGCATCTACACGATTCATCCACCCGAGTTCTATGAGGAACTAGTCGCCTACAACACCGCCAACCCGGATGCTCCGCTCTATGTGATTCACGGGGTGTGGATTCCTGAAGAGGACTTCGTCAAGGGTCAGGACCTGCATGCGGCCAGCGTCGTTGCCGACATGAAGTCCGAGATCGACGATTCCATCGGGGCCGTCACCGGCACGATCACCATCCCCGACCAACCCGGCCACGCCTCGGGTACGTACACCGCCGACATCACTCCCTGGTTGTATTCGTGGGCTCTTGGGGTCGAATGGGACCCGGTGGCGACCCTGGCCTCGGACACCAAGAACCGCGGCATGAAAGCGCAGACCGGCCAATATTTCTCCAGTCTCGCCGGAGCCAGTCCCACCGAAATCTGGATTGCCGACATGCTCGACCATCTGGCCACTGGACTCGCCGAGCGGGGTCTGACGATGCCCCTGTCGTTTGTGAACTGGCCGACTGCCGACCCGCTGGCGCATCCCGATGAGCCGATCGAACTCGAGGACAAGGTGGGCGTCGACGCCAACTTCGTGGCCGCCACAGAGGCCTGGCCAGGCGGTTTTTACGCCAGCTATCACGCCTACCCCTATTACCCGGACTTCGTTCGGTATCAGCCGGGAATTGCCGACTGCCAGTTCCGGGGAGGCGCCGACCCGTACGCGGGTTACCTGATTGCTTTGCGGGTTCACCACGCTGGCATGCCGGTGGTCGTCAACGAGTTCGGGGTTCCCTCATCGGCCGGTTCGGCCCACTTCGGTCCGAAGGGCCGCGACCAGGGCGACCACTCCGAGCAAGAGATGATGGAGATGAACGCCGACATGCTCGACATGCTGTATCAGCTCGGTTTCTCTGGAGGCTACGTCTTTGAATGGGTCGACGAGTGGTTCAAGTTCACCTGGAACACGATCGATTTCGAACTGCCCAGCAGTCGGCGGTCCCTCTGGATGAACCCGTGGACCAACGAGGCGCACTTCGGGATGGTGGCCGTCGAACCGGGGTTGGCGCCAGTGGTGATTATCGACGGGGACGACCAGGAGTGGAAAGAGAACGGTTCGCAGGTGATCCTCGAGAGCTCCGAAGGGGTCCGGCAGGTCCGGGCGCTCAAAGATGAGGGCTATCTCTATCTGCGACTATTCGTTGATGGGACCTATGCGTGGGACACCGATCCGGTGACCATCGGGTTTGATGTGCTCTCGGGGGGTTCTGACGGCTTGCCGTCGCGTCCAGACGTCCCGGACGGCTCCGACTACGCGATCACCATCGGTCCCGGTGCCGAAGCCCAGGCGTGGCTGCGGGCCTCGAACGACCAGTTCGCCATCCAGTATGGCGTCAACCTCGGATACATCGAGGTCGACAAGGCCGATGTGGTCGAGGGGAGTGGGGTGTGGAACAAACACCGGCTCATCATCAACCGTCCCCAAACCATCCCCACCACCGGCCAGAAATTCCTCGCTGAGATCTTCGAAGCCGGTGCGCTCCGCTACGGCACATCGGACCCGGCCGACCCGGAGTTCGATTCGCGCACGATGTGGGCCGACTCGGCCAGCGTCATCGAACTGCGCATCCCGTTCCAGGCGATCGGCATTGCCGACCCTTCGTCCCGCCAGGCCTATCGCATCGGCTCTGACGGGGCCGTCACCACCGAGGACTTTGATCGGATCGGGATCGTCGTAGCCTTCCAGGATCAGTACCTCGAAACGTCCGGTTACTCGTGGGATCCGTGGCAGGCAGCCGACTCACACGAGCGGATCAAGGTCGGCGTCGAAGTGTTCACCGAGGTCGCCGATCGGATTCACGGAAAAAATTCCGGAAATTAGCTTGACTCGGTGTCAGGCGATCCTATACCGTGGGTCCACGAGCTATTCCGCCAACGATTTGTAGGAAAGGAGCCGACCAACATGAACAAGATGATTCACACCGTTGCATCTTCCTTCGGGACCCTCGTCCCGACGGGCCTCAACGCGCTTGGGCGGCTCCACGCGTTGTAAACGTACACCTTTTCGTTGTAGGAGCCGCCGAAACATACCGGCGGCTTTTTTATTGGTTGGTTGTCGGTAAGACAGAGGGATAACCAACATGATCAACCTATATGAGCAAGGACTTTGTGTACCTGGCGAGGTAGCTGACCTGTTCTTCTCGGAGGATGTCCGGGATCTGGCGAAGGCTCAAGCCATCTGTGCGCAATGCCCCGTGCAGATCGAATGCCTTGAAATCGCCCTGGAAAACGGCGAGGACTGGGGAGTGTGGGGTGGGGTCATCTTCTGGGATGGTCTGGCGTTCTATCGTCGGCGTGGTCGAGGGCGACCCCGCAAGGACGAATCGGACGCTCCGATCGAAGCTGACCGTGAACAGCTTTGGCAGCTCGTCAAGTCCGCGTGAACCTCTTGAAGCAGTTCGTGCTTCAGCCGGCAAATAGTCGTCGGAGGTTCGCCGGGCTTGACGGGTGCCGGAGCTTGGCGAGTGCCTTCGATTCGATCTGACGGATCCGTTCCCGGGTGAGGCTGAAATGTTGGCCGACCTGATCGAGGGTGCAGGGGGTATCCGAGTTCAAGCCGTACCGCATCTCCAGGACCATCCGCTCGCGTTCCGTTAGTCGTTGCAGGAAGCGCTGGACGTCGGCCGATTGGAATGCCGCCGCAACCGCTTCGAACGGTGCCTCGGCGGCGATGTCTTCGATGAAGTCGCCCAGCACGGCGTCGTCTTCGCCGACCGGCTCAAAAATCGAAATCGGTTCGGGTGCGTACTTCTTGGCTTCGCGGACTTTGGCAGCTGAGATTCCCGCTTCGAGGGCGATCTCTTCGGTGGTCGGTGGATGGCCGGCATGTTTGAACAGGTGCTGTTCGGTGTAGCGGACCAGGCTGATCGTGTCGATCATATGGACGGGCACCCGAATGGTGCGGCCCTTGTCGGCGATGGCCCGGGTTATGGCCTGGCGAATCCACCAGGTGGCGTAGGTGGAGAATTTGAATCCTTTGCGGTACTCGAACTTCTCGACGGCCCGAATCAACCCGAGGTTGCCTTCCTGAATGAGATCGAGCAGGGGGAGCGAAGCTTTCGAATACCTTTTGGCAATGGAGACGACCAGTCGCAGGTTGGCGTTGATGAAGGCCTGGCGAGCCTCGAAGCCTTTACGAATCGCCCGTTCAAGCTTGACTCGCTCGCGAACTGTGTACTCCTGCTTCGAGTCGAGCAGTTCGGCCGCTTCGCGCCCCAGTTCGATCGCCTTGGCGAGTTCGACCTCTTGATCGCCCGTGATAAGGGCAAACGAACCGACACTATCGAGGTAGCGCCGGAGGTCTTCGTTGCCTTCGGGAGCGTTTGATCTGGCCGTCATCGAGCGTCGCTTTGTTTGGGGGGAAGCGTCGCGGATAGTACCGACAGCGCCACCGAAGTTTGTGTCTTTCAATCGAGTTGGACACTGGGGGAGCGGTGTGGTCTCATATGGCGGACGGGGACGTAGCTCAGTTGGGAGAGCGCTGCCCTTACAAGGCAGAGGTCGTCGGTTCGAGCCCGGCCGTCCCCACCACCCCGCCAGCCCCGGAACCGTGGGTCTTCAGGGGGTACCATCGGCTCTCGATGTGCCGCTCAGCGGCCACGTTGGTTTCGGGAAGTGTGCCGAGATACGGTACGGGTGGCAGGTAGGGAAGGCGGTGTCCTCGATGTGGCAGGCGACCAGTCCGACCCAGGCGCGACCTTCGAACGTGTCGAGAACCAACCCGGGCGGCAGGCGCCACTCTACAACTGCGGGATCGTAAAGGAACCAACGTGAATACCATCTGGGTCTTCGGTGATCAGCTCAACCGGCGAATCGGAGCCCTGAGTAGCGCCCGTCCCCAGGACACGATGGTGCTGATGGTTGAAAGCGAGTCAATGCTGACGGGGCGGCCTTTCCACCGACAGCGTCTTCATCTGGTCTTGACTGCCATGCGCCGGTTTGCAGATTCGCTGAGAGCCGCCGGTTTCGCCGTCGACTACCGTCGATCCCCAGATCTGACCGCTGGACTGCTGGCCCACCAGCGGCAGTACCGCCCGGACCGGGTCATCGCAACCGAGCCCAACTCACGACGGGTCGACCGGATCGTGCGAAATCTCGGGGTTGAGGTAGAGCCCTCCAACCAGTTCCTCTGCCACCGAAGTGACTTCGCCCGATGGGCCGGGGGACGGGACCGGCTGCGGCTGGAAGACTTCTACCGGCATCAGCGGCGCACCCTCGGCTACCTCATGAACGGCGACGAACCCGCTGGCGGGCGGTGGAACTTCGATCACGAGAACCGGATGCCGCCTCCGGCGGACGGCGGAGCTTGGCCGGTCCCGGTGCGAAGTCGGCTCGATTCCCTCGATCGGAGTGTGCTAGAGCAACTCCCCAAAGATCTGCCGGGAGCCGAACCGGTCGGCTGGTGGGCGACTTCGCGTCGTGCAGCGCTCGTACGCATGCGACATTTCATCGACAACGTCCTGCCCGGGTTCGGCGCACACGAAGACGCCATGCTCACCGATAGCTGGCATCTGGCTCACTCCCTACTGTCTCCCTATCTCAACCTCGGGCTGGTGCTCCCCGCCGAGGTTTGCGATGCGGTGGAGGAGGCGTATCGGGCGGGACGTGTGCCGATCAACTCGGCGGAAGGGCTCATCCGCCAGATCATCGGCTGGCGAGAATTCATCTGGGGGATCTACTGGCTGTGGCCCGACCAACAAGACGCCAACGTGCTGGACCACCACCGATCCCTCCCACCTGCTTTTGCGGGATCGGCGTCAACCGACATGCACTGCCTCCAGGTGACCCTCGAGGGTCTCGAAGAGCGGGGTTGGACCCATCACATCCAGCGACTCATGGTGCTCGCCAATTTCGCCAATCTCTACGGGATAGATCCTGCGGAGCTGCTGGAATGGATGCGGGAGCGCTTCGTTGACGCCTCCGACTGGGTCATGATTCCCAACGTGATGGGAATGGGACTGTGGGCCGATGGCGGCCGGATGGCCACCAAGCCGTACGTCTCGGGAGGTGCCTACATCAATCGGATGAGCGACTACTGCCGGGATTGCCGCTTCCGCCCGACGGCGCGCAGCGGGGGAGATGCGTGCCCCTTCACAGTTCTGTATTGGGACTTCCTGGATCGGCATCGGGAGGTCCTGGGAACCAACTACCGCTTGGCTCGCCAGTACGCCACACTCGACCGCCTGCCGGATCTGGCCGATGTCAGGCAAACGGCAGCGACGATCAAGGCCGACTTCGAGAACGGTTGTCTATGAGTCCTCGTCAGGCTCCCTGACGTACACCTCGGTGAAGGTATCGGACTCAATCCCCACCACTTCCGGCGACGCGAGAACATCCTGGCGATGCAGATCGCTCAACCTGGACAGAAAGAACGCAATCGTTGCCCACGTGGTGGCGAAGAATAGGATCCCACCAATTCCAAAGATGACCCCGTCGCTCATCATCTATCCCGCTCACCGGTCAAGACCAGGGTCCCGAGGGAGTGAATGGCCGGTACCCAGAGGCCTACGAATAGGCCCAATTCGCGGTCAACGAGGAACCACAGGGTTACGGACAAAAGGAACGAGACAAAGGCAGCTGAGAGAAACACCAGCTTGGTCCGATGAAACAATGTCAGAGAACGAATAGTCGGTTTTAGCGTCGTCATTGAGAACCTCCTCATCTTCTGTACGTTCCATGGGGCTGTTCCGGATGAACATTGCAACAAAGACGAGGGGCCCGAAGGCCCCTCGTATCCTCTGCAATGGGGAGAGTTACGCCGCCGGTTGCTGCGCTCCACGCAGACGTGCCAGGAGTCGAGCGGTCTCGACGGCTTGTCCAAACTGGGAGACCGTGACCGTCCCGACCGGCTGGCTTCCGTCCCAGACCACGGCCAACGGTGCCGATCCGATCTTGCCCAACAGTTCCGACGCAGGTTGGTGGACGGAAATAGCCGGTAGTTCGTCGATGGAACGAGCTACGGTCCGCACGGAAGTCATGTACCGCTCGGACATCGGCACCTCAGCCAGATCTCGCAACGTCACGACCCCCTTAGCCCGGCCGTCAGCGTCTGCCAGCAGATAGGTCGGTTGGTTCTCGTCTATCGAGTAGCTGTCGATGAAGGCGCCCACCGACATCCAGTCGCCGACCAACTGTCCGGTCGGTGCCATGATGTCACCGACCCTCACATCGACCAGGTCCCGCTGGAGGGCGCCGTACTGGCCTTCGGCCGTCGCCGCGTTGCGGAGGAACCAGCCGATGAAGGCCGTCCACAGGCCTCCGGCTCCACCGAGCAGGAACTGGACCGCGCCGAAACCTATTAATCCGCTGCCGACGATCCGCCCGGCTTTGCTTGCCGACGCGGTGGCCCGGGCCTTGTCACCATGACGGTTCCACAGCCAGGCATGCAGCAGCCGGCCGCCGTCCAGGGGTGCGCCGGGAATCAGGTTGAAGACGGCCAGGATCACGTTGATGGAGGCCAGCCAGGCCACTACCTCCCCTGCGATACCAGACAAGGCGCCAGCAGGAATGAAGAGGGCCAACCCGAGAACCAGGCTTATCGCCGGTCCGACTCCTGCGATCTTGAATTCAGCGCGTGGAGTCCTCGCCTCGCCATCGAGTTGCGCTACTCCGCCAAACGCCCACAGGCTTATGCGCTTGACGCTCACGCCGTTACGACGGGCCACGACGGCGTGACCGAGCTCATGCAAGAGAATGCTGGCGAACAGTCCGACGGCGGCTACTGCGCCGCCGAGGACGTACGCCGTTGTTTCATATCCCGGAACGCTGGCCGGAAGGACCGCACCTGCCACCGAGAAGGTAACGAGGGCGGCAATCGCCAGCACGCTCCAGTTCAATTCGACCGTGACGCCTGCCAGGCGGCCTAACTTAATGCTGTTGTTCATGAATTGACTCCTTCTTCGGGTGGTGCAACCGGAGCGATGCTCCTCGATTGCCGCACCCGCTACTAAGAACAAATATTGGTGAAGCCGTGTTCCCGAGGTTCAGGCGACCGGCTGGTTCTCGAGAAAGTCCACGAGATCGGATTCCGCCGCTTCGGTCAGAGGCCCGGAAGCCCGCCACAGGATTCGGCCGGCTCGATCGACCACCATCGGATGGATGGTGCCGTCATCGGTGATGCCGAGGTCCTTGAGAAACGGGGGTTTGTTCACATAGAGCGTGACCGTGTGCTCTCGCACCCGACGGTCCGGGATTCCCGCCCTCATACCGCTATCGATGAACCATTGCGAGACGCGACTTCGCTTCTGAATCACGGGCAATTCATAAAAGACAAGACCGGGATGTCGCTGCTCAAGGTCCCCGGCCAGGGGCATCCAAGTGTTGACGAGCGCTTGATGGCGCTGCCAAAAAGCCAGCACAACCAGGTTGAGATAGCCCTCGAAGCCAGCGGGCAGTGTCATGCGGCGCCGTTCGAGGTTTGAGCCGGTTACGGTTGGAAAACTCATCAGGCTTCCCTTCTATTGCACACCCTTTATACGGCACGGCGGGGAATTTGGATGGCGGTACCGATGAAAGGGATGAGGGGCTCAGAACCCGACAGAGCGAATCGTCTGGCGATCGTGTCGGCGCTCGATTTCAGGCGGCGTGGCGCTTCGCTCGTGGACGGTGCTCCAGGGCGGGGTCGGCCTTTCAGCCGGTGCCGAGGCCGGGCGGGACCCGATAGGTGTACGCGAGAGAGCCCCGGGCGATGCCGGGGCCCTCAACCGTACACTCAGCGCTATGCGCTCTCGGCAAACGCTTCCTCGGCTTCGATAGCCGGACGGTAGCCTGCAATGGCGCTCAGCTTCTGAGCGATGACCGCCAGCATGATTCCATAGACGGCCTTGGAGGCGATGTCAGCGAAGCTGTAGATCAGGTTACGGATTACGACACCATCGGCCGTGGCGCTGATCTGAGGCATGAGGTATGCCAGCGGGTAGATCGTCCACGAGACGAGAAAGAGAGTCCATACGGCGCCGAAGAGTCGCCGGACACCGTCCGGAGCTTTCTCCTTGGCATCCCTGATCGTCTGCCAGGCCACATACAGAAGCCACAGATAGAACACTGTCGAAATTGCACCCCACAGCCAGAATTGGATTCCACCGTCGATCTCGTCGAACTGACCGACGTAGCCGGTCCAGATCATGCCAAGGCCTGCGACAACGAACGACAGCCAGCGCTTCCGGAAGGCAGCACCGGTGATACCCGCCACGATGAGCAATTGAGTCAGCAGAACGGGAACATCGATGCTCCAGTTCATATAGCGGAAGCCGTTGGAGAATAGGTCGTTGCCAACGAGCGCGAAGCTCGAACCGTTCCACTCAAAAGCACTATTCCAGCGGAGAGCCAAAAGACCCAGTTCGATGACAGCCGAGACCATAACCACACCGGTGAGGTATGAGGTCAATCGGTAGCGGGGTGCGATGCTCCCAGATGTTGCCAATGAATACACCAGCACCGCGGCAAAGACTGCCGCGGTGAGCGTGAACACGCCCAGCACGAGCTCGAATTGCACAGCGCTGTATTCGAACAGATTCTCGAACGACATGAGTAAACCCTTTCCTCTACGTATGAGCGGCCATTGCTGCGGCGCCCAATGTCCCGTGCACTTGATCGGAGGCCTCGAGAGCACCTCTCACCTAATACGGATCAGGGGCGATGCCCGGATGACCACTCGGTGATCGTGCTCACCAGTGCGGCGTATCCTGCCCCGGCCTCGCTCCATTCCGTTGCGAACCTGAGTGGACGAAACGGTCTAGCAGGGAATATCAAGCTCAGCGCCAGATGGCAGAGTCCCTGGCTGAGCCGGGGTGGTCTGGCCCGCTTGACCTGGGCCGAAGTGTGCTGGCCGGATTGGCCACCGACCGAAGACGCTCAGGCCCAGTCGATGGAGATCATATGCGGGCCGGAAAGGCCTTTGAGCGCAACGAGCTCAGGTTCCCCGATCCGAATGCCGTCCATTGATCCGACCAGGTCTCGTGTTGTAGACGAGACCGTGATGTTGCCGCCGTCAGCTGCAGCAGCAACCCTTGCCGCTTTGTTGACCGTGAGGCCGAATAGATCATCGGCGGTGCGGATGACCTCGCCGGTATGCATGCCGATACGAACGGCGAAGGGAGCTGCTCGAGCGCTCTGAGACGCCGACGCTGCGCGGGCTGATCCAAGAGCCAGCATCGAGCACGTAATCAACGAATCGGGGCAATCTGCCCCTCAGGAGGTCGTCGGTTCGAGCCCGGCCGTCCCCACCCACCCGTCAGCCCATGGGTATTTCAACATCTGACTCAGCGTTGTCGCATTCGGTGAAACCGATACACATAGCTGGCTCGGTCATTGCCACTCGACGGGAGCTATCTGGTGAGCGTCCGCAATCCCTTTGAGTCGAACGATCTTCGGTTCGCCGATCCGCACGCCTTCTATCTGGCCGACGACATCCCTGGTCGTGGACGAGACCATGATGCCACCGCCGGTGGCAGCAGAGGCAACCCGTGCGGCCTTGTTCACCGTGAGGCCGAGGAGATCATTAGCGGTGCGGATGACCTCGCCGGTATGAATGCCAATACGAATGGTATAGGGCTCTGCATCGCAGGAACGTTGGAGCTCGACCGCAGCTCGTACCGCCGCACGGGCGGATTCAAAGACCAGCATTGATCCGTCACCGAGGAACTTGACAACGGTTCCTCCATGCGAGCCTGCAATGCGTCCGATTGTGCGTTCATGCGAACTGATCATCTTTGCCCACGCAACGTCTCCGACGGACTGAGCGAGAACCGTCGAATCAACAATGTCAGTGAATACCAACGTCGCAGTGCCTTCAGATCCTGAGGCTCCAGCGAGATCAGAGCCGGCATCGAGAACCGATGCAACCAAGCGATTCAACGTGGTTGTGAGTTCGACGCCGAATACTTGCTGATTGGGGACGGGTATCGAGTTGTGCCACTGAACGACCTTCCAAGCCCCTGCATCTAGGCGGAACACGGCCGTGTGGCGTATGGGCGTTTCGCCCTCTGGAGTGACGATCGTCGACTGCAGAGTTGCCCAGCCAAACGATTCCGTCCTCAAACGCCTCGACATGGTGATTCTCAATGCTCCAGTCGGGCATTTCGTCCATCTGGGCCGTGAAGACTTTCAGGAACTCGTCTGCGCCGCTCCACTGCTCGTCAGCGTCGAAACCGAGGACCCGGAGATCGGCGCTGGAGGAGAACAGGTTCGACATGGTCTCGGCGTCACGTTGGCCCCAGGTTGCCAACACTCTTCGAGCTACCGCCTCGATCTCTGGAGAATGTGTGAAGGACATCGGGCCACGATAGCTTCACACCCATTGGCCATGCGAAGCTCCGTCGCCCACGCAGTCCGGCACGATGCGCTGGACGGTGGCCTGACCCCGGAGGTTGGTCGGGCCTCGTGAGGCGTCTCTCCGCTTGTTGATCTGCGTCCACGTCGGTCCGCGGCGATCTGATCAAAATCTACGACTCCCTGCCACGATGCTGACTTGCCGGAGTAGATTTCGGGCGATCCGGGTTGGCCTGACCCGGGTCTCGCCCTCGTATGGCTGCTCGTCCGGTCTACGTTCGGGTCCGGAGGTTGGTGACAGGATCTTTTGTTGTCACGTTCGCTCGTATGCGAACGTTTCTCATACGTAAGACGCCTTTTGATTGGTGCCGGTGATGACGACTGCTGACGTGAGGTTTCAGAGAGCTTTATGCCTCCTACTTCAAGCCGGTCCACGCGTATTGCTACCGTCGAACGGAGCCGGATCGGGTAGATGATGCGACTTCCGAAGTCTTTCTCGTCGCCTGGAAGAAGATCGACCAGGTACCTGCCGGCACCGACGCGTTGCCGTGGCTGTATCAGGTCGCCTATGGAGTCCTCACCAATGTGTGGCGTGGGGCTGGACGTCAGACCCGCCTGCGGCAGAAGTTGGATGCTTATGGCGTTGGCACAGCACCTCCGGCAGATGAGTTTGTAGTGATGCGTCATGAGGCACGGCAGATTCTTGAAGCGATGGCCCAGCTCAAGGCCGCGCAACAAGAGGTGTTGCGCTTGTCCGTGTGGGAAGGCCTGTCGGGCTCAGAGCTAGCAGTGGCGTTGGACGTCACGGTGGACGCCGCCAAACAGCGTCTGTCTCGTGCCCGGCGTGAGCTGGTCGAGGCCTACAACCGGCTCGAAACCGGAAAGAAGTCGTCTTTGGTTGCTCGGAAAGGAGGTGCGTGGTGATCAACGAAGCCCAAGCCCTGGCGCTTTTGGACGAAGTGAATCCGGTTCCGGATTTGGAGTTCTACGAAATCGAGAGCAGCCGATATCACTCCGCAACTCACGAAACTCGTTCAGAGGAGCAGCGAAATGACACAACTCGATACCCGACACGCTGACGTAACTCCGCGACCGACAGAGCCCATCTTCTGGGTGGCGGCGGCTGTCGTGATCCTGGTAATCGGAGCGGTCGCCTGCTCCTCAGTCAGACCCGTGAAGTGGCGCCTGTGGCGCCTGTAGTGACGATCCCGGAGTCCTCGCCGTCGACCATGTCAACTGCCGGGGTGGATATCGCTCAGTTGGTCGACCTGAACGACTGGATTGCCTATCAGGGGCCTGGACCCGACGGCAGTGCGTTCGTCTTTCTGATGCATCCAGACGGGACCGAAAGACACAAGATCGGAGAAGATGTCGGTGCCTTTGGCCTGCCTGATTGGTCACCACGAGGAACCAAGCGTCGTCTTCACAACCAGAGGGGGAGTCACCGAACCGTTGTATTCCTATGATTTGGCCACCGAAACCTCGAGTCAGGTCTTTGCCTGCGAGGCCCCGTGCGTTGGGGACGACGAACCGTCCTATTCCGCCGACGGATCGCAAATCGTCTTCGTCAGGTACTTTGGGCCCCTTCGTCAACGACGTGCCGTCCGATTGCGGCCTGTGGATTGGGAACCCGGACACCAAGCAGGTGACGCAGATAACTTCGAATCCTGGCTGTGACAAAGAATACGCCCCGCGCTTGTCGCCGGACGGAACCACGATCGCCTATTACCGATACGACGAGAACGGATTCGGGAGGAACACCGCGGTGTTCGTGATGGACGTGGCGGGTGGAGACGAAACGCAACTCACCGATTGGACTATCGGTGCGGCACAGCCCGTCTGGTCACCCGACGGGGAATGGATCGTGGTCGCTTTCGACTCCGAGGCACTCGATCCTGCCGGGAGTGATCTCCACCGGATGCGACCGGACGGATCCGAAGTCGAGCAGCTGACGTTCTACGAGACTGCGGCACGTCGGCCATATCACCCTCGGTACACGCCGGACGGTGAGTGGATTATCTATTCGCTCCACACGTCCGGAACCCGGGAGCTCTGGATGATCCCTGCCGAGGGTGGAGATCCCATCGCCGTCGCCACGGCTGGCAATTTCATGCACCCAGCCTGGCAGCCCACGCCCTAAGCGGGAGGAGCGACGACAAACCGCGACCTGAGCGAAGCGTGCTTCCCGGGGCAGCAGCCGGCGAGGTCCTCGCAGAAGGCCGAGAACGCTCGATGAGAACGGCGACAACTTTCAATGGAACATCGTTGGTAGCACAGGTGATTACGAGGATCTCCGCGGCTCGGGCAACGGTGTCGGGCTGCTGATATGCGGCCCAGACTGTGTGTTTGATGTCTACGCCGGCGGGCTCCACATCGATGGATAGGCCGAGCATCAACTGAACACTGATCAGCTGAGTACTGAGACCCCTGCTTCGGTGGGGGTCTCTCGGAGTCAGCTGGCCCGCACCTATCGGCACTTCGGCCTTCCTGGTCCGGCGACTGCGCCAAATGGCTCATGGCACCGCACTCCACTTCAGCGTATCTCTTGACAGCGTCGCCACGGTTTATTGTGGCGTCATGAGAATCGCGGTATTGGGTTGGGGGTCGTTGGTATGGGACCCCGATGGACGTACCGGCAGCCCATTGAAGGTCAGCCCCGGATCAGAGTGGTCCGCAACTGGCCCCGGCCTGCCAGTCGAGTTCGCTCGTATTGCGCAGAACGGTCGGCTCACGTTGATTGTCGTCCCAGGCTATGAGGTTGTCAGCCGGACCAGTTGGATTCTGAGTGCCGAATCTGACTTTGAGAAGGCTGCACTCAATCTCGCTGATCGTGAAGTCATCACGTCTCCGCACGACCGCCGAAGCCGTATCCATGGAATAGATTCGGACGGCACCCGACGAGGGCCGGTGGACGTTTCAATCGCCGAAACGGTGTCGAGATGGCTAGGCGAGCGAGACGATGTGGATGCCGCCGTGTGGACCGGTCTCGAAGGGTCGGACCGATGGCAGGACCATGGCTTCGACTCATTCAGTGTCGACAACGCTTTGGCCTACCTCGCCAAAGCCGAGACCAGCGCCAACCGTGAGCTCATTTTTGAGTACATCAGAAACGCACCGCCCGAGACTGACACACCGGTCCGAAGAGCCTTCGAGCAACGGTTCCCAAGCTGATCCGATTGCTCATATCTAGGACGGGATGTCGACCTTTCCACAGGTATGACACTGGCGGGTAACGGCGGAACTTACGGATGCAGGGGCCGTCGGTTCGAGCCCGGCCCTACCCGCCAAACCGACTATTCCATTTCGACGCCACGCAGGTTTTTGGTGACCTAGTGTCCGCCGATGGACTTCCTCTGTCTCGGCCCTCTCGAGGTGAGAGTGAATGGCGTCTCGGTCGACCTCGGGGAACCGCAGCAACGTCTCCTACTGGCCGTACTGCTCAGCCAGGCAGGCGCCGTCGTATCGACTGATCGTCTCGTCGATGACATCTGGGGTGAGGATCCACCGTCGAGCGCTCGTAAGATCGTTCAAGGCTATGTCTCGGGTCTGCGCAGGGCCCTCGAAAGCAGCGACGTTATCGAGTCGCGACCTCCCGGATACCGCCTGAAGACCGAACGGGGCGACGTCGACGCAGGCAGCTTTGGTGATCTGGTCGCCGAAGCCAGCGACAAGATTGCTTCGGATCCAGATCGGGCTCGTGGGGTTCTCCGTGAGGCGCTGACTATGTGGCACGGTGCTCCTTACGAGGACCTTTCCGATCACGAGGCGCTTCGTCCCGAGATCGTACGCCTCGAGGCGCTGCATATGACGGCAGTGCAGCTCCGGATCGAGGCCGACATCTACGCCGATGATGCTTTGCTGGCGGTTCCCGAACTCGCCGATCTCACCCGGCGCCATCCGTTGGAAGAGCGCCTGTGGGCACTGAGGATGCTGGCACTGCATCGCAGCGGTCGCCAGGCCGAGGCACTGCGCGCTTTCGATGAGGCCCGACGAACCCTGGCCGAGGGCGTCGGTCTCGACCCGTCGACCGAACTGAGAGTCCTACAGCAGCGCATCCTCGATCAGGATCCGGTCCTTTCGACCTCCCGCGCCCTGTCAGCTGAGTCTTCCCCGGTCGGCGCTACCGGACGGAACCCGTACAAAGGGCTGCGCCCCTTCGAGGAGTCCGACGCCGCAGACTTCTGTGGTCGCGACGACCTCGTCAGGCTCCTCAGGGAGGCCATCGATCAACGCAACGTTCCCCAGCTGGTCGTGCTCGCCGGCCCATCGGGCAGTGGCAAGTCCAGCGTGGTGCGGGCCGGCTTGTTCCCAGTGTTGCGGAGGCAAAACTGGCAGCTCGGCTCGATGTATCCGGGCGCGGATCCGATTGGAGCGTTGGATGCGGCGCTTCGGGATCTCGGACAAGATGGGCCCGCGCTGATCCTGGTCGACCAACTCGAAGAGCTGCATACGGGAGCCGTCGACGATGCAGATCGTGAGTTGTTCCTCGACCGCCTCAGTACCCTTGCGGAGGCACAAGACGGGCCATGGATCGTCGCTACGGTGCGAACCGACTTGCTCGATCGGTTCCTCACCCACCTGGGCTTCGCCCGCCTTGTCGCAGCCGGACTGGTCCTTGTAACCCCCCTCGAAGAACACCAGGTACGCGACATCGTGGCTCGACCGGCATCACAGGTCGGCACGCCGGTTGAGCCTGACCTGATCGCCACAATCGTGGCCGATATCGCCAACCGGCCGGCGGCGCTGCCGCTCCTCGAGTTCGCCCTAACCGATCTCTACGAACGATCGGGTGGGCGAGCCCTCTCAGTCGAGGCCTATCGAGCAGCTGGAGGCATTTCCGGCTCGCTCGTGAAGCGAGCCGAGGAGATGTACGCGGGTTTGGGTGCCGACTCCGAGGAGACAACCCGGCAGCTGTTCTTGCGGCTCGTCGCGTTGACCGAAGACGGCGAGCCGATCCGCCGACGGAGGCAGTCGTCGACCCTCGCGGGTATCCGCGGTGTCGACGAGGTGCTCGAGCTTTTCGGTCGACATCGTTTGCTCACGTTCGACCAGGACCCGACCGGTCGCCCGACCGTCGAAGTTGCTCACGAGGCCCTGCTCACACACTGGCCGAGGCTACGCAACTGGATCGACGACGCTCAAGACTCGATCAGGCTTCAACGGCAGTTGTCGGAGGCCGAAGCCGAGTGGGAGGCCCACGGTCGGAGCGCTACTTACCTGCTCACTGGACCCCGTCTGGCGCGGCTGCTGGACCCGACGGACCACGATTTGGTGTGGACGAGCGAGGAACAAGCCTTCCTCGATGCATCTACCTCCGCTGACCGGCGCAGCAGGAGGCGTCGGGCGGGCATCGCATGGAGCCTGGTGGTGATATTTGCGGTGCTGGCCGGAGTGGCCGCATGGCAGCGGAACGTGGCCCAACACGAGGCGCGCCAAGCCAACATCCGCAGGGTCGCGGTTGAGTCCACGCTCGCACTCGCCGAAGATCCCGAGTTCGCAATCCTGCTGGCGCTCGAAGCCGTCGAGATCTCTCGTCGGGCGGGAGAAGAGCCACTACCCGAAGCCGTTTCCGCTCTCCAGGGGGCCGTGCAGGCCTCTCGTCTCGAAGCGCACCTCCCCGGTGGTGCCCTTACGGTTGCGTTCAGCCCCGACGGAACCCTGCTGGCCACCGACATGCCCGGCCCCGACGGAGTGTTTCCCGCGAACGAGGTCGTGGTCTGGGATGCGGTCAACCACGTTCCCCTGCGATCTTTGCTGGCTGATGTTGCGGTCCTGTCCATCGACAACCGGGTGGATCCGGGCGGCGCCGAGGGTCGGGCGTTCGCCTTCAGCCCGGATGGCCGACATCTCGCGGTGGCGTACCAGACGGCGTTCGAATACGGTCCGGATGTCGCAAGGAACGCACCGATAATCGTCTGGGATCCGATCACCGGAGAACAAGTCGCCCGTCTGGTCACCACCGGCTGGGTGGCCTGGGACCCGACATGGTCCGCTGACAGCGCCTTACTTAGCGTTGCCAGCTGGGACGGCGGCGACTCGGACGTGGTGACTACCTGGGACGTGGCGTCCGGTCAAGCAGTCTCCTCCTTCCGGCCGGGATTGATTGGTGGCCTCGGTGCGTATCACGATGACACCATTGCCGTGGCACAAACACAGGCAGAACGGGTGGGTCTGTTCAATGCGCACAGCGGTGAAGAAGTCGACGCGATCGAGACGCCCGGGCATGGACCCCGACACGTAGCCGTGGACCTCGGGGTCGACCGGTTGGTGCTGGACGCTGGTGAGACGCTCCAGGCCTGGGACATGGCTTCGCGGACGCTGCAATGGTCACGTCCGATCAGCCCACCCCGAGCCATCGCCGTGAACCCGAACGGGACGTCCGTGGCGATGGGTGGCGACGGTGGCTCCATTCGTTTGTTCGACCTCGACGATGGGGCTGAGCTCATGGACTTTGCTGGGGCGGTGGGCGTGGGGAGTGTTGCCTACGACCCGACGTCTGATCTGTTGGCCAGCGTGGACCTCTCCGGAACCCGGCTGTGGGACGTGAGTGCCGGTGGGGCGCCCGCCGTCGGCGCCATCGAGGCGTTGGGCGGGCCGTGGACGATCGACGTTTCGCCCGATGGGTCCGAGGTCTCGCTGTCAACCTCGGGCGGTAGCGTCGAACGATGGAGCGCCGAGGGAGGCGTACGGCTCGGGCGGGTGACCGATGTCATCACGAACCGGGGTGTCTATCCGGTGGTCAGCCAGGATTGGGGATCCCTGGCGCTCGTAACCGACGACGGCGTCGCCGAAGTGCGGAACCTCAGAACCGAAGAAGTGATCCGGGAGCTGCCACCGTGCACCAACCCGAGAGCTTTGAGCCCCGACGGGTCCTCGGTGATCGTGGACGGCTGGTGGTTGTGCAACGGCACCAGACCGCCCGGGGTCGACCTGCGAAGCCGGGTGATCGATGTCGCCACGGGGCTTGAATTGGCCGACCTCGGGACGCCGAACGTCTTCCGGGCAGCTTTCAACCCCGGAGGAGCCCTCGAAGCGGGTCGTTATGTGGCGTTTAACTGGAACGAAGAAGAGCTGGACGGCCTCGCCGTGGTGGACATCATCACCGGGGATGCGATGCTCAGGCTCGGTATCTCGCCCACGCTGACCGCATTTGATCCGACGGGCCGGTACCTTGCTGCCGGAACCTTCGATGGGCGGGCGGTCGTGATCGATCTGGCAGCGGTGATTGAGGGCACATCGATCACCGATGCAACCGTGATGGACGCCATCGTGAGCCCGAGTTTTGTCACCGGTCTGGCATTGGCCCGAGACGGTACGCTGGCGACGGCTGGCCTTGAATCAACATCGGTCCGCCTATGGGATATTCACTCGGGAGACCTCATCGTGGAGATCCCTGCCGACTCGGTGGGGGGTTCCCCACCCAAGCTGGTATTCAGCCCCGACGACCGCTATCTCCTGTACACCGATTCTGGTGGCGTGATTCGCAAGTTCTTGCTCGACGTCGATGAGCTCGTAGACCTGGCCGAACGCCGGGTCACGCGCCAGCTCACCGACGACGAGTGCAGTCGTTACCTCTATCTCGAGTCATGTCCGTGAGCTCCATGCTTCGCCATTCCCAACACACGGTTGAAGGTACGGTTCTCAGCGTCGGCGCGGCGTAGGCTCTTAAGCCAACCCGCAAACGAGGAGACTTGAACGTGTCGGCTTGGTTCGAAGGAAGAACCGACATCGACTGCGATCTTGACCGGGTGCAGCGTGCGTTTGACGACCTTGGCGGGCACTATGTGGCGGTTGTCGGTCTCATGCCGGGCATTACGACCGTTGAGTTGGTGGACCAGGGGAGTGACTCTGTCACCATCGAGACCAACGAGGGCCTAATGAAGCGCACCAACATCGCCAAGCGGGTCGAGGCCGACCGGGTGGTCGTCGAGTTCGATGAGGTGTACGAGGCGGGATCGAAAATCACTGTCGCGTCGCACTTCGCCGACGAATTCACCGCCAATGGCGACAGCATTACCTATCGCACCGTCATCAGCATCGTCGAGGCACCCGGGCTGTTGGGGTTTTTCTATCGAAAGTTCGGCAGCTCCAGAATGGGTAATGCCTTCTTGACGGCCTACAAGACATATTTCGAAGGCGCCGCCGAGTAACGCCCCGCCAGCGGCGCGATCCACTGGCATACTCCTGGTGATGAGAGCTCTCAGTTGGCTTAGTTCGGGACGGCGGGGCAGCCCGTTCGGCTTAGCGGTACTGATGGTTGGGCTGGCGATTGCGTGCAGCGCCGGCCCCGAAGCCGACCCGGATCCTATTCCGGCTCCCGATATCGGAGCCGACGAGGTTCTGTTGTACGTCAGCAACCAAAGCTATGAAGATCCAGACATCCACGTCATCGTTACGATCGACGATGAGGTCGTCGTCGACGATCGCTTCCCGGTCGGGAATCAACACAACTGGGTCCCGCACTTGCTCCATCTGTCCCCGGGTGAACATCGGGTCCGGGCCGAGTCCAGCACTGGAGCCACCTTCGACGGTACGTTCGAGACCCTGCCTGGTCAGCCGCGGTGGGCGGTCCTCAACTACTGGACCGAGTCCGGAGAAGAGGGACGGCGTTTTGTCCTCACCAGCTACGACGAACCCGTCCTCTTCTACTAAGGCGCGTTTGAGCGATAGCCCCCTTGCGTCAACCGTGATTGATGTGGTTACATCTACCTCTCTGTAGCTTTACCCATGAGAGGAGACAGAGGTGGCTGCGTCAACACTTCAGGAGATTCTCGCGGCGGCCTTCGAAACGGGGGCTCGCTGGCGGGACGATATTGCCAAGGATTATCCCGACGACGAGCGGAACAAGCGCTCAGCCCGGGGCCTCCGGGACCTGGCCGTCTATGTCCGGGAGTTGCCGGACGACGATCCACGCCTGCGAACGCTCGAAGACAGCCGGTTCGGTGACTTAGAAGTCCAGTTCAACATCGTGATGGACGACGAGAGTCCCTACCCCTCGTACCTGCGTCAGAATCCGGCGATGTTTCGCTTCCATGATCCGGACGAAACCGTCTCGGCGACGTTCGGGATCTTCGTCAAACGGTGGCAAGCGGCGCGGGTGGTGAGTCTGATCGGCGATGATCCGAACCAACTCGTGAAGCGAGCTGCCGATGGGATATTCGTTGGGGTGGATGGACTGTTAGCCGTCGATGCCCTGCGCACCTGGGTCAACGATTTCGAAGCCGGGTGTGTGCGGCAGGCCCGCTCGGACGGAGCGACCTGGGATTACATCGCCCAGAACCTCGGGCAAAGCACTCAGGCGGTTTGGAAGCGTTATCAAAAGGACAGCGACTCCGCGGCGGCGAGCTAGCTCACGCAGGAACCGTCAGCCGTCCACGCTGATGAAGGTGGCGGTCGCATCGGCCACCGCCGGGGAAACAGTCGTCAGCCGAACCTCGTAGCTGCCGACCATCAGGGACTCACGGTCGATCGCCACAACGACCGTGTAGGGGTTTACGTCAGCGGAGCAAACCGCAGGCTCGTTGCCGCCGTAGTGCGGCGAGATCGTGCGGGTGGCATGGTCCAGGTTGAGGGATAGGAACGGGTACTCACAACCCGACGGATAGGAGACCGTGAACGCAACCACGACTTCATCGTTCAAGTCCACCGGCGGAAT
Organism: uncultured Acidimicrobiia bacterium; assembly: GCA_963835515.1. Lineage (GTDB taxonomy): Bacteria > Actinomycetota > Acidimicrobiia > Spongiisociales > JAENVV01 > JAENVV01. Next base: position 72,088 of record CAWIFX010000028.1, on the reverse strand, counting down.
CCTCGCCGTGAGTCCAAGATCCGCCCACGCCGTTCGGTATTCGGCCTCGTCGGCGACAACACGGACGGTGGGTGGACCGCCGGTCCCATGCTCGTCAGCCAACAACCGCCATGGCGTAACGGGAAGGAACTCGGTTCCCCGAGGTGCGTCGGCGCAACTCGACAACACGGCCAGGGATAGAACAAACATCAGCACTTTTGATCGACACATACTCTTTGGGACGTGATCAGCGCATCCGAGGGTTCCTCGCCCGGGTCCCTCGCTAACCGATGGTTTGGATATCGTCGAAGTTGCCGAACTCAGGGTCCCCATCAATCAGCTCCGAGAGCTTCCCTGCCCAAGTCTGGGTTTCGACGCGATCGTTATTCAACTGGGCCTCTTCTGCCGACGAGAAATCAATCATTAACTGGAACCGGTCGGGGGATTCGCGATCGGCCAGCAGTCGGCTGCCGAGATAGCCGGGCGCCTTGCCTGCTTCGGTGGCGTGCCAGGCCGCCATCAGGTCGGCGAGCCCGTCCCGGTCGCGGGTCCGGACGATGATCGTCTGAACGAACTTCATGTCACCTCCAGGTGAGTTCTCACCTCGACGTTAGGCCTCCAGCTCCAAGCTCGACGGAAACGTGGATGCTTTCTTGTGATTGAGTTGATGAAGTCGCGGTTCACGCGAACGAGGGTCGCGAAGAATATCCGCCAAAAACTGCGTCGTTATTGCTATTTTGTTAGCTGATACAGACAGCAAAGCGCTGGAAACAGCTGTCAACGGCCGTAGGAGGGCGTATGAACAAGACAGAAATGGCAGCCAAGCTTGCCAAGAAGGCCGAGATTACTCAGGCCAAAGCCGCTGAGATTATTGACATCATCTTCAGCTCGGAGCCAGGCAACGGCATCATCGCCGTCGAACTGGACGCCGGGCGCAAGGTAGCAATCTCGGGCTTTGGTGGTTTTGAGACCCGTCGCCGTAAGGCACGGACCGGACGCAACCCGCAGACCGGGGCGCCGATTCAGATCGCCGCTACGACCTATGCAGCCTTCAAGCCCGCCAAGGGCCTCAAGGATCGCGTCGCCCAGTAATCATCGGGTAAAACGCACTACCTAAATGGGCCTCACCGTTGGTGGGGCCCATTTCTTTAAGCGTCCAACCAGGAGCCGCTAGCCGTTTTCGGCCCATGAACGCTGGGCCTTTGGGGTAGGCGGACCGCGCTATTTGCTCGAGTCGGTGGTGGGCGGTCGCTGCCAGATAAAGAAGTTGGCGACTCCGCCTGCGATCAAGAACGCCAGGAGCGGAACGGTCAGGAGCGAGGCCGCCGGGTCGACCGCATAAACCCAGGCGGCAACGATGGCGATCAGCGTCCAAGCTACGCATAGCCAGAAGAAGGCGTTTCTCGGCTGATTGCGCGTCACCAGTAGAACCGCCCAGAGCGCCGCAACAATCGGAACGACAAAGCTCGCCGCCAGAAGGCTGTCTTGTTGCTCACCGGCCAGGGCGACGGCGGCTCCGAACAGTGCCAGCGTCCCGAGCCAGAGAAACATCGTGGCGGGAGGGGACGGCGAGACGACCGGCTGATCAGGAAGCCAGGACCGCAGACGGTCGCGAATCGGAAGGTATCCGATGAGCACGAAGAGTCCGGGGATGATTACGAGGGCGGTCGCCACATTCATTTCCGGCATGATACCGGTGACTAGTTCGTGCATCGTCAGGCGGGACTAAGCTCGTCACTATGACTACTTTGGCTGCTCTGGCCAGCGCCATTGACTCGCGGATCGCTTTCGCGGATGCAGCCGATTGGGACCGGGTTGGGGTTCAGTTCGGCGACCTCTACGCGCAGACCGGATTGGTAGGAGTCTGCCACGAAGTGAACGAAGCAGTTATGAAAGCAGTTCGCGAAAACGGGGTCCGAACCCTGGTCACCTATCACCCGCTCTTGTTCGAACCAGCTACTGCCCTGATCGCCGGTGCATCGGCCCACGGGCGGACCTATCGCCTCATCCGCGATGGGGTGGCCCTTATCTCCGTACACACCGCATTCGACGCCAGTTCGGGAGGGACCGCCGACGCCCTCGCCAGTGCGCTCGGAGTCGAGACAGCCAAATCATTCGCCGTCGAAATAGACGGTCCGCTCATCGGTCGGGTTGGGCCCATCCGGCCGCAACGCCTTGACCAATTTGCGGAACGGGTTCAAGAGCTGTTGGAGAGCCCGGCTGTGCGCATGGCCGGTCCTCCGGATTCCATGATTGGACGGGTCGCCGTGCTACCCGGCTCGGGCGGCAGTGCCGTCAATGCGGCCATCCACGATGGCGCCGATGCGCTCGTGACCGGGGACGTCTCTCATCACGTTGCAGCCTCGGCGGTAGCGGCCGGCTTGGCAATCCTCGACGCCGGCCACATGCCGTCCGAACGACCAGGGATGGTTCGGCTCGCACGACTGGTCGCCGATGTCGTACCATCTGCCATCGATTTGACCACGGTGACGACAGATCCCTGGGAGGGATAGATGCAACAGTTCAAAAGCCTCGCCGACCTGCTCGATTTGCAGGACGTGGATTCCCAGATCGACCGGCTGCTTCATGAACGCTCCAACCTCCCGGCGCTCGATGCCTACAAAAAGGCCCACAAAGCTCATGAGAAGGCCACGGCCACTCTTGCGCAGCTGACCGCCGACCAGAAGGAAACGGCGCTGACACTGGACAAGCATGAGGGTGAGCTGGAGCTGTTCGAGGGAAAGATCGACGCCCACGAACAGCGGCTTTTCGCCGGTGGGCTATCGGCTCGGGATGCCGAACACATGCGCCTCGACGTCGCATCTCTCAAGAAACGACGCTCGACGATGGAGGATGACGTTCTGGCGCTCCTCGACACGAACGAAGAGCTGGAGCAGGCCGTCGCCAAGGCGACCGAAGTCGCCGCATCCGCTGAAGCGACCATGAAGACGCATGAGGTCGAAGTCGCCGAAGCATGGAAACGAATCGACGGCGAGATCGCCAGGAAAGAATCCCGCAAAGAGGCCATCGTTCCGCTGATCGACGCCGAGATCCTTGAACTCTACGAATCGTTGCGTAGCCACAAAGAGGGCGTCGGTGCGGCCCGGCTCGCCGACGGGATATGTGGCGGCTGCCATCTGACGTTGTCGGCTGCCGAACAACTCGAAGTGCTCAACGACGAACCGCCCCGTTGCCTCCACTGCAGGCGCATCCTGGTCGTTTAGTGCTGCTCTATCACGTGGCAGGAGCAATCCTGCTTTTCCGGTACATTTTCCGGGACCCCAAAGTCGACGTTCGGCTTCTGGCATTCGGAGCGGTGTTGCCGAATCTCATCGATAAACCGCTCGGTACTGTGCTGTGGCCGGACTATTTCGGTGCCGACCGATTGTTCGGGCATAGTTTGCTTTTTCCCACGGCCATCATGGTTGTTGCCCTGCTCATTACGAGACGAGGGCGCCGGCGTAGAGGCATCATGGCGGTGGCCATCGGCGCCATGCTCCACCTCTTGCTTGACGGCATGTGGACATCGACCTCCACGTTTCTGTGGCCGTTATTTGGCGCTGCTTTTGAGGCTGGCCCTCCGGACTATTGGGGGAATCTCGGAGCAATATTCACACCCACCGCGATGATTCAGGAGCTGGCGGGCCTGGCCTACCTGGTCTACCTATACCGCACCCTCGGGCTTGCTGACCCCGAGACCCGGCAAGGCGTGCTGGCGACTGGCCGCTTACCGGTTTGAAGCTACGCTGATCGGCCGATGAAGAACTTCAAGGTGCTTGTTGGAATTGCGGTTCTGTCGGCTCTCGCGGCATGCGGGCAGGCCGCAGTGCCCGATTCGACCACGGCTACCCAGGCGAACAGCCTCGAAATCATTGGACCGGAAGTCGTGCTCACCCAGCTGTTCCAAGCGCTGAGTAGCGAGGACTATGCGCTCACCGAGAGTCTGGTCGACGAAAGCCAGCTCGGTCTGTTGACGGCTATCGAGGTGCCAGACGCGACTGCCTACTTTGGTTATGAACGCGATGGGCTGTCGGCCCGGGCTCGCAATAACTTCTGGTCGGCGTTTGCCACGTCCATGACCGGACTGGTCGGTTCGCCGGCCGAAGACATCAGCGCCCGCATCGACCGCCAGTTTGCCGCAGATGGCACCCGCTTCGCCATCGGACGGGTGCGGCAGGGGGCGGTCGAGATCTCCGGTGATTTTGTCCTGAGGCTGGTTGAGGATGAATGGCGACTCGATCCGATTTCCACCTTTGGTGGAGCGTTCGTCGCCCCGATCCGCAACTGGCTCCGAGTCATACCTCCTGCCGACGTCGGCCGGGTGAGCGAGTTGCTCCGGCGCGACGCAGTCAGTTGGCGGCTGCTCGGTGACCTTCAGACCGACGAGAACGAAGCGGGCATCACCATTTCAAGCGAGGTGGCCGACCTGCTCGTCGAAATCGGTGCTCCGTAAGGCCTCGTCTAGCCGGCGAGCGCTCGGAGCTTGGGTAGAACGTCGCGCCCGAGCATCTCGATGAGGGCAGGCTGATCCAACGAAGCCATCTGGAACGTTACGACGTCCGCTTTCAGGTCGGTGACCAGCGGCGTGTAGGTGTCGATGATGTCGTCGGGTGTCGAGACGAGCGAGTAGCGACCAAGCACCTCTTCGCGAGGTAGCTGATCCGCCCTGGTGCGAAGGTCCATGGGGTCCACAGCTTCAAGTCGCCCTGGTGCTCTGAGGCCTCGCCATGAGTAGAGCGCTTCCCACGCTTCTTCGTGGTTTTCGGCCTTGATCGACCAGCGGGTAGCGAGAATCTTCGGGGAGACTCGACCGGCAGCTTCGGCTGCCTTTTTGGCAGGTTCGATGACCTTTTCGCGGGTTTCGGCGGGATCTTTGACGGACGTCACGATCCCTTCGGCCATTTCCCCGGCCAGCGCAGCCGACTTCGGTCCACCGGCGGCGAGCCAGATGGGTACGGGACCGAGGGGCGGCGAGTACAGCTTGGCCCGGTCCGTGACGTAGTGCTCGCCGTTGAAAGTGAGCTTCTCTCCGTCGAGCAGTCTTCGCATAATTTCAAGCGCCTCACGCATCCGGGCGGCTCGCCCGGCGTAGTTAGGGAACTCGTACCCGAGGGGACCCTCATTGATGTTCTCTCCGGTGCCAACACCAAGGTTGAAGCGGCCCCCTGACAGGCGGTCGAGGGTGGCGGCTGCCTGGGCAACCACGGCCGGGTGATATCGGAACAGGGGAGTAGTGACGCCGGTGGCGAAACTTACCCGGTCGGTGGCCTGAGCCATGGCCCCAATGGTTGAAAACGCGAATCCGGATGCCGATTGGTCGTCGACCCACGGATGGAAGTGCTCGGAGACGACCAGCATGTCGAAGCCGGCCTTCTCGGCCAGTTGGGCATGTTCGACGAGTTCCTCTGGTTGCCATTGCTCATGGCCGCAAAAATACGCAAAAGTGGTCATGGATCCAGGGTAGTCGGCTCGTTCAGCTGCTCAACACCACCAAAACGCCGGTCCCATATAGACCTGACTCAGATAGGGTGCCTGTATGGATTACACGGCAATCAATACCATCGGGGCATTGCGGGGGTCGGGGTGGGTGGATCGCAGCGTCAAGGATGAGCTGCGGGATAACCTGATGCAGCGGATGCGGGCAGGTGCCGAGCTCTTTCCCGGGATCGTCGGCTTTGATCAGACGGTCATTCCGGCCCTTGAAAGGGCGATTCTCGCCGGCCACGACATCATCATGCTTGGTGAGCGGGGGCAGGCCAAAACCCGCCTTATCAGGAGGCTCGTCGACCTACTCGACGCTCACTCGCCCACCATCGATGGCTGCGAAATCAACGACTCACCGTTCCGACCGGTCTGCGCGGCTTGTCTGGCCACGGTCGCTTCCGAGGGTGACCTCACGCCGATCCGCTGGGTGACACCTGAGGCTCGGTACGGCGAGAAGCTGGCCACTCCCGATACTGCCGTTGGTGACCTCATCGGAGATGTCGATCCGATCAAGGTCGCCGAAGGCCGCTACCTCGCCGATCAGCTCACGATCCATTACGGCCTCGTCCCACGCTCGCACCGGGGGATCTTTTCGATCAACGAGCTGCCCGATCTGCCGACCCGGATTCAGGTTTCGCTTCTGAACGTCCTCGAGGAGCGCGACATTCAGATCCGCGGGTATCGGGTGAATCTGCCGCTCGACATTCTGCTCATTGCCTCAGCAAACCCGGAGGATTACACCAACCGGGGGCGGATCATCACTCCGCTCAAGGACCGGTTCGGCTCGGAAGTTCGTACGCACTATCCCCTGACGATCGAAGACGAAATCGCCATCATGGAACAGGAGGCGGCGCCGCCTCCCCCCGGAGTCGAGGTAGCGGTCCCCACCTTCCTCAAGGAAATCCTCGCGGAACTCACACATGCGGTGCGCAGTTCATCACATATCAACCAGCGGTCCGGCGTGTCGGTACGTTTCTCAATCGCCAATCTTGAAACCCTCGTCGCTTCCACCGTCCGGAGAGCTTTGCGGGTCGGCAACGGGGCGGCGGTAGCTCGTGTGGCCGATCTGCCGTCTGTGCTGCTGGCGTCACTCGGCCGGATCGAGTTCGAGGTCTTTGAGGAGGGGAGGGAGATGGACGTATTGCGGCGTCTCCTGGCCCAGGCGGTTGTCGAGGTCTTCCGCGACCACTCCTATGGGGTTGAGTTCACGGACTTGCTCGACGTCTTCGAAGACGGCGCCATTATCGAATCCGGCGACCTCGTTCCCTCCGAGGCGATGCTGTCGTCGGTTGCTGGACTCGAAGTCCTCACAGAGTTTGCGCGCCGGATCGGGGTCACCGAAGAGTCCCCGCACCATCTCGCCAGCGTCCTCGATTTCGCCCTTGAAGGCCTGCACCTGACGCGTCGTCTCAACAAAGACGGCGAAGCCGGAAGCTCTCTTTACGGCCTTGGTTGATGTTGCCCTATCGGTACTCGGCGTGGGACGGTTCCCAGGACCCGCTGTCGGCCGAGTTGCCGGTCGACCAGCTGGTCGAACAATTCTCGGAGGATCTTCTCGACGGCTGGTCAGCGGACGAATCTTTGGAACGTCTTCTCCGCCGCGGAATGCCCGGCCGCTTCTCGGGTCTCGATCAGTTACGTGAACGGATCGAGCAGATGCGACGGGACGCGGCTGAGCGGGTAGGGACCGAAGGTCCGATTGCCAAGATACGCGAACGCCTAGAAGAGATCATCGAGACCGAGCGCATGGAGCTATCGGCCCTTGAGACCGATGATGCTCGCTTTCGCGAAGTTGCGCTTGACGCACTTCCGGACTCGTTGGCCGAGACGGTGTCTGAGCTGAAGAACTACGAATTCGCCTCCACCGCCGCGGCTGAAGCGTTTGAGGCGCTCCTCGACGATCTCCGACGTGACGTGATGGATCGTATGTTTCGACAGATGTCCGACTCGATGACCAACCCGGACGCCGAAACCATGGCAGCCCTGAAGGACATGCTGGCCGACCTGAACAATATGCTCGATCAGCGCCAGGCGGGGACCGGTCCTTCCGATGAAGAATTCGCCGCCTTCATGGCCAAGCACGGACAGTTCTTTCCAGAGAACCCGCGTAGTCTCGACGAATTGCTCCAAGCATTAGCTCAGCGCGCGGCAGCGTTTTCTCGCTTTATGGCCAACCTATCCCCCGAACAGCGAGCCGAGCTGTCCGCGCTTATGGACACCGTCATGGATGACCTCGACCTCGCTTTCCAGATGGATCAGCTGGGGCGATCGCTCCGTTCCCTGGCGCCCGACCTCGACTGGAGCGGGCCGGTAGACGGCGATGGTGAGGGTCCCGATGGACTTGGGGCAGCGCTCAACGCCATTGAGGACCTGTCGGCCATGGAGAACCTCGAGCGGGCGCTCGGCCAGAACTATCCGGGGGCCTCACTGTCTGATGTGGATCCCGACGAGCTAGCCAGAACCCTCGACGATGATGCCCGACGTGACCTCGAACGACTCAAGAAGATCGAGCGAGCGCTGGAAAGGGCTGGCGTGATCGTGCGCAGCTCCGGGCGGCTGGAGCTCACTCCCCGGGGGGTTCGCAAACTCGGGGAGCGAGCCCTGGCGAAAGTATTTGAACGGATTACCACCGACCGACCCGGCTCGCACGACGTCGACGCGCCGGGTGGGATGGGCGAACCGACCGGGTCGTCCCGGCCATGGCAGTTTGGTGACGCCTTCCGCCTCGACCTGCAGCGGACGCTGAGCAACGCCGTCCTGCGGGAAGGACCGACCAAGGGGCGGATATCGTTGGCTCCCGAGGATTTCGAGATCGCCGAGCACGAAGTGAAGACGTCGGTGGCGACCGTGTTGCTGCTCGATATGAGTCGATCGATGCCATTGCGGGGCCACTGGCTAGGAGCCAAACGGATGGCACTGGCGCTCCATTCGCTCATTTCGACGGCGTACCCCGAAGATCATCTCGAAATTGTGGCATTCTCGGACTATGCCAGGGTGATGTCGCCCGCCGACCTCGGGCAGGTTGACTGGGAACCGGTGTACGGGACCAATATGGAGCATGCGTTCAACCTGGCCGGCCGGATCCTTGCCCGTCACCGGGACGCCACCAAGCAGGTGCTTTTGGTGACCGACGGCGAGCCAACCGCCCACCTGGAAGGCGATGAGGTCTTCTTTCAGTGGCCCCCGGCCCGGCGAACCATCGACTTGACGTTCAAGGAGGCTATGCGGCTCGCCAAGTCGGGTGTCACGATGAACATCTTCATGCTCGAACAAGAACCAGCCCTGGTGGCGTTTGTCGATCGGCTGGCCAAAATCGTCAACGGACGGGTGTTTGCGGCCCGATCGGACGAGTTAGGCGACATGATCGTCCGCGACTACCTGGCCCGATAGTCATCACATCGGCCGATAGTCACATCATCGGCCGATTGTCACCACATCGGCCACGGGACGGCCGGCCGGTCGTGGGGCGGGTGGGGATGGACGCCGGTTTCCAGCAGCCTGGCGGTTCTTGTGGCGAGTGCGTCGGCCTCGGCCCGACTGAGTAACTCACCGACCCGGGCGTGCAGGCCCGCTCGGAGCGTGATGCTCAGGTTCACCAACCCGTCGATGAGCAACTCCGGGATGGGCCGTCCAGCAAACCCCCACAGGATGGTCCGGAGCTTCTCCTCGTCATGAAACGACAGCCCGTTGTCGATCGCCCACAGGTCGTTGGTTTGTTCCTCAACAATGATGTGTCCGAGTTTGCGATCAGCGTTGTTGATGACCACGTCGAGAACTGCGAATGGCCAGAGTCGCTCGGATGGTTCCTCCAGTAGGGGGCGCGGGTCGAACTCGAAATCCTCTTTGATGAACAACTGGTTCGAACCGAGCCCGAATGGTCCCTCGACCAGGTACGTCGGGGGGACGATCGAGAGTCCCATGGCGGCCGACACCTCCCAGGTCAGGACCTCCCGGGCGGCCAGCGTGCCGAAGGGGAAATCCCATAACGGCCGCTCACCATCGGCGGGCTTGTAGATGCCCTGCTGCCCATCGTCGAGGTCAACCAGGAGCGTGGCGTTCGAAGCGTACGGCATCCGCCCGACCACGTTGATGATGGTGGGGCCGGTGGAGGTCACCCTGAAGGATGCCCGTTCGAAGCCGGGCACTGGTGGTCGCCTGGCCCCATCGGTAGCTGGCAACGCGGACAGATAGGTCGGCCTTTATCGACGACTTCGAATCCTCTGATGGCGGCTGCCTGGAGTTGCTCCGGGGCGATCACGAAGTCGAAGGCTTCCTCACCGTCGACCGAAAGTAGCTCCAGCGTCATAAGATCTGATTCGGGTTGAACGGCCATGCTCATGGCGCCCACTCTGAATCGAACCTCCTCCGGTTCGCTGAGGTTCAGTCTTGTCAGAATCAAGTTCATGCCGTCGGGGTCCGGCAAAATGTTGGCCTGGGCGAGCGCCGTCAGTGCGTAGTCCGCCAGAGCGGCGATTTGGCCCTTCTCGGCAATGAACCAATACGACACCGTGTTGGCGACGACATGGATGTAGAAGGTGCGTTCGCCTGGTTCTCCGATAGCGCCAACGGCAAAACGTTCAGCGGGTCCAAGGTGTTCAGTCATTGAGTCTTCCGTAGGAGTTGATGGTCTCGACCATGGGAGAGCCGAGTGTCGGAACGTGAACGACGGAAAGCGAGGCAGGCGACACGATGATGCGTTGGAAGGTGTCGAGTGGTTGACCTAGGTAATGCGCCAGGATGGCTTTGATGACATCCGAATGCGAGACGATCGCTACGGTTTGCTTCTTATGCCTGGCGGCGATCTCGTTGCAGGCGGTGACCGCCCTGGTTTGCATCTCCGGGAAGCTTTCTCCGCCCGGGAACCGGGCTTGGGAGGGAGTCGTGATTACCTGGCTCCAGAGCTTCAGCTTTCGCAGGTCGGACAGATTGCGACCCTGCCAGGATCCGAAGTCGACCTCCTGAACCCCCTCTAGCTCGACCGGGTCGAGTCGATGGGGTCGGGCGATGATGGCAGCCGTTTCTGCAGTTCTGGTGATCGGCGACGTGTAAACCGCCTTGATCTTGAGGTCAGCCAATCGCTCTGCGGTGCGTTGGGCGATTGCTTCGCCGGCCTCGCCGAGCGAGATACCGGGCAGCCGTCCAGTGAGCTTCTTGCCGGTCTCGGGTGTTGGAGCATGCCGGATAAGGAGGAGTCGGGTCATAGATGAGCAGGCTAGACGGGATTTTCAGTTGTTTCGACGGCGATGACCCGATCCGTCCCGAAGGCGGCGATGGCAACGCCAATGCCGTGAGCGGCGATGAGTCCGGTGCCCGCCACCGCAAAACCGACCCCGCTGTTTGTTGCCACATCGCCCACGGTTGGAGCTCCCACAACGTAAACGAGACCAGCGGTGACGGCGAGCAAGGGCACCACGAGGCTGATCATGCTGCCGATCCACACCGGAAGAGGGTAGAGGGATGGCTGGAGGCTCACGGCCAGGTTGCCTGCGCCGAGTGTGACGGCAGCCGCCAGGATGACGAGGGCAGTGCCAGGCAGGTCAGCCGCGACGACGACGCCCAGGACGGGCCACGCGATTCGAAGGATCTTCAATCCGACACCGGCGACCACGTCGGAAAGTCGCCAATAGAAGTATCCGATGGCCAGGCATCCAGGTCCCACGGCATAGGCGAACGGTTCCCAAACCGTCAGTGCCGCTGCCACGAGGACAATCAGCATGCCGCCAACTGATCCGATCAACGTTCGCGTTTTGAGCTTGGTCACCCGGGGGAGTTTATGCGATGACGGGAGCTTCGAGTGGTTGGCCACGCAGTCCGGCGACGAGGTTGCGGGCGGCGAGTTCGGCCATCGCCTCCCGGGTCCGTATCGTCGACGAGCCCAGATGTGGGGTGATGAAGCAGTTCGGGGTGGCCACCAGAGGGTGGTCGGGCGAAATGGGTTCCGGGTCGGTGACGTCGAGGCCGGCAGCGAATATCTCGCCGCTGGTTAGGGCGTGGTGGAGCGCATCCGGGTCAACCAACTGGCCACGACCGATGTTGATCAGCGTGGCGGTGGGCTTCATCTTCTGAAGTTGGTCCGTGCCGATCAGATGGTGGGTTTCGGCCGTCAGAGGTGCCGCCACCACCACGTGATCGCTGTGTCTAAGCAGTTCGTCCATCGGCACGAAGGACGCAGGCGGATCGGCCAGGTCGACCGGATGTCGCTGGGTGTACAGGACCGACATCCCAAATCCGACGGCGCGTCGGGCGACGGCCCGGCCGATACGGCCGAACCCGATGATGCCCAACGTCGATCCATGGACGTCCTGACCGATCAGATAGTTCGGGTCCCAGTCGCCCCATCTGCCTCCGGCCACATCTCGGGCTCCTTCTCCGAATCGTCTGGCGGCGGCAATCAGGAGTCCGAAGGCCAGGTCGGCGGTGGTCTCGGTGAGTACGTCGGGGGTGTGTCCAACCTTGATGCCACGCTTCTGACATGCCGATAGGTCGATGTTGTCGACCCCCACGGCCATCTGCGACACGACCTTGAGTCGGGGAGCGCGGTTGAGGAGCGCTTCATCGACGTCGTCGGTAAGCATTGAATAGAGGCCGGTCGCCGTGGTGATCTGGTCGAGTAGGACCTGGCGATCCATCGGGCGTTCTTCGGGCCACGTCCAGACTGACCCTTCCGATTCGAGGATCGCCAGTGCGCTTCCTGGCGGTTGTCGGGTGACCACAATCCGTTCTTTGTTCATGAGTACGACGTTACAGGCCAGGAGTGATCGTCAGCGCCGTGCCGGGTCGTTCGTCATGATCGGGGAAGCACCGGATCGAAGGAGTTGAAGCCGCGCCGCCGTCGTTGCTAATAACAGGCACCTGAATCGACCGTCGTCGATGGATCTGAAGCAGCCAGGAAGTCCCGTAATTCAGACGCGGCGATGGCGTAGGTCACGCCGTCGACACTGCGGGACGAGGCGAACGCAATCCCGACCACGTTGGCGGCCTGGTCAAAGAGGGCCGCTCCGGAATCACCCGGCCGAATGATTGTTTCCAGGTCGAGCGCCCGGCGGAAATGTTTACCCTGGCCGTAAATATCGGTACCGGATGCGACGATGGCTCGGGTGACCTCATAGGGAATAGTTACGAACTTCCCGTCGTCCGAGAATACCGCGACCAACCCGATGTCGCCCTTGATCGGATCTTCCGCCGAGATTTCCGGCACAAATACTCCGGGTGGCGTCACCCGGGTCTTGAGGAGTGCCAGGTCCAGGTTCGGGTCGAATCCAACCAGCGTCGCGTCGATGGTGCTTTCAGCCGTGCGAACTTGGATCTGTTCGCCGCCAGCCACCACATGGGCATTCGTCGCGACAAGATCGGGAGCCACGAAAACCCCTACGCCCTCCGAAACGAAACCGCAGGCGAGCGCCAAAACCCGTGCTGCGGCAGGCTGGACTGCAACAGCATCGGGATATGCAGAAGAGTTGGGCTGGGAGCAGGCAGTGCCAAGGACGAGCAGCGTGGCGGCGGCGAAGCTCCCGACGATTCGGGACATGGCCGGGATCATACTGCTGGTAGGTTGGAACGATGAATATTGGAATCCTTACCGCCGGTGGCGACTCGCCCGGACTGAATGCAGCCATCCGGGCGATCGGCAAATCCGCCATCCGTTCCTACGACATGCAGGTGATCGGCTTTTTGGACGGCTTCCGGGGCCTCATGCAGAATCGTACCGTTCGACTCGACCCAGACAAGCTGTCTGGCATTTTGACGGTTGGCGGCACGATTCTCGGAACCAGCCGCGATAAGCCGCACAAAATGGACGTCGGTGGCACCGAAATGGACATGACCTCGCTGATGATTGAGAACTGCGAACAGCATCAACTCGACGTGTTGGTGTGCCTTGGGGGTGGCGGAACTCAGAAGAACGCCCTGCGCCTTCACAAGCACGGATTCCCCGTAGTGACCCTTCCCAAGACCATCGACAACGACGTCTGGGGGACCGACGCAACATTTGGTTTCGATACGGCCCTTTCCATCGCCACCGAGGCGATCGATCGGGTGCATTCGACGGCCCATTCGCACCATCGGATCATGCTCGTCGAAGTGATGGGCCACAACGCCGGCTGGTTGGCGCTCGGGGCGGGTCTGGCGGGCGGGGCCGATGTGATCCTCATCCCCGAGTTCCCCTATGACGTGAATGTCATTGCGGACGCCATCAGCGTGCGACGTGCGGCCGGGAGCAGTTTTTCCATCGTTGCGGTGTCCGAGGGTGCTCGTCCGATGGACTTACACCTGCAGATGGAGGAACTGCGTGAGATCGCCGCCAGTTCCGAAGGTGACGCCAAAAAAGACGCCAAGGCGGCGCGCGCCGCGCTCGACGCATCGCTCGTAGGAAATACCCAGCGACTCGCCGGGCAGTTACAGGAACTCACCGGCCTCGAGGCGCGAGTCACGATCCTCGGTCATGTCCAGCGAGGCGGGATTCCATCGGCGATTGACCGGTTGCTCGCCACCCGCCTTGGCACCGCCGCCGTCGATTTTATTGCCGCCGGTGAACGTGGGGTTATGGTCGCAACACGAGGCGGACAGACGGTCACCGTGCCGTTAGAAGAGGTGGCCGGTAAGCGCCAAACCGTTCCGCACGACCACCGATGGGTTCAGTCGGCCAGAACGCTCGGCGTTTCGTTCGGTCAGTAGGACGCCAACAACTCCGGTCCGTTGTTACGAACCGAATTGACCAGCGGCGGCACCTGACGAAACTGCAGGCCGTTGACTTCGCTGGCTTCGAGAATCTGCTGCAGCGTGTCCGCGTCGTGCTGCTCGGAATCGAGCCAATCGTCCCAGAGGTCCGCGTCGAGGCTGACGGGCATACGGTCGTGGATGCCCTCGATCAGCGGGTCGGCTTTGGTCGTGATGACCGTGCAGGTGACCACACGCTCCTCGGTACTTGGATCGCGCCATCGGGTCCATAGACCAGCAAATGCCATCGGACCTGACTCAAGGGAGATGAAGTATGGCTGCTTCGTGTCGTCGGGGCGGCGCACCCACTCATAAAAACCATCGGCCGGCACCAGGCACCTGCGGCGGGTAAACGAGTCACGAAACGCCGGCTTGGTGTCAACCGACTCCACCCGTGCGTTGATATGGATGGTTTTGCGGTCTTTGGCGTAGTGCGGAATCAGACCCCACTTGAACGCCCCGAGGGTCCGTTGGCCTTCGTTGTCGACCAGTCCGTACACCTGGTCGGTCGGAGCCACGTTGTATGACTGTTTGAGCGATTCGGTGCGGACGACCTGTGCCCCGAAGAAGTCGACGTAGTCGTCGAGTTCCATGGCTTGGATGAAGCGACCGCACATGTCTCTACCGTAGCCCAAGGGAAGCGATACCCGGTTGATAGCGTTGGCATGTGTATGGATGAGCAGGCGATCATCGGCGTGTTTGAGGGTGGCGGCATAAAAGGCGTCGCGCTCGCCGGTGCTGCGGCCGCCACCATGGACAGCGGATACCGATTTGAACGCATCGTCGGGACGTCGGCGGGTGCGCTCGTCGGAGCGTTGGTCGCGGCGGGTTACACGTCGAGCGAACTCAAGCAGGCTGTCTGCTCGATCGATTGGCCACGTCTCCTCGATCCAAGCTGGTTAGCCCGTATCCCGCTGGTGGGTAAACAGTTGGCCGTATTTTTCCAGCTGGGGCTTTATCAGGGTGTGAGCCTTGAACAGACCTGGGCTGAGCTGCTGGCCGCCAAAGGCGTCACGGTATTCGGCGATCTGGACGTGCGCCTCAGGGTCGTCGCCACCGACATCACCCATACCCGTGGTCTGGTCTTTCCGGACGTGTTCGAGGTGCTTGGTGCCGACCCGGAGTCGATTCCTGTCGCCAAAGCCGTGCGGATTTCGGCGTCGATTCCGTTTGCTTTTCAGCCCGTCAAGTTGCGCAACGAGCGAACGGGCGACGACTTCTATGTCGTTGATGGTGCGCTGGCGGCGAACTTCCCGGACCGAATTGTTGATCCGAACGCGTCGATACCCGCCGTTGGGTTTCGATTCCTTCCTGCCGAAAGCCATCCCCACCGGCAGATACGAGGTCCGCTTTCGTTGGCCGCCGCCGTGATGTGGTCCGGAGTTGGTGCCCGCGAAGGTTTGCCTGCTCTCCAATCGAAAGTAGTCGATGTCATTGACGTCCCGTCTCGACTCAGCGGTTTGGACTTCAACATCACGAGAGCCGAAGCGGCATTGCTCTTTGAAGAAAGCTATGTTGCCGTTCGTGATCGGTTGGCGTCGACACCGCTGCAGATCGGGTAGCGGCCTCCTCGCGTTCCGTGACCTAGTGTTGCCCCGATGGAATCGGCTGTCTCTTACGTCGGGCTAACCAAAAGATTCGGTGACAAGGTGGCCGTCGACGATGTCACGCTCACGATCCCCCGGGGCGGTTTCTTCGGGATCACCGGCCCCAATGGAGCTGGAAAGACCACCATGCTGCGGATGACGACCGGGCTGCTCCGTCCCGATGCTGGGCGCGTCGTTGTTGCCGGCCACGACGTCTGGTCAGACACGGTCGCCGCCAAGGCGGTCATCGGCCTGGTCCCTGATCAACCTCGTCTATTCCCGAAGCTGACCGGAACCGAGTTGCTGCAATTCACCGGTCAATTGCGGGGCCTGGACCGTACTCAGGTTCGAACCCGGGCTGAAGAGCTACTCGGAGTTCTCGGTCTGGCCAGCGATGCCAGCACCCTGGTCGCCGATTACAGCCTGGGAATGACCAAGAAGCTGGCGATTGCCGCGGCCCTTCTACATCGACCGCTAGTGGTCTTCCTCGATGAGCCATTCGCCGGCGTCGATCCCGTCTCCCGTCAGGTGGTTGAAACCATTCTTGGCCGGTACGCCGCCGGCGGAGGGACAGTTGTTTTTTCTGATCACGCGATGGATGTTGTCGAGCGGTTGTGCCAGAACCTGGTGATCATCAACGATGGCGCGGTGCTGGCCGCTGGAACGCTCCCGGCGATAACCGGTGGTCGGAGACTGCAAGATGTGTTTGTCGAAATGGTTGGTGGTGCGATCCTGGCCGATGGAGAACTGTCATGGTTAGGGTCTTCGCCCGACTCAAACTAAGAACCCTCTACAACATGGCCCGGACCGGTCGGTGGCCGGTGTTGGCGGTGTTGGCGATCGTCGTGATTGCTGGTTTCGGGTTGGGAGCTTCGTCGCTGGCCCGACTTGTCGTTTCCCGCGTTGACGGCGATCTGCTCGTCGTCGGGATTATCTATTCCGGATTGGCACTGATGTGGGTGGTTGGGCCGATCGTTATGGCATCGATCGATCAAACGCTCGAACCTCGCTCCTTCGAGAATCTCCCCTTGAGTCGCCTTCAGATCGCTTCGGGTTTAGCGGTGGCGGGAATCGTCAGTCCCGGGTCGGTCTTTACGTTGATGCTCGTGGCCGGGGTCGCCGCCGGTCAGGCCTCGGTATACGGGAACGGAGCCGCGACGGTTGGAGCTTGGGTGGCCGCGGGCCTCGTCTGGGCTCTCTGTCTGCTTGAAGCTCGGTTCCTGACAACGTTTGTGAGTGACATGATGCGATGGCGACGTGGTCGCGAGATCGTGTCGTTGGTGGCCCTGATGTTGCTGGTCGTGCCGGGTTTGATACCAATCACGTTCGTGGACAGCACCAACCCGGACTTTGGTTGGATGGCCCGCCTGGTCAGATTCAACCCGTTCGGAGTGCTGGCGGCAGTGTCTGGCAACCTTGCGGCGGGTAAATGGCTGCTGGCTGCGGGTGCTCTTCTGTTGGGAGTGGCCCTGACGGTTGCCCTCATCATCGGTTTTGGGTGGGCTTTGGGTCGACTGAGCATTCAGACCGGTGACGCCGCCGGCGGCCAGAAGCTGAATTCGACCGGTCTTGGGTTCGGTTCGATTCGAGGTCTGAGCGGCCCGGTTGGGGCCGTCGCCGCCAAGGAGTTCAAGTATCTTCGGCGCGATCTGCGAGTCAAAGGCCAGTTGTTTGCCAGTGTGTTGATCATCGTGGGTCTGGCCTATTCGGCCGTCACCGGTCAGCTCGGGCCGTGGGCGCCTATGACGGTCTCGGCGATTTCGTTTGCGCTGGTTGCTCCCTTGATGTTCAACACGTTCGGACTCGATGGGGGAAGTTTTTGGATCTACGTCCTGACCGGGGCTCCTGGGCGTAAAGTCCTCGCAGGAAAGATGGTTGCTTATCTCCTGGCTGCGACCCCGGTGCTGCTGGTCGTGACGGGGCTGCTGGCCTGGGCGGGGCGAAGCGCATCGTACGTGGTTGCCGGATTCCTGACCGCCATCGCCACCTCGGCACTGTTTATCGGAGTTGGAGCGGTCATCGCGATCTACGCGGCTTATCGACTCCCGGAGGAGAACCTATTCGCCACGAAGACGGCCGGCCAGTTTCGGGTGATGCTGTTTGGTCTGGGTGGGTTCTTTGTGACAGGTCTGGCCGTTCTGCCGCTAGGCGTCGGACTCCTCGCCGCCTGGGCAGTTGCCGGGGCGAGCGGGGTGACGGTTGGCTCGGTGGTAGCGGTTCTTTACGGCGCGGGAGTGCTGGCGATCGGCCTTTGGTTGGGTGGGTCACTGTTCGACGAACGAGCCGTCAAACTCATCGAGATACTCGATGGCGAGTAGCTCACCCGAGCCCACCGGCCAATGCCGAACTGGCCGCCGACCGTTTGAGGCGGACCATGGCAGCTACGCCTAACGCCGGCCCCAGAGCCAGGATCGGGAAGGCCCACTGCCAGGTCCACACATTGGCAATTTCGGGCATGAGGCGGATCGTCACCATCGTGAGCGAGAATCCAAGCGCCGTCTGAAGGGTCAAGGCGGTCCCGCGAACCTCCTCAGGGGTCGTTTCGGTCACCATTGTCGAGAACTGGGCCGAGTCGGCAACCACGGAGGCACCCCACACGAGTAGGACGGGAACAGCGATGAGTGGGGAAGTACCGAAGATCAGAGGCGAGACCAATGCGCATGAGCCGGAAACGGCCATCGCTGTGCCTGCCACCCTGGTCCGGCCGTACCGATCCGACATGCGCCCTGCCCACCACGCGGCCGGTCCACCGATCGCAATAATCGCAAACGCGATTACAGGAACCGAGCCATAGGACCGACCGGAAGCTTCTGCTGAAGCTCCCACGAAGATGGCCACCCACGTCCACATGGCATACAGCTCCCACATGTGCCCGAGGTAACCGATCGTCGACAGCCGGTAACCCTGGTTGCTGATGACCCGCATGATGTGACTCCATGAGAACTGGGCGACCGGGCCCTCGAACGGTCCGTCATCGACGAGCCAGCGCATCGCAATCGTGCCGAGCGCAGCCAGTCCGGACGCAACGAGGACCACTCCTCGCCAATCAAACCCCAGCCCACGAATCAGATGAGGTGTGGCGCTTCCAATCGTCAAGGCTCCCACGAGAACGCCGAGAGCCTTGCCACGCCCGGCTCGAAACCACCCGGCCATTGCCTTGAGACCGGACGGGTACACCCCGGCCAGGGCAGCCCCGGTCACAAAACGTAGGGCGATCGCCGGTGCCGGAGCCGATACAAAGACGAGGGCAGCATTGGCGACGACGGCCACGGAACCCGCCCACGCAAACAGGGTTCTCGTCGGGACCACATCGCTGGTATTGAGGATGGCCAGGGTGAACGCCCCGATGACGAATCCGAGTTGAACTGCCAGGGTGAGCCAGGCAACTTCGGAAGTCGAGAGGGTCCAAGCAGCTTGGAGCTGGGCGGTCACGGCCGACGCGGAGAACCAGACGGTGAGGACCAACAGCTGACTGATGGCGATAACCGTTAGGGCGCGGCGTTGCTGGCTGGTCACTTTGGATCAAACCTTCCCAAGTACTGGATTCTTCCTGAAACGACTGTACGCTTCCCGACAATCCGGAGTAGTCCGGCTTCGTCGGCGGTTGGAACTGGGTGTGTTCACAGATAAAGGACAACCCACATGAAGTGGCGGCTCGGCACCGGAATGGCGCTGGCGTTCCTGGTCGTTGCGTGTGGAGATTCGGTGACCCAAGAAGGTAGCCAGGAGCCATCGACTACGGCCGAAGCCGCTGCGACCGTCACCACGCCGACGATTGACCCTGGCGAGGTCGAGTCGGCGCTTTCGGGAGAGGGCGCGTCGGCCATCGCCAGCCTTGGCAGAGGCGGATGGGATGGATCGCCAGATCCGCTCATCGATGAATCCGAAGTCGGAATCGTGCTGCCGCCCGATACGATTCCCTCGATTGACGCGCCCCAATTCGTCGATATCGCTACTGCAGATGCCTACCTGGAAGACGCCGAGCCAGTCGTATATTTGGAGATCGGCGATGACGTCAGGGCCTATCCAGTGCAGATCCTCATTTGGCACGAGATCGTCAATGATGTCGTCGGCGGCGAGCCGGTGGCCGTTACCTACTGTCCTCTCTGCAATTCGGCGGTTACCTATCGGAGGGTGATTGGCGATGAAACAGTCACCTTTGGTACGTCGGGCGCGCTCTACAACTCCGCTCTTGTGATGTATGACCGGACGACCGAGTCCCTCTGGACCCACTACGACGGTCGAGCAGTGATCGGCGTCTTGACCGGTGTCGAACTCGAACCGATCTCGGCGCCGCTGCTGGCTTGGGCCGACTTCAAGGAGCAGTTCCCCAATGGGATCGTGCTGGATCGGGAACGTACCGGTGCGCGGCGCGATTACGGAACCAATCCCTACGGCGGTTACGACGACGTTGGTTCGACGCCATTCCTGTTCCGGGGCGACGCTGACGCTCGAGCCGAACTCTTGCGGCGAGTAGTCGGAGTGGTTATCGGCGATGATGCCAAGGCATGGACACTCGACGGCCTGGCGAACGGGGAAGCCAGCGTGACGACCGGAGAACTGGCCGGTCAGGATCTCGTCATCTTCTGGAAAGCCGGTCAGGCGTCGGCACTCGACAGCTCGGCCATCAGCCAGGGCTTTGATGTTGGCTCCGTCGGTGTGTTTGATCCCGAGGTCGACGGGAGAAGGCTGACCTTCGAAGCATCGGGTTCGCAGTTTGTTGATACCGAGACCGGTTCGCAATGGTCCATCACCGGTCGGGCGCTCGAGGGTGAGTTAGAGGGGAGCCAGCTGACGGCTGTGCCTCATCTCGACACGTTCTGGTTCTCCTGGTCGTCTTATCGGGGCCAAACCGATCTCATTGACGGCTGATTCGGGTTATCGTTACCGATGAGTTCGCCGGGCGACCGCCGGGAGCAATCCTGGAGGAAAGTCCGGACTCCATAGGGCAAGGGTGCTGGGTAATTCCCAGGCGGCGCGAGCCGATGGAAAGTGCAACAGAAAGTAAACCGCCAACGCCGCAAGGCACGGTAAGGGTGAAACGGTGGTGTAAGAGACCACCAGCGTGTCGGGTGACCGGCACGGCTGGTAAACCCCGCCCGGAGCAAGGCCATGCAGAGATGATGACGGCCCGTCGATCCTCTTCGGAGGTGAAAGTCTCGGGTAGGCCGCACGAGGTTGTCCGGTAACGGCAATCCCAGATAGATGGTCGCTGCCTGCTTGAAATCGAGCTTTGCTCGAACAAGCAGGAGACAGAATCCGGCTTATAGGCGAACTCAAACTTGTGGGATCCCGTTCAATGGGCGGGATCCCGCCGTTTAAACGCAGCTATTTGGAACGACTCGCCACATAGGCGCCCGTCGCCCCGAGTCCGGCGGCGAGAACCAGAAACCACGCCTGGCGGAGCGGCGAAGCCGGGCTTCCGCTGGCCATCGATGCCAGGGTGACGCCGAAGCCGAACACCAGTGCCGCCAGAACCCCGTGGAACATCTTGCGCATCGAAAGTCGGCCGCCCACGTATCCAGCTCCGACCAAACCGAGTAGAACCCCGAAGACCACTGCGCCCGTCAGCGCATCTCTACCCAACGCGGCGGCACCCGCCCAGATCAGGGTGGCGACGAGCGAGGCGATGACGGTGGCTGCACCGAAACCGAGCAGGAGGGCATGCCACTGCAACGTCCGGTACATCCCAGAGGGTCCTTCCTATGGAAGACAATGTCGAAAGTGTGCCAGCGAACCGGTTCGATCCGTGGCCGCCCGTACGGCGGAAGTGAGCCTTTAGCTCGGGTCGTCCATGTGCTCTTCGAGTCCGGCGATCCAACCGGTCGGCAGTTTCCAATGGCGCGCACCCAGCACGATCTGGCCCATGTACTTCTTGGATGGATGTGCCACCCGGTCAGTCAGGTCAGCATGGATGTGGGTGACGACGCTATGGCGTTTGCCTTCACGATCGACCGCTTTGAAATCGTATGTAACAGCCCGCAATTCCGACAGTTCTGCGCCGCTGATGGCTTCGAGGTCTTCGTCGGTGACGGCAAACATCGCTCCCCAGACCGTGTTACCCGGTTCGGGTCGCACCGACGGCAATGCACCTGCTCCGGCCTCAAGCTCGTAAGGGAAAATGAGCCGGGTTTCGGGCAAGTGAGCAATGAATTGGAACTCGGCTCCAGGTGCAACGTCCCTGAGACGGTATGGCGACATGAGCGCCGTATATGAGAAGTACAGGGTCGTATCAGACACCGCGGCGAGTTCCTTTCTGCGCTGTTCGTGATTTGGCCTACGCATGGTAGTGCCAAGGGCGGGGAACACCGAAACCCCGGACATCCAGAAACCGGAATTTGTTTGGAACCTTTAGGCGGTGTGCTTCGTCCTACGTGAGACAAGGAGGAGGTGACGCCCGTCATGATTGTTCAAACCCGCAACTGGGTCATTGATGAGCCCTGGGTTGACCTGGCCGCATGCCGCAGTTTCGACCCGATGCTTTTCTTCCCGGCGCCCGGCGGCGACGAGCGTACGCCCTTGGCCATCTGCGAAAACTGCTGTGTCGTGGAGGCCTGCCTCGATTACGCCTTAAGGGCTAACGAGCGCTGGGGTGTTTGGGGCGGAACCACCCAACGATATCGTCGGAACCTGTCCCGCCTGCGCCGACGCCGCGCTGCCTGAACCGCTGCCTGAACCGCCGCCTGGAGCGTCCTCCGCCGTTAACGTGGGGCCCCAGTGCCCATTTTCGGGTGCTGGAACCCAGGGTTCAACCCAGGGTTCCAGCACTCAAGGTGGGGTTCGGGCGTTCGTTGACTACGATGCGCGCCACAGTCGCTTACACCGGAGACGCGTTGCATGCAGTGGTCCGCCACACTCAAACCTCTGTCCCAAGGTGGCGATCTGACGCGAGAACAGACGTTTGAGGCGATGACCGAAATCATGGCCGGACGGGCCACTCCCGCGCAGATCGCCGCGTTCATCGTCGCCATCCGAATCAAAGGTGAAACGACCGAGGAACTGACCGGACTGGTCGAGGCGATGCGCGAAGCCTCGGTTCGGGTTACGGTCGATCGTCCGGTGCTTGACATCGTCGGGACCGGAGGCGACGGCTTCGGAACCTTCAACATTTCGACGACGGCTGCGTTCATCGCGGCTGGAGCGGGCTGCACGGTGGCCAAACACGGCAACCGATCGGCTTCTTCAAAATGTGGATCCGCCGACGTTCTTGAAGCTCTCGGTGTCGTGATCGATCTCGCTCCGGCAGCAACGGTGCAACTCGTTCAGGAGCACGGGTTCGGGTTCTTCTACGCCAGAACATATCACCCGGCAATGCGCCACGCCGGCCCGGTCCGGTCGGAACTCGGAATCCCAACGGTATTCAACTTCCTAGGTCCTCTCACCAACCCGGCCACCGCAGAACATCTAGCACTCGGCGTGGCCGACTCCTCCATGGCTGAACGCATGGTCGAGGTCCTCGACAATCTCGGAGCGGCGCGGGCGTTCGTCTTTCATGGCGACGATGGACTCGATGAGCTTTCGACGACCGGACCGTCGACGATCTACGAACTCAGGGACGGAACGATCGAACGGTCGACTTTTGATCCGGCCGACCATGGGCTTGCTCAGGCCAGTCTTGACGATCTGGTGGGTGGCGACGTGGCCGAGAACGTCGGAATCCTCCGCCGGGTATTAGCTGGCGAGCCGGGACCTCAACGAGACATTGCGGTTCTCAATGCCGCGGCGGGGATCGCTGCGGCCGGTCGGGCCGAGTCCATCGCCGAAGCCATACCCACTGCCGAGGGGTCCATTGACTCCGGGGCCGCGGCCCAGGTATTGGAGAAGGTCGTTCGGGCTAGCCAGGATCTGGACCGCTAGATGCATATTCCCGCTGAGGACCTGATTGCGGTTCTCAAATCGGAGGGTTTGCGGATAACCGAAGCCCGCAGGGCGATATGCGAGGTGATCGCCGCAGAACATGACGACCATCTGAGTTCAACCGAGGTTCATGAACGCGCACAGGTAGTTGCCAAGCAAACGATCGACCCATCGACCGTATACCGGACTCTCGAAGTGTTCGAGCGGCTTGAACTGGTCCATCATGTCCACCTCGGACATGGTCCCGGCGTCATCCATCTGAGCGCGGCGGATCAACACCACCACCTGACCTGCGATCGCTGTGGGTCCACCATCGATGTTCCCGCTCAGGCCCTGCAACCGTTCTTCGCAGAGTTACATGATTCGTTCGGATTCACGGTAAACCCGTCGCATTTCGCACTTGGCGGACTCTGTCGGGAATGTGAACATTCTGAGAACTCAGGTTGAGGTTGGAGCCGAATTGTTCCAAACTGGCCACATGAACCGATCCGTCAGTCTGCTCGTCGCCGTAGTTTTTGTCGCCACCGCGTGCGGGGGAGCAGCCACCGAGGTTTCGACGACGGTTGAGCCAGTTGCCGGAGCGGTCACGACTGTGTCCGAAAGCAGCCCGACCATCCCCGCCACCAACACCGGATCGACTGATACCACCGGGCCTTCCGCAGCCGAACCCGAGCCATCTCCGTCCGGAGTCGAAGGACCCGAAGCGCCTGACTTTTCGCTGGTGCTGAGCGATGGTTCGACGTTCACCTTGTCAGAGGGCTCGAAGCCCGTGTACATGGTGTTCTGGGCCGAGTGGTGAGGCACCTGTCAACGGGAGTTACCCGTTATCGATGAAGTTTCAGCGGATTATGCAGACGAAGTGACGTTCCTGGCCGTGGCCTGGAAGGGGTCCATGGAGGACACGGCGTCGCGGGCCGCACAGCTTCTGACATCTGGCAACGTGCGCTGGGGACTCGATGCCGAGGAAGCCATCTTCGCGGCGTATGGCGTTCCCTACCAACCGGTCTCCTACCTCATCACCCACGATGGGATTGTGAAAACCTCCTGGGCCGGAGCGGTTGGGGAAGCGGAGCTGCGAGCCGAGCTCGACGCTCTGGTTGCCACCGCCGGATAACGGATTCACGCTCGTCCTGATATCGCCGTATAATTATTGCAAGCAGCTTGCAAGAGGCGGTACATGCACATCCCCGACGGGTTCTTCAACGGCGCAACCTCCCTAGGTGCGGGCGTGGTCGCAGCCGGAGGGCTGAGCGGTGCTCTGCGTCAATCGACCGCCCGACTCAAGGATCGACAAATACCTCTGGCCGGTCTCGTGGCGGCCTTCGTGTTCGTCCTGCAAATGATCAACTTCCCGGTTATTCCCGGAATGAGCGGCCACCTGCTCGGCGGAGCCCTGGCGGCGATCCTCATGGGTCCGTCGGTCGGGGTGGTCGTCGTTTCCGTCGTCATCGTGCTGCAAGCTCTGTTGTTCGCCGACGGTGGGGTCTCGGCGCTCGGGTTGAACCTCATCAATATGGCGGTCGTGACCACCCTGTCGGGTTGGTTTGTGTTCCGCCTGGTCCGGGCACCGCTGCCGCCTACTCGCCGCGCCGTGCTGGGAGCTTCTTTTGTCGCAGCGATGGTTTCGGTGGTGGCCTCAGCGGTGATGTTCGTCGTGGAATACGCCATCGGTGGCGTCGGGGGAGTCAGCCTCACCAATGTGCTGGCCCTCATGGCCGGAAGCCATTTGCTGATTGGTATCGGGGAGGGATTCATAACGATCGCGGTCGTTGGGGCAGTCCTTCAGGCCCGGCCAGATCTGGTTTTCGGAGCGAAGGACCTGGCGACCGACGGGGCCGAGCGACTGTCGATGCGGCGCTTCTGGACACTCGCTGGAGTCGCGGCCGTGATTCTGCTCGGTTTGACGACGTTCGCATCGGCCAACCCCGACGGACTCATGTGGGTGGCTGAACAAACGGGGATTGGCGTCGACGCCCGGGCGAGCGCCACGGCCAGTTCGCCGCTCTCGGACTACGGAACGGCCGGCCTGTCCGGAGCGGCCGGGACCATCGTCGCCGGGGGCATCGGGATCGTCGCAACGTTCCTCCTCGGATGGGGTGCTTTGAAACTGGTCCGTCGGCGGTCAACCGTATGAGCGGGGGCCACGCTCACGCCCTCCACGTCCACGGGCATTCGGTCGTCCATAAGTTGCCTGGTCACTTGAAGGTTGCCGGTCTCCTTCTGTTTGTAGCGGCAGTGGTTGCCACGCCTGCCCGGGCGATATGGGCGTTCGGTTTGTACGCCGTAGGTTTGGCTGTCGTGGCCGGTCTGGCTGGCATCCCGGTGCGATTCATCGGCAAACGGATGCTCATTGAGGTCCCGTTCCTGCTCTTCGCACTGCTTTTGCCATTCGTCGGGGAAGCGCCTTATTCCTCGTTCGCCGGGATACGCATCTCCGAGGCAGGCCTTCTGGCAGCCTGGACGATCCTGGCGAAGGCGTCCTGTGGGGTCGTGGCGTCGATTCTGTTGGCGGCCACGACGGAGATCCCTGAGATCCTGGCCGGTATGAACCGGCTGCGGGTGCCGTCGGCAATCGTGGCCATCGCCGGGTTTATGGTCCGATATTTGGAAGTGATCAGTGACGAGATGAGTCGGATGCGGGTAGCCATGGCAGCTCGCGGCTACGAGCCCAAGATGTTTTGGCAGATCAAGGCATTGGCGACATCGGCCGGAGCCCTCTTCATCCGGTCCTATGAGCGTGGAGAGCGGGTATATCTGGCGATGGTCGCTCGCGGGTTTCAGGGGACGATGCCAACGACGGATGATTCGCCGGCGGCCGCCGCCGACATCGCCAGAGCGTTGGCGATCCCCGCGCTGGCCGGCATCGTGGCCGTGTTGGCCCTGGTGGGTGCACGATGAGCACCTCGATTGCCGTGCGGGGCCTCTCTTTCTCCTACCCGGGGGGACACCAAGCCCTCGACGGGGTTGACCTGACCATCGAAGCCGGGGAGCGAGTGGCCATTTTTGGTCCGAATGGGGCTGGCAAAACCACGCTGGTGTTGCATCTGAATGGGATCCACATGCCCGCCGACGGAGTCGTCACGGTTGGAGGCCTACCCCTCAACGAGGAGTCGGTCATGGAAATCCGGCGGCGGGTCGGGATGGTATTTCAGGACCCCGATGACCAGCTCTTCATGCCCACAGTCCGACAGGACGTCGCATTCGGGCCAGCCAACTTCGGGGTAACCGGCGACGAGCTCGATCAACGGGTGATCAGTGCCCTGACCGCGGTGGGAATGGAACACGCGATCGATCGGGCGCCCCACCACCTCTCGCTCGGAGAACGGCGTCGAGTGGCCGTCGCGACCGTGCTCGCCTCGCAGCCCGAGATCCTCGTGCTGGATGAACCCTCCTCAAATCTGGACCCGGCTTCCCGGCGGGAATTAGCCACCATTCTTGCCGAGCTTGACGTCACCGTCGTCATGGTCACCCATGACCTGCCCTACGCCCTGGAGCTATGTGAGCGCTCGATCATTCTTGATTCGGGTCGGGTTGTCGCCGATGCCCCAACCCGCGAGTTGCTCGGTAACGAAGCGCTGCTCACCGCCCACCGGCTCGAGTTGCCCTTCGGCTTCGACCTGAGAACGGTGTAGCTTCGCCCCATGAGGGTATGGGAAATTGTGATAGTCGCCTCGTTGGTCGCCTTCATTTTGTGGCCGTCGGTTACCGGTCAGCCGCGCCGCCCGTACGGTTGGGTGCCAATCATCGTGGCGCTTGGCGCGTTGCTCATGCACATCCGTACCGAAGACCTGCGCTGGCAGTTGTACCCGATCTATGCCCTGGTCGTTGTCGTCGCAGTTGCTACGGCATGGGAGATTCTTTCGCCGAGCCCCGTTTCGCCGGAACCGCCTCCTGGCCGCTGGTCTCAGTTCGCAAAAGCCCTTGGCGGTGTTTTTGGGCTGGCCCTGCTGACCCTTCCCGCTCTTGCTCTGCCGGTGGTCGAAGTGGCCGCCCCGCCAACACCGGTCGGTACCATCCTGGTGCGATCGGTAAGCGCTGACCGTATCGAGGTTTACGGACCGACTCCTGGTGGTCCACGCCAGATCGCTTTGCAGGTTTGGTACCCGGCAGTTACCGATGACGGCCCATCGGCTCCATTTGTCGACGCCTTTGATCGGTTTGGTCCAGCCGCAGCCGGCTACCTCGGTTTTCCGTCGTTCACGCTCAATCACCTGAAGAACACAACAATGGGGAGTGCCCTGGGGGCGGCAGTGGCTCCGGCTACTTCGCCGTATCCGGTTGTCGTCTATTCCCACGGTTGGGCGGGGTTTCGGACCGTTGCCTTCAATGAGGCAGAGACCCTGGCCGCCAACGGGTATGTCGTCGTCGCTATCGACCATACGTACGGTGCACTTGGGACCACGATCGACGACGGGGCGACCTTTGCAGTCGTCGATCC
The DNA here is from genome assembly GCA_963835515.1 of uncultured Acidimicrobiia bacterium. Taxonomy (GTDB): domain Bacteria; phylum Actinomycetota; class Acidimicrobiia; order Spongiisociales; family JAENVV01; genus JAENVV01. The sequence continues at coordinate 44,029 of CAWIFX010000028.1, read as the reverse complement.
CGAGGCGCTCCCGGACCTCGAGACGGTCGGAGACGTTGCTTATGCCGCCGCCTCTGAGAACCTTGTGGACACCTTTCGCCTCGACATTGGCCAGGCGATGGAGGTGATCGAACGGCTCAATACCGGCTTGGACGGCGATGGTTTGCTGGAAGGTCGGCTTGACGTCGCGCGCATTGGGCTATTTGGTCACTCGACGGGCGGCGGAGCGGCCATCGAGTTCTGCGCTACGGATGATCGATGTGTGGCCGTCTATGGCCTCGATCCCTGGGTCGAGCCCGTCGATGAGCAGATCCTTGCCTCGGGACTAGATGTTCCGATGGCAGCCCTGCGATCCGAAGAATGGTTGAGTGAGCCGAATGAGGTCCCGCTGGCCGCCCTATTCGCCGTCTCGGGCAACGCCACTCCGCTGCGATGTATCAGTGGAACGGCCCACCGCGACTTCACGCTTCTCCCGAGACTGTCACCGTTGTCGCGCTACCTGGGGATAGGTGGGTCGTTGGACCCGCTGCGCAGTAGCGCCCTGGTTGAGACACAACTGGTGTCGTTCTTTGATGCTCATCTCAAAGGCACCGGGGATGGCACGGCCGGCCTCGACGCCCCCGAAATCGTCAACTGCGGGTTGGTGGCGGCTCCCTAATCGTTCGGCGAACCCTGCGGTGTGCCCGTTTCGGTCACGCCGGTGGCCTTCCCTGCCTTTATGTCATCGACAATGCTGAGGATCAATCCCAGATTGGCCGGGCCGGTGACCTTGGCGACGATGGTCCCGGTCTCGTCGACAAAGAACGTTTCCGGGACACCGAAGAGGCCGTACTCGATGGAGGCGAAGCCCGGTTCGTCGAACAGATATTCGGCTGACTCTGCCCGGCCGAGTTCGTCGAGGAATCCGTTGGCGTCTTCTGGGGTGTCGAGATAGGTGATGCCGATCAGAGCGACGTCGGGGGCCAGCGTGTTGGCGGCGGCCGTCAAGTCTGCGTGTTCCAACCGGCACTCGAGGCACCAGGATGCAAAGAAGTTGACCATGACGATCTTGCCGGCAAAATCGTCAAGTTGGACGTTTCCGGACCCGTCGAGGCGGGGAAGGTCGAAGGCCGGAGCGGCTTGATTGATAAGTGGCGACGTCGAGACCCGTGGTTCCGTGTCGGCCAGGTTCACGGCGAGAACCACAACCCCCGCAAAGAGGGCCAGCACTCCGACCCAGGCGATTCGCGTGGTTTTCATGAGCCATCCTCCAAGGCCGCGATCGCCTCGGTTACGACCGCACGCACATCGTCGGGGAGGTCTGAACTGGCAGCCACCTCTCTCAGATCGGCAAGCGCTTCTGGTGTGCGTCCCAGGCGGGCGTAGATGAGACCCCGGAAGTAGGTCGCTTCCAGATTGGCCGGGTTGGCGTCGAGCGACATGTCGACGAATCGCAGCGCCGTCTCGGCATCGCCTGAGTCCAGGATCATCCATCCGACCCGACCGAGTGCCTCCGACTCTTCGAGTGGCGATGGCTCGGCGTCGAGGACGGATTGAAACCAGGTCAACGCCTCGGAATACTCACCGGATTCGAAGTAGCGCTCGGCAAGGGCAAGTCGCATGCGGTTGACCTCGGGGATATCGGCGTTGGCGGTGATCACTTCGATCATCTGCTCGTTGCTGATGGACTCGAGGTCGACCTGACGGTCAGGACCGGAGAACGCATCTGGCTCTCGTCCTACGATCGCCCCGCTCGCCGCCCAGGTAATACCGGCGAAGGCCACGATGAGTACCGCAGCGCCTATCAAGAAACGAACCCCACTCCGGCGATTGGTCGGCGTTCCTTCGGAGGTTTCGCCCCCTACCGTGAGGCGGCGTATCTCTGCCTCGTAGGTGGCGGTGAGCTTGTCGGCGGTCGTTTCATCCAGTTCACCGCTGGCGAGTTGCTCAGCTACTTCGGCGAGATCCCGTTGAACCTGACCGAGGAGGTCTGGGCCGTTCATGGACCCTCCGCTCCTGATGTGCGCCTCAGCGAACCGATCGCCCAGAAGCCGAGCAAGATGACCGCTCCCGGAGCCACCCACAGCCACAACCCGAAACCCGAGGCGGGCGGATCGAGGATGATCTCCTCGCCAAAACTGTTGGCTAATCCGTCCAGGATCTGTCGATCGGTTCGACCTTCGGCAATTTCGGCGGCGATGTAGGTTCGAATGTTGCGGGCATAGGCGGCCTGAGAATCGGCGACCGAGTTCTCACACACGGGACATGCCACCTGGGCGCTGAGGTTGGCGAGTCGGTCGGCATCGCTCGCAGTAGTGCCCAACATGCCCCAAACCACGATGGTGGCGAGGGAGACGGTGATGGCGAGTCGGATGAGGCTGCGGCTACGCATCGGTCCGGACGGGCTCGGCGGCGGGCTGGCCACCGGCAGGCCGGGAAACCCGCCGCATTGTCGCCGACCAGACCCCGCCGATAGCGATCACGAGTCCTCCGAGCCAGACCATCCACTGCAGCGGAAACCACCACAGGTCGACGGTCACGGAGTCGGCCTGAATATCGACAGCCGAGACATAGAGATCGCCGGACAGCCGTGACATCACGCCGGGGGTGGGGATGAACTGGTTGACGCCGGCGAATCGATTGAGTCGCGGCTCTACGGCATCAATGGTCTGGCCGTTCTGGCTAACGAATAGCCGGGCGCCGAGCACGTCACGGTTTGGTTCGGATCGGCTGAACGGAGCCCGGTATTCAACCGTGTAGCCGGAGAAGGAGATCGAGTCCCCAACGGCGATGGTTGCCGTATCGGCCGTGGCCAATCCGCTGGAACCGGCGATACCGACGGCAATGATGAGCACACCGAGGTGCGACAACTGGCCGCCCCAGAATCCGGGGTCCGCCTGGATGACCTGGAGGGCGGATGCTCCGAGTGTGAGTTCGCGCTTGGCGCGTAGGCGGGCGGCCTGGGAGTACAGGTGTCGCAAAATCGCGGCGGCCACGAATCCCGTCAGGGTGAACGTCAATAGTGGCCAGGGGGCGCGCACGCCCACTATTACCGCCAAAGCCCCGGCGGCGAGGCCGACCTGAATGGGGGTGCGGATCCGTTCCCAGACGAGTGACAATTTGGCGACCCGATACGGCATGACCGGACCGATGCCCATCGCCAATATCAATGTGAGGGACAGCGGCACGGCGAATCGGTTGAAGAACGGTGCGCTGATCGCCACAGTTCGGCCGGCGAAAGCGTCCACGAAGATCGGAAAGAGGGTGCCTATCAACACGACGAAGCCGAAGACGGTCAGAAGCAAGTTGTTGGCGAGGAAGGCGCCTTCTCGACTGGAGAATGATTCGAGGCGGGGAGAGCTGGCAACCAATTGGGCCCGGGTTGCGAACAGGGCAAACGAGCCAATCACCACGATGGCCAGGAATGCCAGGAGTGCCGGGCCGATCGCCGACTGCGTGAATGAGTGGACCGATGTGATCGAGCCAGATCGGGTCAAGAAGGTACCGAGAATTGTCAGGGAGAACGTGGCGATTACCAGGACAAAGTTCCACGATTGGAGCATGCCCCGCCGGATCTGCACAAACGAAGAGTGAATGAAGGCCGTTGCCAACAACCACGGCATGAATGAGGCATTTTCTACGGGATCCCACGCCCAGTACCCACCCCAGCCGAGTACTTCGTACGACCACCAACCGCCCAGCAAGATGCCTGTCGTCAGCGCCGACCAACTGATGAGCGTCCATTGTTTGGTCCGTTTTGCCCACTCAATGCCAGGCAGCCGCTGCGCCAGGGCAGAAATCGCGAAGGCAAAAGGGGCGGTCAACCCCACGTAGCCGACGTAGAGGATCGGTGGGTGCACGGCCATCAGGAAATGGTTCTGGAGCAGCGGATTCGGTCCGCGTCCCTCGGTGACACTCGCCGTAGCCGACCACGGCCATGGCGAGCTTGCCGCACAACTAGTTCCGAAAGCTTCGGTGCAAACCGCGAAAGGATTCGCGACGGTGACCATCAACCCGAAGAAGAACACGGCCACGATGCCAAGCACCGTGAGCGCTCCCGCCCCGAGCAGATCTGAGGCGTCGCCCAACTGGCGGTAGACCAGGTATGTGAAGACGGCCAGCACCAGCCCCCACAGGACGATGCTTCCTTCGAGCGCCGCCCACGCCGAGGCCATTTTGAAGATCGTCGGGGTGGTGGTTGCCGAGTTGTTGGCGATGTAGGCGATCGAAAAATCGTTCGACAGGAGCCCGAGTTGCAGGGCTGCCATCGACAGGATCGAACCGGCCAACATCATCCGGGCTCCAGTTCGGTACCAGCCGACTGGCACGGTCCCTCCGCTGAGCGGTACACCAGCGGCAACGAGCGTCAGAGCACCAAACATGGCCACCAACAGGCCCACATCACCGAGTAATGCGGTCACTGACCTTCCTCGTACCCGTCCGGGGCGATGTATTGCTCGTCATGGCGGATGATGATTTGAGTGGCCCGGAACGTGCCGTCTTCCCAATAACCCTCCAACAGAACCGGGACATCGTCGCCGAACAATTGTGGAGGGGTTCGATTCGTCACAACGTTGATCGAGGCGCCGCCATCGGTCACTTCAAAGCTGATCTCTTCGGAAGCGTCAACCGATCCAGGAACCACCCGGCCGCCGAGTCGGAAAACCCGCCCGTCCTGGAAACTGCTTTGTTGAGCGATTGCCTCATCCGGGAAGAGGTAGTACACCGTGTTGGACGTGAGTCCGCCACCAATGAGGAACGCCGCGATCACGCCGATTACTCCCAACGCCGGCAACACGAACAGTTTGTTTCGCATCAGCGATGCTCACGTTGTTTGCGGTCTCTCCACACGAGCGATCCGACATATCCGGCGACAGCCAGATAGGTGACGATGAATGAGGCGAGCACTGCTGGATCGGTCATGATCCGGGCTGCAGTTTCGGTGGAGTGACAGCCGCACCGGCGTTGGGCGCCAGGGAGATCTCGGCCAGGTAGGTCTCCTCAATCCGCAATTGGTCGGTTCTCCAGACCAGAAGAGCCAGGTACAAGAGGGTGAATGCGCCGAGGTTGACGAGCATTGATATCAACGTTTCGGTCGGCATGCTGGCGCCATCAGGTCGAACCGACTGGGTCTGGTGCAGAGTCCTCCAGATATTGACCGAGAAATAGACCAACGGGACCTGGAGAGCGCCAACGGCTCCGAGGATGGCCGATCGACGGGCGCGCTGGGTGGCGTCGGGGGTGGCTCGCCGGAGCGCCAGGTATCCGAGATAGACAAAGAACATCATGGCGGTGCTTGCCAACCGGGCATCTCCCCAGTCCCAGGCGATGCCCCATGTGGCCTTGCCCCAGATCATGCCGGTAACCAGGGCCAATGCGGTGAACAGGACGCCAATCTCGGCGGAGGCGGCGGCTAGATGGTCCAGTTTTGCGCGTTTGGTTGCCAGCCAGGCGAGTCCGAAGACCGCAGTAAGGCCGAACGCCAAAAAAGCCAGCCAAGAGGTCGGCACGTGCACGCTGATGATTCTGGCGCTTTCACCCTGGACGGCATCGGCTGGCATCCGGAGTGCCCAGCTGAATCCGTAGGCAATCCCGACCGTCGCCAGGCCGAGGAGGGCATAGCGGAGCTTCATCAGGTCGTCTCCTCAAGAGGTTGGGCTGTCATGACGCCGATCACGGCCAGCGCCAGGACGACGAGGACCATGAACAGTGCTGGTACCAGGATACCGTTGTTCGTGCGGATCGATTCCAGGCCCTGTGCGGCGGGAACCAGGAGGGGGATCGAAAGTGGTGCGACCAGTAGTGGGGCGAGTGTCGAGCGACCCCGCAGCGAGGCAGTCATGTCAGAGACCAACGTGCCGATCAAGGCCAGTCCGACAGCCACCAACAGTGCCAGAGGAATTGCCCACAACCACCCGTCGAGCGGTTCGGGAGCGAAAAGCAGAATCGTCGTGGGAGCCAGGACGACTTCGAATACAACGAGCAAGAGCGTGCTGGCGATGACGCGGCCGGTGTATCGGGCGGCGGGATCCACGCCGAGCATTCGGAGTTGTTCGTGCTGAGCCGGGGACTCGCCGGCGGATTGTCTGAAGGTTATGAACATGCCGAACAGCAGGGTGACGGCCCAGAACATGCCTGGCCCAATCCTCGACAACAGCTCGGTGTCGAGGGGGAGGGCCAAAGGTATTAGGAAGAGGGCTGCCAGGCCGAACGGAAGCGTGATCAGCAGCGCTTCGCCAGTTCGCCCTTCGATTCGTAGATCGCGACGGAGGATAACGAGAGCCTGGTGCCGAAAGGTCACAGCAGGCTCCCTTCGTTCAGCTCGATGACCTTGGTGGCAAAGGCGATCTCGGTGGCGTGCGACACCAGTACACAGGCGCCGCCCCGGCCGATGGTGCGCTCGACCAACGCTTCGACCAGTCCACCTGCCTGGCGATCGAGTCCCGAATGGGCCTCGTCGAGGAGAAGCAGGTCGTGGTCGGTGAGTAGAAGCCTGGCCAGGTCGGCCCGGCGGCGCATACCCTCCGATGAGTCCCGGGCCTTTCTGGTTCGTGCGCCCGCGAGACCGACCGAGTCGAGTGCCTCATCGACCCGGATGTGAGGTGTGGCCGTCAAGTCGGCGAAGAAGGTGAGGTTTTCTTCAAGGGTGAGTTCTTCGTACAACGCCGGGCGATGCGCCACCAGGCCGGTTCTTTTGCGCGTGGAGGGCCCCGGGGTTTTGCCGAACATGAGTACCTGTCCCGAGACCGGGCGGATGAGTCCCGCCATCAGTCGCAATAGGGTCGACTTTCCGGCACCGTTCGGACCGCGGAGCCAGGCAACTTCCCCTGGTTCGAGCGTCATCGAGATGTCCGACAGGATTGGCACGAGTCCAAATCGAACCGAAGCCCCGAGAATTTCAATATGTGGCACACGGGGAGTGTAGAAACCTCAAAACGAATGCTGGTCCGGCGGGTTGCCGGACCAGCATCAGTTGGCTTGCCTAGGTTGGCGTCAGTGGTTGGGAATGAGCGGGCAGAGGAACGCCGCCCCGGTGTTGGGTGCGCCGATTGTCACCCAGCCCATGGACTCGGCATACGCGAGTTCTGCGGCCGACGTGATCATATGGCCTTCGGGAAAGGTCATGGTCTTGTCGACCGGAGTCGGTAACCAGCGGCCCCCGTTGTAGCCCTTGCCAGGAGCGGCCTCAGCCACCGGCTGCTGATCGGGCACCAAGAACAGTTGATCAAACGACTTGTTCTTCCCGTTATATGGAAGTGAGCCCTTCAGAATCGTTCCATAGAGCTCGCCGTCGGCATAGATGAAATCTGGCGTGATCGGCCCGCTTTCTGGTTTTGCGGCAAAGGCCGGTGCGGCTGTCGTTACGGCCATCAGAACTGCGATGCCCAGGATCATGATTCGCTTCATAAGTATGTCCTCCTTGTGAGAAGCGTTAGATGTCACTGTGCTGGCTGCGGAGGAACGGCCGAGAACAGAACGGTGAACATGCGAGGAACACGGGTTGCGACGGCTGGCAGCTGCCGTACGATGGCGACATGAACAAGCAGCCGCTAGTCATGGTCGTCGACGACGAGCCAACCATACGCGAAGTCATGACGACCTATTTGCAGCGCGATGGGTTCCGGGTCGACACCGCATCCACAGGCACCGAAGCCGTCGAAATGCTGCGACGCGGCCTACCGGACCTGCTCATTTTGGACCTCATGCTCCCAGGAGTCGGTGGCCTGAACATTCTCAAGGAGCTTCGAACCAATTCGAATGTGCCCGTAATCGTGTTGACGGCACGAACCGAAGAAGCAGATCGCATCATCGGCCTTGAGCTCGGGGCCGATGATTATGTGTCCAAGCCGTTCTCGCCACGCGAGCTTGTGGCGCGAGTCAAGTCGGTGCTGCGTCGAGCCACGGTCGCGCCGACCCCCGGCGTGGAGGTTCTCGAATTTGATGGTTTGACCATTGACACGAACAGTCGGGAGGTCACCGTCAATGGGGAACTCGTGACGTTGACTGCCCGCGAGTTCGACCTGTTGTTGTTTCTCGCCTCGTCCCCACGCCAGGTGTTTTCACGGTCCCAGCTACTTGATCACGTCTGGCACTCCTCGGCCGAATGGCAAGACACGTCAACGGTTACCGTCCACGTGCGGCGTATCCGGCACAAGATCGAGCAAGATCCCGAGCGGCCTGATCGTTTGATCACCGTTCGCGGCGTCGGTTACAGGTTCGAAGGATGACCCGGCTCGTCATCCTCGCCGTGGGGATCGCCACCGTCTGGGTGGCCGTCAGCGAAGCGGCCATGCAGCCAACCGCTCCTGAGCGCTTTGCCTTGTACGGCATATTCGGAACAGTGACTTTGGTCACGGTTGTCGCAGGGTGGGTCCTGAGGCGGTATGCCCAACGGTTGACCTCTATAACCCTCACGATTCAGATCGTTGCCGTATCAGCCGTGCTGGTGGCCGCGCTGGGAGCGGTCATGGCGTCGCCTATGTTTCTCGCCCCTCACGACCTCCGGTTGATGTTCGTAGAGTTGGGTCTCGGAGTTGCGCTCGGCCTGACGCTGGCGCTCAACGTTGCGGGCTCGGTGACCGCTGACCTCGCCCAGATCGCCAAAACCGCCGAATTGGTCGCCGCAGGCGACACCTCGGTCAGGACCAACGTCTCGCGCCCTGACGAGGTGGGTACCACGGCCCGAGCCGTTGATGAGATGGTTACCCACCTCGATGCAGCCAAACGCCAGCGAGAACGTGACGACCAGGGCCGGAGAGACTTTCTGGCGGCCGTCGGGCACGATCTCCGAACTCCGCTATCGGGCTTGCGGGCCGGCATCGAGGCGCTCCAGGATGACCTCGTCGAGGATGAGGCGATCATGTTGCAGCGGCTAGCCGCCAACGTGCGAACCCTCGAGCGTCTCGTCGACGACTTATCCATCCTGGGTCGGGTCGAGGCGGGCGGCATCGTTCCCGTGGCGATCGACCTGGCCGAACTCGCCGATGAGACCGTCGATAGCCTCGTCACCATCGCCGAGGCCTCGAAAGTGCAGCTGAAGGTCGAGGCGATTGATTCGGTGATGGTCGACGCCGATCCGAGTGCTGTAGGGAGGCTCATCAGAAACCTCGTTGACAACGCCATTCGATACGCCCCGGCCGGGTCGGCGGTTCGGATTCGTGTGTCTTCCGGCGGCCTTGGTGGTGTTCTGGAGGTGGCCGATCACGGTCCGGGGTTCGATCCGGATTTCCAACTCGTTGCGTTCGACAGGTTCACAACCAACGATCCTTCCCGGAGCGACTCGGGATCGGGACTCGGCCTGGCCATCGCCAAATCGGTAATCGACGCTCACCATGGAACCATTGGGATTGGCGAGGGCCCGGGAGGAGTGGTCCGGTTCGAGCTACCTGCGGCGGTTCATCGGTCCGACTAGGTAGCCAGGCCGTAGCGCTTTTCGAAGCTTTCGGCCTGAAGGTTCGCCAGGGCCGGGACGCCCATGATCTTCTCCTGGAACTCTTGGGCCTTCGTCGTCAGCCCCTCCAGCGACTCGATCTTCCAGTCACGGATGAGAGGAATCAGAACCCGGTCGTGATGGATGCGCATGTTGTAGACGCCCGCCTTGGCCATCTGAATGGCCCGGCGCATGTACTTCGGCATGCCAACTCCCGGCATCTCGAAGTTGGAAAGAACCCGGTAGATCTCGGGGAGAACTAGCGAAGGATTCTCAGCGAGCATGGCGGTCACCGCTCCGCGGTAAAACATGAAGTGGTGGTTCTCGTCGACCGCGATACGCGACATGATCTCGTAGGCAACCGGGTCGTCCGTGATCCGTCCGGCGTTTCGATGCGATACCCGGGTCGCCAGTTCCTGCGCCGACGTGTAGGCGAATAAGGCGATCGGGTTGGGAAGGCCAGTCGAATAGCCGGTAGTCATCGTGGCCAACCGATCATCTTCCAATTCGCGAGGGTCACAGTTGCGCGAAGTCAGCAGGTACGAGCGAAGGGCGATGGCATGCTGACCCTCTTCTGCGGTCCACTGGCGGTTCCATTCGGCGAGCAGTTCATGGTCCTTGGAGTGAAGCTCGATTTCGCTGTGGTAGTAGGGCAGGTTGTCTTCGGTGAGGAGGTTGAGGACCAGTGACGTGCGTGCCTCCGGCGAAATCGTGCACTGCGATTCGTCCCAGGGCTCCTCTTTGAAGTTCCGGCCCAGTTCCCACGGGACGATCTCATGGGCATACCAGTGCTCACGCCGCTCGCGGTGGTCATCCATCAGGGTTTTGATGGACGGGGTAATGGCGTCGAGAAGCTCATAGATTTCGCTGGCAGGCATGTGACCTTCTTTGTGCGTCGCTCGGGTAACTCTACCCCGTGCCAAATCTTGCCGGATGTCTTCTTCCGGCAACTACAACAATCAATCCGACGACGATTGCCGCGAGGTACCACCAGATGATCGAGTGGGTCAGGGCGCTACGGAAGGGTTCGCTCGCCGATCGGATGACCCCGGCAGCCAGCAATGCCGCTCCGGGCTTGGTTGGCGGTGGGAGGCGATGCACGAGCAAAGCGGCGCCGGCCAACGCCACTCCGGCGATGAGTCCAATCGGGAGGGGTGAGGACCCGACCGTGACGCCGCCACACGCGGAGCGGAACACACATCCCGCCTCCCAACCGCCCAAACCGACGAGTGCGGGAACCGCCATGGCTCCCAGGGTGATGGGTGATGACCGAAACCGAACTGCCAACCAGACGAGGGCCGCCAGCGACGCCCAGCCCGGATGCACTCCTGCTCGAACCAGGAGGATGAGTCCGGGATGCTGCCATGGATATGAACCACCAATGATCATGGCGGCCAGGCGGCCGACGGCTAACCCGATGAGCGCGGCGCTCAGTAGGTCGTCGAAGCGACGCCCGTCAGCATTGAGCAAGCGGTCGGTCGCCCACATGGCCCCGACGCCAGTTAGCGCAGCCCAAAGCAGGGTGAATTCCACTACGGGATCGCCAGGAGTGCGTCGATGCCTGAGACGAGCGATCGTTCGTCGATGATCCCGATGTGCATGGAGATGATGTCGCCGCCAGATGCAACAAAATAGGTGATCGGGACGCCAGAACCACCGAGTAGCGCGGGGATCGAACGGTCGGGATCGGCCACGTGATCGAATTCATCCAATCCGAATTCGGCGATGAACGCCGCTGCTTCGGCCGGTTTGTCCTGAACGTCCACGCCGATGAAAGTGACTTGACCCTCGAAATGCCGGGCGGCCTCGCGCAACAGTGGCGCTTCTGCCCGACACGGCAAACACCATGACGCCCATACATTCACCACCATCGGTTGGGACGATCCGTCGAGTCGTTGTTGGAACTCGGTGGCCGAAACCACCGGCAGCGGATCGACATTGGCCGGTATGGCCGGTGTCGAACAGGCGGATATTGTCATGATCAGGGCCACAAGATGTCGTTTTGCCACCCGCTCAGTCTGACAGAGCGAAAGTTACGCGACTAGTTTCACGGTATGAGTTCACGAATTATGACCATGGTCCTTGCCGGTGGTGAGGGGAAACGTTTACACCCTTTGACGCGATCGAGAGCCAAGCCAGCTGTACCGTTTGGCGGTCACTACCGGCTGATTGACTTTGTTCTGTCCAACCTGACCAATGCCCAGTTCCATCACATTGCGGTCCTTACACAGTACAAGAGCCACAGCCTTGACAAGCACCTGAGCCAGACGTGGCGCCTGTCACCCATTCTTGGGAACTACGTCACGGCGGTGCCGGCCCAGATGCGACGCGGTCCACAGTGGTATTCGGGTTCCGCAGACGCTATTTTCCAGAACCTCAACATCCTCGATGATGAGCGTCCCGAGCACGTCATCGTGTTCGGCGCCGATCACATCTATCGGATGGACCCTCGCCAAATGCTTGACGCCCACCTGGCGTCTGGAGCCGGCGTAACCGTCGCAGGGATCCAGGTCCCGATCGCCGACGCCACCGATTTTGGTGTCATTGACGCCGACGCGAGCGGACTCATCCGGGCCTTTGTGGAGAAGCCGCCCGTGCCGCCGCCGTTGCCCGGTGACCCCACCAAAGCTTTCGCTTCCATGGGCAGTTACATCTTCAAAGCCGACGTGCTCGAAAGGGTCATCCGGGCCGACGCTGAACTTGAAGATTCGCGCCATGACCTCGGTGGAAACATTATCCCAGCGTTGGTTGCCGAGGGCGACGCCTACGTTTACGACTATGCAGAGAACAAGGTGCCGGGCCAGAGTCCCCGCGAGGTGGGGTACTGGCGCGATGTCGGAACGATCGACTCGTATTACGAAGCGTCGATGGACTTGATCTCACTCGATCCCATCTTCGACCTGTACAACGCCGAATGGCCCATTCGGACGTGGCAACCGACGTATCCTCCCGCCAAATTTATCCACAACGAGGACGAGCGGCGTGGCGAGGCTGTCAATTCCATGGTGTCGTCAGGATCGGTCGTCTCAGGCGGGCACGTCGTGCAATCGATACTCTCGCCGCTGGTTCGAGTGAACTCGTACGCTGACATCCAGGGTTCGATTCTCCTGGAGAATGTGAACATAGGTCGGGGGGCGATCATCCGGAATGCCATCATCGACAAGAACGTTCGAGTGCCCGCTGAAATGGAGATTGGCGTTGACCTCGAAGCCGATCGTAAGCGGTTCACCGTATCGGACAATGGCATCGTCGTGATCGGGAAGAACGACAAACTGGACTAGGGGTCCAGATAGCTGGCGATGCTTGGCTGGGCATCGGTTAAGGCACTCCGGGTCGTGTGGCCGGTGATGATGCCGACCACCACTGGCCACCCCTCGGCGAGCAGGTGTCCTGCGAACGTGTCGGTCACCGAAGCGTCGAGGTCGTGAGCGCCACGCAGCAGCGTTATCTCGATGTCCACGGGTTCGACGTATTGGTACGGGTCGAGCAGCGCCCACGTTGCCGGTACCTGCTGAGGAGTTCCCCCCATGAAGGTGGCCATGGCGTCGAATGAGTCGTTGGCCAGGGCGTCAGGACTCCAACTTCCTCCCAGCGCGACCAACCGGGCCGGGGGAGCCATCTCGGCGAATTCGCACTCTATGGGGAGGTACAGGGTGGCGGTATTCGCCACGATGAATCCTGCCAGGGCACCAAACCCGACGCCCAGGATGGACACGTTGGTCGGATCCCCGCCGTATACATCGGACTCGGTGGCCATAGCGAGGGCGCACGCGGTGACCGACAGGGGATCGGGAAAACGCCCACCCCGCACCGGGCTTTCGTAGTGGGGGACGATCACGATGTGTTGTTCGGCCAGCGTGAGGGCGAGGTCGGTTATCTCGGCGGATCCAACAACGTCGTGCACGAGAACTAAGACCGGAGCATCGACCGTAGAGTCGGGGCCGTACACGTCATAGCGGAACCGCCCGGCGAACGGTCGATCTTTGGCGAGCGTGATCACGTCGATCGCACCTTCGATTACGGCGCCGATCTGGTCACTCTCGGAGGTTGAAGGAGGGCTTACCAGAGTGGTGGAGGCGGAGAACGGTATCGAACTGGTCGGCGGGTAGGTATTCAGCGGGGACTGATCCAGCGGTTCGGCGATACATGCGCCCGCCAGCAAACCCATCACCAGCATGAGGCACAGATTCCTAGCCCTCATGATCGGCCGGTTTGCCCGTAAACGTCCCAACCACCGCGGCCACGAAGGAGTGCACGCCGCCCTGGAGGATCCAGCCTGACAACTGCCAGGCGGCGTACATCACCGTTCCGGTGGCCGCAGCAATCCCCACGGATGCCCAAATGACGATGGCTGATGGCAACGGCAGTTCGTAGAAAACCCTCGGTGGCTCGAATGCGACGGTCAGCACAAAAACGAAGGTCATGGCCATGACAAGCACTTGCCGGGCCGTGGTCAGGGGCCGGCTCACGACGAGCAGAGCAAAAAGGCTGACGGTCACGAGTACCAGCGTTGCCGTCGTACGCGCTTCGGCGAGTCCCACCCCCTGGCTCCGAGCGAGGCCATAGGCGCCGTAGGTCGCTGCGGCGGCGATGAGGCCGGTAGGGATCGCGAAGCGAAATGCCCGCAGCAGGAACCCTGGCCGAACCGGCGTCGATGATGGCTGGAGTGCCAAGAAGAAACCCGGTATTCCGATCGTGAGCGCTCCGACCAGGCTGAGCTGTCGGGGAAGAAACGGAAAGGCGACCTGGGCAAGGGCTGTCGAAACAGCCAGAGCCATCGCGTACACCGTCTTGGTCAGGAACAGGTTGGAGACCCGTTCGATGTTTCCGATGATCCGGCGTCCTTCTGCGACCACCTGAGGCAAGGCGTCGAAGGTGCCGTCGAGCAGGACCAGTTGCGATACGGCCCGTGACGCGGCACTTCCGCCGCCCATGGCCACGCCGATATCTGCCTCCTTGAGTGCCAGGACGTCATTGACACCGTCACCGGTCATGGCGACGGTGTGACCCTTGGCCTGAAGCGCCAGCACCAGGTCCCGCTTCTGATGCGGGGTGATGCGACCAAAAACAACCCCCCGTTCGGCGATCGCCTGAAGCCGGTCGGGATCCGTTGGAAGCCGGCGTCCGTCTACTACGCGGTTGGACCCCGCCACCCCGGCGGTATGGGCGATCGCGGCGACGGTTCTCGGGTCGTCGCCCGAGATCACTTTTACCGCGACGCCTTGCTCAGCAAAGTAAGCGAGTGCCGCCTCGGCATCCGGCCGCACCGTGTCCCCGACAATCACCAGGGCCCAGGTGGTTAGCCCCGGGGGCAGGTCGGTGCCGATCAACGACGCATCCGTGTAGGCGAGTGCGATCACCCTTCGCCCGGCCTTGGTGTGTTTTGCGACTGTTGCGGCAAGAGACTTCGTGAGCGGGGCTACGACGTCGGGCGCTCCCAGGACCCAGGTGCCGCGTTGGTGAAAGCTGGCGGCTGACCATTTACGAGCCGAAGAGAAAGGCACCGATTGGGCGAGTCGCCATACCGGGTCCGAGGTAGCTCCGACCAGCAGTTGGGCGGTGGCGTTCGGTTCGTCCTCGACGCGAGACAGGGCGCCGAGGGCCTGACGAACGGTGTCCTTGTCTCCCGCTATCAGCTGGGTGGCGATCAGCCGCAACGTGCCCTCAGTAAGGGTTCCGGTCTTATCGAAACAAACCACATCGACCCTGGCGAGGGTTTCGACCGCCGGAAGCTCCTGAACCAGGACCCGGTGGCGTCCGAGGCGCACCACCGCGACGGCGAATGCGACCGACGTCAACAACACCAGACCCTGGGGAATCATGGCGACCATGCCGGCCACCGCACCGGTTGCTGCTTGCGCGAATCCCTGGGTGAGCTGACCGATTACGAGGATCGAACCGATCGGAATGAGCATCCACCCGATGATGGTCAAAACCGTGTCGATTCCCGACCGGATCTCGGAGTAGACGAGCGTGAATTTGCGTGCTTCGACGGCCAGTTGGGCGGCGAAGGACTCGACGCCGACATGCTCGGCGACCATATGTCCGGAGCCGGCGACCACAAAGCTGCCTGATCGTGCCCAGTTGCCGGCTTCTTTGGGAACCGAATCGGCCTCACCGGTCAGGAGGCTCTCGTCGATCTCGAGCCCGTGACTGCGACTTACCGTTCCGTCCACGACGACTTGGTCACCCGAGTGCAGGACGACGGTGTCGTCCTGAACGACGTCTTCGACGGGAACCGAGGTTTCGATGCCATCCCGGATAACTCGGACATGCGGTGCTTCGATGAGCCGTAGGCGGTCGAGGGTGATTTTGGCCCGCAATTCCTGGACGATGCCGATTACGGAATTGATAACCATGACGAGGCCAAACAGGGCATCTTGTATCGGAGCGACGAAGACGATCACAACGACGAGCACGGCGATGAGAAGGTTGAATCGCGTGAGCGTGTTCGCCTTGATGATGTCGGCGGTCGTGCGATCCGGGCCAGACGGGCGCACGTTGCGTCTGCCTGATGCGAAGCGCTCGGCAACTTGCTCGCTGGTGAGTCCCACTGAGGGAATGGTGGCAATCGGCATCAGACGGGACGCAGAGTAGTCAACCATACGTCCCGGACCATGCTCGTTACCGTTGTTTAGCCCGATCGCCGGGCTCGGTTCGTATTAGATGAAGACGACCTCGTATTTATCGCGGTAGGCCTCCAGAAACCGCAGCCAGATTTCACTGATCGTGGGAAAGGCCGGCGTGGCATGCCAGAGCGTCGCCAACGGTACTTCTCCGACGATGGCGATCGTGGCGGCGTGGAGGAGCTCTCCGACGCCAGGTCCGACGAAGGTTGCGCCGATGATGACTTGCCGATCCCCGTCGATCACCAGTTGGCTGGTTCCGGAAATACCTTCTCCGAGGGTCGCAGACCCGGCCAACCACCCGGTGCCGTATTCGACCGTATGGACGTTGAAACCCTTGGATTGAGCGTCGGCAGCTGTGTATCCGACGGCGGCAATATGCGGGTCCGTGAACACGACCCGAGGAATGGCGTTCTCGTCAGACCAAGCGAATGAATCGTGTCCGGAGATATGCGCTCCAGCGATGCGCGCTTGGTATTTCCCGGTATGCGTCAGGAGGGCGCGACCGTTGACATCTCCGACGGCATACAGCCAGCCTCCCTCGGCGCCGACCGCCCGCATGTGTCGGTCAACGTCGATGAACTTCCCAGGCTCGATACCTACTAATTCGAGGCCGATATCTCCGGTGTGGGGTCGGCGTCCCACCGCAACGAGAATCTCATCGGCTTCGATGGTCGTACCGTCCTCCAAATATCCGGTTACCGGACCCGACTCTCCATCCCGGACAACTTTGACCATCTTGGAGTCGACCAGCACGGTGATTCCCATAGCTTCAAATGCTTCCTTGAGTTCTGCGCCGGCGAACGGTTCCTCCCGGGGGAGGAGTTGCGGCATCATTTCGACGATCGTCACTTCTTCAGAGCCCAGATCACGCCATGCCTGGGCCATTTCAGATCCCACGACGCCGCCTCCAAGAACCAGCAACCGGCGCGGGATCTCGGCGCTGGTCGTCGCCTGGCGGTTGTCCCAGATCCGTATGTCTCGCAGCCCATCGATCGGGGGAATGGCTGCACCGGTTCCCGTAGCAATAATGACCGCCTGGCCGGCGAGGTACGTGGTGCGCTCGCCGTCGCTTGTTTCGACTTCGACCTGTCGTTCGCCGGTTAGTCGGCCGTGACCGCGGATGAGGGCGACGTCGACCGAGTCAAGCCATTTCACCTGGCCGCTGTCATCGAAGTCGGAGGTGAAGGCGTCGCGGCGTCGCAAGGCTGCGGCTACGTCGAGGTCGCCGGTCACCGCCTCACGGGCGCCTGGCACCCGTTTGACCATGCGGAGGGCTTCTCCGGGGCGCAGGAGTGCCTTGGAGGGCATGCAGGCCCAGTAGGAGCATTCCCCACCTACCAGTTCACGTTCGATGACCGCCACTCTTTTGCCGCCCTGTCTGGCAACATCTGCAGCGTTCTCCCCGGCTGGTCCAGCTCCGATAATCAGCACGTCGTATTCGGTATTGGTCATGATTGGTGTCCCTTCCATAAAGGCGACAACGACGGATCGCCGTCAGTTCTTCCGAGCGGTAGGGCAATAGTCGGGTACCTGTCAATTGGTCGTTGTCCTGCGCGCTGGTAGTAGTCGGCAGCCGAATAGCGGGCGGCTAGCCTCGATAGACCGCCAGCGATAAGGGTTAATGCAATGAAGTTGGGTTTGTCGATCGGCTACTGGAGTGCGCAGCCACCCACCGGAATGACCGAGCTGTTGACCGAGGCGGAAGACCTCGGATACGAAAGTGTGTGGACGGCCGAAGCATACGGGTCGGACGCGCTGACCCCACTGGCCTGGTGGGGATCGAACACAAAAACGATGCGGCTGGGGACAGCCATCATGCAGATGTCCGCCAGGACCCCGACGGCGACCGCCATGGCCGCCATGACCATGGATCATCTCTCGCAAGGGAGGTTCGTACTCGGGCTCGGCGTTTCCGGTCCCCAGGTCGTCGAGGGTTGGTACGGCCAGCCCTATCCGAAGCCGTTGGCGAGGACCCGTGAGTACGTCAATATTGTCCGGCAGGTAATTGCCCGGGAAGGTCCGGTCGCCTTTGCAGGTGAGCATTACCAGTTGCCACTCGACGGTGGCAGCGGCCTCGGCAAGCCGCTCAAGGTCACAATTCATCCGCGGCGGCCGGACCTTCCGATTTTCCTGGCGGCAGAAGGCCCCAAGAACGTAGCACTGGCTGCCGAGATCGCCGACGGGTGGCTGCCCTTCTGGTTCTCACCGAGGTCAGACGAGTTCTATCGGTCCGCGATGGCCGAGGGTTTCTCTCGACCAGGCGCCCGCCGAACGGTCGCTGACTTTGAAGTCGCGTGCCCGGTTCCGGTGATCATCAACCCCGATCCGGAGCGAGCGGCTGACGTGATCCGCCCGATGCTGGCGCTCTACGTCGGCGGAATGGGTGCCAAGGGAGCCAATTTTCACTTCGACGTGGTCGCCCGGATGGGGTACGAGGCCGAAGCCCACCGCATCCAGGATCTGTACCTCGAGGGCAGGAAAGCGGAGGCAATCGCATCAATTCCTCTTGCCATGGTCGAAGATGTCGCGCTCGTCGGACCGCCGGAGAAGATCCGTGATGAGATGGCCCGTTGGTCCGAAACGGTAATCACAACCATGCTCGTTCAGGGACCGCCCGAGTTGTTGCGGGTGCTTCCCGGGTTGCTCGGCTAGCTGCGTCGCTTCAGCTCTGAGCCGATTTCAGAGATGGAGATCTCCTGGGCGGCTGCCAACGCCAGGGTGTGATAGACCAGGTCGGCCATCTCTTCAATCAGTCGCTGCTTGTCGCCGCGTCCGGCGTCCAGGTCCTTGGACGCAAAGGAGACTTCACCGGCCTCCTCAAGAACCTTGCGGGCTGCCAGGTCGTGGTTGTTAGCGAGGGTGGTCGTGTATGAACCTTCCGGCCGGGTTTCGACCCGTTCTGCAATGGTCGCCCACAGACGGCCGAACTCAGAGAACTCCGGGGGAAGGGAATCGTCGAAGCACGAAGTGGTCCCGTTGTGACAGGCCGGTCCCGAAGGTCGGGCGAGGACAAGTAAGGCATCCCCATCGCAGTCGGGCGTGACCTCTGCGAGCCGCAATTGGTTGCCCGACGTAGCGCCTTTCTGCCACAGTTCCTGGCGGCTGCGCGACCAGAAGGTGACCAATCCGCTCTTGCGAGTCGCCTGGAGCGCCGTTTCGTTCATCCAGGCCATCATGAGCACCTGGCCAGTGTCGGCGTCCTGGACGATGGCGGGTATTAATCCCTCGGCGTTGAAGACGACCATCAGGCCACCTTCCGCACGGGGATCCCCGCGGCCGCCATTGCTGACTTGAGCGCTGAGATCTCGATCTCGCGACGGTGAAAGATGGAAGCTGCCAGAACGGCACTGGCGTCGGCCTTGAGGACCACGTCGATGCAGTGGTCCACCGTCCCTGCGCCACCCGAGGCGATGACCGGAACGTCGACCGCGCTAGTTATGGCTTTGGTAACTGCGAGGTCGAACCCGGCTTTGGTACCGTCGGCGTCCATCGACGTGAGGAGGATCTCACCTGCGCCGAGCTTGGTGGCCTGCCTAGCCCAGTCGATTGCGTCAAGTCCGGTTGGCTGGCGTCCTCCATTGACGACGACTTCGAACCAGCCATCGCGCTGCTTGGTATCGATGGCTATGACAACGCATTGTCGACCAAAGCGGATCGCACACGACTCCAGAAGGGCGGGGTCGGCCACCGCGGCGGTGTTGACCGCGACCTTGTCGGCACCAGCTCGCAACACGGCCCGCATGTCGTCGGCGGTTCTGACGCCACCACCGACCGTGAGGGGTACGAACACATTGGATGCCGTCCTTCGGACAACGTCGAGCAACGTGCCGCGTCCTTCGGGCGATGCGGAGATGTCGAGGTAGCAGATTTCGTCGGCGCCTTCCGCGGCATATCGGGTTGCTAGTTCGACCGGGTCGCCCTCGTCAGCGAGGTTCACGAAGTTGACGCCCTTGACTACGCGACCGTCTTTCACATCCAAGCAGGGAATGATGCGCGTGCGCAGCGTCATGCGGCCATCGCCACAAAGTTGGCGAGCAGTTGGAGGCCGTTCTCGCCAGAACGTTCGGGGTGAAACTGCGTACCGACTCGATTGCCCAGCCGGACCGCCGAGGCGAAGGTCTCGCCGTAGGTGCTCGTGCCGATGACACTGTCGTTTTGGGCTGGGCGGGGAGCGTATGAGTGGACGAAATAGAAAGTCGCTTCAGGTTCAATGTCCGCGAACAAAGGGTCATCGTCCATAGACACGTCGTTCCATCCAATGTGGGGGAGTCGGGGGGCGTCTGCGAGTCGCTCGACGGTTCCTGGGACAAACCCGAAGCATCGGGCGTCATCCTCCTGAGAGGAATCAAAGAAGACTTGTAAGCCAACACAAATGCCCAGCAAAGGTCGATCCCACCGTGAAATCGCCGGCCGGAAGCCGGCCTCATCGATCCCGTGCATGACGCCCCCGGTGGTTCCAACGCCCGGAAGCACCAAACCGTCGGCTCTGGCGACATCCGAAGGTTCGGTCGCGACGATGACGTCTGCTCCAACTCGCGCAAGGCTCTGAGCGATCGACACCAGGTTGCCTGCACCGTGGTCGATGACGGCGATCGTCGTCACGTGGTTCCTTTGGTCGACGCGATGCCGACCCGGCGGTCATCAACGGCGACCGCCATACGCAATGCCCGCGCCACGGATTTGATACCGGCCTCGGCGACGTGGTGATCGTTACGACCGGTGGCGGTCAGGTGCAGCGTGAACCCACCGGTGCGTGCCAGAGCTTCGAGTCCATGTTCAAAGTTCTGCGTCGTGAAGTTCCCGATGCTTGGTCCCTGGAGGGTCGCCTGGACTGACGAGTACGGTCGGCCACCTACGTCGATGGCGCACGTTCCGAGCGCTTCGTCCATGGGCACCGTGGCGTTGCCATAACGTGAGATGCCGGTGCGGTCTCCGAGGGCTGCGGCGAGGGCCTCTCCGAGTACCAACATCGTGTCCTCGACGCTGTGGTGGTCGTCGATATGCACGTCTCCTTCGCACGAGATGGACAGATCGATAAGGCTGTGGTGTCCGAGTGAGGTGAGCAGGTGGTCGAGGAAGCCAACCCCGGTCGTCACGGTGGTAATACCCGCCCCGTCGAGGTTGACGGTGACCGAGACCTGGGTCTCGAGGGTGGTCCGTTCAATGGTTGCGATACGTGGCATGAGTTCGGCTTCCTTACGGGATGAGTTGTTCTATGCGTAAAACAAGAATGTCGCGGGCGCCGGCCGCCTTGAGATCCGGGAGCAGGTTCCAGATCGAACCGGCATCGACGACCGAGTGTACGGCGACCATGGTGTCGTCAGCGAGGGGGACAACGGTCGGTGCGCCCATCCCCGGGATGATCCTCTGGATGGCACTCACTGAGCTAGCCGGGGCGTTGAGGAGCAAGTATCGCTTGCGGCGACCTTCCGTTACGGCGGTAAGTGCGGTCACCACGGCGTCCGCTTCGGATGACCGTGAGTCAAGGGAAGCCTGGGAACCGATCAGCACGGCTTGAGACACGAGAATCGTATCAAGTTGCCGAAGGCCATTGATGAGCATGGTCGAGCCCGTAGAGACGAGGTCGACGATTGCGTCGGCAACGCCCAGTTTGGGTGCCACCTCAACCGACCCTCGCAACGTGACGATGTCAGCGTCGATGCCCCGCTCTTCGAAAATGCGCCGGGTGGCGTTGGGGTGGGCAGTGGCTACCCGGGCTCCGGTGAGATCCTCAAGCTTTTCGGCCATGGACGCCTTCGGGACGGCGGCCACCAGCCGGCAATGTCCGAACCCGAGCTCGGCCAGGACCGGAAGGTCAACGCCGTTCTCAGCCAGAAGATCCTGGCCGGTAATTCCCAGGTCGGCCGTACCGTCCGAGACGAGTTCGGCGATGTCCTCAGTTCGGACGAACAGGAGGTCCAGGTCGACGTTTCGAACCGATACGGACAACGTTCGATCCGACTTCTCGAAGTCGAGGCCGGCATCAGCGAGCAACGAGGATGTCGTGTCTCGCAGGCGGCCCTTGTTGGGTATGGCTAGTCGCATTGTGCGGGTCATGAGGTTTCCTTAAAGCGAGCGAGGGCCATCTGATAGCCTCCGGTTCCGTGATTGAGCCACTGACTGACCCTCGTGACGGTGGCCGTCGACGCTCCGGTCTGTTGGGCGATGTCGCGGTAGGAGAGTCCGGAATCGAGCAATCGAACGATTTGCCATCGACTGGCCATCTCGGTGATCTCGCGCCGGGTACACAGATCGCGCAACAAGCCGGCAACCTCCTCGGCGTCGTCGAGCGAGGCGATCGCCTCGCTCAGGGCGAGTACGGATTCAGTTCTCCAATCATCGGTGGTCATACGGGCCCGGTTTCGATGGCGATTTAGTGTTGTAACATGCTACAACACTAAAACCGCTTGGCAAGTTGAGGTTTCCCATGCACATCATCCCCGCCGTTGACGTCCTCGATGGTCAGGTCGTCCGGCTCCTGAAGGGCGATTACAGCCAATCGACTACCTATGGTTCTGCTCCCGCCGAAGCGGCTAGGTCCTGGGCCTCGGCCGGAGCCACCCTGGTGCACGTCGTCGATCTGGAGGGCGCCCGGCTGGGGTCACCGTCCCTCGGATTGGTCGAGCAAATAGCGTCGACCAATGTGCCGTTTCAAATTGGCGGTGGCGTGCGCTCGGTGCAAGCTGCCCGTCGGGTGATCGAGGCCGGTGCCCAGCGGGTAGTGCTGGGATCAGTGGCCGTGTGGCAGCCAGAGGTGTTGGCGGAGTTGGTTGGCGCCTACGGAGCGGAGCGGGTCGTTGCGGCCGTTGACGTCAAGGCCGGACTGGCAACCGGGTCCGGTTGGCTCGACGAGGGACGTCCCTTTCTGGAGGTCATCGCCGGCGTAGCGGAGACCGGCGTCGGATGGATTCTGACCACGGGAATCTCCCAGGACGGGACGATGTCCGGCCCCGACCTCGAACTCACCAGATCAGCCGTTGAACGAGCTGGCAACGCCGGGGTCATCGGGTCCGGGGGAGTGGGTTCGCTTGCCGATCTGGTGGCGCTCGACGCATGCGGTGCCAGCGGCGTGGTGGTCGGCAAAGCGTTGTATGAGGGGGTTTTCTCGCTTCAGGAGGCCATCAGCGCGGTCAGCGGTTTTGGAACCGCTTGAGGGCCTCCTGGATATGTTCTGGCCCAACGGTGAGGGCGTGATCGTCGCTCCTGAGCGTGTTGAGGGCGGCCTCGCGCAACATGCCCGTCATGTCGGCGAACGATAAACCCTCCGTGTCGGCGGCGACCTGGTCAAGGTCGACGTCCTTGCTGAAGGGAACGTCAACGATGTTCAGGAGTGCCCGACGGGCTTCTTGTTCGGGCAGGCCTAGTTCGATGTGTACCTCGAATCGGCCAGAACGCAAGAGGGCGGGGTCGATGAGGTCCTTGCGATTGGTTGCTCCGATCACCACGACGTCGCCTCGTCCACCAAAGCCGTCAAGCTCGGTCAGGAGTGCGGCGACAACCGAGTCGGTAACCGACGACGAGGAGGTCCCCCTCACCGGGGCCAACGCGTCAATCTCGTCGAAAAACATGAGCGAAGGGGCGGCCGCCCGGGCTCTCGCAAAGACCTCGCGCACGCCCCGTTCCGATTCGCCAACGAATTTGTCAAGCAGTTCGGCGCCTTTGATCGGGAAGAAGGCCGCGCCCGCTTCGTGAGCCAGTGCCCGGACAACGAAGGTTTTTCCAGTTCCCGGCGGTCCGTAGAGAAGAATCCCGCGCGGTGGTTCGATCCCGAGCTTCTGGAACCGTTCGGGCTGGGTCATCGGCCAGATGACCGCTTCTGTGAGTCGTTGCTTGACGTCTTTGAGCCCCGCCACCCGCTCGAACCCGTACGAAGGGACTTCGCCGGAACCGACCGATCCCAGCGAGGGGGTGGTTGCGTCGATGGCGGCGGCTACCCGCTCGGTGGTGAGCGGTTCTCCGAGCCTGGCCACTTCCGTTGACGCTTGAAGCACCGCACCAAGAATGTCGGAGCCCGAGAACCCGGCACTTCTCCCGGCGAGTTGTGGGTAGTCGATCTCGCCGGTGGGGACCTTGGCTAGCGCAGCTTCAAAGAGCAGCGTCCGTCGACGGGCATCCGGTGGCGGTACCTGAAGTGTGCGCGGTAGTAGCGGAGATTGCAGGGCTTCAACGGAGGTATGGGAGGTAATGCCGACGACGCAGGCAATGGTTGGGCGCTCGGCCACCGCGTCGAGAAACCAGCGCATGATGGCGGCCACCTGGGTCTTGAATGGGGTGAGGCCCTCCTCCCCGGCGACTGCTTCGAATCGATCGACGTAGATAACGGTCGACGGCGGAGCCGTTTTGACGGCGGATTCGAGCAGGTCCAGGAGTCTGGCTGGTTTGAAGATGAGATTGAGATCGATCGATTTGACGCTACAACCGGCGTCGTGGGCTGCGGCAGCGACCAGTTCGGATTTTCCGCATCCGTGCGGCCCTTCGAGAACGACGCCGGCCACCGAGGGGAGTCCCCAGGCGGTGGGGAGGTCGCCGTGGCCGGTAAGCAGCGAGAGCCACCCGGTCAGAAGGTCTCGCTCGGTGTCGAGGCCTGCCAGGAGCGCTTCGGCGGTGGTGGGGGCGGCGGGCTTGGACGGATCCGTGGTGACGGTCGGTACGTGGGCGGGCGTCAGCTGGGTGTCGCCAGCCTGGAATCGGGTACTCGCGCTGATGAGGCCGGCATTCTGGGGGCTGACGTTTTCGACGGTGACCAGTTGGCCATCAATGTCGAGCCGGTCGCCGATCGTGACCGGATGCGACGCGAGTGATCGAACCAGGTCGCCGGTGACCGGTTCGGACAACCAGACGTCTTGAGCGCTCGTCAATATGGCTCTCGTCCCATCGACGGTCGAGCCCAGGGTAAGTCCGGCATTCGATCTGGCGAGTTCGCCAACGGACAGAGCCGAGGACTCGCCGACGCGCCCGGCTTTGACGCGGATGTGGCTGTCGCCCACGGCCAGAACCCCGCCGCCTGGCATGCCCATGGCCGCCAGCATGGTCGAGTCGGCAATGGCTATGGGGTCGGTGCCCTCACGAACGATAAAACGCATCCGGCCATGTTATCGCCTGCGCCGCCCGACCGGTCGGAGCGGGTATCGGAGTCTGACGAGGACGCTGAAAGCGCGGGTGCCGATGGCTAGGCGGCCAGCTCCGGAACTTGCGCCGGACGATGAAATGGATGCGAAGTGTGGATGATGGCTGTTTCAAAGAGCGACAACCATGACCAGATCAGATGGGCTTCTTCGGCGGCCAGGACCGACGGGGGGACGCTGTCGGCGACCGTCCGCGAAGGCGATTCGGCGTCGACCGGCAGGAGGGGCTGATTGGGGGCGAGCCATCCCATGACGAAACGCCCGTCCTCGATGAAGGCTCCTTCCTGGCCGTGCTCGGCGCGAATTGCACCGGCCGACAACATGGACTGCCAGGCGGACCTTCGTTCCATGGCCCGGGCGAGCGCCCGGTAGCGATCCCGCATCCAGCCTGCCTCCTCATAACGTTGGGCGGCCGCGAGGTCGACCATCTTGTGACGGATCGGCGCCAGCAGGAGTCCAGGGTCTCCATTGAGGGCGCTCATGAACTGCCGGATCACGTCGTCATATTCGTCAGCGCTCAGGCTGCCATCACACGGGCAGCGAGCAACTCCGAGTTGGGCAAAGGCGCACACCGCCGAGCGGCTTGCGGGTTTTGTCAGGCACCGTCGGATGGGAAGCGCATCCCAAATCGCCGTCATGACTACTTCAGCAGACTTTCGGCTTCGGAAGGGACCCAAGTAGGCGAGACCATCGTCGCGAAGGGTTCGGACGAGCGACAGTCGAGGGAACTGTTCTTTGGTCAGCTTCACCCAGTGGCTGGCTTTGGGTGGCTTGGATCGGCGGTTGTGTCGGGGACGAAACGTGTGGATAAGGCGGAGTTCGGTGATCGACGCTTCAAGTTCGGTCTGGCACACTCGACCTTCGATGGAGTCGAGTTCGTTCAGCAGATTGGTGATGGACCGTCGGGTATCTCCGTAGAAATAGGACCGAACCCGGGTGCGGAGGTTCTTGGCTTTCCCCACGTAGATAACGTTGTCCTGGCGATCTTTGAACAAATACACCCCGGGGCGCCTGGGAAGCTCGTCGGCCAGTCGCATCTTCGGATAATTGGTCGAACCGCGCGCCGTTGGCAACTGGAGCAGGTCCTCGAGTGCCGTCACACCGAGAGTTCCCGCTCGTTCGAGGAGCGCATGCAATACGTGACCGGTCGCCCGGGCATCTTCGAGGGCCCGGTGGTTTGGTTTGACGGGCGACCGGAAGTGAGCGGCCAACGATTCGAGTTTGAGGTTTCGTATCTCGTTACGGACCAAACGCCTCGCCAGTCCCAGGGTGTCGACCGACCGGTTGGTCACCCGGCTATACCCACACTGGAGCGCGGCGGCATTGAGGAAACCGATGTCGAATCGTACGTTGTGTCCAACCAGGACCGACTCGCCGATGAACTCAAGGAACGAAGGCAGCACCGTTTCTACCCGGGGCGCCTCGACCACCATCGCGTGGGTGATCCCGGTAAGAATCGTGATGAACGGCGGGATCTCCCGGCCGGGGTTGATGAGGGTTTGAAACTCACCGACGACTTCGCCGCCGAGGTACTTGACGGCACCTATCTCAGTGAGCGAATCGGTGTTTGGCGACCCCCCCGTGGTCTCGACGTCGAACACACAAAAGGGAACTGCGGACAGGGGGGCGCCAAGGTCGTCGAAACTTCGCTGCAGCAGATCCACTGGTTCGATGTCCCCTTCGGCGGCGGGGGAGAGATCTTAGCCCGAACAGGTGTTCGATTCAATGATCGGTTGGCTTTTGGCGCTGGCGAACGGCTTCGTACAGCATCACGGCGGCCGAGGTCGCCGCGTTCAAGCTGTCCGCGTGACCGGCCATCGGTATCGAACAGAGCGCGCCGGCGGAGTGCTTCCAGGCCGATGAGACTCCGTCGTGTTCCGACCCGATAACCACGGCAGTCGGTCCGGTCAGGTCGAGTTCATAAAGCGTTTGACTTGCCTCGGGAGTCGCAACCACAGTCGTGTATCCGGCTGCCCAGGCGATGGCCTCATCAACCGAGGCGGTGGCAATCGGAACGGTAAACAGGCAACCGAGCGAAGCCCGGACCACCGATGGATTGAAAACGTCGACGAGAGGGTCACAGATCACGACTGCCGCCCCGGTGGCGTCGGCTGTCCTGAGCATCGTGCCCAGGTTGCCAGGCTTCTCGATGCGCTCAGCAATGAGCACCAGATCGTTTGTTTCGGGTAGAGCATCCAGCGACGTGTCGAATTGTCGGGCGACCGCCAGAAGCTTGGCAGCCGGACCCCGCACGGCCACCTTGTCCAGGACGGTGTCGGTTACCGAGATGGTGCGTTCGTTGGCCACCGGCGTGTATGACTCGCCTTGCGCGACGAGAACCGTATCGACGACCAGGTCTGCTCGGAGGCGGGCGCGGTCCAGCTCTTCGCGGCCTTCAATGATGAACGTGTGCGTTTCGTCACGCCGGCGACGATCTCGCAGGCGAACGATCGATTTGATCAGCGGGTTGGTTGGCGAGGTGATCTCACGCATCTTGATCCAAGGCAGCGTACGCCTCTTCCAATCGTTTGCGGGCTCGATGACAGGCAACCCGCACGGTTCCGACCGCTGAACCGAGTCGTCCGCCGATCTCTTCATAGGACAGGTCTTCGACGTCGCGGAGCCACAATAAGCTGCGGTCTTTGGGACTAAGAGCGGCGAGCGCCTGGCGGATCTGGGTGTGCTCGTCGCTCAACTCGACGGTGTCTTCGGCGTTCCGTTCGGGAATGTAGCTGGGCTCAAATCGGTCGGGCCGGCGCGTCTTCCGGATCCACCCCCGAAATGAATAGCGAGCTATCTGCCAGAACCAACCTTCAAAGGCATTGGGGTTCTTGAGTCGGTGGATTGAGGTGACGACTGCTTCAAGGGTATGAGCGGCCAGGTCTTCTGCGTCGGCTCGCTGGGGCCCGGCGCCTGAGAAATAGGCGACGAGGCGGGGATGGCCGGCACGGAGGATTTCGGCAAGAGCCGAGGTGTTGCCGGTGCGGGCCTGCTCGATGACCTCAAGGGAGGGCGGCCATGTCGATGATCTGTCCCCGGCGGATTCTGTCATGGCCCGGCAACTCTAACGGTATCGCGACCCGAACCGGCGATTAGCGGGGGCTAGCCGCCTACGGAGCGCTGTTGCCGTTGCCGTTACCGTTGTTGCTCTTCGGCTTGTCTTTGTTCGAGTTGTTGGCCTTTTCCTTCTTAGCCTTATCGGCAAGTTTCTTGGCCTGGTCCTTGAGCTTCTTGGCGGCTTCGGAGGCATCTCCGTTGGCGGCCGCTTCGCGGATCTCATGAGCCAACTGAACAATCATGCGGGTTTCGGCCATCATGTCGTTCACGAATTCGGGTCGTGAATTGCCGTTCTCGGGGATGGCCCGGGTTATTTCCGACGAGGCTTCACGGATGGAGGCAGCCGACTGGTCGTCCGCGCCGGAGCCGGGGTCCTCCAGGGACGAACTCAAGGTGTCGAGAGCAGCTGAAGCCGCAGCTAACGCAGCAGATGCGTCGCCTCTCTCGGCCAAGTCGTTCGCCTCCTGGAGGCGCTCCTCGGTACGTGAATTGCTGATTCCCACAAACGCAGCAATTCGTTCGTAGGCACGGTCAACCCCATAAAGAGCATCCCCGGGGGCGGCGTTCTGCGCAGCAGCCGCCAACCCCACGTTCGCCGAAAGGAATGTTGCGATCACGACACCGACAGCGGTCACTCGCTGTTTGAGCGGCAGGCGGCCTCCACGGGGGGCGCGGAGAACGCTTGCAACTACGGTATCGGTCTCTTCAACAGAGACGGAATCCGTCAATGATGCGGCATATGCTTTCAGGTCATCCATCGGGGATGTACTCATGGTGTATCTCAGCCTCCAACCAAGAAGTGCCTGGTAGTGGGCAAGTGTTACAACAAATCTTAGAGAAATCGGTCGGGTGGTCGAGTGTTTAGGTGGTCGATGGCTTCCAGGTCGACCTCGACACCGATCCCCGGGCGTCCGGTGGGAGCAATCCCGCCGTCGTGCAGGGTGAACGGCTCGGTGACATCCGTTTCGTAGTAGCGATCTGATGCCCCCAGGTCACTTGCCAGCGAAGCGCCGGGGAGTGTGGCCAAAGCCAGTGAATGGGCTCGCCCGATGCCGGTTTCGAGCATCCCGCCCCACCACCCCTGACCGGTCGGGAGGTCCCGCCAGATGGCCAGGGCTTCGGCGGCTCCTCCGAACTTGGCTACTTTCAGGTTGGTTAGGAACCCTTGAGCGGCGGCCCGGGCGGCCTGGTGGCGGTCGCGCACACTCTCATCGAGACAGATCGGCGTCCGCGACCGCTCTACCAATTGTTCGCTTCGATGGTTGTCTGCTGGCTCAAACGGCTGCTCGATGAACTCGAGGCCGAGGTCGTCGAACTGATCCCAATACCCGGGAGTTTCGGGTTCGTGGCTTGCGGAGCCGTTGAAATCGATCGCGATTCCGACTTCGGGGTAGGCGGCCCGCACGGAGCGGAGGTTCGCCAGATCGTCAGATGGCGTCAGTTTCATTTTCAGTGACCGGTAGCCCTGGCCAATCGCTTGTTCGGCCCGGTCAAGGAGATGGTCGGATCGTCCGAGTACCGCCCGCGAAGGTATGCGGTCCAAACGTCCCCCAAGGGCCACAGCCAGCGGAAGGCCTTCGGACTTGGCGTAAAGATCCCATCTGGCAGCTTCGAGTGCTGCAGCCGCCATGGGAGACGCAACCAGGTCGCGGTTCGTCACGGGTTCTACGACCGGTGATCCGATTAGCCCCCGGGCGATATCGCCGAGCGC
The DNA here is from genome assembly GCA_963835515.1 of uncultured Acidimicrobiia bacterium. Classification (GTDB taxonomy): domain Bacteria; phylum Actinomycetota; class Acidimicrobiia; order Spongiisociales; family JAENVV01; genus JAENVV01. The sequence continues at coordinate 14,119 of CAWIFX010000028.1, read as the reverse complement.
CAGCCGAGCCGTGTCGGCGCTTTCCCCGCGACAATAACTCGATCCGTCCGCACTGCATTCGCCCCACCCGACTTCGTTGCCGCTCGTAATCGAAACCAGAAGGAGTGCTCTCGTGGTCTGGGCATTGGTGGCGGTGACAAACGGGTCACGCAAAGACACCCCGACCGTATACAGGGCGACCGAATCGATCACCATTGGGGGGTGCTCAGGTTCCGGCGTTCCATCGTTCCCAATGAATCCCGATGGGGGCGGGCCGATTCAACGACCCCGAGCGGCGATCGGCGGCGGGATGACCGATGGTTACGATGCCAATCGCTGATACGTCTTGCGGCATGCCGACGAGCGCTTCGAGTTCGTCGAATGCATGGACGCCCAGGAATCCGGCTGCCAAGCCTTCGTCGATGGCGGCCAGCAAGATCGCCATGAGCGAAGCACCGGCATCGACCCACCAGTACGGAACCGGCCACTCGATTTCTCCGTCAGGGCCGAGCTTGTCGGCTTCTTGATACCGGTCGTGATAGGCCGCTTCTGAAGCACCGATGATGATGTGAGCCGGGGCCCGGGAGATCCATGGGTCGAACCCCAAATCTACGTAATGTGACTCGCCAGCCAGTCCGGCAATCGCCTGGCGGGTCGGTGCGTCAGTCACAATGACGAAAGATTGACCCCGGGTATTTCCAGCGCTTGGCGCTCGTGCGCCGGCCAGGGCAATTCGCTCCAGCTGATCGCGGGTGACCGGTTCGTCGGTGTAGTTGCGGACCATACGGCGCCTGGCGAGGGTTTCGGAGAACTCCATCGAAACGACGTTACCTGGTTGGCTAGAAACGCGAGACCCCGGTGAACAGAACCACCGCTGGTTCTGGTCGCCGCGATGCCAATAATCCGGCGTACCCTGCCGTGCCGGTCGGTTCGACGTCGATGTGGGTAACCGCCCGACCCCGCTGGTGCGCGGCAACGATTGTTGTCTCGTCGACGACGATGGGTTCGCCGCCGGAGATGAGCATGCCTGATAGCAGCGGCAACCAGTCGTAGGTGACGTCGTCGAGGATGCCGGTTGCTTCCGATTGTCCGATTGGCTCCCACGGTCTCATGAACCGATCCGGGTTCGCCATTGCGAGATCGATAGTTGCGGCAGCCGACAAGCCGGGGTCGATGAGTTCGTTCCAGGCTCTCGCGAGTGGTGCACAGGCTTCGGTCTGAACGGGATAGAGCACCGGCTCGATGCTCGACCTAGTTCCCAATGCCTCGGTGAGGCCGGTCCAGGTTGCGCTAGCCAGAGCGCCGCCCCCGACCTGGATAAACACGTTGACCGTTCCGGTGGCTCCGATCGCGATCAGTTGGTCGGCTAGCTCCCAGCCCATCGTGCGGCCACCGTCCAGCGTGGTGGGGGTAGCCGGGCTTTGCACGGAGAATGGGGTAGCGCCCTTGGCGACGGCTTCGAGGAAACGGAGGTAGGTGGGGTCGCCGGATTCGTCCGAGCGGCGTGGGCAGACCTCGATGAGGGCTCCGTTGGATTGGAGCACGTCGACGATCGCCTGGTCGGCCCACGTGGGAATGAACACACGCAAAGCACGGTCGGTTGCGCTGGCGATCACCGAGGCGGCGATGGCGGCGTTGCCGCATGAGGCGATGGCCAGATCACCGCGATCCGCTCCGTCGACCGCCTCCGCCAGGATCACGCCGAACAGGTGTCGAGATTTGTGCGAACCGCCAACGTTGCCGGTGTCATCCTTGACCCAGAGGTCGGCGCCGCCCGGGTGCAGCTCGGGGAATGGCGTAAAGGGTGTGACTTCGAACCCATGCCCTTCCACAGTGGCGATCGAAGCGTTGAGCCGAGCAACTAGCTCGACGAACTGGCTGTCGGTCCATCCACTATTCGCCGCTCGCTGGTAGGAATCAAGGCGAGCGCGGTACTTAAGGAAAGGGTTATCAGCCAATCGAAACACCGGTTCGATGGTTGAACTCGGCGATCTGGTCGTCCCAACGTGTGACGTGTCCGTGCAAATCTTTCCAGAAGGATTGCGATCTGCGGGCTTCGAACGAATCGAAATCAACGCCCTGTTGTTCGACCCAGGTGTAGTAGCCAAGGTTGAAGATCCGGGTCCGTCCGATCGTTCCCAGGTCAACCGTATGGTCGGTGTCCACGCCTTCGACGAATCGGGCGTACGCTGCAGCGGCCGCCGTCTCGTCGAATCCGCCGGGATGATCGCGTGCTGTGATCTTGTCGACTTCGGATCGGTACAGCTCGAAACCGTCGGTGGCAACCGTGACGATGACATCGCCCGCTCCGTAGTTATGCAGTTTGGCAACCTTGATTGCCGCCAGCATGTTGGCGATTGACGAGAAGCCCAGATGCTGGAGTTGATCGACGAAGGCCGCGTCCAGGCCCTGGCTCACGAGATACTGCTTGCCGGCTTCGGTGTTGAACAGCAGGAGCAGGGTGTCCGTCGCTTGATCGGAGATGGCGACGACATCGTCGGTGTTCATGACGTTCTGAATGAGCGGGATGTGCTTGTCGCCGATGCCCTGAATGTTGTGTTCGCCGTACCCGTTGTACAGCATCGTCGGGCATTCAAGCGCCTCGACGGCCACGATACGCGAGCCGTGCCGCTCCTTCAGGTAGTCGCCGGCGGCGATAGTCCCGCCTGACCCGGAAGCCGATACGAACGAAACCAGGTTCCCTCCACCGGCAGCTTCGAAGATGTGTTCGAGGGCTCTGCCTGTCACGAAGTAGTGGCCGAGGTGATTGGCGAACTCGGAGAACTGGTTGAGGATCACATTGGTCGTGTCTTTGGCGAGTTCGTTGCAAGCGTCGTAGATCTCTTTGACGTTCGACTCGGTTCCGGTGGTGCGAATGATGTCTTCGGGGCCGGCCGTCCATTCGTTCAGCCAGTCGAATCGCTCCTGGCTCATTCCTTCAGGCAGCACAGCCATGCCGCGACAGCCCATGATCCGACTAATTGCCACGCCACCTCTGGCGTAATTGCCGGTGGAGGGCCAAACGGCCCGGTGGGTGGTGGGATCAAACGCTCCGGTGACAATCCGGGGAGCGAGGCAGGCGTAGGCGGCCAGCACCTTGTGTGCGCGGATCATCGGAAACTTGTTGCCGAGGGCGAGGAGGATTTTGGCGTCGACACCGCTCAGCTCCGAAGGGATCTCAAGATAGGCAGGGACGTCGGTCCGGCCAGTTCGGCTGGCATCGTTGTACCAGTTCACCCGCCAGAGATTGCGTGGATCCGGATCATCGGGTCCGACGCTCGACAGAGCGTCCATTACTCCCGGCGGCATAGTCGAAGGGTCGGCCAGCTGAGCGAAGGTGGGCAGGGCTATCTCCCGTTCGTGGAACCTGTCGATGGTATTAGTAAGTGCTTGGTCGTCGACCACGTCATCGAAAAGACCCATGATTGAACTTGTCACACTGCTCCTTTGGATGGATTGATTCTAGAAAACCGGGCACCCGATATTGGGCTCATCGGGAGTCACGAATGGCATTGAGATAGTTGTAAATGGTGATCCGGCTGACGCTCATGGCGTCCGCTACGTCTTCGATCGCTTTGCGCAGAGCGAAGGCGCCTCGCTCGTCCAGAATCCGGATCGCCGCCTGTTTTTGCTCTCGTGAGAGGTCGGATAGCTTGGCGCCCATCTCGCTTTCGACCGAGCGAACCTGGGCGGCGGTGGTCTCTGAGAAGTCGAGGCGTATCGCGATGGTGGGGGATCCCTCCCAGCTCAGCACCACGTCCGAATCGGTAGCGTCTTCAACGTCAACGGCTTCGGCACCAAGTACCTGCAGCAGCGGCTCGAGGGCGGCACCGAAGTTTGATCGCTGGGTCACGAGCCCGGCGTTTCCCGGCGAGCGATGCTGAGGCTGACGCGGGTGGCGCCGTGGTCAAGCGCCGCGGCCAGTGCCGCCGCGACTGCGCCGAGAACCGTTTTGGCCTCGCCAGCGGTGGTATTGCCGAACGGGCCGACGTCAACCGTAAGTCCGGCTTGTTCTACGGCTTCCACGGCCGCTTTCACGTGCGGTCCCGGTCGGCCTTCTGAGAACGGTTCGACCAAGAACTCAGCAGCTACTTCCACGGACATCCTTTCGCTTCAACTTTACGGATTGTAAAAGGTCGGCGTGAGGTGTGCGAGCTGCTGGGAATGCATTATCGGACGGTGCCCACCGGGCACCAGGATTAGTGACTTCAGGTCGGCTGGTGTTTGTGGTCGGCCAGGACTTCAAGCTTCTTCCCGAGCAGGCTCGACTTCACCGCCACGGTGGCATGATCTGCCCAGGTGGATAGGGCTGGAGAAACGTGGAGTTCGACGTCGTCGACGGTCAACTGCTGGTACGGGCTGAGGTCTTTGCCTTTGAGATAGGTGTCGACCGACACCTCCAATGTGCCGCCTCAACTGATGGGCGGGATGAAGTCGATGGCCATGATCCCGCCCCTTTTGCGAAGGAGGTTCACGGCTTCAGGAGTGATATCGAGGTGCATACAATTGCCAAGGTTAGGCATTTCAAGATTACTCCGGGCGGTTCGATGATCGATCTTTTCAGACAGATGCACGGCGACGGGGGTTTTGTCATGCCCAATCCGTGGGATCGAGGTTCGGCCCGAATCCTTGAAGAGGTCGGCTTTCAGGCGTTGGCCACGACCAGTGCCGGATTCGGCCGGTCACTCGGCAAAGAAGATCAAGAGGTGACGCGCGATGAACTGGTTGCTCACGTTGCCGATCTCACGTCGTTCATTGGCGTGCCGCTGAATGTTGACAGCGAACAGATGTTTCCTGACGACCCGGGTGGCGTCGAGCGGACGGTCCAATTGCTGGTGGATGCCGGTGCGGCCGGGATATCAGTTGAGGACTATGACCCACAAACCGCCTCCATCGAACCGATCGAGGTAGCGACCGAACGGGTTGCGCGGGTGTGTGCTGCTGCCGGGCCATCGGGTGTAGTCGTCACAGCCAGGGCGGAGAACTATCTCTACGGGCGGGAGGATCTCGATGACACGCTTGAGAGACTTAGCCGGTACCGCCTGGCGGGAGCGGACGTTCTGTATGCGCCCGGGTTGGCCGTTCCCGCCGACATCGCTCGAGTGGTACGTGAGGCCGGAGCACCCATCAACGTTCTGGCGATGACTGGCGGGCCGTCCGTATCGGAGCTTTTCGATTTAGGGGTTCGCCGGATTTCAGCCGGTAGTGCCCTTTACAACGAGGCGTACGAAACGCTCCGAACCGCCGCCGGGCGCCTGGACCCCCGGGTGCGCAGGGCGTAGTCAGATCTTCTGATCCCCAGCAACACGATCGAACTCGGCGAACAGCGGATCGTCGTCACTGATAAATGAGGCGCTCAGGCTGTTTCGGGCGAGTTGGGTGGTTTCGGACTGGCGCAGGTCGAGACCCGCCGAAATCGCTACATAGTTGTCGCCGACATACCCCCCGAAGTAGGCCGGATCATCGGAGTTCACCGTGACCAGCACCCCGGAGTTCTGCAGCCTGGCTAGCGGGTGATGGTTGAGATCGTCGACGACCTTGAGCTTCAAGTTTGACAGTGGGCACATCGTGAGTGGGATCTGATCGGCCACCAGTCGATCAACGAGTGCCGGATCTTCGATGGATCGAACGCCGTGATCGATGCGTTCTACCCCGAGGACGTCGAGAGCTTGCCAAACGTACTCAGGGGGGCCTTCTTCTCCGGCATGAGCAACCAGATGCAACCCTTCCTGCCTCGCCAGGTCATAGGCGGCGCGGAACAGTTCGGGCGGCCGACCCGCTTCCGACGAGTCGAGACCCACTCCCAGCAGGCGGTCGCGATGGGGTAAGGCCATTTCGAGGGTCTCGAGTGCCTGCTCTCCGGATAGATGGCGGAGGAAGCACAGGATCAGTCCTGTCGACATTCCCAGCTCGTGGCTGCGGTCGAGGGCACCGCCGATACCGTTGATGACGGTTTCGATCGATACGCCCCGCTCTGTGTGGGTTTGTGGGTCAAAGAAGATTTCGGCACGGCGTACGCCATCGGCGGCCGCCCGATTCAGATAGGCCCAGGTCAGGTCGAAAAAGTCCTCTTCGGTTCGCAGCACAGAGGCGCCTTCGTAGTAGATATCGAGGAACGACTGCAGGTCCGAGAAGTCGTAGGCTGCCCGCAGCTCGGCAACTGATCCGTACGATGACGCGAGTCCGTTTCTCCTCGCAAGATCAAACAGCATCTCTGGCTCAAGCGTGCCCTCGATGTGCAGGTGCAGTTCGGCCTTGGGGAGACTCCGGATAAATGTGTCCATGACCCACCTGTTCGACTTAGGACGATACAGCCTATTGGATTTGTAGACTTGTCGGGTGTCTCTTGATCCGGCAGCACCGACCGAGGCTTCTCGAACCCACCCCACCTCGTCATGGAAGGCCGTCGCGGTGCCATCCGAACACGGAGGATGGGCGTTCACCCTCGAGCCGGTCCTCCTTGGTCTGCTCGTCGCCTATTCGTGGCGCGGGGTCTTGCTTGGGCTCATTGCGCTGCTCGGGTTCCTGCTGAGGACACCGCTCAAGACCGTCATGGTCGACCGTCGGCGTCACCGCACTCTTCCCCGCACGATCATGGCCCGGAACGTGGCGACCATCGAAGCGCTGACGCTGGTCGGCCTGCTCGGAGTGGTGCTGATTGGGTCAAACCTTCGGTTCATCGTTCCGGTCCTGATGGCCGTCCCACTGGTGGCGATCGAGTTCTGGTACGACATCAGATCGCGCAGTCGGCGGTTGGTGCCGGAACTGGCGGGAACGGTCGGTATCGGGTCGGTGGCCGCAGCCGTGGCTTTGGTCGGTGGTGCCTCAGCGTCAGTAGCGGCCGGGCTGTGGTTGGTGATCGCGGCGAGATCGGTCGCGGCCGTGATCTTCGTTCGCGTTCAACTGCGCAGAGCCAAGCAGCAGCCATACAAGCAAACGGCTGCTGATGCTGGGCAAGCCCTGGCGGTACTTGCCGTGACGGCCGGGGCCATTGCCGGTCTGGTCCCGTGGGTCGGGTGGGGGTCGATCGTCGTTTTGGCCATCGTGCACTCCTGGCTCGTTCGGCGGCCACCGTCAGCAACCCCCGTTATTGGCGCCCAGCAAGTGGTGCTCGGGCTGTTCGTCGTGCTTACTGCCGGATTGGCATTCATCGCCCCGTAGGCGGGATCGGTTTGGCTAGATAGCCCCGGTTTGGGTGTATGTGTCAGGGCGGCGGTCCCGAAAAAACTGCCAGTAATTGCGGGTTTCCTCGATCATCGACATATCAAGGTCCCGCACGACCACCTCGTCCTTTTCGTCCGAGGCGACCTCGCCGATGAGTCGGGCTCGGGGGTCGACGAAATAGGAAGATCCGTAGTAGTCAGTGTCTTCGGCGGGTTCCGGTCCCACCCGGTTAATGGCACCCACAAAGTATTCGTTCGCTACCGCAGCGGCGGGTTGTTCAAGCTGCCACAGGTATTTCGAATGGCCACGGGTCGTCGCAGACGGGTTGAAGACGATCTTGGCGCCGTTGAGGCCGAGCTCGCGCCATCCTTCCGGGAAGTGGCGGTCGTAACAGATGTACACGCCGACCTTCCCGACGGCAGTGTCGAATACGGGATAGCCGAGGTTTCCGGGACGAAAGTAGAACTTCTCCCAGAAACCCTGCACCTGGGGAATGTGGTTCTTGCGGTACTTACCAAGGAAGGTTCCGTCGGCATCGATGACCGCCGCGGTGTTGTAGTAGGTACCGTCGTCAACTTTTTCGAACATGGGAACGATTAACACCATGCCCGTCTCTTTGGCGAGGTCGACCATGCGGTTCGTGGTCGGTCCTGGCATTTCTTCGGCATAGCTGAAGTAGCTGCGGTCCTGGACGGTGCAGAAATATGGAGCTGAAAAGATCTCCTGAAAGCAAAGCACCTGAGCGCCTTGTTCGGCGGCATCCCGGGCGTATCCGATGTTCTTTTCAATCATCGACTCGGTGTTACCAGTCCACTCGGCCTGCACCAGGGCAGCTCGCACATTCATCGACATAGTTGCTCCTCGGTTAGGCCACGACATTGTACTCCCGAGACGACCCCGGCAGGAATATGACCAACGCCACTAGCGCCGGTCGGCACCGGATTGCACAGTGGAACGATTACGACCGGGAGCGTGTCATGCGTGAGTTTGCAGGACGAGACATTCTGTCTCTTGAGGACTTCAGCCGGGCGGACTTCGAGTCCGTATTCGAAGCGGGCGATCGGTTTGATCCGGTCGCCAAAGGCCGGCGCAGTATCGACTTGTTGGCGGGCAAGATCCTCGTCAGTGCGTTCTTCCAGGCTTCGACGCGAACCCGACTCGCTCACGAGTCAGCGATGTTGCGCCTGGGCGGTCAAGTCACCGGGTTCGCCGATTCGAAAATGACCAGAGCCGGGGACTTCTATCAGGAGTCCCTCAAGGACACTGCTCACATGTTGGAGTACTACGGCGACGTCATCGTGATGCGCCATCCCCAGATCGGAGCTCCCCACGAGATGGCTCGATGGGCCTCGATTCCCGTCATCAACGGCGGCGATGGTTGGGGGGAACACCCGACGCAAGTACTCACAGACTTGTTCACGGTCCGGAAGGAACTGGGGAGCGTCGACGGCCTGACGTTCGTTGCAGTCGGGGACTGGCGGATGCGAACCATGCATTCGCTTGCTTATGCGTTGACCCAGTTTGATGCAGAACTCGTCTATGTCTGCCCGGCCGACGAAGAGCCGGATGAAGGGTTGATCAAATCGGTGCGTGATCGGGGTCTCCAAGTTCGCCGGGCCGAGCATGTAGCTGATGTGGTCAACGAAGCTGACGTGATTTTCATAGAACCAGTCGTACAGGCTGACTATGGCAAGGGCCGCGATGAGCGCGGTGAGACGCTGGCAACGACTGACCCCCGCTATCAGGTCACCGCCGAATTACTCGCCAAGAAGGCGAAACGATCATCGATCGTGCTGCACTCATTGCCGAGGATGGACGAGTTGTCGACGAATGTCGATGACACGCATTATGCCCGCTATTGGCAGGAGGCCTATAACGGGCTGGTGATCCGGATGGCCTTGCTGGCGCTCGTCTTAGGCGCAACGCCATGATCACCGATCTTCGTGGGCGTGATTTGATCACCACCCAGGATTGGTCGCTCGAAGAACTTGAGACCCTCCTGGCGGTTGCCAAACATCTCAAACTTCAGCAGGCGATGGGTGAACCGCATCCGCACCTTCGCGACAAGGTCCTCACCATGCTGTTCTTTTTCTCGTCGACGAGGACCCGGGCGAGTTTTGAGGCTGGGATGGCCCAACTGGGCGGCCATGCGATGTTTATGGAGTCAAAGACCACCCAGATTGCGCACGGTGACACCGCCAAGGAGATCGGCGACATCCTTGGTCGGTATACCGCCGGCTTGGCGATTCGCAACGTCGACTGGGGTGTCGGGAACCGGTACATCACCGACGTGGCCAAAGCATCCCGGGTGCCGGTCTTGAACATGCAGTGCGATCGGTATCACCCCTTCCAGGCCTTGGCCGATTTGTTGACGATCATGGAAAAGAAGGGAGATCCGCGGCAGCTGACACTCGACATCAGTTACGCCCATGCGTCCAGCTATCAGAAGCCCATCTCCGTGGCTCAGAGCCTTCTGCTGCTTGCTACCCGGTTTGGCATGAACGTCCGTTTGGCCCGACCCCCCGAGTTTGCGCTCGAGGACGAAGTTATGCGCCAGGCTGGCGACAACGCCCGCGTTGCGGGAGGCACCTTGGATGTCGTCGAATCCTTCGAGGATGGCCTGGCGGGCGCCGACGTCGTATATGCCAAGTCGTGGGGAGCGCTGACCACATCCAGTGCGGATGAATCGGCGGACATCGGCCGTCGCTACTCGGACTGGATGGTAGATGCCGGGCAGTTGGCGAAGGCGGATCCGGCCGCTATCTACATGCATCCGCTACCTGCCGACCGGAACCTCGAAGTGAGCGATGAGGTGATTGACGGCCCGCAAAGCGTTGTGTACGACCAGGCCGAGAATCGCCTCCACGTCCAGAAGGCCGCCATGGCCTTGACGATGTGAGGGAGAGATGCCAACTGCCGTAGTAGCCATTGGTGGGAACAGCCTCATCACCGACCCCGAACACCAGTCAGTGCAAGACCAGTATCTGGCGGCCGCTGAGACCGACCATCACATCGCCAATATGGTGGCATCCGGTTGGACCGTGGTCGTCACCCATGGCAACGGTCCCCAGATCGGATTTATCTTGCGGCGCTCTGAGATGGCCCGTCATGAATTGCACGAGGTGCCGCTTGAGGTGTGCGGGGCTGACACGCAAGGCGCCATCGGATATCTGCTCCAGCAGAACCTCCTCAACGATTTCAAACGTATGGGTCTTCCCGAGCGGGTCGTGACGTTGGTGACGCAAGTGGAGGTCAGTTCTGACGATCCGGCGTTTCAACATCCCGCCAAGCCAATCGGTGCCTTTATGACGGAAACCGAGGCGCTGGAGCGGCGGACGGTAGACGGTTGGGACGTGATGGAAGACTCCGGTCGGGGGTGGCGGCGCGTGGTCGCATCGCCCCATCCGGTGCGGATCGTGGAGTTGGACGCCGTCGATCGACTACTCAAGGCCGGGTACGTGGTCATCGCCGCCGGCGGCGGGGGCATTCCGGTCGTGGCCGACGATCAGGGATATCTGACTGGAGTCCCGGCGGTGATCGACAAGGACCACGTGTCGGCGTTACTCGCCACCGAACTGCACGCCGATCTGCTGCTGATTTCAACGTCGGTGGACCAGGTTGCCTTGAACTTCGGGCAACCTGATCAACGATGGGTTGATCATCTGTCAGGTGCTGACGCCCACCGGTATCTGGCCGAAGGGACTCACTTTCGGCCGGGCAGCATGGAACCAAAGATTCGGGCGATCCTGGCTTTTCTCGATGCGGGCGGAAGCGAGGCCATTGTGACGTCGCCGTCGGCTATCGAAGAGGCGATTGCCGGTCGGGCAGGCACCCGATTCACCCGTTGAAGGGTCGCGAGGCCTCCCCGCTCGACCAAACTTTACGTTTTGTATAAGTTCGCCGGCCCGGGTCCGGTATAATCCCGGCATGCCTCGTCTACTGACCCTTGCCGCAGCCCAGATGGGCCCTGTTCAGCGAGACACTCCACGCGATGAAGTCGTCGAACGCCTGATTGCCATGCTTCAGGAAGCTTCGGAGCTTGGAGCCGAACTCGTGGCGTTTCCCGAGCTCGCCCTGACCACCTTCTTTCCGAGGTGGCATATGCCGTTCGAGGAGGCCGATCAATTTTACGAACACGAGATGCCCAACCGGTATACCAAGCCGCTGTGGGACGAGGCCCGACGGCTCAAGATCGGTTTCGCGCTTGGCTACGCCCGGCTCGGCGACGACGGTCGGCGTCATAACGTCTATCACCTGGTCGACCGAGAGGGTGAGACGGTGAACGTGTTCGAAAAGGTCCATATCCCCGGGCACGCAGAACATGAACCCTGGCGCCAGTTTCAGCATGCCGAGCGCCACTACTTCGAGCCAGGAGAAGATTTTCCGGTGTCGGATGCCTTCGGGGGAGTTGTTGGCATGGCCCTCTGCAACGACCGGCGCTGGTCAGAAACGTACCGGGTGATGGGTCTGCAAAGTGTCGAACTTATTCTCATCGGCTACAACACTCCGTTGGCCTATGCGCCCGATCCGACCCAGAATCCGCTTCAGTCCTTTCACAATCATCTGGTGATGCAGGCCGGCGCCTATCAGAACGGTACGTATGTCGTTGGGGTCGCCAAAGGCGGGCTCGAGGAAGGGGTCGAATCCCTGGCTCAGTCCGTGATCATTGCTCCTTCCGGCCAGATCATCGCCCAGGCGATTACCACGGGCGATGAGGTGATCGTGGCAAGAATCGACCTCGACCACACCCGGTTCTACAAGACCACATTGTTCGATTTTGAGCGGTATCGGGTCCCAGCTGCCTACCGGCGAATCACCGAACAACGCGGAGTGTCTCGCACAGGAGAAAGTCCATGACGGCAACCCCGGTGTATGTTCGAACCACCGAGACCACCACCCTCGTCGTCAATGGCCAGACGACCGAAGTCGGGATGTATCACCCGCATTTGTTGGCGGCGCTTCGCGAAGAAGTGGGCGTGACATCTGCCAAGGACGGATGCGCTCCCCAGGGCCAGTGCGGTTGCTGCACCATTCTGCTCGACGGCAAGGCCATCCAGGCGTGCCTGGTGTCGATGGAGAAGGCGGCTGGCAAAGAGGTCCTCACTCTCGAAGGGTTTGGCGAAGCCGAACGAGATCGACTTGCCCGCGGGTTTGCGGCCAAAGGTGCTCTCCAGTGCGGCTTTTGCACGCCCGGGATTCTGGTCCGGGCCAAGGCGCTCATCGACCAGAAGGGCAAAGACCTCGACCGCACCACCATTGAAGGTCGCCTTGGTGCCCATCTCTGCCGTTGCACCGGGTACGTCGGGATCGTTGATGCCATCGAGCTGCTTGCTTCTGGCGAAGAGATTCCCGAGGTCCATGTCGAGGGAGGCATCGGCATCTCGAGCGTCAAGTATGAGGCCGAGGCTTTGGCATTGGGAGATCGTGGCTACGTAGATGACCTGCGGGTGCCCGGGATGGTCCACGGGGCGCTGCGTCTAGCCGATCATGCACGGGCTGACATTCTGGGGATCGACACCGCTCCAGCTCTGGCCGTGCCTGGCGTTATTGCCGTGTACACGGCCGCCGATGTGCCAGGCGATCTGCGGGTCGGGATCATCTACAAAGACTGGCCAGTCTTCATTCCGGTGGGAGGACGTACGTCTTATCTCGGTGATGTCCTGGCGATCGTGGTGGCCGAGGACCAGCAGACGGCCCGCGAAGCTACCGAGCTCATTGAGATCTCCTACAACGTCCTTACGCCGATCACCGATATGTTGACGGCACTGGAGTCCGAAGACGCCGTCTGGGAGTTGGATGGCAATCAGCTGTCGATCTCCGAATATGCCCGAGGCGACGCTGAGGAAGCGCTGGCTGGGGCGACCTATACGGTCGACGAAGTTTTTGTGACCCAGCGGATCGAGCATGCGTTCCTCGAACCGGAGTCGACCCTGGCAGTGCCAACCGAAGCCGGGCTGCATGTCTACTCGGGCGGGCAGGGCGTTTGGGACGACCGTGATCAGATCGCGGCGGTTCTCGGCGTCGAGCAGGCCACGATCACCGTCCAGCTTGTTTCGAATGGGGGAGCGTTCGGCGGCAAAGAAGATATGTCCAATCAGGCGCAGACGGCGCTGGCCGCTCATCTGTCCGGTCGGCCCGGTGAAATGCACGATTACCCGCGAACAAAGTTTCTTCATGCACGCCAAACGGCATCCAATCCGGATCGAAACCCGGGCCGGGTGCGACGCCGACGGCAAGCTGGTCGGGTTGAAGGTCCGCATGGTCGGCGACTCCGGTCCGTATGCGTCCGTCGGGATGAAGGTGCTTGAGCGGGCCGCTGGACACGCAAGTGGTCCGTACGTGGTTCCCAATATCGATGTAAAAGCGACGGCGGTTCGAACGAACAACTCGGTTTGTGGGGCTTTTCGAGGGTTTGGTGCCAATCAGGCACAGTTCGCCATGGAAGGCGTCATGGATCGACTGGCCGAACAAGTGGGCATCACCGGTTGGGAGATGCGCAGTCGCAACGCCATAGAACCAGGAGTCGTGTGGGGCCCCGGCCAGATCATGGATGATGGTTCGGCGGGAGTGCGCATGTGCCTCGACGCCATCAAGGCGCCCTACGACGCGGCCCGCCAAGCCGGCAAGGCGGTTGGTCTCGGTCTGGCTCTCAAGAACTCGGGTCTGGGCAACGGGTTCTTGGAAATCGCCCGGGCGGTCGTGCGCTTCGAAGAAGACGGCGTCGTCGAGGTTCGTCATTGCTGGACTGAGATGGGTCAGGGGGTTCACACCGTCGCTCTCCAGGTCGCTTCCGAAGAGCTGGGCATAGACGCAAATCGGATCCGGGTCGTTGTTGACACGTCCCGTGAGCTCGGAGCCGGCCAGACCACCGGATCGCGCGGCACCCTCATGGGAGCCGGGTCGGTTCAAGCTGCCTGTCAGGCGGCGGTGGCCGATGGCTGCAAAGTCGGAGTCGACTACGAGGGTGAATACCGCG
>CAWIFX010000027.1:0-49421 GCA_963835515.1 uncultured Acidimicrobiia bacterium | reverse complement strand
GGTGCTCACCGCTCAACCTGAATTGCAGGCGGATTTGTGGGGGACCGGCTAACGCGGCTAACCTCAATGTTCGGTCCTGGACCCCGTTTTGTTGTGCCTCCATCGATGTTGGCGCCGTTGACGAGGTTCTGATCGGACCACAGGTCGAGTGTCTCGCCACCATAGCCCCGGATATATCCCGAGGTGCGTGTTTTGGGCGGATACCACGGAACTGGAGAGCAGAAATGAAGGTACGGCCTTCAGCAAAGAAGATGTGTGAAAAGTGTCGGATCATCCGGCGGCGCGGCCGCGTATGGGTGATCTGCCCCAATCCACGCCACAAGCAGCGTCAGGGGTAGTGACAGATGGCTCGTATTGCAGGAGTCGACCTTCCGAGGGAAAAACGACTTGAAATCGCCCTCACGTATATTTTCGGTATCGGACGGACTCGTTCGCTACAGATGATCGAAGAGCTCGGCCTCGACGCCGGGACGAAAGTCCGTGACCTCACCGAGGACGAGATCCTCAAGATCCGTCGCTACATCGATCAGAACTTCCGCATCGAAGGCGACCTGCGACGTGAAATCAGCCAGAACATCAAGCGCAAGGTTGAGATCGGCTCCTATCAGGGGATCCGGCACCGTCGCGGTCTTCCCGTTCGGGGACAGCGAACCCACACCAATGCCGCGTACCCGCAAAGGCAAGCGAGTTGCCATTGCCGGTAAGAAAAAAGTAACTAAGTAGTGTCGGCGGAGGATTCCTGTGACTGATCAGCAACGACGCGTTCGTCGACGCGAGCGAAAGAATATCGCTCATGGCGTGGCCCACGTGAAGGCAAGTTTCAACAACACGATTATCAATATCAGCGACCAGTCGGGTAACACCGTTGTGTGGACGTCGGGTGGCTCGGTGGGCTTCAAAGGCTCCCGCAAGTCGACGCCGTACGCCGCCCAGGTAGCTGCCGAAGAGGCAGCCCGTCGGGCCGGTGAGCATGGCATCCGCAAGCTCGATGTCATCGTGTCCGGCTCAGGTTCGGGCCGTGACACGGCTGTCCGCACCCTGCAGAACATGGGAATGGAAGTGACCGGCATCAGCGACATCACCCCGTCGCCGCATAACGGTTGCCGTCAGAAAAAGCGGAGGAGAGGCTAATGGCCCGGTATACAGGTCCAACGCACAAGCCTTGTCGTCGCGCCGGCACACCGCTTTGCCAGTCAAAAAAGTGCCCGGTCGACAAACGTCCGTATCCTCCTGGTGAGCATGGCAAGGGTCGAGTTCGCGAAACCGACTACCTCATTCAGCTGCGTGAAAAGCAGAAGCTGCGAGTCATGTACGGCATCCTGGAGCGTCAGTTCCGTAATTACTACGAACTAGCGAACAACCAGACGGGCATCACCGGCGAAAACTTGCTGCGGATCCTTGAGAGCCGCCTCGACAATGTCGTATGGCGGGCCGGATTCACAGCCACCCGGGCTCAGTCACGTCAGCTCGTCAACCACGGTCACTTCATGGTAAACGGCAAAAAGGTCGACATTCCGTCGTACCGGGTCCGGCCAGGTGACGTCATCAGCATGCGCGAGAAGAGCCGGAACCTGCTCATCGTGCAGCACGCTGTCGACACCGGTGACCGAACGGTTCCAGAGTGGATGTCGGTAGATGCCGGCGACCGGAAGGCCACCATCACCGACCTTCCGAACCGCGCCCAGATTGATACACAAATCAAAGAACAGCTCATCGTCGAGCTTTACTCGAAGTAGCGGGGAAATTCATCGTGCTTATTGTCCAACGTCCTCATATCGAAGAAGAAGTTGTCTCGGACAACCGTTCCCGTTTTGTTGTCGAGCCACTCGAGCCCGGTTTCGGGTACACCCTTGGTAACACCCTTCGTCGGGCCCTGTTGTCACGGGTTCCCGGTTCGGCGATCACGACCCTTCAAATCGAAGGTATTCAGCATGAGTTCACGACCGTCAAGGGCGTGGTTGAGGATGTCGTTGACATCATCTTGAACGTCAAGCAGATCGTCGTGAGCATGGAAGATGCCGAGATTCAGACGCTCTACCTCTCGGCCAAAGGCCCTGGCGATGTGACCGCAGGAGCCTTGAAGCTTCCTTCGGGCGTCGAGATCATCAACAAAGACCTCCACCTCGCGACGCTGTCGTCGACCGGTCGTCTTGAGATGGAATTGACCGTTGAGCGTGGTGTCGGCTATCGAACCGCCCAGAAGATGCACGGTTCCGATGCCATTGGCGTTATCCCGGTCGATGCGATCTATTCACCGGTGCGCAAGGTTGCCTACCGGGTCGAGCCAACTCAGGTTGGCCAGCGGACCGACTTCGACCGCCTGGTCATCGACGTTGAGACCGACGGATCGATGATGGCGTCCGAAGCGGTGTCGTCTGCCGGCAAGACCCTTCGCGAACTGCTCGGCTTATTCGCCGACATGGGTGAGGGCATTGGCCTCGAACTCGGTGAAGTGAATCAGCCAGAGACCGGCTCGCCGGATCTTGACCTTCCGATCGAAGCTCTCGATCTTTCCGAGCGCCCCCGCAACTGCTTGCGTCGTGCCCAGGTCAAGACGGTTGGTGAGTTGGTGCAGAAGACCGAGGAAGAACTCCTCAATATCACCAACTTCGGCCAAAAGAGCCTCGAAGAAGTTATTGCCAAGCTCGACGAGCTCGGTCTGAGCGTCAGCACCGGCAGCGACCGCGAGGCCGGCTAATGCCACAGCCCACCAAGGGCAAGCGTTTTGGCGGGAGTGCCTCCCACCAGAAGGCGATCATGTCGAACCTGACAGCCGCACTCATTTGGGACGGGAAAGTCACGACGACGATCGCCAAGGCCAAAGCAGTACGCCCCCATGCCGAAAAGATTATTACCAAGGCGAAGAGTGGCACGCTCCACGATCGGCGTCAGGTCCTGAGGACCATCACCGACACCGAGGTTGTGACCAAGCTGTTCGATGAGCTCGGACCGCGTTACGCCGAGCGTCCAGGTGGTTACACCCGGATTACCCGTCTCGGACCGCGTCGTGGTGACAACACCGAAATGGCTGTCATCGAACTCGTCTAACCGATCGGTTTTCAGATCGTAGCTACGGACCGACCGCGAGGTCGGTTCGTCTCGTTTCGGGGTCACAAACAGCGGGGCTGCCACGCTCTGAGGGGTGGCGGCTAGCCTGACCGCCGTATGAACGATCGCTTCTTGACTTTCACCCACGACGAATGGTCGGCACTGCGGGCCAATACTCCTATGACGCTCGACGAGGGTGACCTTGAGAAGCTGCGGGGCATCAACGAACGCCTCTCTCTTGACGAAGTCGCTGTCGTCTACTTGCCATTGTCACGTCTCCTTAATCTCTATGTGACGGCCTCACAGGGCCTCTACACGGTGACTGACACGTTCCTGGGTCAGCCGGCCGCCAAAGTGCCCTACATCATCGGGGTGGCCGGTTCCGTGGCCGTAGGCAAGTCCACGAGTTCCCGCGTGCTGCAAGCGCTCTTGTCGCGGTGGCCTGCACACCCGAAGGTCGACATTGTCACCACCGACGGGTTTCTGTTCCCCAATGAGGTTCTTGAACAGCGTGGCATCCTTGACCGCAAAGGCTTCCCCGAGAGTTATGACCAACGCGCCCTCCTGGATTTTGTAGCGGCAGTTAAATCGGGTCATCCCGAGGTCCAAGCCCCGGTGTATTCGCACGAAGCGTACGACATCATTCCTGGAGCGACGACCACCATTGGACAGCCCGACATTGTCATTGTGGAAGGTCTGAACGTGCTTCAGACGGGGGAGGGCCGACTCGTCGTTTCGGACTTCTTCGACTTTTCGCTCTA
Organism: uncultured Acidimicrobiia bacterium; assembly: GCA_963835515.1. GTDB lineage: Bacteria > Actinomycetota > Acidimicrobiia > Spongiisociales > JAENVV01 > JAENVV01. The sequence continues at coordinate 45,612 of CAWIFX010000027.1, read as the reverse complement.
CGTCGACGCCAACGAGTCCGATATTCGGCGCTGGTATGTCGACCGGTTCATGACCCTACGCGAAACCCTGTTCCGAGATCCCGAGTCGTACTTTCATCGCTACGCCGGCTTGACCGATGCGGACGCTCTCGAAGTCGCCGCGGCGATCTGGGATACCGTCAACGGGGTCAACCTGAAACAGAACATCTTGCCCACCCGCGAACGGGCCCACCTCATCCTCACCAAAGCGGCTGACCACACCGTCGAGCAGGTCCGCCTTCGACGGATATGAACCTCGATCGTGGGGCGTTCCGGAATCAGCTGTCCGACGTCATCACCGGAACCGACCGCGCCTACCTCGCCGATTTCCTGATGCTCCTTGACCTCCCCGGTGATATCACCGCAGCGGACCATTATCGGCCGGGGCATCTCACCGCGAGCGGGTTTGTTGTGAGCCCCGATCAGACCGCCGTTGCTCTGGTCCACCATCGAAAACTACATCGATGGCTCCAACCCGGTGGACACCTTGAGGTGGTCGACGCCGATCTGGAGGCGGCCGCACGGCGAGAACTTGCCGAAGAGATCGGGTTGACCGGTTTGACCTCCTTCGGGATCTTCGATGTCGACATCCACACGTTTCCCGCTCGAAACGATACGCCGGAGCATCTGCACTTCGATGTCCGGTTCGCTTTTCGAAGTCCGACGTTTGAAATCCGGGCGCTGGAGGGTGTCACCGACGCTCGCTGGGTAGCGCTCGACGAGCTCGACGAATACGAAGTGGATGAGAGCGTTCTACGACCCGTTGGCAAGCTCAACGGACAGCTGGATTCGGGAAGCAGACACGACTAGATGGCCCGCCTCGACCTGGCATACGACGGCACCGACTTCTATGGGTACGCTCGCCAGCCCAAGCTTCGGACCGTTCAAAGTGAGATTGAGGCGGCCCTGGCCGTGGTCTTTCACATGCCGATCGAGACTCACGTTGCCGGGCGAACTGACGCGGGAGTCCACGCTCGCCAGCAGGTCGTTAGCTTCACGGCGCCGCGGCCCGTGACCGAGCGGCGGGTGGTCGGCAGGCTCAATCGGATCGTGCCACCCGACCTGGTGGTTCTGGCTGCGTCAGATACCGAACCGGACTTCCACGCCCGGTTCTCGGCCAAGAGCCGTACCTACCGGTATCGGATCTTGAATGCGCCGTTGCCGGATCCCGTTCTGCGGAGAACCCAATGGCACCTCCCGAATGAGCTTGACCTCGATAGTATGAATGTGGCCGTCGCGCAGCTGCTCGGACAGCACGACTTCTCGTCGCTGTGCCGGCGGTCAGAGGACCGGAGCCGGGAACGCACTGTCCTTAGCGCTGAATGGCGACGGTCAGGCGATCTGGTCGAGTTCTCGGTAACTGCCGTTGCCTTCTGTCATCAAATGGTCCGCTCGATGGTGGCGCTGTCCGTGGATGTGGGGATTGGTAAGAAATCCTCGGACGAGGTCCCGGCCATCCTGGCTGCCCGTGACCGCAATGTGGCCAGCGGGGCGGCACCCCCGGAAGGGTTGACCCTGTGGAGCGTCGAGTACTGAGGGTCCTCCGACCGGCCAGGGTGCGGCCTGAACTGATAACTTGAAGACTGGTTTTGGAATCAGCCCAGGAGGAGTGCCGTGTCAGAGACCCTTGAGAACCTGTTGCAGGAGGATCGGCGTTTTGCGCCACCGCCGTCGTTCGTTTCTCAGGCGAATGCCCGCCCGGGGATCCACGATGACGCCGAGGCCGACCCGGAAGCGTTCTGGATGGAGCAGGCCAAACAACGGATCACCTGGTTCAAAGAACCGACCGTCGGGTTGGATGCCTCAAATGCCCCCTTCTACCAATGGTTTGCAGATGGTGAACTGAATCTTTCATATAACTGCCTTGATCGCCACCTTCCCGAACATGCCGACAAGGTTGCGTATCACTGGGTCGGCGAACCGGGGGATACCCGTACGCTCACGTATCAGGATCTCCACGATGAGGTGTGCCAGTTTGCCAACGCCCTCGTTGGCCTGGGGGTTGGCAAAGGTGATCGGGTGGCGATCTACATGGGCATGATTCCGGAACTGCCGGTGGCGATGCTCGCGTGTGCCAGGATCGGCGCGATCCATTCGGTGGTGTTTGGTGGATTCAGCTCGGATGCGCTGGCCGACCGGATCCTCGATGCTGACGCCAAAGTGGTTATCACCCAGGACGGGGCGTGGCGACGTGGCGAGGTCGTGCCGCTTAAAGCGAGCACTGATGTGGCCGTTGCCAGAACACCTGAAGTCGCCGCGGTCGTCGTTGTCAAGCGAACCGGCAGTGATGTGACCATGGCCGAGGGACGCGACCTCTGGTATCACGACTTGGTGGATGGGCAACCGACCACTTTTGAACCGGCGTCGTTGAACGCCGAAGACCCGCTCTACATTTTGTACACCTCCGGCACGACGGGTCGACCGAAGGGGATTGTCCATACCCAGGGCGGTTATTTGACCGGAGCGACGACGACCCACAGCTATGTCTTTGATCTCAAGCCGGACGAGGACGTCTACTGGTGCGCAGCGGACATTGGCTGGGTGACCGGCCATACCTACATCGTGTACGGGCCGCTGGCCAACCGCACCACTTCCGTCATGTACGAGGGGGCCCCGAACCATCCAGATCTTGATCGCCTGTGGTCAATCATCGACGAGTACAAGGTGACGATCTTCTATACGGCCCCAACCGCCATCCGGGCATTTATGAAGTGGGGCGATGAATACCCTCAGCGCCACGACCTGAGCTCACTGCGGCTGCTCGGTACCGTGGGCGAACCCATCAACCCGGAAGCGTGGATGTGGTACCGCGAGCATATCGGTCCCGTGGATGCTCCGATTGTCGACACGTGGTGGCAGACCGAGACCGGTGGAATCATGATCACGCCACTTCCCGGAGTGGTCGAGACGAAACCCGGATCGGCCACGCTGCCTTTCCCAGGGGTTGGTGCCGACATCGTCGACGAGAATGGCGTCTCGGTCCCGTTTGGGGGCGGCGGTTTCCTGGTTCTGACGAGGCCGTGGCCATCGATGGCCCGGACCATCTGGGGCGACCCGGATCGATTCGTTGACACGTACTGGTCACGTTTCCCTGGCGTGTATTTCCCCGGGGACGGTGCAAAACGTGATGACGATGGCTACTTCTGGTTGCTCGGGCGGGTCGATGACATCATGCTCATTTCTGGCCACAACATCTCCACGACCGAAGTCGAGTCAGCCCTGGTCGGCCATCCGGCGGTCGCAGAGGCGGCCGTGGTTGGCCGGAAAGATGCCATCACCGGCCAGGCGATTGCCGCCTTCGTGACCCTGCGGGGAACTGCCGAGGGGGATGCGGCGCTCATTGAAGAGTTGCGTGATCACGTAGCGAGCGTCATCGGCCCGATCGCCAAGCCGAAGTCGATCGTGTTCACGCCGGATCTCCCCAAGACTCGATCGGGCAAGATCATGCGCCGCCTACTCCAGGACATCTCCGAACACCGACAGTTGGGGGATGTGACGACGCTGGCGAACGCCGACGTCGTTCAGGAGATCGCCACGAAGTCCGACAGCGGTTCAGACGAATAGATCGTCGCTGCCATAGACTGTGCGAATGCAAAGACTCCTGACTGTGATGCTCGCAGCCGCCCTGCTCGTCGCCTGTTCCGGTGACGACGCGGCTGAGCGCACTCCCGCTGAGGCGATGACCGCTGCGTCACAGGCGGTGTTGTCTGCACCGTCGTTCTCGTTCCAGGTGAGCTATGTCGGCGACCCGGTAGAGGTTCAGGCCGGATTGGCGCTCGATCGGGTCGATGGCGTGTTCGAAGCGCCAACCAAATCGAGTGCCGATGTCCGGGTAAAGACACTGGGGTTGACGGCGATTCTCGAAGTTGTTACCGAGGAAGATCGCCTTTGGCAGAAGGTCCCGTTCGCCGAAGACTTCGAGGAGGTCGAGGGCGGTGATCTCATCACCGGAACCGACATCTTTTCTGAGGACGGCCTGGGTGCCCTGCTGCGAGAAGACGTGACCGAACTGGCCTTCGGTGAGGAAGCCGAGCTAGAAGAGTTTCCTGGTGAAACGTTCCAGACCGTCACGGGTATCGTTTCGGGCGAGCGCCTGAATACCCTCACGCTCGGCTACTTGCAGGGAACCGCCGCTGACGTCAAGTTCTATCTTGCCGGCGATGAGGTCCGTCGGATCGTGATCGATGAATCTGACGTCGAGTTGCCCCGGTCCTGGACGATCGACCTCTGGGCTTACGGACAACCTGTAGACATCGTTATTCCGTGACCGAGCGGCGACTCCAGATCGCGATCGGGTTGCCGGTTCTGCTGGGAGCCCTCGACCTGACCGTGATCTCTGCCGTGCTGCCCGTGGTTGTTTCGGAATTGGATTTGCCGGTCCCTGGCGGGATCAGGCAGGCATCCTGGCTCGTGACCGGATATTTGATCGCCTACGCAGTCGGCATCCTTGGAGCCGGCCGCCTGTCCGATCGGCACGGATCGGCTCCCGTCCTACGCTGGGGCCTGCTGCTATTTGCCGTCGGTTCAGTTGCCGTAGCGGTGTCCGGGCCGTGGTCAACCAAGCTCGTCCAACAACTTGCCTATCGATCCGTGGAAGCCCGGCCGGCCGCAGAGTTTGTTGCTTTGTGGGTGCTCGTTGCGGGTCGCAGTTTCCAGGCCCTGGCCGCCGGTGCCATCGTCCCTGCCGGAATGTCGTATGGCTGGAAACAGCTCGGCTCGCAGAGTTGGCTCGGATTCGTGGCGGCGGTAGATCTTGCCGGGTGGACCCTTGGCCATCTCTACGGCGGCATCATCGTCCGGTTGGCCGACTGGCGCCTGGCGTTCTGGATCAACGTGCCGTTCGTGATCCTGTCCCTGGTGATGCTCCGTGGGATCGAGTCGGAGAAGTCAAAGGAAGTCGTCGTGCCATGGGCCAGGCTGGCCGTAGTCGGGTTTGGTCTGGGTGCAGCCATGATCGGGATTGGGGGCGTTGAGGGAGCGGCGACTGCCATCCAGCCGGTCTGGCTGGCCGTCGGGGTGGCGGCGGTGGGAGTGGGCTTGGTGGGCAACGTGAATGGTCTCGTCCCGATCCAGGCGGTACTGCGCAATCCGGGAGCGCTCATCGCCAATCTGGCGCTCGGCTTTGTCGTTTTTGTGGTCCTGGCGTTAGTCCCACTGTTCGTATCGGTGCTGATCGAAGCGGACCTCCAGCAGGCTGGGTGGGTGTCGGGTTGGCTGCTATCCGTCTTTACCGTTCCGATGGCTGTCGTTGCCTGGCTGACTGCCAAGGCACCTCGCCGATTGGCGCGCTGGCTGGGCGCCATCGGAGCCGTTGCCGGTTTCCTCCTGGTCAGCCGGTGGGAGCCAACGGTCGCGGGATTGGTGCCGGGCTTGTTGCTTCTCGGGGTTTCCCTCGGCGTTTGGTTCGGGCCGTTGGCCGAAGCGGTTTTACATCTGGTGCCGGTCAATGAGAGCGGAGGCGGGTCGGGGATCGTGATCCTGACCAGGCTGATCGGCATGGCAATCGGCACGGCCACGTTGACGAATTTCGTGTTGTCGAAAGTCCCGGCGGTGACCACGGCAGACGCCCTCATTGCTGATTTGTTGGATGTATTTCACGACGCGGCCTATCTGGGCGTGGCGGGAGCGGTGCTTCTGGCTGGCGTCTCGCTCGTGTCCATCCGGGAGCCATCCGTCTCGCTTTGACGGCCCTCCAATCGATCGCCTAGCATGATGCAGCCCCCGTACGTGGAATGCGTTCGTGGCGCGTCGTTCTTTTTCGAAATACCGCAAAGGTTTCACTGTGAAGTTCCAGAAAACACATTCAACCAAGCCTGCCGCAGTTACGCGCGAATGGTTCGTGGTTGATGCGACCGATCTACCCCTCGGCCGTCTCTCGTCTGAAGTTGCTCGCATCCTGCGCGGCAAGCACAAGCCCAGTTTCGCTCCGCACCTCGATGTCGGTGATCACGTCGTGATTGTCAACGCCGAAAAGGTGGCGGTGACATCAAACAAATCTGAATCCAAGATCTACTACCGCCACTCCGGGTTTCCGGGTGGTCTCCGTGAACAGTCGTTCGACGAGTTGATGGAGAAGTACCCGGAACGGATCATCGAGAAGGCCGTGACTGGCATGCTTCCCAAGAATCGCCTCGGGCGCCAAATGGGCACCAAGCTCAAGGTTTATGCCGGCCCAGATCATCCGCACCAGGCTCAGCAGCCTCGTGAGCTAGCTCTCGACATCCGAAAGGTGGTTGCCTGATGGCAAAAGCACAGCCATTGGTCATCGCAACTGGCCGACGTAAAAGCTCCGTGGCGAGGGTTCGCCTCTATCCGGGAACCGGCCAGGTGACCCTCAACGGGAAACCGGTCACCGAGTACTTCAGCACCGCAGCTCAACAGAACCGGGTTACGACTCCGCTCAAAGTTGTTGATCTCGCCGAGCGCTACGACGTAGTCGCCTCCGTCGAAGGTGGCGGTACGACCGGTCAGGCCGACGCCATCCGGTTGGGCATTGCCCGGGCGATCATCTTGCTCGATCCCGAATTGCGTCCCGCATTGAAGAAGGAAGGCCTTCTCACTCGCGACAGCCGCAAGGTGGAGCGCAAGAAGTACGGCCTTCGCAAGGCTCGTAAGGCACCGCAGTACACCAAGCGCTAAGCCGTCATGCTCCGGGATGGGCATCGACTCTTTGGCACTGATGGAGTCCGCGGGGTCGCTAATACCGCACTGACGCCTGAGTTCGCCATTGGTTTGGGTAGAGCAGCCGGCGAACTCCTCAATATTGGTCCGGTCGTGGTCGGTCGCGACACTCGCCGATCCGGGGAGATGCTTTCGGGCGCCATGCAGGCCGGATTTCACACGGTCGGCATCGACACGGTCGACGTCGGAGTGCTGCCTTCGCCGGCCATCGCCCACGCCACGGCGCACTCAGCAGCCATGATGGGCGTCGTCATATCAGCGTCGCACAACCCCGCACCGGATAATGGCATCAAACTATTGGGCGGCGATGGCTACAAGCTGACCGACGCCGCCGAGGACCGGATCGAATCCCGTCTGCGCCAGGGCCAGCCGTGGCGGACCCCCGTCGGACCGCAGGTCGGCACCCGCTTTGTCAGCCAGGAGGCTGGCGAGGAGTACGTGCAGTCGATTGTGAAATCCGCCCACCATTCCTTCCGAGGCATCGAGTTCGTTCTCGATACTGCCAATGGCGCTGCCTTCAAGACGGCTCCAGAAATCTTCCGTCGCCTCAAGGCGTCCATCGAGGTGATTGCCGCCGATCCGGATGGAACCAACATCAACGAAGGGGTGGGTGCCACGCACCCTGAAGCGCTCGCCAGAGTGGCCAATGGACGCGTCGGGTTTTGCTTCGATGGTGACGCCGATCGCCTCATCGCGATTGACGAAGACGGGCTGCCCGCCAATGGTGATGTCGTGATGGCAATTATTGCCCGGCACCTGAAAGAACGCGACGAGCTGAAGAACAACCTTGTGGTGACGACGGTCATGGCGAACCTCGGCTTTCACAAAGCCATGCAAGCCTTGAATATCGACGTCGAGACGGCCGCGGTCGGGGATCGATACGTGCTCGAATCCATGAAGAAGCTTGGTGCTGAATTCGGTGGCGAGCAATCCGGACACATGATCTTTCTCGGCACGGCCACCACTGGAGACGGGACGTTGAGCGCCGTGAAACTCGCAGACGTCATGGCTTCTACGGGCAAGCAGCTCCGGGAGTTGCGCAGGGAAGTCATAACCGAGTTTCCGCAGGTGCTCCGGAACGTCCGGGTCAGCGACGCCTCGGGCCTGGCGGGTGCCGAGTTGTTGTGGGCGGCGGTCGCCGACGTCGAACGTGAACTTGGCGACGACGGTCGGGTGCTGATCCGTGCCTCTGGCACCGAACCGGTGATCAGGGTCATGGTTGAGGCTGCTGAGAAGTCTGTGGCGCTCGCCAAGACCGACGAGTTGGTCGGCGTAGTCCGAAACGCGTTCGCCTAACTAGGTAGTTAGGGTTCAGTCATGCGCATCATCGGGGTTGGAGTCGACCTGGCCGACATCGGGCGGGTCGCCGACGTCCTGGAGAAGTACCCGCGATTCGCCCAGCGATGCTTCACCCAGCACGAACAGGATTATGCCTTTCGTTTCGCAAATCCGTCACGCCGTCTCGCGGCGCGTTTTGCCGGCAAGGAAGCGGTCATGAAGTCGATGGGGACTGGCTGGCGACGGATCCGTTGGACCGATGTGGAAATCACCGGAGGCGGGAAACCGACCGTGAACATCTTTGGAACCGCTGCAGCTCGAGCAGCCATGATCGGCGTCGTAGGATTCGAGGTGTCGATCACCCACACCGATGACCAAGCCATGGTGTTCGCGATTGCGTTGGGCGAGCACTGAACTGACGGCTGCGAGGCCCGGTGGCCAGATGCTATTTGCGGGCCCTGGCACTAGCGTTGACGTATGCGGCCCGTCCTTACAGCTTCCGGTTCGACTGAACTCGACGAGGCATCCACCACTCCGCTTGATATTTTGATGGATCGGGCCGGTCTGGCTATTGCCCTCGCCGCCACGGAAATGGGTGTCGCCTACGGAGATCGTGTGGTGGTTCTAGCCGGCGCAGGAAACAACGGTGGTGACGGATATGTCGCCGCCCACTACCTGGCCCGGCGCGGTGTGGACGTCGTTGTGCACCCATTCGCGCCACCGGCCGGAGAGCTAGGTCGGACGGCCGCCGAACGAGCCGCGCGCAGCGGAGCAAAGATTCGCCCATGGCCCGAGTCCGTCGCCACTCCTGATCTGCTCATTGATGCACTCTTTGGCGTCGGGTTCCACGGACGGCTTCACGACCGGATCGTCCCCTGGACACTCACCGCTTCACCGGTACTGTCCGTGGACATTCCGTCCGGCGTCGACGCTTCGACGGGGGATGTCGATGGAGCCGCCTTCCAGGCGACCAGGACGGTCACGTTTCACGCATTGAAGGTCGGCCATTTGCTCGGGGTTGGTGCCGAACTGAGCGGCATGGTCACGGTCGCCGATATCGGCCTTAGCGGAGAGAACGCTCTGTTTTCGATAGCCGACGAGTCTGATGCCGTGCGACCTTCCCGGCCCCGGCATGCCCATAAGTGGTCGATCGGGTCGGTGATGGTCGTGGGCGGTTCGCCTGGCATGACCGGGGCGGCTGGCCTGGCCGCCCAAGCAGCCATTCAGTTCGGAGCTGGAGCTGCCGCAGTCGCTGTCAACCAGGGAAACGAGCGCGATTACACCCAGTTTGTCGACCTGCTGAGACCGGTGCTCGGGCATGATGATCAGTGGACCAGTGCTGATGTCGTCACCGTCTTGGAGGCGGCGTCGCGGTTCGATGTCCTCGTCATCGGTCCCGGGTTGGAGGGATGTGATGAATTCGTCGCCCAGCTCATGGAACGTCGGGGCGGTCCGGTTTTGCTCGATGCCGGCGGCCTGGGGATTCCCGGTGTTATCGAAGTTCTGGCTCAAAGGGTCGGCGAAACCCTCGTCACTCCTCATGCCGGCGAGTTCTTGGCCATGACCAACGAACCCGGCACCTACGACTCAGCTGTTCGGTTGGCGAAAGAGACCGAATCCACGGTGTTGTTGAAGGGGTCACCCACATTCATCGCTTCCCCACCCGGCGCGGGAGGCCAGCTCGTCGCCGTGACCACGCCCGGTCCCGAATTGGCCACGATCGGGACGGGTGATGTCCTGGCGGGCATGATCGCCGCCCGGTGGTCCGCGGGCCTGGACGTAGCTACGGCCGCCCTATCCGCCACGTACTGGCATGGCATCGCCGGAGCAGAACTCGCCAGAACGTCCACGGTCACGGCCGGAGGATTATTGACCGAGATCGGGCGGTGGGGGCGATGAGACCCACCCGAGTCGTCGTTGACCTTGCAGCGATTACCGCCAATGTCGCGGCACTGAAGGACTATGTGCAGGGCGCCATCGTGTGTCCTGCGGTCAAGGCCGACGGCTACGGCCACGGCGATGTGCCGGTCGCCAACGCGGCGATCGCCGGCGGCGCCGACCGGCTTTCGGTGGCAACCGTTGAGGAGGGCATCCGCCTTCGAGAAGCGGGTGTTGACATACCGATCTTGTTGCTTTCTGAGCCAGCTTTGGGCTCGGTCGAGTCCTTGATCACCTGGGACCTTTGTGCAACGGTCTACAGCGAGGCATTTGTGGAGGCGCTCGCCAGTTACGCCAGCCAACCAACTCTCGTGCATCTCAAGGTGGATACCGGAATGCATCGGGTCGGAGCAACGCCAGAAGACGCACTGTGCCTCGCCCGGATGATCACCGACCACCCGCGGTTGGAACTGGAAGGGGTTTGGTCCCATCTGGCCGTGGCGGACTCCGATCCGGACTTCACGCTCGTTCAGCAGCAACGATTCTCCAACTTCCTGGATGAACTCGCCACGGCTGGAATCGACCAACCCATTCGCCACTTGGCCAACACAGCCGGCATCTTTGCAGGCAGCGAGTACTGGTTCGATATGGTCCGCCCCGGTATCGGGATCTACGGATTGCCGCCTAATCCGGAGATGGACCTCCCAATTCCTCTGACGGCGGCCTTGCGCCTCGAATCGGCTGTTTCGCACATCCAGCGCTTAGCGGCGGGTGAGCGCCCCTCGTATGGGCGGCGCCGTCCGTTGAGTCGGGAAGCGACCGTCGTCACGGTCCCGGTCGGTTACGCAGACGGATACGGCCGAGGGCTGAGCGATGCTGAGGTGCTGATCGGTGGAAACCGCTATCCGGTGGCCGGCACGGTGACCATGGATCAGATCATGGTCGAGGTCGGCGATTTGGAGGTATCGATCGGAACTCCAGTAGTCCTCATCGGGCGCCAGGGCGACGACGAAATCACTGCGACGGAGTTGGCTGACCACCTCGGCACGATCAACTATGAGATCGTGGCGCGCCTCGGCCCGCGTTTGAGAAGGGTGTATCAACCATGAGTCTGACAAGTATCGCCGGGGTGCGAGTCGGCCACTGGACCCACGATATAGCCCAAACAGGTTGCACGGTGATCATCCCACCATCGCCCAACGTGGCGTTCGCAGAGGTGCGCGGAGCTGCCCCCGGTAGCCGTGAGTTGGCTTTGCTCGGGGCGGGAATGAGCGTCCAGCAAATATCGGCGATCGTCCTGACCGGTGGGTCGGCGTTTGGACTGGCGGCCGCTGACGGAGTCATGGCGGGATGCGAAAACAATGGGGTCGGCCATCCGACTCCAGGCGGGGTGGTCCCGATCGTGCCTGCCGCCGTTATTTACGACCTGATGGTCGGTGACGGATCGATCCGGCCCACCGCAGACAACGGTCGGTCCGCGTACGAAGACGCCAGTGACCGTCCGGTGCTGTCCGGGCGGGTCGGGGCGGGGGCGGGGGCGACCGTTGCGAAGTGGCGAGGTCCGGACGCCACCCGGTTGAGTGGTCTCGGTTCGGGTCTCGTGGCCACGGATGGTGTTCAGGTGGCGGCCCTGTCCGTTGTCAATGCGCTCGGGGACGTCTACCGACTCGACGGTACCCCGCTAACGGATGGGCCAGGGATGGGACGTCCGCCCGCTACCACGGCGATGCTCCCACCGCCCGACGGGGCACTCACCAATACCACCCTGGTCTGCGTCATCACCGATGCGGTCGCCGACCGAACCGTGCTGTCGCGCCTGGCGATCCGTGCCCACGATGCGATGGGAGCGATGATCGCCCCCGTACACACTCGATTCGACGGCGACACGGTCTTTGTCATCGCAACCGGCCAAGGCGGCGAGGCCCAGGAGGAGCTGTTAGGCGACGCGGTATTTCGAGCCGTTGCCGACTCCATCGCCGCCGCCGTAGAGAGCCGTGGCTGAATGCGCACGAGGGCTTAGAGTGATGGACACATGTACACGATGATTTCCAAGGATGCTGCGGCGACCATGGCGGCCGGTCGGCGGCTGGCTGCGCTCGTCCGCCCTGGCGACGTGATTACGTTGAGTGGGGAGCTTGGTGCTGGAAAAACTACCTTCGCGGCCGGGTTCGGCGAGGGTTTGGGCATCGATGAGCCGGTTACCAGTCCCAGTTTCGTGTTGGTGCGGACTTACAATTCTGGCTTTACGCCCCTCGTCCACGTCGATGCGTATCGGCTAACTTCACTCGGGGAGTTCGAAGACCTTGACGTGCTGGATGAGGCGTCAGAAGGCGTCCTGCTCATCGAGTGGGGTGAAGCAGTGGTTGGGGTTCTGCCAGAGGATCATCTCCGAATCCACCTCGCCGTTGATCTCGACGAAGATGAGACACGCACAATTACTTTCCACCCAAGTGGTGGCTGGATGCAGCGACCGCTGGAGGAAGTGACCGAATGAAGCTGTTGGCGATCGAAACAGCCACCGCCGGGGCGTCTGTCGCTCTCGGAGAGGGTCGTGACGTAGTGGCATCCGCTCAGCGGGTTGATCGGCGAGGCCATGGTTCTTTTCTCGTTTCGGCGCTTGATTTCTGCTTCGACCAGGCCGGCTGGACTCCCGGGGAACTCGATGCCATTGTCGTCGATATCGGACCGGGACTTTATACCGGAATCCGGGTTGGGTTAGCAACTGCCCAGGGTCTGGCAGCCGCGCTCGGCGTGCCGGTTATCCCAGGATCTTCGCTCAACGCCATGGCGGTCCGCGCGGCCACCGGCCGCCGACATATCTGGTCGATCGTGGACGTGCGACGCGGCGAATTTGCCGTTGCTTCCTACAACCCGGTTCCGGGCGGGGTCGTCCGTGACGGTGCCAGCCAGTTGGTTACGCCCGATCACCTCCGGGCCATGATTGACAGCGATCCGAGGGATTCGCTGATGGTCGGCGACGTTGATGCGCTACCCGAAAGCTTTTTCAACGGGCTGCATCGGGCCCGGCGGGGCTTGCCCCGTTATCCAGCGGCCGAAGCGCTGCTGGAATTGGCCGTCCCGAGGGTCAACGCTGGAGAGTATCCCCACCCGTCGGAGCTTCGCCCGCTGTATATGCGTGAGCCGGACGTGAAGATTGGCTGGGATGAGTTGCGAAATGAGGGGCCATGGTTCGAGTCGGCCTGACATATCGTTCGATGGAACCCGCCGACCTGGCGGTGGTGGCGGCACTGGAGCAGGCGACCTATGCCACTCCCTGGTCCGAACAAGTGTTTCGTGACGAACTCGCCCAGACTGATCGTATTTACCTGCTTGCCGAGGAGAACGGTGCCCTGGCCGGGTACGCCGGGCTGATGTTGGTCGGAGATGAGGCCCATGTGACCACCGTTGCCGTCGATGATGCCTGGCGAGGGAAGAAGGTTGGTACGGGGTTGATGATCCGCCTCATCGACGGTGCCATTCATAACGGTGCCGCGCATCTCACGCTCGAGGTCCGGGCTTCCAATGTTATTGCCCAGGACCTCTACCGACGGTTTGGCATGGCCCCGGTTGGTGTTCGAAAGAATTACTACCAAACGGAAGATGCCCTCATCATGTGGGCCCACGACATCAGCGGTCCCGAATACGGGGAACGCCTCTCCCAGATCCGGGAGGGTCTCAGTGCTTGAACCGACCGTGTTGGCCTTTGAAACCAGCTGCGACGAGACGGCGGTCGCCGTGGTCCGGGGCCGGACAATTCTGTCCAACGTACTTTCGTCCCAAACTGACCTACATGCCCGTTTCGGAGGTGTGGTACCCGAGGTCGCCGCTCGGGCCCACGTCGAGTCGATCCGTTCGCTCACGCACCAGGCCCTCGGCGACGCCATGGTCCACCCCGATGACCTTGATGGGGTGGCAGCCACCCGGGGTCCCGGATTGGTGGGGGCATTGCTGGTCGGGTTCTCCTTCGGAAAGGCGACCGCTTGGGCTCGTCAGCTTCCGTTCGTCGGTGTCGACCATATGGAAGGCCATCTCTTTGCACCCCTGCTTGATCACGAAGGCTTCGAGCCGCCGGCGGTGGTTGTGTTGGCGTCCGGTGGGCATAGCCAGTTGGTTCACGTCAAGGGATGGGGCGACTATCAGGTGTTAGGGCAGACCATCGACGATGCTGCTGGCGAAGCGTTCGACAAGCTTGCCCGCTTCATGGGCCTCGGGTACCCGGGTGGTCCGGCTATCGACCTCGTTTCCGACGGCGGGGATCCGGATGCCATCAAGTTCCCACGTGCCTTGCCGGATCGCCCCTACGACTTTTCTTTCTCCGGGCTGAAAACGTCGGTGACGACGTTCATAAAAAAAGCGCAGGATGCCGGCAACCTGCCGCCACTTGCAGATGTAGCCGCCTCATTGCAGGAAGCGATTGTCGATGTGCTCGTCACCAAAACGTTCAATGCTGTCGAAGCAACCGGAGTGGATCTGGTTGGGGCAGGTGGGGGAGTGCTCGCCAATCGTCGGTTACGCGAGAAGCTTCAGGCGGAAGCAGACCGTAAAGGCATCCGCCTCATGTTGCCCAGTCCGACCCTCTGCACGGACAATGCGGCGATGATCGGCGTTGCCGGCGCCCACTGGCTCGCCAAGGGTTCATACTCAGCCTGGGACTCCAACGTCGATGCCTCGATGAAACTCTGACGTTACGAGCCGACCGTGTCTCCGAGAACTTGTTCGAGGGCATAGGAAGACTGTCGGATCATGCCCGGGTTGGTGTTCCAATAGTACGGTAGGGCCATCACAGCCTGGTACAGCGCCCAACCGCGGCCGCGCAACCACGATTCGTCGTCAACGTCGAGTTCCGTGCGGAAACGGACCCGGCTTTCTCCCGAAAAGACGTTCCAGGCGGGCATCAGATCACACGCAGGATCCCCGATGTTGAGGCCGCCCCAGTCGATCACGGCGGACAGACGGCCGCCCGTCGTCAGCAGGTTGCCTGGCAGTAGGTCGCCGTGGACCCAGACGTCCTCGCCTGTCCACGGCGCGGCTCGGAGAGATTCCTTCCACGATGCCAGGGCTGCGGCTCCGTCGATTCGAGTGCCGAGTTCTTCGATCGAGCGCTCCACCTCTTGGTTATGTTCCATCAGTCGGCCACCGCGGTCTCCGGGTTGGCGCCGAGGGGCGTGTGAAGGGTCGATTCGGCGCAGGGCTTTCACGAAGTCGGCGAGATCGACCGCCGCGTCGTTCAGGTCATCGAGTCTGCCGCTGGCGTCTTCGCCAGGCAACCATTCGTAGACAGACCAGGAGAACGGATACCCGGCGGCCGGTTGGCCCATTGCCAGTTGAACGGGAACTGCCAGCGGGAGGTGCGGAGCGAGCCGGGGGAGCCAGTGCGCTTCTTTGGCTGCCTGGCCGGTGGCCCACGAGATTCGGGGAAGTCGCACCGCCAGATGTTCGCCGAGTCGATAGATATCGTGATCGGTTCCGTAAGACACGACCAGCTCGATAGGCAGCCCTGCCCACTGCGGCATTTGCCCTTCGACCAGACGCCTAACCAGTTCAGGACTCGTCTCAATCTCATCGTCGTGCATCTTGACCCGTGTCACCCCACCCATTCTCCAGTGCTCTCCCCGGGTTCACAACCCGATTACGCCAGTTTCAGGATTACCCCCTGGGGGACCGGTTGCCTCAATGAGCTAGCGACTAACAATGCAGCGACCGGTGATTGAGCGACCAATATCGCATCGGCATAAGCTCTTCGGTCTTCAGGGGTTGCGAGACGGCTGCCGTGGCGACCCGGCCCTTGGGGGGTTGCGATCCCGGAGGTCGCTTGTCCCACCGATCAGCCGTGGGCTGTGGGGGGTGCGATCCCGGAGGTCGGTCCCCCCAGTGAGCGAAGCGAACGATCGGGGGGAAGGGCGTGACCTTTCGGTCACGTGGCAGAACGGCTGCGCCGTTCTGCGTACGGACTGGCAAGGCCAGTCCGCGAAGGTTCCTGCGACCCGCAGGGTCGGAGGTAGGGGGGCTCGTTCCTCTCTCCGAGCATGCAAGCGAAGGCTCGTTCTCCTCTCCCGGCAGGCAAGTGAAGCACGGTTCTCCTCTCCGGGAGTGCAAGCGAAGGATCGTTCTCCTCTCCGAGCAGGTGTACCACTTCTGCGTTCACTCTCCCTTGGCGGCTCTCTCGCCTGTCGGTCGGTGGGTCGTTTCAACGAATCAGCGATGACCTCGGGGTTGTGTGGAGGGGAGGTAGGGAACTCGCCTGGTGCGTGACGGATGTTGGTCTCCCCAGCGGAACGAAGTACGGACTGGCAAGGCCAGTCCGCGAAGGTTCCTGCGACCCCGTAGGGTCGGAGGGGGGGCTCGTTCTCCTCTCCCGGCAGGCAAGTGAAGCACGGTTCTTTTTCTCCGAGCATGCAAGCCAAGGCGCGTGCGCCTCTCCGAGCCTTGGGCTGTGATCTGTTTCTCACCAAACCGACATTTATGGCCGATTTTCCAGGTTTGGTGGGGGTTTTTGTCACACCTGGGTTATACGATCGATACATGATTGAAGGGTTGGAAGAGACCACATTTGACGATGAGATACGTTCGGGTGGAGGCGGCTCGGCGGGGTGCTGATATTCCGGCCGGCCTGGACGTGTTACCGGCTGGACCGTTCCTGGCGGCACTCCTGGCGTCGATCAGTGTGGCCGGCGTGTCGGGGCATGATCGGGTTGTCGTCTTGCGGGCCCGTAAACGGATGGCATCGCATTATCAGGCTCAGGTGTATGCCGATATGGCGTCGGTGTCGGACTTTCTGGAAGCCGATTTTGATGGTGACCTGGAATTAGCCACCGACGCCACGGCTGCCGAAATTCGGGCGGCGTTGTGTTTGACCCGCCGCGCCGCTGATCATGAACTGGACCTGGCGGTCACGTTACGGGATCGTCTCCCCAACGTGTGGGCCGTATTCAACCGGGGTGACCTCGACACACCTCGTGCCAAAACGATTATCCGGGGCACCGAACACTTGACCGAATCGGCCGCTCGGATGGTGGCCGATCTGATTCTGGTCGACGCGGTCGAGCTGACGACCGGACAGATCGCTGCCCGGCTGCGCAAACTCTGTATCGATGTCGACCCTGACGACAGCGACCACCCGTTATGAGACTGCGGTGGAGGATCGCCATGTGGAACTGCGACCCAACCCCGAAGGAACCGCCCACCTGGCCGGATATGACTTGCCTCCGGATCGGGCTGCCCAAGCTGTCGATCGGATCAACCGGCTCGCCAAACATTTACGGGGCAAAGGCGAAACCCGCACCATCGACCAGTTACGAGCCGACATATTCTTGGATTTGTTGTGTGACGGCTCCCATCCGGCCGATATCGGGAAGCAACGAGGCGGGTCCGTGCATATCGGCGTCGACCTCGAAACCCTCACCCGACTCACCGACCGGGCAGGCGACCTAGCCGGCTACGGACCGGTCATAGCCGACATCGCCCGCCAAACCGCCGAACAGAACCGACACGGTGTCTGGGAATTCGTCGTCACCGACCCCGCTACCGGCCAACCCGTCGGGGTTGGGATCACCCGACGGCGTCCCACCGCCCAACAACAAAGAATCATTCGGGCGCACAGTCCCCACTGTGTCATGGCCGGCTGCCGGGTACCGGCCATTCATTCTGACCTCGACCACACGGTCGACTGGGCCAAAGGCGGCCTAACCACCACCTACAACATCGACCCCAACTGCCGACACGACCACCGCATCAAACACCAATGCGGCTGGACCTACCAAAAACTCCCCAACGGCCACCACCAATGGACCAGCCGCCTCGGACACACCTACACCAACAAACCCGAACCACCATGAAATCCAATGTTGACTGGCGAATTGGCATGAAGAGACGGGCCGATCGAGCAGACCGTAGAGTTGGACGGCCCGGCGGTAATCGCCGAGCCGTCCAAACCTCTTCGGCCTCGGAGGAGGATTAAACGGCGTCGACGCCGCGTTCGCCGGTGCGGATCCGCAAGGCGGTGCCAACCGGAGTCGTCCAGATCTTGCCGTCGCCGATGCTTTCCGTGCCAGCAGCCTTGGCAATCACCTCGCTGATATTGTCGACATCGGCCGAGGCGCAAAGGATTTCAACTTTTAGCTTTGGGACGAAGTCGACCTTGTATTCGGCGCCCCGGTAGACCTCGGTGTGGCCCCCTTGACGCCCGAAGCCCCGGACCTCGGTGACGGTCAATCCGGACACGCCCGCATTGGCAAGCGCCTCCTTCACGTCGTCAAGGCGATGGGTTTTGATAATGGCTGTTATGAGTTCAAGCATGTGGTTCCTCCTAAACGCTTGCCGAAGTATGCGAACTGGCTGAGAACTCTCCGCGACCACTTTCGAAGCCGTATCCGGGCGAACCGTGTTCCATGACGTCGAGTCCAGCGAGTTCTTCTTCCTCGCTGACTCGTAGCCCGATCAAGGACTTGATAGCGAGGAAGAGCAAGCCAGCCGTCGTTACTACGAACACGAAGTGAACGACAACGAAGATG
The DNA here is from genome assembly GCA_963835515.1 of uncultured Acidimicrobiia bacterium. Classification (GTDB taxonomy): domain Bacteria; phylum Actinomycetota; class Acidimicrobiia; order Spongiisociales; family JAENVV01; genus JAENVV01. Next base: position 27,247 of record CAWIFX010000027.1, on the reverse strand, counting down.
AGCTGGGTCCACAACTGATCGAATCCTCCTCCGTAGAACAGCCCGGCGTTCTCCCGGCCTAGGAATGCGTCGTCGTATCTGGCGAAGAAGGCAATCGAAAGAGTCCCGAACGTTCCCACGACTCCATGCACCGAGATGGCACCGACCGGGTCGTCGATTCTGAGTCGGTCGATGAATTTGACTGAGAAGACGACGATGAGACCTCCGATGGCACCGATGACCACGGCCGCCCAGGTTTCGATCGCCCCGACCGGAGCAGTGACCGCGACCAGGCCAGCCAGCAGCCCGTTGGCGGCCATCGACACGTCGGGCTTCTTGTCCATGGCCCAGTTGGCAGCCATGGCGGCTACGGCTCCGGCTGCGGCTGCGAGCAATGTCTTGAGGGCAATGCCGGTCACGAACTCGTCGGCCGCAAGTTCGGATCCGGGGTTGAAGCCGAACCATCCGATGAACAGAATCATCGCTCCGAGCACCACAAACGGGATGTTGTGGCCAGGAATGGCCCTGGGCGTTCCATCTTTGGCGTACTTGCCGATCCGAGGGCCGAGAATGATGGCGCCCATCAGCGCCGCCCATCCACCGGTCGCGTGCACGATTGTTGAACCCGCGAAGTCTGAGAACGGAATCTCGAGCTGGGCGAGCCATCCGCCACCCCACGTCCAGCGGAGCACCACCGGATAAATCAACGCGGTGATAAAGAAGCTGTACACGAAGTAGCTCTTGAATTTGGTGCGCTCGGCCATCGCGCCGGAAACGATGGTGGCGGCGGTCGCTGCGAACGCGGCCTGGAAGAAGAAGAACGTTGACGGCAACAACCCGTCCCCGATCGTGTTCTCGACGCCGGCAATTCCCAGATCGAAGCCGAACCAGCCACGGAGGAGTTCATCGCCACCGAATCCGATCCCGAACCCGACCAACGCAAACGCCAGAACCCCGGCGGACATGTCCATGAGGTTCTTCATCATGATGTTGGCGACGTTCTTCTGGCGGGTCAGTCCAGCTTCGACAAGGGCGAAGCCGGCCTGCATAAAGAACACCAGAACCCCGGCGATGAATATGAACAGGTTGTCGAGCACGAACTGGCTAGCGGGAGCAACTTCGCTCTGAGCAAAGGCTGGCTGGGCCATCACTGCCACCAGCAGCACGGCGAGCGATGTTCCCGTGAGTAGTTTCCGTTTCATTTCTCTCCTCATAAGCGACGGTGGTTACGTTGGCGCTTGATCTTTTCGGTGACGTACGCGTGAAGTGAATCGATCGCGACGAGTGTCTGAACGGAATCTGAACGCAGAAGTCAGCTACGTTCGAGGAGCAGGCCCCGCGACCTGATAGTCCTTATCTCCAAGCCGGCTTCCTTGATGCGGCGGCGCAGCCTCACGAGGTGCACATCGAGGACGTTGCGATCAGGTGGGTCGTCTGGCCAAACCGCCAGGGAAAGGTCCGGTCGGCTGATCACGTGACCCATCTGCTCGATCAGGACGCCGAGAATTCGAGCTTCCATTGGCGGCAGAACAACCCGATGGGATCCATGGTTAAGTGTGCCGGTCTCATCGATGACGATTTCTGCCCGGATCGGGCCTTGAGAACGCTGGATCAAGCCCTCGATTCGCACCCGCACGTCGGCCCGGTCGGCCGGTACCCGGATCCAGTCCTCGAGATGGTCCGCTGGGAAAGGTGGCTCAGCCGACCCCTCGACAAGCAGCAAACGAGGTTTGCCGCTGCTGCGTAAGCGCTCGCGTCGTTCTCGCTCGGTTGGCCATCGCAAAAGCTCTACATCCACCTCGATGAAGGTAGGGCGTCATGGTTTCAGAAGTGTTTCGCCTGTGTATCGATATCGCCAATCCGGCTACCGGGCTTCGGCGACCATCGAGTCAACCGGCGACTCCTGAGACCACGATCATCTTGTTGACCCGGGAAAACTGTGTGTCGGAGTAACCGGCGCTACTCAACTGGGTTGCCAATGCTGCGGCTTCAATCGCGGTGATCCCGTGCTCGCCGTCGGTTTCCTTTTCAACGATGAAGAAACGACCGCCAGGAGCGAGTACCCGGAGCACCTGTCGATAGGCCGCTTCGGGATCGTTCCAGTGATGCCAGGATTGAATAGTCCAGACGACGGAAAAGGCTCCATCTTTGAACGTGAGGCGCTCAGCCGGGCGAACCGAGAACTCGACGTTGGCCAGATCCGATGCCCGCTTGCGGGCGATCGAGATCATCGACGCTGAAGCATCGACTCCGGTCACCGAGGCTACGCGTCCCGCCACCTGGCGGACGGCCGCTCCAGGTCCACACCCGATATCGAGGACCCGATCATCGGCAGATAAGGCCACAGTCGCCAGTGTGACCTTTGTCGACTTAGGGTTGCGAAAGATCGCCGAATAGATCGTTGACTTCAGTTTTGACCATGGCTGTTCATCCATCGTGTGATCCATCGTGTCTGGATTCTGCCATACCCGGCGCCACGGTCAGCCTGGTGGCGGCGCAGTGTTGGGCCCGCCACTGGCATTGAGCCAACCACCGGCGTTGAGCCATTCACCTATGAGCGGCCTGGCCAACTCATATCCGGCTGCCTCGACTTTGCGCGACTCGTGGAAGTCCATCATGGAGACTTCGTGCGTCGGAAGGAGGAGATAAAGATCCGCGATTTCGTCGTCGACCAGTCGGTCTCGCTCTCGAATTGAGGCGGTCACCATCGACCGGAGCAGGATGGCGGCTGTCCCGGGGTAGTGGTTGGCGTGTTTGATCTTGTCCGCAACCGCCTTCCAACCCGAGACGGACATACCGAAATCGAGATGGGCGTGTGGTCCAGTACGCGGAGCAACATCCACGGCGATGATGGTCCCTGGAGTGAACTCCTGCTGAGCGACGTCGATCGGAAGGTTATTGAGAACCCCGCCATCGACGAGCAGATCATCCCCGAATGGCACCGGCGGGATCACTCCCGGGATGGCCAGGCTGGCCCGGATGGATTCGGCGACCGAGCCGCGCCGGTGGACCTCGACACTGGACTGAGTGAGGTTGGTAGAAACGCAAGCAAATGGGTGCCACAGGTCTTCGATTTCCTGGTCCCCGAAGACTTCTTTCAAGCTGGTTGCGATCCGTTCGCCCTTGATGAGGGCGACTACAGGAATCGTGTAGTCAAGGACATTGGCGAAATGCTTTTCCGCCAACTCCATCATCAAGGCGTGCGAATTGCCGGTTGCATAGAACCCGGCGAGGACCGATCCAATGGAAGTCCCGACGAGGGTATCGACCGGAACGCCCACCTCTTCGAGTGCCCGAAGGACACCGAGATGGGCAAAACCTCTTGCGCCGCCGCCACCAAAGACGATCGAGGTGCTGTGGCCAGTGACAAGGCGGGCCAGACGCGCCGTATCTTCTAGCTTCCCGACCAGCACGTGAGCGACGTTGATGATTCCGTGTCGGTCCATGAGCTGCGCCGTGCCAGACGGACGGGTGGTGCCTACGGGATGCAGAATTGCCAGCCATCTGTTCCGTTCGGGGATGGCAGATGATGCTGCCAGTAGATCAGCGATCCGGCGATGTTCGCGATCGTCGGGGTTTGCCGAGCAAACGATCAACAGTCGGTCCGCCTGCCGTATACACCGGCGGGTCCATTCGGTGAGCTCGCGGTCGGCCTCCAGAAGAAGGTGGTCTGCGCCCAATTCGAGCTGGTGTACGTATTCGCTGAGCCGGTAGTCCTTCGGTGATCCAGCGGGCGACTGGGAGATGTCGGGCCAATTCAGGTCCCCGTCCGTCCGCTGGGACGAAACGAGTTCGGCTATCCCGTGGCGGCCTGCCTCGGCGAGAACCTCGGCCACCAGGTTGCCCGGATCGTCAGTAGTTACGGCAATTGACACCGTCGAAGCAGCCCTCCGGCGGTTGCGCGGGGTGGCCGATGCCAACGCTCGTCCGAGAGCTAGGACCGCGGTCGGGTGTTTGGCGAGCAGCTCCTCAAACCCGGAACGGTCGGCTTCGAGCAGCGTGGTGTCCCGGCTGGCGATCATCGTCTCTGTGTTCGTAGCCGGGGTGATCAGCGCGTTGGGAGTGATGAGTGCCCCGGGCCAATACTCGGTTCGGGTTCCCTTCGCGTTTGTTCCGAGCAGGCGGCCGGAGAGAACAAGGTGGCTCTGCTCGCTGATGCTTCCAGCCTGACGCAGCACGGTCCCGGCAGCCAGCCTCCTCCAGGTGAGGTGTTCTTCGATTGACCGTTGCAGGTCGTCGGCCAGCCCGTCGAGGTGACTGCTGATGAACCGGTGCAGGGAGTTGTGATCCAACCTTCGAATGGCGATCTCCGAGACTTCCGAAGCCAGAGCGGCGTCGGTTGCCATCAGAGCCTCGAACTCGGCTCGGGTGTACACGCTAAGTTCGGACAACTCGGCGGCCTTGATAGTGGCGGTGCGACGGGTGCCGGCGAGTGCGGCCAGCTCACCGACCAGTCCACCTGGCTTGATCTGGGCGGCCTGCTTTGCTTCCTGGTCGCTGGGACCCACCAGCACATCGAGTAGGCCGGTCAGGAGCCGGAACACGTCATCGGATGTATCCCCGGCCACCATGAGTGTCTCGCCAGGTTGTAGCAGCAGCTTGCGGTCGGTCATCGATCCCTTCCCCGCCAGCGATAGTAGCGATGAGACAAGCCGGCGGAGGGCGAGATGGATAGTTCGAATGTCGAATCGTCGCCAGCTCGACCGGTCGATTGGCTCTTGTATCGTGTGGACAAAGTATCCTGTAGAAAACCCGATCGAAAGTCATCGTGAGCGGCCTTCTTACATCCATATCGTCTCCTCGAGATCTCGACGTTCTGAGCGAAGCCCAGCTCACCGAGCTTGCTGCGGAGATCCGCGAATTCCTCGTGGACCAGATCTCGCGCACTGGCGGTCACCTTTCGCCGAATCTGGGGGTCGTTGAGCTCACCCTGGCACTCCACCGGGTGTTCGATTCGCCGGTTGACAAGATCCTCTGGGACGTTGGCCACCAGGTCTACGTGCACAAACTGGTGACCGGTCGGCAGGATTTTTCGAACCTGCGAAAGATGGGTGGCCTTATCGGGCTATCCATCTCGCGAGGAATCCGAGCACGACTTCATCGAGTCGAGTCATGCATCGGTGTCGTTGTCATACGCCCTCGGTAATGCAGTGGCCAACCAGCAGTCGGGGTCAGATGCGTACACGATTGCCGTCATCGGGGATGGGGCTTTGACCGGTGGGGTTGCGTACGAGGCGCTGAATCACATTGCGGTGACGAGGCCACCCCGGCTCATCGTGGTGGTCAACGACAACGGTCGGTCCTATGCCCCGACGGTAGGAGGCATTGCCGCGCTTGGTCATCTTCGATTCGACCCACGGTATGAGCGGATCAAACGTATGGTCGGCAAACAGCTGAGGAACCTGCCAGCGATCGGTGAGTCGGCCGATGAACTCGCCAGACGACTGAAGGAATCGGTCAAACAGATCATTCAGCCGTCCACCTTCTTCGATGGACTCGGGTTGAAATACTCAGGCATTATCGACGGCCACGACATCCCGCTGCTCGAAGAAACACTCACCAGGGCCAAGGACTTCGGCGAGCCCGCCATCGTCCACGTACTGACCGAGAAGGGCCGCGGCTACGAACCGGCCATTGCTGATTCCGTCGACAAGCTCCACGGGGTCGGCACGTTTCACATCGAGAACGGTCAGCCAACATCCAACTCCCTCAAGTTGACTGATGTGGCTGGTGCCGTCCTTGCGGATCTCGCCGAGACTGATGGGGAAATCGTCGCCCTGTCGGCGGCGATGGTGTCCTCGACCGGACTTGGTGATCTGGAAGGTGCTGACCACCGCCGGGTGATCGATACGGGTATCTGTGAGCAGCACACCGTGACCATGGCTGCCGGTCTGGCGATGGGCGGCCGCAAACCGATTGTCGCCATCTATTCGACCTTCCTCGCCAGGGCCTTTGACCAGCTGATCAACGAGGTCGCCCTCCACGAGCACAACGTGACATTTCTCATCGATCGCTCGGGGATTACCGGTCCAGACGGCGCGTCCCATCACGGCGTGTTCGACATCTCATACCTGCGGATGATCCCGAACATGGTGGTCGGTTCGCCGGCCGACGCCGACGAATTGGCGGGAATGATGGCTGCGGCCGTTGCCCACCATGGTCCGGTGGCGATCAGATTTCCCAAGCTATCTGTCTCTGCGATGCCCGAGCTTCCCGCTGAACCGATGTCGATCGGGGAATGGGAAGTCCTCACTCGAAGGCGACGACGTAGTGCTGTTCGCGGTCGGTCGGATGGTCGAGATTGCTTCGAAGGCCGCCGCTGAGTTGGCGAACCATGGTGTCTCCTGTTCGGTTATCAACGCCAGGTGGCTCAAACCGATGGATCCAAGGCTTGAGGAGTGGGCCGCAGCCCACCCCAAGGTCGTCACGCTGGAGGACAACGTTCGGTCGGGGGGCTTCGGAGCCGCAGTACTTGAAGCTTTGTCAGACGTCGGTCTCGCCGGTCGCGTGATGACGATGGCGGTACCGGACGAGTTTCTGCCGTTTGGCTCGGCGGGAGACGTATTGAGCTACTGCCAGCTGGATGCCGAATCAGTCGTCGGACGGGTTCTGGCGCTCAAAGCCTGAACGGTCGATTTCGATCGGGTTCAGGAGTAGTACTTCGTTGGGAACCTCAATGCGTGACCCGGTAGCGGTTTCTACAAGCACGCTTGAAGACCCGAAGTCGACGATCTTCCCGGAGAACTCCGGTCCGCTAATCATGGTGCCGATTGCGAATCGATCCGACACATGCCGACCAGCGGCAATCTGACGGGCCAGCGGCACCGAACCGAGTCCGATCGCCAGCGCTGATGCGAGTGCGACGGCGATTGCCGCAGACGTAATGAGGATCAGAAGCAGTTCGGTCGATACGCCGAGTTCTTCGAGGGCAATGATCGAACCGAACGCCACGACCGTGATCCGCACCGCCTTGTCGGCTCGGGAAGCGATCACACTTGACCACGAACGTAATGCCCGCCCGGTGAGCGTGCCGGCGATCCTCCCGAGAACCAGTGCGGCGACCACGATCAAGCCGGCCAACAGCAAGCTTGGTATCGATTTGACCAGGGTGACGACCAGGGTGTCTGTGGTCTCGGGGTTGTAACGCAACGGCGAGAGCGCCGAGACCGATGAGAACCGCCGCCAGGACGATGAACGTGATGACGCTTCGGCGCCAGGTTTCGCCGATTACGGGTTTGGCGAATCGTCGGATCAATCTCGTAGCGAGCATGCCAACAACAATTACCGCAGCAACAACGCCCGCGACTATGAGGAATTGATCCATCGGGTTCACCCTTTCAATAGATAATGCAACGTTGACCTGGCGAATCGAGCACCAACATCCATGGCGGCTTCGGCGGCGACTTTTGTGAAGGAGTGGATGCGGATGGCGCGCATTGTCTGCTCGATATGGAAAGGACTGGCCTCGTCGAGGCTTTGCTCCATTCTTGACTGACAGATCGGGCAGTCGCCCACGTGATCGACCAAATCATCGGAGGTGCCATCGAGAAAACGGTCGAACGCCTGGTCGTCGACGGTGCAGTTCACTTCCACGCTTGCATCCTTTCCATCATGAGCCCGCGAGCGCGATGGATCCGGGTTCGCACCGTATTGAGCGGGATGCCGAGTTGGTCGGCGATCTCCTGATAGGACAGTTCGTTTGCTTCCCGGAGCCGGTAGGGCTCGCGCAGTTCCGGTGGGAGGGTGTTGATAGCTTCCGCCCAGGCTTCGCCGATTTCTGATCCGATAGCAACTGATTCGGCCGATCGTGCGGGCGCAGGTTCGATCGGAAACTCAGAGGTGGACTCACGGGACCGTTGGACCTGATTGAGCGCCAGATTGGTCGCAATCCGGTAGACCCAGGAGCGGAACTGAGCGTCGCCGCGAAAGTCACCGATCTTGCGCCAGGCCCGAAACATCGCCTCCTGAGCGAGGTCCTCGGCAGTAGCCCGGTTCCGGACAATCCGTAGACGTTGAGGCGACGATAAAGGCGTGATGGCGCCGGACCAGCACTTCGAACGCGGAAACGTTGCCGCCTTGCGCGGCTTCCACCAGTTGTTGATCGGTCCATTCGTCCAAGGGATCAGCATGTTAGGTCCGGCGACGTGCACGACGCTTTGACACAACAGGACATTCAAAAGTTCTCACCTTTCTGAGAACTTCCATCGAAAGCTTGTGTCCTAGAAAGGTCGGATCAGAATCGACGAGCAATGCACACAGTTCGAGGAGGAAATGTCATGCTTGCACAGATTGATGTCAGTAGTTTCACGGACGGGGTTTCGCAGGGCCTGCGCAACGCCTGGGCGAGTGTGATTGAGTTCGCTCCGAAGCTCATAGGCGCACTCCTTATTCTTTTCATCGGTTGGTTTGTCGCCAAAGTCATTAAGACCGTATTCGAGAACGTACTCACCCGTCTCGGCCTCGATCGGATGCTTGACCGGGCCGGATTGACCGGTGCGCTTCAAAAAGCCGGGTACACGGCTAGTTCGCTCGTCGCTCGGGTCATCTACTGGATGGCCCTGCTCGTCGTCCTGCTCATGGCAGCCGAAGTGCTGAACGTAGCTTCGCTGACGGTGCTGCTTGCTGCGTTGCTGGCTTATCTGCCGCTGGTCGCCATCGCGATCATCATCGTGGTCGTCGCAGCGGCGATCGGGTCGTTCGTGGCTGACGTCTCGGCTCCGTGGGCCGAAGCTCAGGGCGTGGCGTGGGTCTCAAAGGCCGCACGTTGGACGTTCATCGTCGTTGGTGCCTTTGCTGCGCTGAACACGCTCGGAGTAGCAGCCGATATCGTCAACACGCTCTTCATTGCAGTCGTGGCCAGCACGGGAGTCGCTATGGCCATCGCCTTCGGGGTTGGCGGGATCAAGCCGGCCGAGGACTACTGGCGCAAGATCCTCCCGAACAGCGACAGCAACACCTAGGTAACGGTATCGTGGCTGGTGCAGGGCTCGTACGAGCCCTGCACCTTTTTTGCCTTTGGAGGCCTCGGTGACCAATTGGTTCACACAGATGGGACTGGATCCGGTGATCGCCGGCAAGAGTCTTGGTTCGATCATTGTCGTGATCGTCGTAGTCCTCGCCCGATGGCTAGTTCTTCGGGCGATCCACCGCACCCAGGAACCCGAGTTTTCCTATCGCGCCGACAAGGGGTTGGCATACTCAGCGGTCATCGTCGCTGGTCTTGCACTCACCTGGATCTGGTTGGACGCCTTCAACAATCTGGCGACGTACATCGGAATTGTTTCGGCAGGTATCGCCATCAGCCTTTCCGATTTGCTCAAGAACGTGGTGGGTTGGGCATTCATCCTGATTCGTCGACCCTTCAAGATTGGGGATCGCATCGAAGTTGGCGGCCAAAAGGGCGACGTTGTCGACGTTCGCCTGTTCCGCTTCACCATGATGGAAGTCGGGGGCCACATGGTGGCAGCCGATCAGTCGACGGGCCGCCTGCTCCACATTCCCAACGGGGTCGTTTTCACGCAGCCCATCGCCAACTACACCGAAGGCTTCGAGTACGTGTGGCATGAGCTCGCAGTGCTGGTGACCTTCGAATCGGATTGGCGTCTCGCTCGTGAGATCGTCCAGAGCGCAATCAAGGACCATGGTATCCGCAGTCTTGAAACGAGTGCGGCCGAGTTGCGGAAGACCGCCAGGAAGTACAACATCAGGGTTGGGTCGCTGTCGCCGATCGTTTACATGACCGTCAAGGACTCCGGCGTCCAGTTGACCGGCAGATTCTTGGTGGACCCTCGTAAGCAACGAGGAGCCGACGAGGCAGCCTGGTCGGCGATCCTTGATGGTTTTGCCGCCGAAGACCACGTGGATCTCGCCTATCCGACGTACCGCAACATTGTGGATATTTCTCGCACCAGCGACCAGAACTTTCCCGGTGGACATGGGTCATAGTTGCGACGTGAAAGAAGGATCATGAACAAAAACGCCACTCCCAAACCCCCCAAAGCTGCCAAAGCTGCCAAAGCTGCCAAGGCCCCCAAGAAGAAGGTCTACTCGGGCACCGGCTTGTACGGCGGCTTCCTCGCGGTTCTCACCGTGATGGCTGCGCTGGTCATCCTGGCCGCTCAGAACACCGTCGCAGTTCCCTTCAGTTTCCTCGTGTGGGATCTTGAGTACCCGCTCGTAGCGATCCTGTTGGCCACCATTGCTGGCACGGTTTTCCTTGACGAGGCGGTTGGATTCGTTTGGCGTCATCGGCGTCGCAAGGTTCTGGCCGAGCGTCATGAACTGAAAGAACTGCGGGCCACAGCAGAAGAGCTGAGGGCGACTGCCGCCGCTACCGCTGCCGAGACCGAATCGGCCAGTGTTCAAGCGGACCGGGAGCAAGTTGACATTGCACCTTCGGTGCCTGCCCCCGCGATCGAATCCGAGCGAGGACGTCGCTCGACGCGAGACCGAAGAGGTTGCCGGAAAGTAGCGGGTAATCTCGCGAACGTCGCCGTTCTGGAAGGTCACGATGGAAACTGATATCGATGTCATCGTCGAGATCCCGCGTGGATCACGCAACAAGTACGAAGTCGATCACATCACCGGCGAGATCTGGCTAGATCGAACGTTGTTCACCGCAACGCAATATCCGGCTGACTACGGGTTCGTCCCGAACACGCTGGCCGAAGACGGCGATCCGCTCGACGTGCTGGTTCTGGTCGACGAGCCGACCTTTCCGGGGTGTCGGGTCCGGGCGAGAGCCATTGGTGTTTGTTGGATGACCGATGAGGCCGGACCGGATGCCAAGATCCTGGCCGTCCCGCGGGGTGACGCTCGGTGGGCCGAGGTCAACGACCTCCCGGACGTGCCAGCCCATCTACTCAAAGAGATTCAGCACTTCTTCGAGGTCTACAAAGCACTGGAACCGTCGAAGATGTCCGATGTAGGTGACTGGGAAGGCGTCGACGGGGCGGTCACGGAGATCCACGCCGCCCTCCAGCGCTACGTCGACGCTGGCCATACATCGGAGTGAACGTAGCAATACTCAGCATGGCGCAAGCGGCCGGCGCCAGTTGGATGGCGTCAAGTCATTCGTGGATCATCCTGGCCGGGACATTTGTGTTCGGGGATTCGATTGTCCTCGCCGCATCGGGGTTGGCCGCGCATGGTCAATGGTCGGTTTTGTCCGTGTTCATCTGGTCGTTCCTTGGCACGTTGATGTCGGACACGATCTGGTTCAAGCTGGCGGATGGCTCCCTGCAAAAGATCATGAGGGATCCGGCCCGGGAGGCGGCGTTCGACCGGATGACCGCCCGGATGGACCGTTGGACCGGTGAATCGCCGCATCGTGGGCTGCTGTTCGTGAAGTTCCTGTGGGGGACCAGGACGTTATCCATTGTCTATATGGCGTCAAGAGACGTATCGACGCGCACGTTTGTGCTGTTCGATGCGATCGGGACTGTGTTGTGGCTGGCGGTCCTCGTACCGATTGGGTTCCTGGCCGGCAAGGGAGTGGCCACCCTGAGCGCAGATTTGACCCGACTCGAATATGCCCTCCCGATCCTGCTGATTCTCGCTATCGGGCTGAAGAGAGGACGTACGTGGATTCTCAACCGACGCGTTCTGGCGTAACCGCCGTCGTAGCGGCCTACAACGAGGCCGCTCGCATCGGTGTCGTGCTCGACGTTCTGACCACCTATGACGGCTTCGACGAGGTCGTGGTCGTCGACGATGGTTCCACTGACGGGACGGGCGAGGCAGTCAGTGCGTATCCGGTTACGTATCTGCGAGTCGAACCGAACCAGGGCAAGGGTCACGCCATGGACGTGGGCGTCCTGCACGCTCAACGGACATAATCTTCTTCGCTGATGCCGACATCGTGGGTCTCACGCACGAGATGATCCGGGAAACCATTCGCCCGGTGCTTGACGGTACCTGCGAAATGTTCATTCTGATGCGTAACCGCAAGATCTACTACCTGCACATGCTCATGGCCTTTATCCCCTTGCTGGGTGGCGAGCGGGCCTTGACGAAAGATCTTTGGCTGCGACTCCCGGACCGATACAAAGACCGGTTCCGGATTGAAGCCGGTCTGAACTTCTATGCCATCTACTACGGCGAGCGGTCTGAAATACCGGGTGTTCCAGGGCATCAGCCAAACCGTCAAAGAAGCCAAATTCGGTTTTTGGGAGGGCATGGTTCGTCGAGTGAAGATGTTCCGGGATGTCATTTCCGCGGCCTGGGAGCTGCAACGCCGTGATGTGCCAGCCACGGTTGAAGCCCGACGTGGGGCGGTTTGGCGGATCGTGGGAAGCGTGGTCGGGATGTTCGTCGGATTGTTCGTTCTTGGCGCCACCTTGGTCGGTCCGATCAGCTTTCTCCAGGCGGTCTTTGCTGAAGAGCTGAGTGCAGACCCCAACGCCCCGTTTGTTCGGTTCTTGTTGCTGCTCGCTTCGTCGGTGACGACGCCCGTGCTGCTCGTTATTGGCGTTGCCATCCTGGGGTTGAACGCACTCTTCTTCGCAGGCGCGCTCATCAGGCTCTTCACGCTGGGGCGCACCCGTGAAGCCGCCTGAATCCGGGACCGCCGGGCTGCCCTTAGGTCGGACTCAGTCGGCGGGCGTCTAAAGCGCTTCGCGAACCGTTTCCGGACCGGTGGCGCAACTTGGTATTGGAGCCCGGCTGGGGTGGTGGTCGACGCTCGACGAGTCCGAGCAGCTCCGCATGGAGGACCTCATTCGGGTCTTTCTGGCCGACAAGACCATTGAGGGAGTGGTCGGCTACACGCCGGACGAAGAGGTGCGACTCCTCATCGCCGCCCAGGCGTGCCTCCTGATTCTCGGCCTCGACTACCGATTCTTATAACGACGTGTACGGCGATCGTTGTGTCGCCGGGCGTGGTGGTTCAGCGCGGATCGCGTCGTCTTGATGGGGGAGTGGTGAGCGACGATCACCCGACGCTGGCCGGTCAGGCGATGCTGCATGGGCCGGTCCTCCTGGTTTGGGATCGGGTCGCCAACGATGCTCGTCACCCCGAACGTGGGCACAACGTGGTCTTTCATGAGCTTGCGCACAAGATTGATATGCGCAACGGCGCTGCCGATGGGGTACCTCCACTCTCAGCATCGCTCGCCGGACGGTGGGGCCGAGCAGATGCCCGCCTTGCTCGGCAAGCTCCGGGCCGGTTCCCCGATGCCGATCGACGCCTACGCCGCCACCAATCCAGCTGAGTTTCTGGCCGTAGCCACCGAAGCATTCTTTGTGATGCCCGCCGAGCTTCGGGGGGCCGAACCGGACTTGTACAGTCTGCTGCGAGATTTCTATCAACAGGACCCGTACGCCCGCCTGGGCAACCGGACCGATGAAGCCTGCCGAGTCCTGAAGCCAACAAACAAGGAGAACGGAAATGGAAACCAACACCGAGCGAGTCGTGAAGTCGTTGGAACATCTGCAGGGTGCCTTCGGAGGCGACGCATTTGGTCGCAAGGCGGAGGCGTTCGCCCGCTTCTTTGGCACCCCGAAGTTCCTGATCGGGCAAACTTTCCTGGTTGTCGGCTGGATCATTGTCAACGCGATGGCGGTTGCTTTTCGTTGGGATCCCTATCCGTTCATCTTGCTCAACCTGGCCTTCTCACTCCAGGCGGCCTACGCGGCACCGCTTATCTTGCTCGCCCAGACGCGCCAAGCCGATCGCGACAAAGCCATAAGCGAGACTGATACCAAGCATCGAGAAGACCTTGCCGCAGGTTTCCTGCAACGCCAACAACTGGTCAGCGAGCAAACCGCCGACCTCAAGGAGCTACTCGAACTCAACACTCATCTGACCAAACAGATCGATCGTCTGACCGCTGAAATCCACGGCATTGTGGTGGCCCCAGCGACGGGTTGATATGCAGCCGTTAGCACCTGGAGGGTACGTAGCATGGGTGCACGCGAACCGAGGAGCCGGCATGAGATTGCATCTTGAGAGTCCCATCCAGCTTGCCGACGAAACCGAATGCAAGCTGCTTGACGTGGTGATCGATTCAGAGCAGAGAGTCGTCACCCACCTGGTCGTCTCTTTGGCTCATCGAGAACACCTTGCACGATTGGTGCCGATCGGCGACATCCAAACGGATCCGTCGGAAGCATTGACCATTACCCACAGTCGGGCAGACTTCGAACGGTATCCATATGTCGAGTCGTCCACCTTCGTCCGGATCGATGAGCCGATCGTCGTCGAGGATGGGTGGGAACTTGGCATTGAGCGGGTTCTCACACTTCCCTCGTATTCGTCGGACTTTCCCGAAATGGGAATGCCTTTCGACACTTTCGTCGAGGTGGCCTATGACGTCATACCCGAACACACGGTTGAGTTGCGAAAGGAAAGCGTGGTTTATCTCGATGGGGGCGATCGCTGCGGACATGTCGAAGGTTTTGTAATTGCGGGGGAAGGGAAGGTCACCCACGTCGTGCTCCAAAGAGGCCACCTATGGGGAAAACGCGACATCACCATCCCGGTTGAGTCGATCAAACGAATCGGCCTTGACGAAGTTCATCTTCGCCTCACTCAAGACGAGGTTGACCGTCTACCACACGTCCCGGTGGTTCGCGACTGAAGCGCGACCCGCTTCAGGATCTATTCGGTCCCGATGGAGGTCGGGCGCGGGCCAACAGCGGTCCGCTTGTTGATCTGGGCCTTGGCGATCTGAGCGGCTGCGAGGTAGCCGAATACGATGACGGCGACGATTGGGTAGTAGGCAACCGGGGGGCGGACAAACCCGAAGAGTCCGGCAGCTGGCGACAACAGGAGTCCGACGACGCCGGTCAGCACTCCCAGGCTCGCGAGGATCAGCGCGGTTGCCGGGCGGGACCGCCAGGGCAGGCTTCTGGTGCGGATTACGAAAACGACGAGTATCGCCGACAGGATCGATTCCAAGAACCAGCCGGATCGAAACTGCTCGGCGGGAGTTTGAGGACGAGGAACAGCGCACCGAAGGTGATGTAGTCGAAGACTGAGCTCAGTGCTCCGAACGTGATCATGAAGCGTCTGATGTATCGGATGTTCCAAGCCTGGGGGCGGGCCAACGACTCGTTATCGACGTGGTCGGCGGCGATGGTCATCTGAGGGAGGTCGGTGAAGAGGTTGGTGAGCAAGATCTGCTTGGGCAACAGTGGGAGGAACGGCAACAAAAGCGACGCACCAGCCATTGAAAACATGTTTCCAAAATTGGCGCTCGTCGCTGCGAGGATGTACTTCATCGTGTTTGCAAATGTTCGCCGCCCCTCAAGCACTCCGGCGGCGACCACTCCCAGATCGTTACGTAGAAGCACAAAGTCGGCTGCCTCCCTGGCCACGGCGACCGCGGTATCGACCGAGATTCCGACGTCTGCGGCATGTAGAGCCGGTGCATCGTTGATCCCGTCTCCCATGTAGCCGACGACAGCTCCGTTCCGTCGATGTGCTTCGATAATCCGTGCCTTTTGGGGTGGCCCAACTTCGGCGAAGATCGACACTGATCCGACACGGCTAATCAGCTGGTCGTCGGTAAAGCCGTCAATAGCCTTGCCGGTCAGGAGGTTGGTGTCGTCAAGGCCGACCATTTCGCCGACGTGGGCAGCGACGCGTACATTGTCGCCGGAGATCATTTTGAGGGCGATACCAATGCTTCTCAAATCCTCGACTACCAGACGTGCGTCAGGCTTGGGTGGGTCAGCCAACACGACCATTCCGACGAATGTCATTCCCAGCTCGTCTTCGGATCGGATCGTGTTCGCGTCGAAATCTCGTCTAGCAACGCCCAGGATTCTGAATCCGTCACCGCTGAGAGACGTAAACAGTTTGTCAACGGCCTCTCTGACTTCGCTGATGGGGACGACTCCATCGTCTCCATCAGCAGTCGTGCAGATGCCCATGACCGACTCCAGAGCACCTTTGGTGATCAGCTGTCGTTCGTGGGGTCCGTCTACGAGCACCGACAGGCGTTTGCGGTCGAAGTCGTATGGCAATTCGGCGATCTTGCGGTATTCCTGTCCGTCGGCGTTTGGACGAGCTCTTGATTGCCGCGTCGATCGGGTTGTCGTAGCCGCCTTGCATGCTGGAGTTGAGGTAGGCGAGCGTGGCAGTCTCGGCGCTCGGGAGGCCGGCCGAGTCGACAAAACGATCGACGACTACCTTCCCGCTGGTCAACGTCCCGGTTTTGTCGGAACACAGAACGGTCATGGATCCGAGGTTCTCGATGGCATCGAGTCGCTTCACGATGACCCCGTTGTCGGCCATGGCCCGCGCCCCTCGCGACAGGGTGACGCTCACGATGGCTGGGAGAAGCTGCGGCGTGAGACCGACGGCGAGCGCCAGTGAAAAGAGAAGCGAATCAATGAGTGGTCGGTGCAACGCAAGATTGGCGCCGACGATGACGACGGAGAAAAAGACGGTGAACCGGATGAGCAATCGGCCCAGGTCATGCAACCCGCGCTCGAAGTCGGTAGGTCGGTGCTGTCTGATCCAACGCATGTGCGATCGATCCGAGTTCGGTCGAAGGGCCGGTCCTCACCACCAGCACAGAGCCCGTGCCGTTCGTGACGTGGCAGCCGAGATACACGGCATTGGTCCGAGCAGCGATTGAAGCCTCGGATGGAGATGGTCCGATCGTTTTTTCGACCGGGAAGGTCTCTCCGGTTAGGGCGGCCTGGTCGACGAAGAGGTGGTTCGCTTCGAGCACGTAGGCGTCAGCAGGAATGAGTGCCCCTGCCGTCAGCTTCACGAGATCGCCGGGGACCAGGTCGGCGACCGCTACGTCAACCGCCTGGCCGCTTCTCATCACCGATACCGTTGCCTGAATCATGGATGTCAACTGTGCGACTGCGGTCGAAGCGGCGTGTTCTTGCCAGAAGCCCAGCACGCCGCTGATGACCACAATTCCCAAAATCACGGCCGCGTCGGTGAGGTCGCGCAGCCCTGCTGAAAGGAAGGCGGCGAAGATCAACAAGAGCATGATGGGACTCTTGAACTGGCCGATCAGCTCGCGAAACGCTCCGGAATGCTTCCCTTCGGGCGCGAGGGCATTGGGTCCGGTGGCGACAAGGCGTCGAGCTGCTTCGTCAGTCGGTCAGGCCATCGAGGCCCGATTCCAAAATGGTGATCAGTGCGGTCGAATCGGCGGACCACCAGGCTTCAAGCTGGCTGGTCGACCGGGCTTGCCCAGTCACACTGTCCGTGGGCGACTACGCATCGGGATTTGAATCTGACCGGCTGAGAAGACTCGACGCGGCCCGTAGTGGAGCTGAGCCCAGGGTCACGAGACTCATTCCGACGAACCTCGGGATGTCGCGGAGGGTTGGACCACCGATGAAACCGCGGCGGCGGAAGTAGACGAAGACGGTGACTGCAACGACAGCCATGGTGATCATCATCGACTTGAAGCCATGCTCATGGTCGGCCAGGGGAATGTTCGCGAAATTCATCCCCCAGATCCCGGCTAGTAATCCGAGCGGCAACAAGATGGCCGAGAAGACGGTCAGGACCTTCATTGTTTCGTTGGTTCGCTCGGCAACGGCGCCCCGATACGTTTCGAGTGCTGAATTGAGCACGGTTCTTGTGACGTCAAGGGTTTCGGTCATGTGGGCCATCTCGTCACTGATCTGCTCGAACTCGCGTCGGGCGGCCGCATCCAGATTTGGCGTAAACGGGTCGGCGAGGCGCTTGGCGGTATCGCGCTGGGCGGCGATGACCCGCCTCAGCAGAATCGCGTCCCGGCGGAGCGTCTGAGTAAGGGTGAGGGTGGTTGGCTCCCCGACGATGGCAAGGTCTTCCGCCTCCTCGACGCGCACGTCGAGATCGGCGATGGCGGCTCCGTAGCCGCTCAGCCCGTCGCGGGTGATGGCGGCGGCAACTTCACCAGGGGTCTGTTCGTCCGGATCGAGAGCCTGGATCCGTCGGATGACCGCGTCGGAATCGACCACGTTGTGGGCGTGGATAGTCACCACCGATGTTTCCGTGACGATGATCCGGATCTCGGATGTAACGAGTTGGTGTTCCGGGCTGGCTAACCGCCCCATGGATGGAAGCGGCAAACTCATCGTCTTCGATATCAACGCTTACTCGTTGGGGGTCGATCTCGGTGAGGTCTGGTTGGTGTCCATAGTTCGCTTCAACGTACGCCAACTCGTCCTTGGAAGGGTCGGATAGGTCGATCCAGGTCCAACCGGGTCTGGCTGATTACGTCCCGGAGATCGGCCCAGGACTGCTCCGAGAGGGCCGAATCGGTCGATCGACAATGAAAGACGCGCGCCATCGGGCCAGCCTAGTAAGTCGGCGTCGAAAGCCCGGTGACGGAGCCGGAAAGTCCGCTCGGAGCGGTTTAGCACTCGGTTCCGGGAGAGTGCTAAAGTTGTTAGCACTCTCGGTCTGAGAGTGCTAACTATCAACATGTAGGAGGAAGGTGGCTATGAAACTTAAGCCGCTTGGTGATCGAGTGATCGTCAAGGCCCGCGACGATGAGGATTCCCGCACAGCGTCGGGCCTCGTTATCCCCGATACGGCCAAAGAAAAGCCCCAGACGGGCGATGTAATTGCGGTAGGACCAGGTGCCATCAGTGACACCGGCGACCGCATTCCCATGGACGTCAAAGAAGGCGACGTCGTCGTGTACTCAAAGTACGGCGGCACCGAAATCAAGCTTGAAGGGACCGAATACCTGGTCATCTCAAGCCGTGACCTACTCGCCGTAGTTTCGTAATCAGGAGGATTGAATAGATGGCAGCCAAAGATCTTCGCTTCGGCGAGGACGCCCGCAAGGGCCTCGAGACGGGCGTAAATAAGCTCGCAGATATCGTAAAGGTGACGCTTGGGCCTAAAGGCCGCAACGTCGTTCTTGAGAAGAAGTGGGGAGCACCCACCATCACGAACGATGGCGTCACAATCGCCAAAGAGGTAGAACTCGACGACCCATGGGAAAACATGGGCGCCAAGCTCGCCTATGAGGTCGCTAACAAGACCAACGACGTTGCCGGCGACGGCACGACGACCGCAACGGTTCTGGCTCAGGCCATGGTCCGTGAGGGTCTCCGTAACCTCGCCGCCGGCGCCAACCCCATGGGGGTCCGTCGCGGCATCGAGCAGGCCGTCGAGAAGGTTGTCGAGTTCCTCGGCGATTTCTCAAAGCCTGTCGAGACCAATGCCCAGATCGCAGATGTCGCGTCGATTTCGGCCGCTGACAAAGAGATCGGCAAGAAGATCGCCGAAGCGATGGACAAGGTCGGCAAGGACGGCGTCATTACCGTCGAAGACGGCCAGACGTTCGGAATTGAACTCGAGTTCACCGAAGGTATGCAGTTCGACAAGGGCTATATCTCTCCGTATTTCATCACCGATGCAGATACGCAAGAGTCGGTCCTCGAGAACCCGTACATTCTCATCGCCAACCAGAAGATCAGTTCGGTCAACGACCTGCTTCCCGTGCTGGAGAAAGTTCAGCAGTCGGGCAAGCCATTGGTCGTGCTCGCCGAGGATGTCGAGGGCGAAGCCCTTGCCGTTCTGGTCGTCAACAAGATCCGTGGCGTGTTCGCCTCGGCGGCTGTCAAGGCCCCCGGGTTTGGTGAACGTCGCAAGGCCATGATGCAGGACATCGCCATTCTCACCGGCGGGACCGTGATCTCGGAAGAGGTTGGGCTCAAGCTGGACGGCGTGACCCTGGACATGCTCGGATCGGCTCGCAAGGTCATCATCACCAAGGACAACACGACCATGGTGGATGGCGGCGGTACCGAGGGCGATGTCGCAGCTCGGATCAAGCAGATCGAGCGTGAGATCGACAACACCGATTCGGACTGGGATCGCGAGAAGCTCCAGGAGCGTCTTGCCAAGCTGTCCGGTGGCGTTGTGGTGATCAAGGTTGGCGCGGCCACCGAGGTCGAGCTCAAAGAGAAGAAGCACCGCATCGAGGATGCCGTTTCGGCAACCCGGGCGGCTGTTGAAGAGGGCATCGTGCCGGGAGGTGGCGTAGCGCTGCTTCGTGCCGAGGCCGCCATCGACAAGCTGCGCGGCGGAACGGACGACGAGAAGGTCGGACGGGCCATTGTCCGCAAGGCCCTTGAGGAGCCACTGCGTCAGATCGCCATGAACGCTGGCGCCGAAGGTGGCGTTGTCGCAGAGCACGTGCGCAATGCTGAGGGTGGATTTGGCTACAACGCTGCCACTGGCAAATTCGAGGATCTCCTCGAAGCCGGTGTTATCGACCCAGCCAAAGTAACCCGCTCAACGGTGCAGAACGCAGCGTCCATTGCTGCGCTCCTTCTGACGACCGAAGGCCTCATCGCCGAGATCAAAGAAGATGCACCCGCCGGTGGCGGAGACCACCACGGTGGTGGAGGGATGGACTTCTAAGGGGTACGACCCTGAGAAGCCTGTCGTTCTACGAACGAACAAAAGGAAGCGGGGCCCGAAAGGGCCCCGCTTCTTTTATTACGTCGGAGGAGAGAGTCCCGACGAATGAACTGAATTAGCGGAGTGTGCGAACCAGATCCAACCGGAGCATGTCCAACTGCACTCGAGAGTCCATCAGCGAGCTGATATTGGCGCCCGCGTCACGCAGTTCTTGATGATGGTTCCAGGCGGCGAGGAATTGTTTGAAGCTGTTGTCGAAATCGGCCACGGCCGAACCTTTCGTAGAAGTTGTTCCAGCGGTTGTATCGACCTAACTATAACGAAGCTTGAATGGTAAATCGCTATACATAGTGGTAGCGACTACGCCGTGAGGCCATGATATAATGAGTACATTGCGATTTGGCTTTGGAAAGTGTCGTTGGCGATATCGCAGCGCGCGAAAAACCGCCGAAGCCTAAAGAATCAGACTATTTGGAGGTCACATGCTCGACGATGTTGGGTGGATGTTGATCGAAGAGCTTCAGCGGCATGGTCGGGCGAGTTACCGCGATCTGGGCGCCCGGGTCGGTCTGACGGCGCCGGCGGTGGCTGACCGGATCCGCAAGATGGAGCGCGACGGAATCATCGTCGGCTATCGGGCTGAGATCGATCATGAAAAGCTAGGCGTTCCGATCCGGGCCATCATCCGGGTGAAGACCAGTGCGGCATCAGTTGACCAGGTAAATGACCTGGTCCAGACCATGCCTGAGGTGGTCGAGTGTCACCATGTGACGGGCAGTGAGAATCACGTCATTCGAGCGAGGCTCCGTTCAACGAAGCACCTAGAGGAGTTGCTCTATGCGCTATCTCCGTTCGGTGAGACGGTCACGAATATCGTGATGTCATCAGCCGTCGATGGGGGAGTCCTGACGCGGGAGATCGCTCAGGGTTGATCCAACCAGGGCCGAGATGGCCTCCTTCTTGGCGGCGTACTCATGCTCGAGGAGGCTATAGGCAGTGTGATCAAGCCACTTGCCATGGACCTCCAGCTCTTCTCGCAGAATACCCTCCCGGGTGAATCCCAGCTTTTCGGCGACACGCTCGGATGGATGGTTACCCACCGCAATGCGCAGAATGATCCGATGCATGCGCAGTTCTTCGAATCCAACCTGGACCATCCGGGCGGCCACTTCGGTAGCGATACCGGTCCGAGATTCATCCGATCTCACCCAGTAGCCGACCTCGCCACTGCGAAATCCCCGTGACACGAACCAGATCGACACGTTGCCGATATGGCGTCGAGAGTCGTCACGGTGACGAATCGCGAAGTCGAATGCCCGTTGTTCCCGGAACGCCCGGATCGAGTCACGGGTGAAGCGGGTGGAGTCGATACGTCCATAGGCTCGACTTGCCCAGGGAAGAAACTGAGACAGTTCCGGTATGGAAACTGTGACCGCCTCATATAACGGTTCGACGTCACGTTTTTGAAAAGGTCGGAGTTCGAATCGTTCCGTGAATCGGGAGTCGAACGACAGCTCAGGCACGACAGGTCACTTGGTCGACCCTAGCCGGTCGTAGGATGGGTGGATGGATCATCGCCACACGTACCCTGGCCTGGTCGAACACGTGCCCCCGCCTGACGGCACGCGGCGAGCAGCAGTTCTCGTTGCGCTGTTTCCCGATGGCGACGATGTGCGGGTCGTTCTGACCAAGCGGCCCATGACCATGCCGACTCACGCCGGGCACCTGGCCTTCCCCGGTGGGCGTGCCGACCCAGAAGACACCGACGAGGTGGCGACCGCATTACGCGAGGCGCATGAGGAGATGGGCATCGAGCCAAGCTCGGTGGAAGTCATCGGCTTCCTGCCTTCCATTCACACGGTGCAGTTCGCCCTGTGGGTCGTCCCGGTTGTTGGTTTGATCGGACCGGACCCGGTTCTGGTTCCGTCCGACCGCGAAGTCGACAAGGTCTTGCTGCCCACTTTGGCAGAGCTGTCGCGCCCTGAAGCCTGGCGTTCTGAACTTTGGAATGGCCGACACATCTGGTTCTATGAGTTGGACGGCGAGATCCTCTGGGGGGCCACTGCGATGATGGTTCGTCAGCTGCTCGGATTGAGCAGCTGAAACGATTCGAGCATCTCGTCGAAGAGCAACAGGCTGGTTTCGTCATCGGTGGCGAAGTTGATTACCCAGACGTAGTCGTTGCTGACGAGAAAGACTGACGATTGGAACAGTCGGGTCGAAGAAGTGTCTCCGGTTCGACTGGTCAGGCGGACACCGTCGAGTTCCGCCAGCTGAATCCTGTCGATGGAGACGTTTACCAAGCCGACCGATGTGATCTGGCTGACAGCCATGTCCGAGAGCGTTTCTAGCGTGAGCTCCGGCTGGGCTGGCAGCCTGATGATCTGGATGTTTTCTCGAAACGCCGATGGCTCCGGGCTTTGAGCCCATACAGCCGTCGTTTCGGCGATCGATGCTGCGTCCTCTATAAGTGCCGATCCAGAGACACCGGTCAGCGTTCCGTCGAGGTTGATGCCGAGCGTGGTGAGGTCGTCGGCCGATGGTGTGAGCAGGTTCCAGTCTCCGGGAACGGCAATTGAGAAGTCGTCGAACCGGCTGACGACGGTTGCGAACACGGTCGCCGACGTGGATTCGGTTGGCCGGGCGGCTGAGGTGGTCGAGGTGGTCGTGGGCTCGGGGGCGACCGTCCGGGTGGTGGCTGAGCCCGCCGGTTCGACGAACGATGCCTTGGACGGAGCGGCGGTTGAACAACTGGTGAGAGCCAAAATGCAGGCCCCAGCAGCCAGCGGGACGAGCCGTTTAGCCAGCCCCGTGGCGCAGTAGTCCGACGATAAGACCTTCGGTGATGGCTTTCCATGAGGCCTCAATAACGTTTTCATGCACGCCGATCGTACCCCAGGCGGTTTCATGGTCCGCCGTTTCGAGGCATTCGCCGAGCACGTTGTATTGTTCGAAGCCGTAACGCTGCAGGGCGCTGTCAGCCAGTGTGGTTTCGAGCAAGAGTCTGACCGGCCCATCCGCGGACTCGACCTGTATCAGCTGGTAGTTCAGCTGAGGGTGCAGTGCCACCGCCATATTGGCGGGTAAGGTCCACGGCGTGGTGGTCCAGATGACCACCGCGATCGGGCCTTTGCCTGGTGTTTCGATGCCGGCTGCGGACAGGAAGGCGGCTTCATCGACGGCCTTGAACATGACGTCGATGGCCGGTGACGTCTTATCCTGGTATTCGACTTCAGCCTCTGCCAATGCCGAACCGCAATCCAGACACCAGTGCACAGGCTTGCTGCCCTTGTGCAGGTGGCCCCGGTCGATGATCTTGCCCAGAGAACGGACGATGTTGGCTTCGAATGCCGGATTCATCGTCAGGTAGGGGGTGTCCCAGTCACCAAACACACCCAGGCGTTTGAAGTCTTCGCGCTGGCCATCGACCTGCTGTCTGGCATAGTCACGGCATTTCTGGCGGAAGGTTTTGGCATCCACCTTGTCGCCGGCCTTGCCGACCTTCTTTTCCACCATCAGTTCGATGGGCAGGCCATGGCAGTCCCAGCCGGGGAGGTAGCGGGCATCGAAACCATCGATGGTGCGGCTTTTAACGATGATGTCCTTGAGAATCTTGTTCACCGCGTGGCCAATGTGGATGTCGCCATTGGCGTAGGGTGGGCCATCGTGCAGCACAAACGTCGGGCGACCTTTTGATCGCTCTCTAATCCTGGCGTACAGATCGATATGATTCCACCTTTTCAGCATATCAGGCTCGCGCTGGGCCAGGTTGCCGCGCATCGGGAAATCGGTGTGAGGCAGATTCAGCGTGTTCTTGTAGTCAGCCATTCTAAATCAGGTTAATGGTTAGGTTAGCAGTTAATGTCGATTTCAATGTCATTGAGCTCATTCATCAAAGAAGAGTCTGACAACATCCCCGGGTCTTAAACGGTTCACTGTTCCTGTTCACTGTTCATTGTTCGATGCAGTTCCAGCGCACGTGCGCAATCAAGTTCTATCTGTTGCTTGAGCAACTCGATCGTGTCATATTTTTTTTCGTCGCGTATTTTATGATGAAATGACACGCAGACATTCATGCCATAGATGTCTTTGGCGAAATCAAACAAATGAACCTCCAGTTGATCACGCGCACCATCCACCGTTGGACGCTTGCCGATATTGGCTATACCGGCTACCTCGCCGAGTTCGGTCGAACACAGGGTCACCGTGTACACCCCGCTGATGGGAATCGCCGGTCGTTTAAGGCGTATGTTGGCGGTTGGAAATCCGATCGTACGACCGCGCTTGTCACCGTGCGCCACCCGTCCACATATCCGATAGGGGCGGCCCAGCATGTGTTCAGCATCCGACAGGCGGTCATCCATCAGGGCCTGACGAACACCGGTACTGCTGACGCGTGCATTATCCACGCTGTAGGTGGGTAATGCCAGAACCTCAAATCCATATTGATCTCCGGCCGTTTTCAGATAATCAAAATCCCCGGTGCGGCCTTTGCCAAAACGAAAATCATCACCGATGACCACCACTTTAACGGCCAGGGCATCAACCAGCACCTGCACGATGAAGCCCTCTGCGGTCAACTGTGCTCCAGCGCATCATTGAAAGGCAGGATCAGCAGCATGTCCGGGCGCAGCGTCGGGTCCAGCTCCACGATCGAGGTGTAGCGTTCGCGTGCGCTGGTCAGGCGGGGCGCCGGGTCGTTTTTGCAGAAATACTCATGCGGCAGTGGGTCGAAGCTCATCAGGCAGGCGGGCAGATTATGCTCCTTCGATTTCTGTGTCAGCAGGCGCAACAAGGCCTGGTGACCCTGATGAATACCATCAAAGTTACCGATTGTGAGCGCACAATGGCGATGCTCGGATTTCAAATTGTGAAGGCCGCGAACAAACTGCATGAAGTTTCAGTTATCTGGTAACTCGCTGAAAAGCAGTAGTATATCAGCGTTTTCTTGTAAACCTGATAGAAACCTTGTTTTTAACGCAAACACGCTGGGGCGCAAAGTCAATACTGACTAGCCCGCATTTCTCACCAGGATCACGGGAGCAGGCGCAGGATTCGTATTCGTAAGCGCCGCTCTGGAGCGAAAAGCGTAGCAATAGCTTGGGCGAGGCGGCCGTAGGGTGCGCCGTGCGCACCGAAACAGCCCAGCACACTGAGGATTCACGGTGCGCACGGCGCGCCCTACGATCTCATGAAAACCAAGACCAGCCTGAAGCGTGATAGGCAGGCTTGAACAACACACTGTATTTTGGGTCATCCTAGCTTTACTCCATATAGCCAATGCCATGTCAGTTTGCTGCGCCGCCTGGTGAGAAATGCGGGTTAAGCCCTTTTCAACTTGGCTGGCCTGACGCCGCTGAACCAGAGCATGGCGACGTAGACCAGGAGCGCGAGACCTCTAATACTGCCCAGGTAGAGGGCGCGCTCGATCAGGGTCAGCCAGGTCCAGATCTCAAGGCCGGGTGTCAGATAAAACACGAGTGCGCTCATGCACGCCAACGCAACCAGCATTTTAACCGTCATGTTTCCCCAGCCTTGCAGTGGAACGTAGACCCCGGATCGACGCAGACCACGATACAGCAGGATGGCGTTGATATAGCCCGAACTGCTGGTTGCCAGCGCCAGGCCGACGTGAGGCGCTTCGTACTGAAGCATGACCATCGGCACAACGAAAAGTATATTGAGTATCATATTGCTGAGCATCGCGATGATCGCGATTTTTACCGGTGTCTTCGTGTCCTGCCGAGAGTAATAACCAGGTGCCAGTACCTTGATCACGATGAATGCCGGCAGACCGATGACATAAGCCATCAAGCTCAGACTGGTCATATGTGTATCACTGGCTGCAAAATCACCGTGCTGAAACAGTGTTGCCAGAATAGGGCCGGCGAGTATTAGCAAACCGATACCTGCGGGTAGCGCGATCAGCATCACCATTTTGAGCGCCCAGTCCAGGGTCTGGTTAAAGCTATGCCGTGACTCGTTGGCATGCTGACGCGACAGCGCCGGCAGGATCACGGTTGCAATCGCAATACCGAGCACGCCTAGCGGGAATTCCAGCATACGGTCCGAGTAATAAAGCCAGGTGACACTGCCGATGGTCAGGAATGAAGCAATAATCGTGTCCAGCAACAAGTTGATCTGTGCCACCGATGAACCGACCACGGCCGGCAGCATCAGACGCAGGATTCTGCTGACGCCTTCGTGGTGGCGCTTCAGGCGTGGTTTGGGAAACAGATTCAGCTTCAGTAGCCACGGAAACTGCAGTAGCAATTGCAGCACACCGGCGGCGGCGACGCCCCAGGCCAGCGCCATCAACGGTATCTCAAACAGTGGGGCCAGCCAGACTGCCGCAGCAATCAGGCACAGGTTGAGTATGATCGGGGTGAACGCCGGGACGGCGAACTTGTTGTAACTGTTCAGAATGCCACCGGCAAAAGCGACCAGTGCAATGAAAAACAGGTACGGGAAAGTGATGCGTAGCATGTCGGCGGTCAGCTGGAATCGTGTCGGTTCGTCCCAGAAACCCGGTGCGAACAGGTAGACCAGCAAGGGCGAAGCGATCGAACCCAGGACGGTGATCAGTAGCAGCAAGGTACCCAGGCTACCGGCGACATGATTGACCAGATCGTGCAGTGCCTCATGGCTATGCTTCTCCTTGTATTCGGAGAAAACCGGGACGAATGCCTGTGAAAAGGCCCCTTCCGCAAACAGGCGACGCATGAAGTTAGGAATCTTGAACGCAATCAGGAAAGCGTCAGTGCCGCCGCTGACCCCGAATACGTTTGCCAGGGTGATATCGCGTAGTAGACCGAAGATGCGGGAAAGCAGGGTCATACTGCTCACAGTCAGCGTGGATTTCAGCAGTTTGATGCTCAGCTTGGCTCTCCCGTGATGGTTATTGTTACGTCTAGCCCGAATTGC
>CAWIFX010000026.1:0-21249 GCA_963835515.1 uncultured Acidimicrobiia bacterium | reverse complement strand
GCGTGTCGCCGACCCCACCGGGATCAACCATCGTGGCGATACTGAGGAAGCCTGCCAAGGCCAGGGTCAAGCCCCCGACCCACCGCAACGGATTGAGGGAGCCCTGGAACCCGATGAGGGTTATGGCAGCACCGACCAGCGCGATAACTAGAACGGCAACGGGACCATCCAACAGCACGGTTGCGCCTGCAGTCACGAGACCAGCCGCCACCAACCCATGCGCCGTCGCTAACGACTCCTCTCGACGGAACACGGAACCGGCCAGAGCGTGCAAGCCACCCAGGGCGAAAGCGGCGATGGCCAGCGTCTGCGACTCGCCACCATGAGCGATTGCTGCGATGAAGTACACAACCGGGCCGACTGCGCTAGCTCCCCACCCCAAGAGGGTGTCGGTCACTGAGCCGATCTGGCGCGCCACCAGCGGCGTCACCAGGAAGGCCACGACCAATCCGACCAGCATGATGTCGATTTCGAGCAGCGATGCGCCCGTGAATCCCAACTCGAGCCGGATCACTTCACCTAGTGCGACGGCCGAGGCCAGAGCGAACGTCGATCCGAAGAGAACGATCCATTCGCGAACCAGCAGCATCGTCACGGCAGCACCGAGCACCACCAGGAAATAGAACGAGTCACCTGAGCCCTCCAGCATCCGACCTGGCACCACCAGCGGCGCCACCAGGGCACCCGCCAGGCTCGCCACTGCGAGAGGCTCAGCCTCCCACCACAGGGCCAGACCAACGCCGAGCACTGAAATCGCCACCAGTTGAATGAAAGCAACCGACGGCGTGGTCAACTCGTACCAGTGGAGTGCCGCATACACCGTCATGTAAAGCCCTGCGACGCCGCCGCCGGCCAGCAACACCCCGAAGCCTTTGCGAATCGATACCAACCGAACTCCGAGCCCGAGCATCGCAATACTCGCCGCGGCTCCCAGGCCGACTCTGGCGATCGCCGTGACCCAGCCAGCTTCTACGGCGTAGCGGAACATGAAGACCAACCCGAGGAGCACCAGCGCTAGCCCGACCCGGAACAAATTCTTGCCGGTCAGAACCGAATCCCACAGGTCGCCCTTCTGTGGTTCGAGGCGTTGGCCCGGCAGGGGTGGGGGTTGTTCGAGGGTGGTCGGTGTCACGATGTTCTCCTTGGTCGATCTCGGTTAAGAATCGCCTAATCGAGCCGCGCTGCCTAGGGGTGAAACCCCCCATTGCGTCTAGGGGAACCAGGAGTCCTCTGGCCACACCGAACCCCCGGAAACCGGGGGTTCTGGTGTCTGTGCGCTTTCGGGAGGGAGTGGGTAATCACCTGTTAAGGGTGGGACCGTTCCCGATGTTCGCACTAAGCCTTTCCGACAACCGAAGTATCGCGCCATCCCGACCAATTGCATAGGGACGAACGGACAGATACGACTGGACCTATGGGCCTCGGGTCAGGCCTCCCAGCTGCCCGGATCGGCGAAGGCTCTGTCGGTTCCCCCAGGCCCGATAGGCCCGTCGCCTGAGCCTCGCTCAGGTAGGGGAAAGGGCGTGACCTACGGTCACGTGGCGGCCGGAGCGCAGCGAAGGTCGGAGGTAAGGGGGCTGGGTAAGCGACACAGACGGCACGTTCGCAGCGTTGTTCGGACCGGCCCTTGCCTTGCGTGCTCGGAGAGAGGGAACGGAGTTTGAATTGCATGCTCGGAGAGAAGAACGAGCTTGGGTTACATGCTCGGAGAGGGGAACCGGAGTTTGGGTTACATGCCCGGAAAGGGGAACGAGCCCCCCTACCCATCGCCTTCCGGCGATGGGTCCCTTCCCCCCGAACACTCGCTTCGCTCGCTGGGGGGACCGACCCCGTAGACGCAACCCCCGCAGAGAGCCGGGGTTCTGTCGGTTCCCCCAGGCCCGTTAGGCCCGTCGCCTGAGCCTCGCTCAGGTAGGGGAAAGGGCGTGACCTACGGTCACGTGGCGGCCGGAGCGGAGCGGAGGTCGGAGGTAAGGGGGCTGGGTAAGCGACACAGACGGCACGTTCGCATCGTTGTTCGGACCGGGCCGTTGCGCTATGCGTTGCTCGGAGAGACGAACGAGCCTTGCCTTGCATGCTCAGAGAGGGCAAACCGAGTTTGGGTTACATGCTCGGAGAGGAGAACCGGAGTTTGGGTTACATGCTCGGAGAGGGGAACGAGCCCCCCTACCCATCGCCTTCCGGCGATGGGTCCCTTCCCCCCGGACACTCGCTTCGCTCGCTGGGGGGACCGACCCCCGTAGGCGCAACCCCTGCAGACGACCGGGACGTCTGCTGTCGGTTCCCCCAGGCCCGATAGGGCCGTCGCCTGAGCCTCGCTCAGGTAGGGGAAAGGTTGACCTGGCCGTGCGGCCGGAGCGCAGCGGAGGTCGGAGGTAAGGGGGCTGGGTAAGCGACACAGACGGCACGTTCGCAGCGTTGTTCGGACCGGGCCTTGCCTTGCGTGCTCGGAGAGAGGGAACGGAGTTTGAATTTGCATGCTCGGAGAAGAACGAGCCTTTGGGTTACATGCTCGGAGAGGAGAACGGAGTTTGAGCTGCATGCTCGGAGAGGGGAACGAGCCCCCCTACCCATCGCCTTCCGGCGATGGGTCCCTTCCCCCCGGACACTCGCTTCGCTCGCTGGGGGGACCGACCCCGTAAACGCAACCCCCGCAAGGACCGCCCAGGTCACGCCCTTCGCTTCGCTCGCTGGGGGCACCGACCCGTACCGCAACGAAGCACACGCCCTCGCGGGGACCGACCCCGTAAACGCAACCCCCGTACGAACCGCGCAGTCGCTTCGCTCGCTGGGGGGACCGACCTCCGTAGACGCAATCCCCGTAAGAACCACAACCAGCCTCGGAAGCAGGTCGTATGATCTCTCGGATGGGTACGTGCCAAACACAAAATCGGATAGCGTGAGCGGCTTCGTGGGCGGATTGGCCGTTTCAGTTGTCGGCGCGCTTCTCGCCCTGGGGGTTCTGGCTTTCATCGGGGTCTTTCCACAAAGCCATCAACATCTATCGCGGAGCGGGGCTGCTGACGGTGCTCGCGTTAATGGGCAGTGTCGCTTTGTTCAGCTACCGAATTATCGCCGAGCCTTCACTGGCCAGCGAGTGGTATCTCGGGGTCTTTGTCGGGCTCGGCTTCGGATCGTTGGCCCTTCTGACAAGGGCCAAGAACTATGTCCCACCGGCCATGCTCCCACCGCCGCCACCGCCGACGCTTGGATCGACGCCGTATGAACCTCCTCAGGCTCCGGCGGATGACCCTTTCAAATGAACCAACGATCAATCCATTTGCCTAACCGCTCCGTATATTCATTGTGATGACACAAGACCACGTTTGGGTTGACCTGCGCGAAGACCTGAGGGGCCTGTTCGTGGGTGAACGGACGATCGGCGACTCATTCCTGGCACCGATCGCGTTCGTCGCGGTCAACGCCATGTCGGGTCTCGGCCCGGCTACCGCTGCCGCTCTGGCGGTTGGTGCTGGCGTCGCTCTCTGGCGAGTTCGAAAAGGCCAGAAAGTTTCGTATGCCGTCGGGGGCATCCTCGGCATAGGTTTCGCCGCCTTTCTTGCCCTCCGATCCGGTCGAGCCGAGAGCTTCTTTCTCCCCGGGATTATCGGCACAGCGCTGCTGGCTGCAGCTTCAGTCTTGAGCCTTATTGCCAGGAGGCCGCTGGCCGCCTGGTCAAGTTGGGCGCAACGCAAGTGGCCACTCGCGTGGTACTGGCGCCCAGATGTTCGACCCGCCTACACCGTAGTTACGGCGATATGGGCGGCCTACTTTGCGGCGCGTGCCGGCCTGCAATGGTATCTGTATCTGGCCGAACGCCCCGAAGCCCTGGCGGCCGCCAGGATCCTGACGTCATGGCCGACGATCCTCCCCCTGCTGATCGTCACCTACGTCTACGGGAACCGGTACCTAACCAGGCTGGGTGGCCCAACGGTCGCCGAGTTCCAGTCGGGCTTCTCCGGTCCCTTCACGGGCGGACAACGAGGCTTCTAAACGAACAACTCATCTTCCCAAACGTCCCGACATCCACTGGCGAGACGAAGTGTCGACGGTATCGCTGGGAGCTCAAACGTGACCGGAAAAATCGGTCTCATAGGGTGTGAACTTGGATGCCAAAGCGGCGACTTCTTCTTTGACATCGGCCAGCACGGAATCGTCCTGATAGCCGTGAACCGCCCGGGCGATAAGTCCGGCGACGGTACGACAATCAGCTGCGTCCATCCCCTGGGTCGTGATGGCCGGCGTACCCATACGGATGCCCGACGTCACAAACGGTGGGCGCGGATCGAACGGGATCGAGTTGCGATTCGTCGTGATGCCTATCCCCTCCAGCATGGTGGCGGCGTGTTTTCCGGTGAGTTCCTCGTCGACGGAGCGCAGGTCCGCCAGCATGAGATGGTTGTCGGTTCCGCCCGAGACGACACGCACTCCCTGGTCCATAAAGGTCTCTGCCATCGCTTTGGCATTCGCCACGACCTGAGCGGCATACGCCTGAAACTCAGGTTGGGCAGCTTCGTGGAAGGCGACGGCCTTCCCGGCGATCTGGTTGTAGAGGGACCCGCCCTGGGCACCAGGAAACACTCCCTTGTCGATTGGCTTGCCGAACTGTTCCTTGGCCATGATGAGGCCACCCCGGGCACCCCGGAACGCCTTATGGGTCGTGCCAGTCACGATGTCGGCGAGAGGAACCGGGTTCGGGTACGCCTTACCGGCGATCAGGCCGATGAAGTGCGCGGCATCAACCATGAAAATGGCCCCGACTTCGTCAGCGATCGAACGGAAAGCTTCGTAGTCAAGGTGACGCGAATAGGCCGAGTAGCCCGCCAGGAGAATCTTGGGACGGCTCTCCAACGCAATGCGTCGCACTTCGTCCATGTCGATGAGTTCGGTCTCGCGATCGAGTCCGTACGACACGAAGTTGTAATACATCCCTGAGAAGTTCACATGCGAGCCGTGAGTCAGGTGACCGCCTTGATCAAGCGACATACCCATGACCGTGTCGCCAAGGTTGATGAGGCCGAAGTACACACCCATGTTGGCTTGGGCTCCGGAGTGCGCCTGCACGTTGACGTATTCGGCTCCGAACAGCTGGCGGATTCGAGCGTTGGCGAGTTCTTCCATCTCGTCGACGACCCCGCAACCCTCGTAGTAGCGGCGGCTGGGATAACCCTCCGCGTACTTATTCGTGAAGACCGAACCGGTCGCCTCCATGACCGCTCGCGAGGCGAAGTTCTCTGAGGCAATCAGGTGAATGTGGGTGTTTTGGCGCTGCAGATCCTTGCGGATCAGCGCGGCCATCTCCGGGTCGACCTCTTCGAGTGGACGGTTGTCAATCATGGTCACAGGCTCCGCTTGGCGACGAAACCGTGATCGTAACAGCGACAGGCTGGCCCTCGGTCTAACGTAATCCTATGGACTCATTGCGTCATCTCGTTGAACGTTTTGATCATGTTGCCTATGCGGTAGAGCGGATTGAAGACGCCCTTCCTACCCTCGACCTGATTGGCGCATCTTTCTACGACGGGGCCGACCATGTCCGCAACGAATTCCGGTGGGCTCAATTCAAACTGCCCGACGGCAGCAAACTCGAGTACCTGGCCCCCCTGACGGAAACGAGCTTTCTCCGCCGCTATCTCGACACCCGGGGACCCGGCATGCACCACATCACGGTGAAAGTCACCGACCTGAAAGCAGCCGCCGACATCTGCGAAGCGCAGGGGTTCACGGTCACGGGGTTTAGCGAATCGGAGATGTGGAGCGAACTATTCATTCATCCGAAGAGCGCCAACGGTGCCCTCATCCAACTCGCCAGGTGGGACTACACCCACACCCTGGCGGACACCATCGAGTCGGTATTGGCCGGGTCGGTCATCGACGATACCTAGCGCTCAGTCGTACGGTACCGACGCATATCCGCCAAACGCCATCTCCCGATTTTCATGGTCGTACACTGGACGGCATGATTTCAGAAGCAACCACCGTGACCGATGACCTCGTCGCCGCCTTCGCCGGCCTGATCCCGCAACTTTCTCAATCGAGTCCTCCCCCCACCCGCGAAGCACTGGCGACCATCATCGCTGATCCCAATACCCACCTTTTCGTTGCCCAGGACGGCGACGCCATCGTCGGGTCGCTGACGCTCATCATCTTTCGGAGCCCAACGGGCATCCGAGCACGAATCGAGGATGTGGTGGTTGCCGAGTCCGCCCGCGGAACCGGGTTAGGTAGGCGGCTTACCGATGCGGCCATCGAGCAGGCTCGCACAACCGGTGCCAAAGCGATCGGCCTCACCTCTCGCCCGTCACGTGAAGCGGCCAACGGTCTCTATCAGTCGATGGGATTCGAACAGCGCAACACCAACGTGTACGAGATGAAGCTGATCTGAAATCACTCTGTCTTAGAGCACGACCGGCCCGGCGCGGAGAACCACCGGTTCGTCGCCGGTGATGTCGACCACCGTGGATGCCAGGCCGATTGGCGCTCCCCCGGCCAGATAGCCGGCCACCCCGTCCCCGAGCACCTGATAAGCCGCGTCGTGCGAGTGGCAATCGGCCTCACCACTCCGATTCGCGGACGTAACCGCCAGCGGACCTGTTCGTTTGAGCAGCGCCTGGGCTACCGGATGGTTGGGAACCCGAACGCCGACGGTCATGCGTTCAGCGTCACCGATGCCATTCGAGACCAACGGTCCTGCGGCGCAGACCACCGTAAACGCTCCCGGCCAGTGCGCGACGAGCAGGTCCGCCGACCGGTCGGGCAGGTCGGCCCAGCCGGAAAGCGCCGTAGCGTCATGGGCAAGCAGGCCGATCGGCTTGGCGGCCGACCGCGATTTCAGAGAAAACAATCGCTCGACGGCGCGACGGTTCGCCGGGTCGGCGGCCAGGCCGTACACCGTATCCGTTGGAACTCCGACGATCAACCCGTCGGCCAAGAGCGCCACCGCCTGCTCGACCGTGACAACATTCACAGACGTTGGCCGATCAGATACCTGTCGCGCCCCGTCAGATCGCGCCGTACCTGACCGGAGACAGTGTCGGGCAGCAAATCGAGCGCGGCGGTCGCATGACCGGATCCGACCTCAATGAAAAACCACCCGCCTGGCCGAAGCCAGCCAGGAAGACCAGCCAGCAGGACGCGGAGTACCGCCAAGCCATCTGTCCCGGCGGCCAAGGCTAAGTGAGGTTCCCAGTCGGCCACCTCCTCGGGAAGCTCGTCCATTTCGCGTGTTGAGACGTACGGAGGGTTTGCAACGAGCAGATCGACCCGCCCGGCCAGCTCGTCGGGGAGGGCCTCAAAGAGGTCACCGGCAAAGACCCGGACTGTCTGGCCGTTGGCTTTGGCATTGTCGGCTGCCAGGTCCAGGGCATCTTCCGAAATGTCCGTGGCCACAACGTCTGCTTCGGGATAGATGGCCGCCAGGCCAACCGCCAGCGCACCGCTCCCCGTGCACAAATCGACAATCAGCGAGGGTGCCTCGTCCGGGAGCGTGCAGGCCAGCTCCCATAGATATTCGGTTTCCGGTCGGGGAATGAGGACTCGACGGTCGACCGCTATTTCACAAAGCGCGAATGGAATAGACCCTTCGATGTATTGGAGCGGCTCGCCCGCCAACCGGCGCCTACACATAACGGAATAGGCCACCGCCAGCTCGTCGTCGATGGGAACGCCCGCGACTACTTCCGCCCGGGACCGGCCGGTGACTTTCATCAGGAGGCGTTCGGATTCGTTTCGTGGCAACCGGCCAGCCGCCATGATGTCTCGGGTCGTCATGGTGATCCAACCGCCCCGATGAGGATCGTGTCTTCATTCGAAGCCCGGTACAAGGTGACAGACCCGACCCGGGTCTCGTTCTCGCTGAGAGCGAACAGGGAGCCTTCCTCGCCGAAACCCAGGCCAACAAATGCGGCTGAAACATCTGCGGAATTGTCCATCAGGACGAGCTCGAGGAAGCTACGGACTGCGGACGCCGACCGGGCCTGATCGTCGTCACCTGCTCCGTCTACGAGCGCCAACTGCGCGACCATGACCGAACCGGACGACACGACCGCCTCCAGGGAAATCGGATCCGTAACCGGTCCTGCTTCGATCCGGCTGTTGGTGGCGACCGCTGGGGCGGCTCCCAACTCGTTGGTGAACCGCTCGTCCCATGCAGCGACCAGCGTCACAGGTTCGATGGCCAGCGCAACACTGTCGGGCGGATACGTTATCGAGACTGCCCCGGCAGTTGCCTTCGCTCCGACCGGTGATCGGTCGACGTCACGTTCGCCTCCGGGTGTACAGGCGGCCAGGCCGATCACCAGCAGCAGTGCCAGGGTTTTGCGCATCATTCGCCTTCGGCGAGTCGACTAGCCATCTCCTCGGTCTGGAGCTGGGTGACAAATTCATCAAGGTCACCGTCGAGGATGGACCCGAGTTGTTTGATCGTGAGGCCGATTCGATGGTCGGTGACCCGGTTGTCCTTGTAGTTGTACGTGCGGATCTTCTCGGATCGGTTGCCGGTGCCCACCTGGGACCGACGATGCTCGGAATACTCGGCTGCCTGGCGTTCCCGCTCGGCTTCATACAGGCGGGCTCGGAGGATACGAAACGCCTTTTCCTTGTTCTGGAGTTGGGACTTCTCGTCCTGACATGAGACCACCAGACCGGTCGGTTCGTGGGTGAGACGGACCGCCGAGTCCGTCGTGTTCACGGACTGCCCACCCGGACCCGACGAACGGTAGACATCGACCCGTACATCATTCATGTCGAGTTCAAGTTCCACTTCCTCGGCTTCGGGAAGGACCGCCACCGTCGCCGTCGACGTGTGAACCCGACCCTGCGACTCGGTCTTGGGGACCCGCTGGACACGATGAACGCCAGCCTCGTACTTGAGCTGTCCAAACGCACCCTTGCCCTTGACAGCTACCGAGATCTCCTTGTAGCCGCCTGCCTCGGCGTCGGATGTCGACAGAGGTTCCATCCGTAAGTTGTGCCGCTCAGCAAACCGCTGGTACATGCGCATAAGGTCCCCGGCCCAGATGCCCGCTTCGTCGCCGCCGACCCCCGCTCGAATCTCCAGGATTACGTCTTTTGTATCGTCCGGGTCTTTGGGGACGAGACCGAATTTCAATCGACTCACCAGACGATCTGCTGCTGCCGAGCGCTCGGCGGCCATCTTGGCAAACTCTGCCTTCATCTCGGGGTCGTCCTCGACCGCGGCGAGTTCGGCGGCTTCTTCGGAGTCGCTGGTCGCTTGCTTCCACAGAAGGAAGTCTTCGACGATCGCCTTGAGTTCACTATGACGGCGACTCAGATCTGCATAGGCATTGGGTTCGTCATGGATGTTCGGGTCGAGCATGTCACTTTCGACTTCACCGAAAGTCCTCTCGATTTCCTCGAGCCGGGACTGAAGTGTCTCGTCCATGCTCACTCCTCCTCGGTGGCTGCCGCCGGATTGGTTACCGACCTCGCAACAGCAACTTCTCCCCTGGCGTACAGCGCGTCGACGGACGACTCGTCGAGAGCGGCCACCAGGCTGGCGACGGCCACTTCGACCTGGCTGTCGTCTGGCTGACCCGTCGTGAGGCGCTGGAGCCAGAGCCCGGGGACCGCCAACGCTTTACCAAGCTTGGAGTCAGCAGTGAGCCCTGCGTAGCGGAGGATTTCGTAAGCGACGCCTGCGATGATCGGGATGAAGACAAGCCGGCTGGTGATCAGCCACCAGACGGGACCTTTCCCGATGATC
The DNA here is from genome assembly GCA_963835515.1 of uncultured Acidimicrobiia bacterium. GTDB lineage: Bacteria > Actinomycetota > Acidimicrobiia > Spongiisociales > JAENVV01 > JAENVV01. The sequence goes on along the minus strand of CAWIFX010000026.1, from coordinate 11,525 downwards.
GTGAAAACGGTGATGGCGAGAAGCAGCACGATCAACAAGAAGTTGGTTCCACAGCGGGGATGCTCGGGACGGTATTTCTGGATGTTCGCAACCGATAACGGGTCGCCTGCCTCGTAGGCGTGAATGGTCTTGTGTTCGGCGCCGTGATATTGAAACACCCGTTTGATGTCTTCCATGCGACCGATCAACCATATGTAGCCGACAAAGACGGCGAGCCTGATCACCCCTTCGTAGATACCAAACAGCAATCGGCTCTCGCCCGCCATCCAGTCGGCTGCGGCGGCTGGGCCGAGGATGAATACCGCCGCGAAGAAGACCACAGCCAGGGACATCGATCCGACCAACTGCCACTTGGAGAGCTCTTCCTCTTCCTCGCCTGCCTGCTTTTGCGCTGACCATGTCAGGGCGCGCATCCCAAGGGTTACTGACTCACCGAGCACCATCACGCCACGAACAAAGGGCATCCGCGCCAGGCGAGACCGCGACGACAGTCGGGGCAGCTCTTCACAGCGGGTTTCGATGGCGCCCGACGGCAGCCGGACGGCAACGGCCCAGCCACTCGGGGCGCGCATCATGACGCCCTCGATGACGGCTTGTCCCCCTACGGTTTGTTCGGGCGACGCGCCCATACGGATCCCTCCATGAACAAAACCACCGCAGCTGCGGTGGTTTTGTCGGACGTTGGTGAGTTAAGCCTCTTCGGGTGCCGGCGCAGCCTCAGCAGCCGGAGCGGCCGGGGTTCCGGCCTTGGAAGCCCGACGCTGGAAGCGCTCGACGCGACCTCCGGTGTCAACCAGCTTCTGCTTGCCAGTAAAAAATGGATGGCATTCGTTGCACAGTTCTGCGGTGATGGCCGGAACCGTCGAACGAGTCGTGAACTCGTTGCCGCATGAGCAGTGAACGCTTGTCTCAATGTAATCGGGGTGTATGTCAGTACGCATGAGAGTTATAACTCCTTTTCAGCTTCAATTATGCCGCGCAAGTCCGGAACTGGCGATTCGGCGGGATGCCAGCCAGGTTCCTATGAGTTCTTGGCGACCTCGGCCAGGAACTCGGCGTTCGACTTGGTGCTTTTCAAACGGTCAATCAACAGTTCGATAGCTCCGTTCTCAAGCGCCAGTAGAACCCGACGGAGTTTCCACACCTGGGCGAGTTCATCACGATCGAACAGCAGCTCTTCACGGCGAGTACCGGAGGCTTCGATGTCAATGGCCGGGTAGATCCGCTTGTCTGCCAACCGGCGATCGAGGCGGAGTTCCATGTTGCCCGTGCCCTTGAACTCCTCAAAGATGACCTCATCCATCTTCGAACCCGTCTCCACAAGAGCGGTGCCGAGAATCGTCAGGCTGCCGCCCTCTTCGATATTGCGGGCCGCTCCGAAGAAACGCTTCGGTGGGTAGAGAGCCGTCGAGTCGACACCACCGGACAGGATCCGTCCGGAGGCGGGCGTAGCCAGGTTGTGGGCGCGAGCCAAGCGAGTGATGGAGTCGAGCAAGATCACAACGTCCTGGCCCATTTCCACAAGCCGCTTAGCCCGCTGGATGGCGAGTTCCGAGACCTGGGTATGTTCTTCGGCCGGTCGGTCGAATGTGGAGTAGATGACTTCACCCTTGACTGACCGCTGCATATCGGTCACTTCTTCTGGCCGCTCATCGACCAGCACGACCATCAGGTAGCACTCCGGATTGTTGGCGGTGATCGACTGGGCGATCTCCTTGAGAACCGTCGTCTTACCTGCCTTGGGTGGCGACACGATCAAGCCACGCTGGCCCTTGCCGATCGGCGAGATGAGGTCGATGATCCTGTGTCAGAACCTGACTCGGTTTGCCGTCCTCTTCAAGCCGGAGGCGTTCGTCGGGAAAGAGCGGGGTCAGTTTGTCGAACTTGGGCCGTTTCCGGGCCGTCTCCACATCCATGCCGGAAACCGACTCGATCCGCACCAGTGCGGCAAACTTTTCCTGCGAGCGAGGCGGCCGAACCGGACCGGCAACCATATCGCCGCGTCGGAGTCCAAACTTGCGAACCTGGCTCGCCGACACGTAGACATCAAGGTCGCCGGGACGGTAGCCCGAACAGCGCAGGAATCCGTACCCCTCGGGGAGGATGTCAAGGAGGCCTTCGCGCGTCTCCATTTCGGATTCGGGAATGTCGGGCTGAGTATCGCGGGGACCACGGTTGCGTTTGCGATTGCGGTTACGGTTGCGACTGCGATTTCCTTCGCCGCCCTGCTGGTTATCGTCGGAGTCGTCGGAGTCGCGATTGGCCGACGAGTCCGAGTCGTCGTCGGACTCTGAGTCAGAGTCCGACTCGTTGGAAGATCCGTTGTCAGAGGTGGGTTTGCCCTTGGCTTGACTGCCGCGAGAGGATTTGGCTTCACCGGCGTCGGATGAATCCTTTGCCTCAACCTTGGGGGAAGCGGCTGGAAGCTCAACGGGCGCGGGAGCTTCAGATGAGTCGAAATTATCAGAGCCCAAGATCGCGTCAATGAGCTTGGCCTTTTGCAGGCCGTCCGGACCGATGCCAATCGCAGTGGCTATCGACCGAAGGTCATTGATCGTCTTGCCCTGAAGGTCGGCTCGACTGGTCATAGTGTCCTTTCCGAAACCGGTAACGGTTCGAACTGTGGGGAGATCCTGGGCGGATTTGAACAAATAACTAACCGCACTCAGGGATGTCTCAGAGGTAACGCAGGACTGCGTTGTCACTTACTCTAGCGCATGTTTTTGCAGGGAACAACATCACAAGACCTAGGTCTTGCGAGTCACCGACCGAATGTGCGCTTCGACGGTAGCCAGGTCCGCCGGCAGAGAGGCGTAACGCTCCGGAAGATCGACGATACCGGCGAGCGCCGCCGGGCTGTCAGGGGTGACGCCGGTGGCCCGTTCGACGGTGTCGGCAAACTTGGCGGGATGGGCAGTGGCGACCGCCACCACCGGCGTGTTGGCCAGGTCCGTCCGCATGCGAGCTGCCGCGATACCAATGGCGGTATGCGGATCGACAATCACCCCATGGGTCCGATACAGCTCCCCCATGTACCCCTCGATCGCCGAATCAGCCATCCATGCCGACCTGAAGAGCGACGTCACACCGGCCATTTCGGCTGCCGGGATGTTAAGCACCCCTCGTTCTCGAAAGTCGGTCATGGTCGAAGCGAGCAACTGCGTATCTCTGCCGAGAATGTCGAACAGCAACCGCTCAAAATTGGATGGGACGGCGATATCCATCGCCGGGGCGATAGTCGGCACGACGTCCTGGATCGAAAGCGAACCCGATGTAATCAATCGGCTAACCCCATGATTGGCATTGTTGCCAACGATGATCGATTCAATCGGAATGCCCATGGCCGAGGCGGCATAAGCGGCATAGGCATTGCCAAAGTTGCCGGTCGGTACCGCAACCGAGAATGGCCTGCGATTGAGCCGTAAGTAGGCCCACACGTAATAGGCCACCTGCGCCATGATCCGACCGAAGTTGATGGAATTGACGGCCGACAGTCGCATATCCGTGCGGAACGTCTCGTCCGCAAACATCGCTTTGACCAGGTCCTGGCAGTCATCGAACGTTCCGTCGATCGCAATATTGTGGACATTGGCAGCGTCCACGGTGGTCATCTGACGACGCTGCACGTCCGAGACTCGACCGGCGGGATGCAAAATCACGACGTCGACCGACTTTCGATCGGCCAACGCGGCGATCGCGGCTGAACCGGTATCACCGGAAGTAGCCCCGACGATCGTGAGGCGCTCGCCCCGTTTGGACAGCACCAGGTCGATCATCTGCCCGAGGAGCTGAAGAGCAAAGTCCTTGAAGGAAAGCGTTGGCCCCCAGAAGAGCTCTAGAAGGTACAGCTGATCACCGAGATCCCGCAACGGAGCAACTTGGGGGTCCTGAAACGACCGATAGGCAGCGGATGTAAGGTCTCGAACCTCGGCAGGACTGAACGTATCGCCGGCGAACCGGGTCACAACCGCCGCACATACGTCGGGGTAGTCAGCCGTACTGAGATCCTCGAGATCTGCCTCGGACAGCATCGGCCACACGTCGGGAACAAAGAGTCCCCCATCGGGGGCCAAGCCGGCCAGCAGGACGTCCTCAAACGACCAGCCTGCTACCCCCCCACGGGTCGACAGGTAAGTGATCTGATCAGGCATCGTCCGAATACACGCGAATCGCAGCGGCGACCTGAGTGACGCCGCCATAGCCCTCAAGGTCAGCGAGCGCGGCTCGCATTTCTCGCTCTGGCGCCGCATGGGTAACGATGAGAAGGGTCGCATCGTCGCCCCGACCTTCCTGCCAGACGGAGCCGATGCTGACGTTGTGTTGGCCAAACATGCCAGCCACGGTCGCCAGAACGCCCGGACTGTCGTCTACCTCAAGCCGGAGATACCAACTCGTAGCAACATCGGCAAAATCGACCAGGCGAGATGGCTGGAACTGCACCTTTGGTGTGGCCGCAGTACCCGCCAGGAGCTCACGAGCAGCGTCAATCATGTCTCCAAGCACCGCGGTGGCCGTCGGTTCGCCACCGGCGCCGGGACCGGAAAACATAAGTTGGCCAATGGCGGGACCTTCCAGAAAGATGGCATTTTGCGGTCCACGGACCGACGCCAACGGGTGATCCTTGGCGACCAGGGTGGGATGGACCCGGACGCAGACACCGCGGTCGCTCGACTGTCCGACTGCAAGCAGCTTGATCACATATCCCAGTTGGCGGGCAAAGGCGATATCAGTGCCGTCCAGCCCCTCGATCCCCTCCCGGTAGACCTGATCGCCTGCCACCCAGGTTCCAAAGGCAAGGCTGGCCAGGATGGCGGCCTTCGAAGCGGCATCTCCCCCACCCACGTCAGCGGTGGGGTCGGCTTCGGCGAAACCGAGCGCCTGGGCATCTGCCAACACGTCGGCATAGTCCAGACCCGCTTCGCTCATGTTGGTCAAAATGTAGTTGGTGGTGCCGTTGACGATGCCAAGCACCGTGGTGATCTTCTCCCCGGCAAGCGATTGTGAGAGCGGGCGAATGATCGGAATCCCACCTCCAACGGCCGCTTCAAAAAGGAGCGAAACACCGGATGCGCCGGCGACCTTCAACAGATCGAATCCACGCGCCGCCATGAGTTCCTTGTTGGCGGTCACGACCGGCTTTCCGGCCGCCAGGGCGCGTTCTACGAGGGTTCCGGCCGGCTCAAGCCCTCCCATCAGTTCAACGACTAGCTGAACGTCGGGATCGTCGACAACTCGATCGAGGTCATCGGTGAGCAGTCCTTCGGTGGTGGTGAACCCACGCGCTTTGGTGAGATCCCGGACTCCGACGCGCCGCACGTCAAAGGTGATTCCCGATTTCAAGGCGATCACATCTTGCTCATCGAGCAAGCGCTTCGCCAGCGAACCGCCAACGGTCCCACCGCCCAGAATTCCTACACCAATAGTCGACATGTTTCTCCTTGGATCCGGGCACAGTAGCCGCCCGCTGGCAAATTCTTTATCTGACGAGTTCGTCGTTGGTCTCGCCGGGGACCGCGATCCGATGCTGGCCGTCTGCCACAAAGATGACCGGTCGCCGCGGCAACATGTTGTACCTACTTGCCATGGCGTGGGCGTAGGCACCGGTACCGGGCATGATCAACAGATCGCCAGGCGCCGTATCTCGTGGAAGCAGCATTTCTCCCAAACGATCACTCGTCTCACAGTGGCGGCCGACGACCCGAAACATGGTGTTGTGAGGTTGATCGAAACGCGAAACGGACCGCATTTCGTACCTCGCGTCGTAGAGCGCCGGTCGCGGATTATCCGAGATGCCACCGTCGACTGCCAGGAAGGGTCGGTCGTTACCCTTTCTGGACACCGCCTGGTACAAGATCACGCCGGCGTTGGCGATAACCGACCGGCCGGGCTCGACCATAAGTCTGATCCCAGGATGACCAGAGACGGCTTCTAACAACGGTTCAGCGAAGTGCTCGATGGGTACGACTGGATCATCCGCCAGGTAGGGAACCGCAAAACCTCCACCGACATCAAGATCGATCTGTTCGCCAGCGAACGAATCACGCCGCCGCTCCGCAAAGGCCAGCACGGCTTTGAGGGCCATCACGTGTCCATCCGGGTTGCGCAGCTGGGAGCCGATGTGAATGTGCACACCATGGAGACTCACCGCACCTGCCAATTGTCCGATCGCCGCATCGGCCTCGGCGTCAGTCATGCCGAACTGGGCTTCGGAGCCGGTGGTGCGAATCTTTGGATGCGTGTCGGCCCCAACGTCGACATTGAGACGGAGCATGACCCGAACCGGTCGACCCGCCGCGATCGTAACCAGGCGCGCCATCTCGGCTGGATCATCGACCACGATTCGGCCAACGCCGACCGCGATGGCCGCTTCCAATTCTTCGTCGGTCTTCACGTTGCCGTGGACGATGATCCGCTCGGGCGCCAGGCCGCCAGCCAGGGCCGTGGTCAGTTCGCCCCCAGACACCACGTCAACCCACCAATCAGCCCGGTTCAGGAGATCGGCCATGGCAATGCAGAAGAATGCCTTGGCTGCGTACGCCGTGACCGTTTGCGCACCGAAGGCTTGACGGAACGCCGCCAGGCGGTCAACCACATGACGCTCGTCTACGACATAGAGCGGCGTCCCGTAGACATCGGCAAGATCGGACAACGCACATCCGCCGACGGTGTTCGCTTCCCAGTTGTCTGGCAGTACATCACTCAAGCCCACGGCGGTCCTCTTCGATTCGGCCAACCAGGGTAGCTGCCGGGGTGCTCGCCATTGAATTGACCCAAAACAACTTGACACAATGTTATCTATCGCTATTGTCGTCTATACAACGCCATACGCGCAGGATGGCATCGATACCAGGAGGATGGCAATGGCCCAAACGATCTACAACCCCGAGTACATGGCCTCATTGCGAGGTCAGGTCGGCAATACCCGGACAACGATGGAGCAGACCTTCGGCGACCTACGCAATCTGTACGAGGGTCATGGAGGCCTTTGGGAAGATGCCGAGGCCAACGGCCCCTGTGCGACCTTCGGGCAACTCGTCACCGACTTCCAGACGGTCATGACGACCTTCCTCACCAATCTCGAAACCACATCGGGCAATGTGCAGGGATATGAGGAGGCAATGTTGAACGTGTCGCAAACGTTCAACTTCGCGGCCTCGTCCTGACGATGACGACCGACCGGTGGGGCTTGCCGGATTGGCAAGCCCCACCCCCTCATGGGAGCACAGACCTTGGCATACCGCGACACGCTCATCTGGGCCAAAGCCCGCCTAGAGACACTCCGCGCCGACCTGGTGGCAATCGGGGCGGACGTCGTCAGCTACCGAAACAACCTGCCGAACGCGATCGACGCCCCCGTGACCTCCGACCTCCAAGATGAGGCTTGGACCTGGAAACTGGCCATCGATCGAGCACAGTCGGCGATGTCGTACTGGATAAACGACATCCAAAACGAGATCGACGAGTTGACCATATGACCGTGCAAACCCGATCAGGCGCCGGGGCCTGCGCAACCATCTGCGTGGTTGCCGGGGGGTCCACCGTAGATCTTGGTGTCACCTTCGGGCCAGAAACGACCGTCGGCCAACTAGCCATCGAACTGGCTCGACAATGCCCGGGCAATTGGGCTGACGGACTGTGGATCGAAGGTAGCCGATTCGAAAATGATCGCTGCCTGGTCGACACGCCACTTACCGACGGAGCGGTCGTTTCGGCAACCCAGCCATCTCCCGATCCTCCGGCGGTGGGCCAGATCGTGGCTGTCTCCGGGTGGGACGCCGGCCGACAGGTACGACTCCAAGCCGGAAGCTATCCGGGCGGCACCGTGATCGGTGAGCGGGTCAACGCTGACGAGAACGGCCTACGAGTCGGTGATTCGCCTTCCCTTCCCTACGGTTCAACGTTTGCCGAAGGTAAAACGGCATGGAGATACGAGCCGATTCCCCCTCGGGCCTCACCGCCGGGTGATGCCTTCAACCGTCCGCCCCGCCAACTGCCGCCACTGTGCCCGAATCCGCCACCGCTGCCCAAACGCGAATCTGCCGTCAGAACCGGCAACGTACTCCGATGGACGATGATTGTCGGACCCCTGATCATGGGCGCCGCGATGATCCTCATCTTTAAGCGACCATCCTTCGCCATATTCATGGCCCTGGGACCGCTCATGGCCATCATGAATTGGATCGACGGCAAGTGGCGAGGCAAGCGAACCGACCGCATCGCCGATCTCGCCTACCGGGCGGCCATGGGGTCCTCGGTCAAGAAGTACCGCGCCTGGCTGGCGACCAGCCAGACCGTCTCAAATATCCAACAACCAGACCTGGCCACAGTGCTCAGCTGGCCCGCCTTGCGCCATCACCGGCTGTGGGAGCGCCGGCCACACCATGGCGACTTCGGTATGACGCTGGCGGGGTACGCACCATTCCGTAGCTACTTGCCCAACAGACGACACACCGGATCCACAGGCTGTAGAGACCCTTACGAAGCAGCTCCCCGTCGCCACCTTGCCTATCGTCGTCTCCCTCGCTCCCGGCCGGGTGATCGGCATCGTCGGTCCTGGGCGAGAGACGGCCGCACTGGCCAGGAACCTCATCGTTCAACTGGTTATCCACCAGGGGCCAGCCGACGTCAGGCTCCGTGTCTGTGCATCGCCATCGCGAGCGACCGACTGGACGTGGACATCGCTCCTCCCCCACGCTCGCGACGACGTCGGCGGGCAACCAGTCCAGGTCACTGCAGAAGCGGCCGAGGGACTACTGGCGGCAGAACCGGCTGTCCTCGTCCTCGATCACCTATACGAACCGCGCTTCTCCGGGGCGGTGCGAGAGTACGCCGAGCGACTGGGAACGGTCATAGTCATCGCCGACCACTCGACACAGCTTCCGGCAGCGGTAGACCAGCTCGTCAGCCTCGCTACCGACAATCACGGTCGTCGATTCGTCGGCGAACCGGACCTTTGACCGGTACCGGCGTCTACCCGGCGACCGATGTTTGTTCGGCTGCGGCCCGGACGCTGATGTCGATTGCTGATCCCGAATTGGGAGCGGGCGACGGGACCCTACCGCCAGCCGTCGAACTCTTCGATCTCCTTGGCTTTCAGGACCTAAAGGCGAGCCAGGTGATCGAGCGCTGGAACGACGAACCGGACGTCATCGCCGCTCCGATCGGCCTCTGCGCCAGCGGCGTTGTCAACATCGACATCGTCAAGGACGGACCCCATGGGCTTCTCGCCGGTACGACCGGAGCGGGAAAGAGCGAACTGTTGCGGACGCTGGTCGCCAGTCTCGCCGCCACCGTAAGCCCCGAACACCTGAACTTCGTCCTCATCGACTACAAAGGTGGGAGCGCCTTCGACGCCTGCGCTGACCTGCCGCACGTCGTCGGGGTCGTCACGGACCTGGATGAACACCTGGCCGCCAGGGCCATGACCTGTTTGGAAGCCGAGCTTGGCCACCGCGAACATCTTCTGCGATCGGCAGGCGTCTCGGACCTGGCCGGCTACTTGAGCCTGACGGGTCAGAGTCCACTCCCGCGGCTCTACCTGGTTGTGGACGAGTTCGCCGCGATGGCAGCCGACCTTCCCGAGTTCATGGATGCCCTCGTCGACATCGCCGCCCGGGGGCGATCTCTGGGCGTACACCTCATGCTCGCCACGCAACGACCAGCCGGAATCATCAAAGACGCGATCCGGGCCAACACCAACCTTCGGATCGCGCTCCGCGTGCAGACCACGGCTGACTCTCGTGACGTGCTCGACGACGGGGCAGCCGCGCTGCTGTCGCGATCCACACCTGGTCGAGGCTACGTCAGATTTGGCCCCTCTGACCTGACCGGATTCCAAACTGCACTGGTGACGGGCCGATCATCGGACCTGTCAGCCAATCGAGACTCCATCTCAACCCCATCGGCCTACCCGGTCTAAATCCGGAAAGTGCCATCGACGTGTCGGGCGCCGACCAGCCGACCGACCTGGAGGTCCTCGTAAAAGCGGTTCGGTCTGCCGCCGAGATCGCCGAGATTCAGCCGGCTCGAACCCCCTGGCCACCGGCGCTTCCGACCACCCTGTCGCTGTCGAATCTCGTTCAGGTCCCCGGAGCGTTCGGCCTAACCGACGAGCCGGAACGCCAGCGCCAGACGCCGTACGTCTGGGACCGCCAGAAGGGTCATCTGGCGCTGTACGGAATGCCTGGCGCCGGACCGGAACTGGCCGCCGAAGGGGCGATCGCAGCAATCTGCGCAGCCGCGGACGACCTGTTGGTCTTTTCATTGATCTATGGAACCCATCGGTACCGGTCGTTGTCGGAGCTGCCAGGGGTCACTCCGGCCATCGAGCCAGACGACCAGGAGCGACAGATCCGACTGATCCGATGGCTCAGCGAAGAACTCAAGCGGCGCCGAACCGAACGAACCAGCGAATGCCCTGACATCATCCTTCTGGTCGACGACGTCGCTGCGTGCCTCAAGAGCCTTGAGCCCTTCGACCTCGCCTCCTATCTGGAGACCATGACCGAGATCCTGACCAAGGGTTACACCTCGGGCATACACGTTGTCGCTACGGCCTATTCAACGACTGCCCTCCGAGCACGCCTGGCCGTCGGATTCACCCAGCGGCTGGCTTTCCACTTCGCCGACCGGAGTCAATACCCCACACTCGGTATCCGTCTCCGCCACCTGCCGGTGCTCGGACATGGCCGGGCGATAGACGTCACGTCCGAACGTGTCGTACAAGTGGTTACCGAATTCTCGTCCGTGGCTTTCCCACCGCGTGCCGTACGAGAAGCCATCCCGGTCATGCCCACTGTCGTTGCCAGCCTCGCCACCGACGCTTCAATGACTCATCGGCCATGGCGAATACCCCTCGGAATCGGGGATCAAGATCTCGCTGAGATCGGTGTCGACCTCGACGAAGGAGACCACCTGCTCATTGCCGGGCCCGCCCGATCCGGGAAAACAAGCACACTTGCCCTAATCGCCACCCAGGCAGCAACCGCCAACCCAGCCCACCAGATGGTGGCGGTGACCCCGCGTCGCTCTCGATTGAAGGATGCGGCCGCCTTCACATATGTCGTCGAGGACCCAGCAGCCGTACCCGAGCTGGCGAACGCCTTGGCGGAGGCTCAGGAACCAGTTCTCGTGCTGGTCGACGACGCCGAGCTGGTCGACGGCTTCGACGGGCTGTTGAAAGCACGCAATCCGCACGTAACGGTTATCGCGGCGATTCGCTCAACGGAGAGTATCCGCTTGTACAGCCACTGGACAAGACGACTCAGGGACTCGGGCCAGAGTCCTCCTGCTCCAGACGGACAACGGTGACCTGGCCGGAATGAAGTTGCCAAAGCTCCCACCGTCGAGTCACCCGGGACGGGGCTTTCTGTGTATGAATGGAACCGTCGAGGCGATCCAGGTGGCGGTGAGCCACACCTCATCCGGTGCCGATTCGAAAACACCGATCTGATTGACGCCGTGCCCCCGGCAGGATTCGAACCTGCGCACCCGGCTCCGGAGACCGATCCATTTAATCGCCTCTA
>CAWIFX010000025.1:0-42833 GCA_963835515.1 uncultured Acidimicrobiia bacterium | reverse complement strand
GCGTTTCGGTTCGACCGCCGAACTTATGGCGTTCAACCGGGCCGTGATCACCCGGGCCGAAGAACTCGCCCCACAGTGGTTCGGTCACCTACCCGAAGCACCGTGCGAAATGGCCGAGATCCCCGCCTCGTTGGCCCCAAACATGCCCCCGCCTACTACTTCCCACCCCCGGCCGACGGTTCGCGAGCCGGTACGTACTTCATCAACACAGCCGATCCGAAGTCGGTACACCGGTTCGACATGGTGGCGACCGCAGTCCACGAAGCGGTGCCTGGCCATCATCTTGCAGTGCGCGATCAATGCCGAGGCCGGCGACCTGCCAATGTTCCGGCGATACGGGCTGATCGTCGCTTACTCGGAGGGATGGGGCCTGTACTCGGAGCGCCTCGCCGACGAGATGGGACTGTACGACACGGACCTCGATCGGATCGGCATGGTGGCGGCCGACGCCTGGCGCGCCGCCCGACTGGTGGTCGACACGGGCATCCATGCCAAAGGTTGGTCACGGGACCGGGCCATCTCATACCTGACCGACAACACTCCGATCAAACACGACACCGTCGCGATCGAGGTCGACCGCTACATCGGGTATCCGGCTCAAGCGCTGACCTACAAGATCGGCCAACGTGAGTTCCGCCGTCTGCGGGCCCTCGCCGAAACTCAGCTCGGTGACCGTTTCGACATCAAGACGTTCCATGACACCGTGCTGACCAGCGGATCTGTACCGCTCCCCGTGCTTGCCGAACTGGTCGAAGAATGGATCGAAGCAACGATCGCCTAAGCGTTGGGCTCCCGAGTCGGCAGTCCCGGTGACAGATAAGCCCCGGACAGATCCGGGGCTTCATCATGTGGCGGAGAGGGAGGGATTTGAACCCTCGAAGAGGTTTAAACCCCTTACTCGCTTAGCAGGCGAGCGCCTTCGACCACTCGGCCACCTCTCCTTATTCGTCGTGCGAAACCTTAGTGGTTCGCGGACTCGTCGCGGTCGGCGGGGCCCTTGCGCTCCCCCACGACGAGCCGGGCCGCGTACGAGAAGTCGAAGGCTTCATCGGAGGGTCCCCGGACCCTCAGCCTGATCAACTTGTCGCCGGCTTCAGCCAGATCAGGTTGATGGCCGTCAGGCACCCACCACAACACCGACGTCGCTTGGACCGATTTCTCGAACCAGTCGTGCCGCTGGCGAAACACCTCTCGATGGTTGCCCTGGTAGGCGAACGCTTTCAGTTGTTCGATCGACGACCAGACACTCAGGTTGATGACGAGCAGTGGGTCGTCGAGCAGGTGGTAGCCCATCGAGTTGCCGGTTTCGTCCTTCAGCCGCCATACGAACCCGTCGGAGAGCTCTCCGAGACCATTGATTTCGTCGAGCCGCCCAATGAAACCCTGGGCGAGGTCACTTTCGGGATCAATCGCCCACCGGGCAACGTTCAACTGGGCAAGCTGCATGCACAAACGGTAGCGCGCCGACCGCGTCGGCAGCCATGCGCTGGAACCCAGGGTTTAACCCAGGGTTGTTCTCAGGGCCACAACCCCCCCCGAAACAGGGGGGTAGGAACCCAGGGTTTAACCAACGAGGGCCCCGGCGTGCCGGGGCCCTCGGTTTGTCTATCAGGTTTGGGGTCTGGCTACGGGAGCCAAGCGCTCCACACGGCTTCGTTGTCGTCGACCCACTTCTGGGCAACGGCGACAGGATCGTCGCCGTCGATCTCAACCGGCGGCAGCATCGAAAGCTGGTCCTCGGTCGTGATCTTGAAGTTGCTCAGGAACGTGAACACGTCGGCATCCTTGGCCTGCAAGAGACCAGAGGCAGCCTTGTAGATGACGTCCTCGGGGTAGTCACAGTCAACCGCACCATCACCAGAAGCCTGGGAGGCGGCGCAGTCTTCGTTGTAAGCAGGTAGCTCAACGTTGACCAAGTCGAACATCGATACCGCGGCCGTAGGTGTCCACCAGTAGAGCACGATTGGCTCGCCGGCAGTCACCCGAGCTTCAACCTCAGCAACGGTGGCTGGTTCCGACCCAGAGAACTGGACCTGGAACGGAAGCTCAAGGTTGGAGATGATCTGCTCGTCGTACTGTGAGTACGAAGGGTCGGTACCGAGGAAGCGACCATTGTCCCCAGTCTCAGCCGTCGCAAACAAGGCGGCCAGGGCCGGATCTTTGAACCCTTCCCAGGTAGCCAGTTCGGGATGCTCATCGATCACGTAGCTCGGAACAAACCAGCCGATCTTGCCGATCGTGCCCAGTTCTCCGATGTTCACGGCGGAGCCGTCTGCGAAGTAGGACTGCTCGGCATCGGTGACACCGGACGGCCAGATTTCCAACACCGCATCGAGGTCACCGTCGGTCAGGCCGGTGAACATGGCGTCGTTCTCGTTCACGTCGACAAGTTCAACCGGGTTGCCCAATTCTTTTTCAATGATGATCTTGGCAACTTCGGCGTTGAGACGCGAAGCCGTCCACGGGTTGACTACGAGGCGAATCGTTGGATTGTCGCCACTGGCAGCCACAGTGGTGTCGCCGCCCGTATCTCCGCCAGCATCGACTGTTGAGTCCCCGCCACAGGCGGCGGTGACCAGCGCAAGAGCCAGAAGCAAAGCAAATAACTTCTTCATTGTTTCCTCCTATTAAGTCGGTCCTCTCGGACCGGTCGCTACATTACTTACCAATGACTAGTACCGCACCTTCCGAGACTCCCGTCCTATCGACCGAGCACGTCTGGAAAGTGTTCGGCCAGAAACCCGAGCGAGCCGTGCAATTGGCCGAAGCGGGTGAGAGCCGCTCCGACATCCTGGCGGCGACAGGCTGCACAATCGGGGTGCGCGATGTCTCGTTTGCGGTCAAACCGGGCGAAACGTTCGTTGTCATGGGACTGTCCGGCTCGGGTAAGTCGACGTTGATCCGATGTGCCGCCCGCCTGATCGATGTCACCAAGGGAACCGTCCACATCGACGGGGCCGACTTCACCGCCATGAACAGCCAGGAACTACGCGAGGTTCGCCGCAAAAAGCTGTCCATGGTCTTCCAGCACTTCGGCTTGTTCCCGCACCGACGGGTGATCGACAACGCCTGTTATGGCCTGGAGATCCAGGGAGTGGCCAAAGACGAACGACACGAACGAGCGCTTGAGGTCCTGGGCGTGGTGGGACTGTCGGGATTCGAGTATCACTATCCCCAGCAACTTTCCGGGGGCATGCAGCAGCGAGTTGGTCTCGCCCGGGCGCTGTGTGTTGAACCAGAAATTCTGTTCTTTGACGAACCGTTCTCAGCACTTGATCCGCTGATCCGGCGCGACATGCAAGACGAGTTGATCCGCCTTCAGCAGTCGATGAGACGCACCATCGTGTTCATCACCCACGACTTCGCCGAGGCCATCAAGCTCGGCGACCGGATCGCCATCATGAAAGACGGCACCTTCGACCAGGTGGGCACCGCCGCCGAACTGATCCGCAATCCGGCAACCGACTACGTACGCGAGTTCACCGAAGACATTCCGAAAGCCAAAGTCCTGACCGCACGCGACATCATGGGTTCCGGTGGGGATTCTTCCCGCCGGGTCGAGTCGTCGACGAGCGTTTTGTCGCTCGTACCGATGCTCTTGAACGACCCGACCCCGATCGCCGTAACCGAAGACGGGTCCGTAATCGGGCAGGTGGACAAGGCAACCGTGGCAACCTTCATGGATGAGGCGTGACCGCTCCAGCCGGTAGCGAACGATCCGGCTGGACGCGGTATTGGCCGTACATCGCGGTTCTCGGTGCCGCAGTCGCCATTCAGTTCCTGGTGACCACCGATTTCCCTGCACGACTGGACAACTTCTTTTCCGATCCAGTCGATTCACTGGGAGCCTGGGGCCAGGTCAACCGCCGGACCGGCACCCATCCGCTTTTTACTTTGGTATTCAACCCGCTCACCTCGGCGGTTGATGGCGGGATCGAATTGCTTGAGACGGTTCTGAGCTGGCTCCCCTGGTACATCCTTCCGGCCGGAATCTTCGTGCTGATTGCCCGCCGACGGCGGTTCCTCGACGCAACCGTGGCAGCCGCGGCGATGATCTATCCCGGGCTCATGGGCCTGTGGGAACCAACTATCGAAACTCTCGCCCTCATGTCATTCGCGGTTTTGGTCTCAGCAGCCATCGGAATCCCGCTGGGGATCTGGGCGGCGTTTCGCCCGAGGGTTGAAGCAGTGCTGCGGCCTTTCCTGGACATCATGCAGACCGTTCCCGCTTTCGTCTACTTCCTCCCCTTGCTGATTCTGTTCGGAATTGGAAAGACCAATGGAGCGATTGCCACAATCATCTACGCATTGCCGCCCGTGGTGCGGTTGACCACCCTCGGCATTCGTTCCGTTCCCAAGCAGTCGGTCGAGGCATCGGACATGTTTGGCGCGTCGACGTCGCAGACGCTATTCAAGGTCCAGATCCCCACGGCGATGCCGACGATCCTCGCAGGAATCAGCCAGACGATCATGATGGCCCTCGGCATCGTCGTTCTGGCCGCACTCGTTTCCGCCGGCGGATTGGGAGGTCTGGTTCTTCAGAGCCTCCAGGCGCGACGAAGTGGCCGGGGTATCGCCGTCGGCCTGGCAATTGTCGCCGTTGCGATGATCCTTGACCGGGTGGGGCGGTCTCTGGCCGACTCAGATCGGTCCAAGAAGCTGTCAGATCCGGCAAGATATGGACTGCTCGGAGGTCTGCTCGTCGGCACGATTGTCGGAAGGCTCATGGGATGGATGAGCTTCCCAAGCGTTTGGGCGCCACGGTCATTCGACTGGATCGACACCGGCGTCGACTGGGCGATCGCCAACTGGTCGCCATATACCCGAGCCATCAACGACTTCATCGTTGGCGGCATCGTGGTCCCCCTCAGAAACTTCTTCATTGGAACCGTCGCCTGGCCGGCCTTGATGTTGGTCGTGGCATTTCTCGTTTGGCAAATGGCCGGACCTCGACTGGCCGTCTTTTCGGTCCTGGCCATGGGGTTCGTCGGTTCGATCGGAATGTGGGATCTTTCGATCGATACCGTTATCCAGGTCATGATCGGAGTAGTCATTGCGGTGCTTATCGCGGTGCCGCTCGGCATCATGGCGGGACGCAACGAACGGGTTGAGGCTGCGCTCGGACCGATCCTTGATGGCCTGCAAACCATCCCATCTCTCGTCTATATCATCCCGGTCGTAACCCTGTTCACGCTCGGACCGATGCCCGGCATCATCGCCTCGGTCCTCTATGCCATGGTCCCCGGGGTTCGGATCACGGCACTAGGCATCCGCAACGTCCCATCCGAGAGCGTCGAAGCGTCCGAGACGTTTGGTGCCACCCGTCCACAGACCATGTTCGGGGTGCGCATCCCATTGGCCGCCCCGACCATCATGACCGGGATAAACCAGGTGATCATGATGGTGTTGGCCATGGTCGTCATCGCCGGTCTGGTCGGAGGCGGTGCTCTAGGCTTCGAAACCGTCCGGGCGCTCACCCGAAACCTCTATGGCCACGGCTTCGAAGTCGGTTTGGCCATCGCCCTCATCGCCATGGTGCTCGATCGAAGCACCCAGGCACTCGCTCAACGCTTCCAACCTCCCGCCGCCACCTAGTCCCTGTTCTTGGGGCCACAGTGCCCGATATCGGGCACTGGAACCCTGGGTTCTGGGATTCGGGGTTGAGCCACGAGAGTGTGCGATTACACTGCCGTCGTCATTCGGAGGGGTCGCATAGTCTGGCCTAGTGCGCACGCTTGGAAAGCGTGTAAGGGGTTAAACCCTTCGAGGGTTCGAATCCCTCCCCCTCCGCCGAAGGCGGAGGCCTACGCCTGGAGTCGGCTTCGCCGACGGAAGCGGAGGGCCTCCGCAAGGTTCCCACCAACAGCATCCTGGTCAGCTGCGCTGGAGCTCGGGTCCGTTGTGTGGCGTGGCCCACTCGATGACAGTGCTTCGGGCTAGCCAAGAACCACTCCGGAGCCATCTGACAGGCCGACTAACATTTCTGGCGGAGAGGTGACCGAGCGGTCGAAGGTGACAGTCTTGAAAACTGTTGAGGTTCACGCCTCCGCGGGTTCGAATCCCGCCCTCTCCGCCATGGACTACGAAGATCTCATGCGTTTCGCAACCGATGAAGCGCGTCTCGCGCTCGATCACGATGACGTCCCGATCGGGGCCCTCCTCGTGGGGCCGAACGGTGACGTGGTCGCTCGCGACCACAACCGGCGCGAAGAGCGCTCCGACCCGACCGCTCACGCCGAAATGCTGGTGCTATCGGCCGGAGCGCAGGCCACCGGCGACTGGCGCCTGACCGGACACACGCTGGTCGTCACGCTCGAACCGTGTCCGATGTGTGCCGGAGCCGCGGTCAATGCTCGGGTCGATCGGATCGTTTACGGCGCAGCGGACCTTAAGGCGGGCGCCGCCTGGTCGCTCTACAACATCCCCCAAGACGCCCGCCTCAACCATCGTTGCGATCTTGTGGCAGGAATTCTCGAAGCCGAGTGCTCGAGCCTTCTGACCGATTTCTTCGCGGACCGTCGCACCTCATAGCAATACCGAAGCGACGGCAGCCGACCGGTCGCAGATGCCCGGCTCGTCAATACTCACGGACCCTGACTCACCTCGCTATCTCAGGGATTTTCGAGGGTGATACCCAATAGTCGAACCCGCTTGATTGGTGGATAGTGGAGCTACCAACACAAAGGAAGCACCAACATGACTACTGCTACCACTCTCGAAAGCGCCCCACAGGTTTCGAACGAATCTCGCAACTGGGCGACTATGACGCACCTCTCGGGGCTCGTCGGACTGTTTGGAATCCCGTCACTGCTCGGACCCCTGGCGGTTTGGCTGCTGAAGAAAGATGATCCGTACGTTGTTGGAGAGGCGATCGAAGCCCTCAACTTCCACATCTCGTTCCTGCTCTACGCCATTGCGGCCGGGATCTCGATTATCGCCCTCGTTGGGGTAGTTCTTCTCCCGATGGTCCTCATTACCTGGTTCGTCCTGACGATCGTCGCAGCCATACGGACCTCCGACGGCGAGACGTATCGGTATCCATTCACCATCCGCTTTGTGAACTAGACACCTTCGGTCGAAGAAATGGCCCCGGCTGGAAAGCTGGGGCCACCATTCGTTCCGAAGGGATCGGCACCGTGCGAACGGCCCACCTCCTCGATCAGCAAAGCTGAACCGACTGCTGTTGGTGGGAACGATGCGGAGGCCCTCCACCTCCATCAGCAAAGCTGACTCCGGGCGTAGGCCTCCGCCTTCGGCGGAGGGGGTGGGATTCGAACCCACGAAGAGTTGCCCCTTACGGCATTTCGAGTGCCGCGCACTAGACCAGCCTATGCGACCCCTCCGAATGCTGGGCAAGACTAATGCGCAGCTGCAATGTGAGCCAGACGAAGGCCGAGTCGTCAGTCCGAAGCCGATCGAGCGACGAAACGTTGTCGGTTCCTCGGGACACTCGCTTCGCTCGCTCACCCCCAGCACTCGGAGCGGATCGTTGTCGGTTCCCCCAGGGCCGAAGGCCCGACCGGGGGAAAGGGACCCGACGCCGCCAGGCGTTGCGTAAGGGGGCTAGCTAAGCGTCACAGACAGCATGTTTCATAGAACCAAGCTCTTTGTGTGCCTGCTCGGAGAAGGGGAACGGAGCTTGCCTTGCATGCTCGGAGAGAAGAACGAGCCCCCCTACGCGGACTGGCAGCGCCAGTCCGTCCGCAGAACGGGCGAAGCCGTTCTGCCACGTGACCGAAAGGTCACGCCCTCCCCCGGACACTCGCTTCGCTCGCTGGGGGGACCGACCCCGTGGTCGCAACCCCCCAAAACCCTGCGTGCTCGGAGAGAGGAACGAGCCCTCCCTACGCGGACTGGCAGCGCCAGTCCGTCCGCAGAACGGGCGAAGCCGTTCTGCCACGTGACCGAGAGGTCACGCCCTTCCCCCCGGACGCTCCACTTCGTTCCGCTGGGGGGACCGACCCCGTGGTCGCAACCCCCCAAAACCCTGCGTGCTCGGAGAGAGGAACGAGCCCTCCCTACGCGGACTGGCAGCGCCAGTCCGTCCGCAGAACGGGCGGAGCCGTTCTGCCACGTGACCGAAAGGTCACGCCCTTCCCCCCGGACACTCGCTTCGCTCGTTGGGGGGACCGACCCCGTCTCTCAACCCCCGACAGAACAGGGCGATCGCTGGGGGGACCGACCTCCGTCTCACAACCTGCGCAGGGCCCCCGTGATCTCGACCACCGCAGGGCCCAGTTCTGTCGGTTCCCCCAGGCCCGTTAGGGCCGACCGGGGGAAAGGGACCCGACGCCGCCAGGCGTTGGGTAAGGGGGCTGGTTAAGCGTCACAGACAGCATGTTCGCTACATCGGTGCGGTTGCGCACTCAAGTAGAGAACCGGGTTTGCCTTGGTTGTTCGGAGAGAAGAAACGGGGTATGTGCAGCCCGCCTTCGAGTGGGAATGAGTAAGCGCAACCAGGTCGCTAGCTCGGACAGGGCAACCCCACGTCACCCGCGACAAACCGCTTAGGGCTGCTTCCTTCCGGACCTGACCCACTTCACGGGGCCACGCCGCGTGGGACCCAATCTGTCAACACCGCGTGCCTGGCGCTAGACCTTGCTCACTACCACCCTCAGGCGGGCATTCGGCCCCGCATGAAGAGGACTTCGGGTACAGGACGCCACTAACCGCCCCACCTAGCACGACCAAATAATAGCCCTCTCCCGAACCCCCGAATCAGCCTGCCCCGCTCCGCCCAATAGAATCGACGCGGTGTACACCATCCGGCCCGCCGTAGCCGACGACAAAGCGGACCTCGCCTCGTTCACCCAGAACACGTTCGACTGGGGCGACTACATCACCGAACGCTTCGACAGTTGGCTTACCGACCCAGGCGGCCACCTCATCGTGGTCGAGCATGACGGTCAGGCCGTGGGGGTAGCCAGGGCCGGATTACTTTCGCCATCTGAGTTGTGGCTCCAAGGCAGCCGGGTCCACCCCGACCACCGCGGCAACCGACTGAGCGAAGACATGTCATCCGAGCTACAACGATGGGGCGTCGAACGGGGCGCCAGCGTGGTCCGCCTCTACATCGAAGACTGGAACCTTGCACCCCAACACCTCGTCACCAGCGGTGGTTTCCGACGGGTCTCGCGATGGCTGCTCGGCCAGCGCGACATCATCAACCGGGATCCACAGCCAACCGGCAACGGCGGCCTGCGAGTCCCAGGAGACGAGCGACTCCGGCCGGCACCAAAGGCCGAGGCCGAGCCTGCCTTCATGGCCTGGTCGACCAGCGAGATCGGTCGAGCTGCTCGCGGCCTCTTCGTCAACAACTGGAGCTGGCGGCAACTGACCGTTGCCGACCTGGAAGCCGCCGCACCAGAAGGGGCGTTTCTCGAAAGTGCCTCAGGCTGGGCGCTCGCCTCCCGTTCCGACCAGCGACTAGCGGTCACCTGGCTAATGGGTAACGCCGAAGACACCTACCGGCTGGTGAGGGCCGTGCTGGACCGGGCCATCGAGACCGCCGCCACCGAACTGGATTTCTGGGTGCCAACCACCGGACCGCTGCAGACGGCACTCACCCGGATCGGATGCGACCTCGAACCGGGATCGATCTGGGAGAAGTCGCTCCGATGATCGGAAGGATCAGAGGACGTTGGGCAGGGCGCCGTTCACGAGCAAAATTGTCCCGAACAACCACAAGATAAACAGGATCGCAAAGTCGGCGTCTTCGCGTGTATCTGGTTTCCACATGCGCAGGAGAACCGCCAGCGGGACGCCGATCAACAGGCCAAAGAAGAACCCGGCCCGACCAACCTGTTGAATTACGGTTGTGCCCAGCCCGAACGGCTTCGGAAGGCTATCGAGGATGTCAGGCAACAGGCCGGCCACCCACCCGAACAGGGCGGCAACGATCAAGATCGAAATGGCCCGGGCGACATTCGCCGAGATCAGCCCGATGTGTTCGCCGTCCCGGGGCGAGGTAAGAGGACCCTCATTGGCGACGCCGAGTGCGAATGAGCCGAACACTCCCACGAGCAGGGCCGACCCAAACATGGCCCCTGAATTGTCCGTGAGAGATAGCTCGGTGATCCCGAACCCGTCCAGCAACGTCGCCACGGCGATCGACAACAAGCCGATCCCGATGACCATCATCGCAATATCGAGGATCGCTCCGAACTCGTGAGCAAAGATCCGACCGGCGTCGACAGCGATGCGCCATGGCGAACGCTCCTCCACTACCGGGGTCACCGGTGCGGCAAGCCCGAATAGTTCCGTGTCGTATTCGACCGTCTTGGCGAGTGGGTCGACGCCGGGCGCTTCGACTGCAGGCGCGTTCGCCTGATCGTCACTGTCTCCGATGTCTTCTCCCGCCGTCACCCAGCCAGACTAACGATCATCTTCCTGGACGGCTCGCCAGAGCAGTTCTACGGGATGAACAACCTCATAGCCGGCACCCAGGTAGCTGCGCAGTTGCATCTCACATCCTGGGTTGGCCGACGACACAACTTTCGCCTTCGACACGCGAACCTGATCGGCCTTGGCCGCACCGAGTTGCTGCGACAGGTCCGGCTGCAGGAGGCTGTAGATGCCCGCCGCCCCGCAGCAGCGCCCATCGGGGTCAATTTCAACCGGGTTGTAGCCAGCCGCACGAAGAATGCTGCGCGGCTGCTCAACGATCCGTTGGGCGTGGCGGAGGTGACAAGGATCCTGCACGGCTACATCTCCGCGCTCGGTCGCCGACGTAGGAATCCGTCCCGATGCGATGGCGATGGCAATCAGTTCGGTGATGTCGAAGACCCGCTTCGAAAAACCTTCGCCGTCGCTGGCGAAGTTCTCGTACTCCTTCATATGAGCGCCGCATCCAGCCGAGTCGACGACCACGACGTCGACGTTTGCGAAGGCCACCACGTTCCTTTGCGCCAGCTTGATGGCGTCTTTCATATCGCCGTCATGGGCAGCCAGGGCTCCACAACAAGTCTGGGCGGGAGGGATCACCACGTCATAGCCGGCCCGCTGGAGCAGGGCTATCGAAGCGGCATGCACCTCGGAAAACCACACGTCCATAACGCAGCCGGTCAGGAACCCCGCTCGGCCGATCCGCTCCCCCAACGCTGGGTATACCGATCCTGGCTCGGCGGCGACTGGCTTGATGGGGCGGATTCCCGCGAATCCAGATCGCAAGGAGCTCGGGAGAACCTTGCCGAGTCGCAGCTTCTGCCCTGCTTTCACGCCGATCGTCGCCAGCTTGAGCAACGCAGGCGACGCCAAAACCTTGCCGACCACAATATGGCGCGCTCTGCGTTGGGAACTCGGCAACTGTGCGGTCAGCTCCGTACGGGCACCTTCCATGGCTCGACCGAAGGGCACGAGCGATGGGCAGACGACTTCGCAGGCGAGGCATTGCAGACATGAATCCATGATCGCCGCAAAACCCTCATCGACGGAGGCGACCCCTTCGGCCACCGCCGACATAGCCATGAGTCGACCCCTCGGCGAGAAGGTTTCCTTCCCGGTCAGCCGAAAGGTCGGGCATGCTGGAAGGCACAACCCGCACCGCACACACGAATCAAGCTCGGCCCGGGTAGGCGCATGGTCGGTGACCCATGCCATCAGAGCCCACCGGCCAAACGGCCAGGGTTGATTGTCCGGCACGGATCAAACCGACGAATCAACTCCCGTTGGATGTCCAGTCCCCCTGGCGGGGCACCCCACGGATCCATCTGCTCATACAGTTCATCGGGTCCGTGTGCCAAGACCAAAACTCCGCCCACGTCCTCTGCCCACATGCGCAGTTCGGCCGCCCCGGCGCTATCCGCACCGGCTGCCTTGATCTCGCCCACGCCCAGCCCGGCCTGGTAGCGCCACCCTTGTGGCAGGCGAGTGATCGCCTCCCGGGTCTTGGCTGGCGGCACTCGCAGGGACCATCGGACTACGCCTTCGGGTTCGGGTTCCCATTCCCAGCCAGGGGTGACGGTTCCACCCAGCACGGCGACCTGCCCTTCGACCTCCGCCGGCGTCCCACCGAGGAAAACTCTGGCCGTACCATCGGATTCGACGACGGCGGCGGGGCGGTATGCAACCGCTAGCGCTCGATCTCCGTCGCCCACCGTGACGGTCACCATCTCCGCGGGCCGCGGCCACAACTTCAAGCAGGTCTGGGCGATGACGCCCAGGGCCCCGAATGAACCTACGGATAACCGTGGCAAGTCGAATCCTGTGACGTTCTTCACAACGCGCCCGCCGGCCCGGATCCGCCGACCATCGCCCGTCACCATGTCGACCTCGAGTACCCGTTCGCGTGTCGGGCCGAACCGCAACCGGCGCCATCCACTTACTCCAGCCGCCATGACACCGCCGATCGTGGCCAAACCGGACAGTTCGGGCAAGACGGCCGTCTGCCCGCGTTCGTTGAGACGGTTCTCGAGATCGACGACGCGCATCCCGGCCTCCACGGTGACCGTAAAGTCGTCGGGCTGCCAGTCGATCAACCGATTGAGTCGGTCCATAGAAATAACCAGGTCGGGGTCGAGGCGGCCACCCAGCCCCTGGTGAGTTCCGCCACCCCACACCAAAGCCGTCATTGCCAGTTCGCTTGCCAGATCAAGAATCTGTTCGAGTTCGTCGATGGTGCCCGGAGCCACGACGACGTCAGCGACCGGAAGTCCGTCGACTTCGGGAACAGCAAAAGAAGCGAAGGCGGACGCGTTACTCACACCCAGGCACCCGTCGGGACCGGCCGACCTAGGTCAACACATCGTGACCCCGCCGGCAATACTTTTCCTGGATTGAAGAGGCCGTCGGGATCGAAGGCTTCACGCAATCTCGCCTGCGCGTCGAGATCGGCTTCGTTGTACAACAACGGCATGAGGTCACGCTTCTCGATGCCGATCCCGTGTTCGCCCGACAGGGCACCACCGGCCTCGACACAGACTTTGACAACCTCTTCCATGGCAGCGTGAACGACCTCGAGTTGGCCGTCGACGGAGGCATCGAAGGCAACGAGGGGATGGAGGTTCCCGTCTCCGGCATGGAACACGTTCAGCATGTTCACGTCGTATCGCTCGGCGATCTCATACACCTTGTTGACGGTTTCGACCAGGCGCGTTCGGGGGACAACCGTGTCATGCAGGTAGTAGTCGGGAGCGAGTTGAGCGACCGCGCCAAAGGCCGACTTGCGACCCAACCACAACTTGGCGCGCTCTGCCTCATCGGCAGCAACCCGGAGCAGCGTGCAGGAGTTCTCAGTGGCGACCTCGGCGACGAGCAGCGCCTCGGCTTCGACCGCGGCAGGATGCCCGGCCACTTCAGCGAGTAACACAGCTGCTGCGTCAGTTGGGAACCCGGCGCCGACGAAATTCTCGACTGCGATAGTCATCTTTTGGTCCATGATTTCCAGTGCGGCGGGGACGATGCCCCTGGCGACGACGCCCGACGCGGTGGCCACAGCATCCTCCATCGTGTCGAAGGCGGCCAAGATGGTCCGGACATCAGGAGGGTTCGGCGTCAGCTTCACCAACGCTCCGGTGATGACGCCGAGCAAGCCTTCCGAACCGACTACGACTGACCGTAGGTCGAGGCCAATCGGGTCGGGGGCCGGGCCTCCCAATACAACGATCTCGCCATCGGCAGTAACGAGCTCTACCGCAAGAACGTGCGAGGTCGTCGTACCTTCCGCCAAACAATGGGGTCCTCCCGAATTGTTGGCGACGTTCCCCCCAATGGTGCATGCCGACTGTGACGACGGGTCCGGTGCGAAGTGATACCCGGAGGGGCGAGTCAGCTTGGACAGATCGAGGTTGATGACCCCCGGGCCGACCCAGGCGGTGCGGTTCTCGAGATCGATTTCAACAACCGTCATTCTTGTGAGCGAGATGACCAGGGCAGGGACAGCTGGAGCTGCTCCGCCAGCCAGACCGGTGCCAGCTCCACGCGGGACGATTGGAGAGCCGTGCCGTTTGGCGATCTTGACGACGGCCGCGACCTCTTCGGCCGTGCTCGGGAGGACCACGACACTCGCTTCACCCCGGGCCACTCCTCCGTCCGTGCCATACAGGTAGCGCTGCAAGGGCTCCGACATGACCTTGTCGTCACCGAGCTCTGCGACGAGATCGGCAACGAGCGTCATCTGACCACCGACACTGTCGCGAAACACGGTCGGCGGGTCATCGGACCGTCACCGGATATTTCGGAGATCCCCCGGTCAGAACAGTCGCCACGTCCGAAGCAACCGTGGTCTGGAGGTCGAGCAAGGCATCTTCCGAATAGAAACCAGTGTGTGGGGTCAGAATGACATCATCGCGTCCCAGCAGCCGAAAGTCGGCCGCGGGTGGCTCAATCGGCAGGACGTCGAGAGCAGCACCGCCAATCCCCCCGGACTCGAGAGCATCGGCCAGAGCCTCGGTATCGACCAGCGGACCGCGGGCCGTGTTGATGAGCAAGGCGTCGCTCTTCATCTTGGCGAAGGAATCGGCATTAAACATCTTCTCCGTCTCGGCCGTTAGGGGCGCATGGACAGAGATGTAATCGGAAACAGTCAGGAGTTCATCGAAGTCAACCCGCCGAACGCCCAGGCGCTGAAACACCTCATCTGCGGCGTATGGATCCGAAGCAACTACTTCGAGGCCGAACGCTTGCGCCTTAGGGACGATTTTCTGTGGAATGTTGCCAAGGCCGACCAGCCCAAGGGTCCTTCCCCTCAAGCGAGCAATCGGCACGACGGCTGGCATCTCCCAACGGCCACCGTTGACCAGACGAGTTGCGTACGGGATCTTCCTCGCCAGCGACAGCAACAAGGCCATCGCGTGATCCGATACCTCGTCAAGGCAATACACCGGCGCGTAGGTGACCGTGATGCCGGCGGCCGCAGCTGCAGCCAGGTCGATGTTGTCAACACCAATCCCAAACCGTCCGATCACCTTGCAGCTTCGCAAGCCGGCAATAACGTCGGCGGTGATCTTTGCGTACGTCACCAGGAGTGCATCAGCATCGGCCGCGACCGACAGGATGCCGTCAACGGTTTGGTCTGGCGCCATCCGCAACTCAGCACCGGTTGCCGAGAGCGCATCTCGGGCGGGATCAAGGCTGGGAAAAACCGTATCGGTCACAGCAACGACGGGCGTGGTCACTATCAACTCCTCTAGTCAGACAATTGACGAGCTCGGCTCTCACTGCGACAACTCACGAATGTCCTTGCAAAGCCATGCGAGATTCCAACCGCTGACGCCATGGATTCCGATCCTAGTGACCGGCTGGGCGATCGGGTTCCGAGCGGGTCGAGGATCAGCCATACTTCTTTTGTGTTGACGAATTGGGTGACTCCGACGCAGAAGAACCGGCTCAGGGTATCGGTGCTTCTCGCTGCGGGCGGAATGATGACGGCAGGCTGGGCATCCATCAACGCTGAGCCGTCGGTCACCGGCGTTCTCAGCACGTTGCTGGCCTGGATCACGGGAGCTGTGGCAGTCCTGACCAGCTGGCTGTGGTTGACGAGCTATGGGGACCGGTGGCGCCTCCCTTTCGCCGCGACCGGAGTACTCATCTTCGGGGCGTCGCTTGCCACGGTCGTGATGCTTGAGCCACCGAAGATTTTGTTGCTCGTGCCCTTTTACGTCCCGGCAACGTGGCTCGCGGTTCATATTGAGCGCAGCGAAATCGACGCCTGGCGAGTCCGACAGCGGGCAAACGCAGAACGGGCTTTCTCTGCGGAGGACCTGCGCGATGACCCGTTGGTGAGCGAACGAGACCGAACCCGCATGGAAGACACCAAGAACCGATTTCCAGCCACCTTGCGCGAAGTGAAAGCTCGGATCAAACGCATCGAGGGAGACCCTTGGTCCTAAGGCGTCGCCCGGGGGACGGATTTGCCCAGCGCAAAACGAGGGCGTTGGAGATCCAGGATCTAACCTTGATGTCATGGTCGCTGGGGAGCGACTGAAAGGCGCTACTATCCCGCTGCGTGCTGGCACTCAAACACCTGGCCTCTGGCAAGGTCCGGGAGATATACGAAGTCGACGACGACCGACTGCTGTTCGTCGCTACCGACCGCATTTCGGCGTACGACGTCATCCTCGGCGACCCCATCCCCGATAAGGGCCGCGTACTGACCGGACTGTCTCTCCACTGGTTCGATCTTCTCGATACCCCGAACCACTTTCTCAGCACCGATCTCTCGCAACTCTCCGGTCTGACGGCCGACAACCTTGCGGACCTGTCCGGGCGCTCGATGATCGTCCGGCGCTGCGACGTTATCCCGGTTGAGTGCGTCGTGCGCGGGTACCTTTACGGATCATCGTGGCGTGAGTACCGCGACGGCGGAGGGCCAACCACCGAACACTTGCCTGCTGGCCTCGACATGGCCGACCTCTTGCCGGAACCGATTTTCACCCCGGCCACCAAAGCCGAATCCGGCCACGACGAAAATCTCGACGAGGCCGGCGCCCGTGCCGCCCTGGGCGACGAACTATACGAACGGCTGAAGGCCACCTCGATCGACATTTATCTCGCCGCCGCCCGCTACGCCGCCGAGCGAGGAGTCATCCTCGCCGACACCAAGTTCGAATTCGGATTCGCCAACGGCGAGCTTCTACTCATCGACGAAGTTCTCACCCCGGATTCGTCCCGATACTGGCCGGCGGACGAATACCAACCCGGATCGGCGGTCCCGTCCTTCGACAAACAATACGTCCGGGACTGGCTCGATGCCTCCGGATGGGACCACACGCCTCCGTCGCCTCCCTTACCGGCCGACCTGATCGCCGGAACCAAGGCTCGCTACGTCGAAGCCTTCGAAAAGATTTCCGGCAAGTCGTTTGATGCCTATTTGGAGGGGAACTGATGGCCGCTACGAGGACTGTCACGGTCAACATTCGCCGTCGTCCCAGTATCTCCGATCCGCAGGGAGCCACGGTTGCCCGGGCGCTCAGGGACCTCGGCCACGAAGTGACCGACGTGCGCATCGACAAGACGATTGAGCTGCAAGTTCCCGACGGTGACGTCGAGGCGATCCGCACCAAGGTGGCAGAGATGTGCGACAAGCTGCTCGCTAACCCCGTGATGGAAGACTACGAAATACTCATTTCGTCATGAGCACGGCTGTCGTCGTTTTTCCCGGCAGCAACTGTGAACATGACATGGTCTACGCCCTCGAGACTTTGGGCGGTTCGGCCGACCTGGTTTGGCATCGCGACACAGATCTGTCTGGCTACGACAGCGTCGTCTTGCCAGGTGGGTTCGCCCATGGTGACTACCTGCGAACCGGCGCCATCGCCCGGTTCTCTCCCGTGATGGCCGAGGTCAATCGACTCGCTGCCGCCGGCGTGCCCGTCCTCGGGATCTGCAACGGGTTCCAGGTGCTCTGCGAAGCAGGGCTGCTGCCAGGCGTGCTCCTGCAGAACCGTGATTTGAAGTTCATCTGTCGGCCGATCCACCTCCGTGTCGAATCGACCGATTCGATCCTGACCAGGGCCGCCAAAGTCGGCGACGTCCTCGAAATTCCTCTCAACTCCTACGAAGGCAATTACACCGCATCCTCCGACGAGATCGCATCGATCGAGTCAGACGGCCACGTACCCCTCCGCTACGCCACTTCGGCGGGCGCGGTAGACGAGACTGGCAACCCGAACGGATCAACCAACAACATCGCTGCCGTGTCGCAGGGCAACGTGGCCGGGATCATGCCGCACCCCGAACGAGCCATTGAGGAAATCCTGGGATCGGCCGACGGTCGGGTTCTCCTCGAATCGTTCTTGCAGTCGAAAGTGGGCGCCAGTGTCTGAAACGATGCCCCTCCACCAGGCGCTCGGCATGACCGACGACGAATACGGGACCGTCTGCGACCTTTTAGGTCGCCCACCCACCGAAGCTGAACTGGCGATGTACTCAGTGATGTGGTCCGAACACTGCTCCTATAAGTCGTCCCGTGCGTTTCTCGGACGTTTCCCGACCACCGCTCCCTGGGTGGTGGTTGGACCGGGCGAAAACGCCGGGGTGGTCGACCTCGGTGACGGCTGGTTGGCTGCGCTGCGGATTGAATCGCACAACCATCCTTCGTTTGTCGAGCCTTATCAAGGTGCGGCAACGGGAGTCGGAGGGATCCTGCGGGACATTTTCACGATGGGAGCGCGGCCGATCGCCTTATGGGATCAAATTCGGTTCGGCCCGCTCGACGATCCGCACAATCGCTACTTGCTGGAGGGTGTCGTGGCGGGAGTAGCCGGCTACGGCAACGCCGTCGGGGTACCGACCGTTGGCGGCGAGGTCGCGTTCGAGGAGTGTTATGCGGGCAACCCACTCGTCAACGTCATGTGCCTGGGAATCATGCGCAAGGAACAACTGGTCCTTGGGACAGCCGGGACCCCCGGAACCATCGCAGTCCTGCTTGGGTCGACTACCGGTCGCGATGGGATCGGCGGCGCCTCGGTTCTGGCCTCTGCATCATTCGACGCCGACTCGGATGCCAAGCGACCCACGGTCCAGGTGGGGGACCCGTTCGAAGAGAAGAAGCTCATCGAAGCCTGCCTAGAACTGTATGACCGCAGTCTCGTCGTAGGAGTTCAGGACCTGGGAGCCGCCGGCCTGTCCTGTGCCACTTCGGAACCAGCCGCCCGGGCCAACACTGGCATGGACGTTGATCTCAACGCGGTCCACGTCAGGGAAACCGGTATGACTGCTGCCGAACTGCTCATGTCCGAATCCCAGGAACGCATGATGGCGTTCGTTCATCCTTCCAAAGTTGACGAGGTGCTGGCGGTCGCCACGAAATGGGAAATCGACGCATCCGTCGTCGGGACCGTCACCGTCGGCGACACCTTGCGCATCTCTTACAACAACCAGATCGTGGCCGAAATGCCGGCAGCCTCTTTGTCCGAAGCCGCCCCCATCCTCCGGCGTGACTCCGGCGAGCCGTTCTGGTTGGAGGATCTCTGGACGAACACGCTCGAATATCTCCAACCGCCCGACATCACTCGCTGTCTCCTCGAGATCCTCGCTGACCCGTCGATCGGTGACCCATCCTGGATCTACGAGCAATACGATCATCAGTTGTTCTTGAACACCGTCGTTGGGCCGGGCGACAACGGTTCCCTCCTCCGAATCAAAGGCACCGACAAAGCGTTGGCGGTCTCGACCGACGGAAACGGGCGACAGTGCTACCTCGATCCGATGCGGGGCGGTGCCAACCTCGTCTACGAATCTGCCCTGAACGTCGCCATGCTTGGGGCCAAACCGATGGCTGTCGTCGACAACCTCAACTTCGGGAATCCGGAGAAGTCTGAAGTCATGTGGCAATTCATCGAAACCGTCGAAGGCATGTCACAGGCATGCGAGAGCCTCGGCATCCCGGTCGTTGGCGGCAACGTGTCGTTCTACAACGAAACCGACGAGGCCGACATCTACCCCACCCCGATCGTCGGCGTCCTGGGATTGGCCGACCCGGCTCCCCGGTCGGTTCCGCGCCTGAACCGTGCCGAAGCCGGGATGGCTGTGTGGATGTTCGGACCAAGAAACTCGAGAAACCTGGCCGGCAGTTCGTTTGAAAAGATCATCAAAGGCCACGTCGGGGGCAGACCTACCGGTCCAGACTCGACAACGGGTAAGGCGGTGATCGAGTTGGCTGTTGCGCTGGCACAGAACGAACTGGTCCCCGTGATGCACGACATATCCGACGGAGGGGCGGCAGTGACAATTTCGGAGATCTGTATCGCGTCGAACGTTGGAGCCCATCTCCAGTACTCAAGCTGGATCGGCCTGTTCGCAGAAGCCCCGCACCGCATCATCGCTGCTGTACCGCCAGAGAACTTCGCGGCCATCAGGCAACTCGCTGAGGGCCTCGGGGTACCGGTCAGCGAACTCGGCGAATTTGGCGGAGACCGGATCAGCTTTGACAACCCGGTAGCTGGAGCGACCAGTGTTTCGGTCGACAAGGCCGCTGAAGCCTGGCGGGGTGCCATACGATCACGGATGAGCCACTGATCAGCGTATGCCCCATCGAACCTGGAACAGCAGATACAACAGCACCAGACCGACCATCACTCCCGCAGCCACGACGGGACGCGGCAAGGTTGGAATTCGGAACCTTCTGACGGGCCTCGGGGTGGCGTGCGTCGCCCGTCCACAGACCGGGCATATTTCGGCGCTGACGGGCTGGTCACAAACAAAGCAGTACCGCACGACGCCAGCCTACGCACCGACCGGAGCCAATTAGCATGGCAAACGCGTGACGAACGACGATCTTTTCGAACCTGGTGAGGAATGCGGCGTGTTCGGGGTCTATGCCCCCGGCCAGCAAGCCTCCCAGCTCACCTACTTCGGACTGTTCGCCCTCCAGCATCGCGGCCAGGAAAGCGCCGGGATGGCCGTCTCCAACGGCGAGACCACCATGGTCTCCAAGGATATGGGCCTAGTCACGCAGGTCTTCGACGAGCGGACGCTCGCCGCACTCGACGGACATTTGGCCATCGGTCACACCCGCTATTCGACGACCGGCTCAACAGTCTGGGACAACGCCCAACCCGCCTACCGACAGGTAGGCGAAGCGGCGGTCGCCCTCGCTCACAACGGCAACCTCACCAACACCGTCCCGTTGGCTGAAACCCTCGAGTTGGACAACGTGACCGACTCCGAACTCATGCTGGAAGCGATATCCCGGGAAGTGGATGCCACCAGGTCCGACGGTACCGGACTGTTACAGGCAGTCATGAAGGTGGCCCCCAGCTTCGAAGGTGCCTTTTCCCTCACGATCATGGATCAGGGGAACCTCGTGGCACTTCGCGACCCTCACGGATTCCGACCACTTTGCATTGGCCAGTTGCCGGACAGCGGCTGGGTGGTCGCCTCCGAAACCGCCGCCCTCGACATTCTCGGCGCCGATTTCGTTCGGGAAGTCGAGCCAGGCGAGATGGTGGTCATCAACGCCTCGGGACTCAAGAGCTACCGGCCCTTCGAGATCACCCCCGACCCGAAACTGTGCGTCTTCGAGTTCGTGTATTTTGCCAGGCCCGACAGCCACCTACTCGGACGCAATATCCACGCCGCCCGCCAGCAGATGGGACGCATCCTGGCTGACGAGTCGCCAGTCGAAGCCGACGTGGTCGTGCCTGTGCCCGAATCAGGTATTCCTGCCGCACAAGGGTTCGCCGAAGTCAGCCGGATCCATTACGCCGACGGCCTCATCAAAAACCGTTACGTCGGCCGCACCTTTATCGAGCCGTCACAGATGCTGCGCGATCGCGGCATTCGTATGAAGCTCAACCCGATTCCGGACACGCTCGCCGGGCATCGAGTAGTTCTCGTCGACGATTCGATCGTGCGCGGCAGCACGACTCGCCAATTGGTGACGATGGTGCGCGAAGCGGGCGCCACCGAGATCCATCTCCGGATTTCTTCGCCGCCCTACAAGTGGCCTTGTTTTTACGGGATGGACACATCGGATCGTTCTCGTCTGTTGGCTGCCGAGCGCAGCGTCGCGGAGATCCAGGAGTTCCTTGAAGTCGACTCATTGGCCTACCTCAGCATTGACGGCCTGCTCGCTGCGTCGGGTGGGGGCAGCTTCTGCACCGCCTGTTTAACGAACGACTACCCGACCGACATCTCGGGCCAGTCAGGCAAGTTCGTCCTCGAAGTTCTCTAGTGGACTCTTATAAGGCCGCCGGAGTCGACGTGGCAGCCGCCGACGAATACGTGGGCACTATCGCCGATGCGGTGACCGCCAGTTGGGGTACGAACGTAGTCGGGGGCTTCGGGGGTTTCGCGGCTGGACTGACCATTCCGACGGGCTATGCCAATCCGGTTCTCATGATGTCGACCGATGGGGTCGGTACCAAACTTGAAATCGCCCGACTGATGGGCGACTACTCCACAGTTGGCACGGACCTGGTTGCCATGTGCGTCGACGATCTTGCCGCGGTTGGGGCCAGGGCGATCGGTTTCACGGATTACATAGCGGTTGGCAAACTCGACCCCAACCGGGAACGGACGCTGGTCGAGTCCATTGCGGCTGCCTGTGCCGGGATCGGCTGTGCGCTGCTCGGCGGCGAGACCGCCGAACATCCCGGAGTGG
Organism: uncultured Acidimicrobiia bacterium; assembly: GCA_963835515.1. GTDB lineage: Bacteria > Actinomycetota > Acidimicrobiia > Spongiisociales > JAENVV01 > JAENVV01. The sequence goes on along the minus strand of CAWIFX010000025.1, from coordinate 20,791 downwards.
TAGCAACCAACCATGTCGACCTGGCCGGCGCGGCGCTCGGGATTGTGGAGGCGGGGAAACAAATCACCGGCGAAGCCATCCGCCCTGGCGATCAGATCATCGGGATTGCCAGTCCCAACGTACGCTCGAACGGATTTTCGCTGATACGCAAGATCGTCGACGACCTGAGCGAGACGCTTCCCGGATCAGGTCGATCCGTCGGCAACGTTCTGCTGGAACCATCGATTATCTACACCCCGGCGGTCCTGGCCTTGGCCGACGCCGGATTGGCAGTCGGCTTTGCGCATGTGACCGGTGGGGGGCTGCCTGGCAACGCCGGTCGCCCGTTGCCAGACGGCCTCAGCGCTCGAATCGATACCGGAGCGTGGCCGCGTCCGCCGATATTCGATTGGCTGGCCGGACGCGGCAACATCTCGCTCGAGGCCATGTATAAGACGTTCAACATGGGCGTCGGCTTCCTGGTCTTCGTCCGCCCGCAGGCCGTGGACCGGGTATATGAGACGGTGTCGGCATTCGACCTCCCGGCATATGGAATCGGTAACATCGAAGAAAATAGTGAACTTGTGCAACTTTTATGAAGAAAGATGCCACTGGGAGTGGAAAATGGTAGATCTTGGCGCTAGAACAAAGCGGGTCGGCTAGTCCCTGGCGGGGTCTTTTGACCTCATAGCCGACCACAGGGAGGTCACCCTTGGGTGGCCTCCCTTCGTTTCGGTGCGCCGCTGCGAACCGCTACTTCAACGATCAGCCAGCCCCCGAGCACCATCGTCGCCACCGCCAGCCAATCCCCCCACCGGGCGAACAGGGTCGGTCCGGCGCTTCGAACCCGCACCGTTCCGGTCAGGATGGCCGGTTCGTAAAGCGGAGTCACCTCGCCGAGTACGCCTCCGTCGGTGATCAGAACCGACGACCCGGTCACCGCCCCGTGAACGACGTCGAACCCGTTCTCGGCGGCCCGCATTCGGCTCATGTCAATGAACTGCTCGGCGGCCACAGATCGCCCATAACTTGCCTCGTTCGAAGCAACCACCAGCAACCCGGCACCCCGACTGGCGGCGTCACGGCTATACCGGGCAAAAGCTGCCTCATACGAAATCACCGTCCCGATCGAGCCGAAATCGAGGACAAAAACGCCCGGTTCGCCTCCCCGAACCATGTCGCGAGGAACCCGCGAAAAGAGATCCATCTGGCCGATGACCGACCGGAAAGGGATGTACTCCCCAAACGGAACCGGGTGACGTTTCCGATATTCCCCAATGAGGTCCCCCGAGCGGCTGTAGAGAAGGTTCGAGTTGATAAACGTCCCCGGCGTGTCGGCTCGGTCTCCACCGACCATCAGGTAGGCGCCCAGCCGTTCTGCTTCGGCAGCGAGGTCTTTGGCAACTTCCGACGACTGCAACGGGTCAAATCCAAACCCGGTAGACGACTCAGGCCAGACGACCAGGTCGTACGTGTCAGCCGGCAAGGTCTTCGTCATGGCGAGATGACTTTCGAAGATCAATCCGCGTTCGTTTTCGCAGCGGGACCCCGGGCAAGGCGAGTTGCCCTGGACGATCGCTACCGTGAGTTCTGGTCCCGTCGGCCCGGAGGGAAAGGCTGCCCCGAGGGCGGCGGCGACTGTCGCGACACCGACGGCGATCAGCAACGGGCGGTGCTCGCGCCGAATCACTGAGAGGGCAATACCGCTGGCGACCGCCACCGCCACAACCGAGAGTCCCGAAGTGCCAATCCATTGCGCACTCGACCGCAACCACGTCCATTCCCCGATCGAGTAACCGGGCGCTCCCCAATTGACACCGCCAAAGGGGATCCGCTCCCTGGCGAACTCCATGGCAGTCCAGATAGCTACCAGCATGATGGCGAGAGAACTGGTTGGGTTCTTCCGCAGCATCCAGATGACGAGTGCGGCAGCGCCGTAGAAGAAGCCCTGAAGCAGCCCGAGGCCGATGGCGGCCTCCGCGGCGAGGTTCGAGAGCCACTCCATCACCACCGAAGTGAACGCCACCCCGTACACAAAGCCGGCGAAGAAGGCGACCCCCTTGCCACTGGCCTGGAGCACCCCGGTCAGGAATAACGCCAACCCGACGACCATGAGGATGGGACTGTTGACCGGAGCGAACCCTGCACTGGCGCACAGAGCTCCCACCAAGGCAAAGAGAATGGGGCGGATCACCGGAGGATTCTAAGTCTCCGATGGAGCACCCCGACCCTACAGTGTCCTGATGAACGACATCGACTTCGCCATGGACCTAGCAAGAGCAGCCGGAAAGGTAGTCCAGGACTGGTCCCTGGCCGCCGGCGACACCCACTTCAAAGGGACTGTGAACCCCGTCACAGCCGCCGATCACGCCGCGGAACGCCTGATGATCGAAATGATCGAACGGGGCCGCCCCCTCGATGGCATCGTCGGCGAAGAGGGAGGGCTTCGATCCGGTGAGCGAACCTGGATACTCGACCCGATCGATGGAACGATCAATTTTCTCCACGGCATTCCGCATGTAGCCGTCTCGGTCGGGCTCGTCGACGCGTCAGGACCGCTGGTCGGAGTGGTCTTCGATGTGTTCAAGGAGGAAATGTTCACGGCCGTTCGCGGTGCCGGTACACAAATGAACGGGTCGGCGATCTCAGTGTCGCCTGTGGCGACGCTGCCAGCCAGCCTCGTGGCCACAGGGTTCCCCTACGACCGGCAGGATCGCGCCGAAGAGTATGGAAGAGCGGTAGCAGCCGCCTTGCGGACCTGTCAGGGGGTACGGCGACTGGGCTCAGCTGCGCTCGACCTGGCGTGGGTGGCAGCCGGCAGGCTTGACGCCTACTGGGAGTTCGAACTCCAGCCGTGGGACATGGCGGCCGGAGCCTTATTGGTGATCGAATCCGGCGGAACCCTTACCGACGTTCGGGGAGGGCCGGTCGACGTCACCATCGCCTCGTCTGTGCTGGCCTCAAACTCACAGGTCCACCAACCCATGCTCGAGATGCTGAGCGAGGTTATTCCGGCCGGCTACTGATCCCACTCGAAGGTTTCTGGAAGGTGCGGCACGCCCTCAATCCAGGTTGCCACCACGTGGGCGCTTCTCAACTCGTCCGGCGAAGCCGTCAGCGGGTCAACGTCCAGGAGCGTGAAGTCGGCCCGCGAGCCGATCGACATCGGCGGCGGTTCCCGGAGAGCATCCGAAACTCCGTCGGTGAAGAGTTCCAGCGCCCGACGAGCGTCGAGCGACTCGTGCGGGACCATCCCGGCCCGGTCCCTGGCAACTGCGATACCCGCCAGGGGAAACGGCGGCTCGACCGGACAGTCCGATCCACCGGCCAGTGGGATCCCGGCTTCCTGCATCGTTTTGAATCGATAGGTCTCTTCGACACGTTCTCCGAGCCTGGTCCCCAGCCATTCGGTTTCGGAAGCCAGAAAGGCCGGCTGAACAGAAGCGACGGCCCCGGTCGCTGCCAGACGTTCTACGTCGGCATCGGTAAGGACTGAGGCGTGCTCAATGCGGAGACGATCGGCCTCGACGCCGTCGTCACGGAGATCGGCGAAATAGTCGATGACATCGCCGCACGCCGCATCGCCTATCGCGTGGAGAGCAACCGACCCACCGAGCGCCAAAGACCTGCGGGCGATCGGGTCGATACGTTCCAGATCAAAACGATTGGTCCCCAGCTCGGTTTTCCAATCGCTGTACGGTCGCCTCAATGCTGCGGTGTGCCCGCCAAGACTTCCGTCGGTGAAGTCCTTCATGCCAAGAAAGCTCAGGCGACGGCCCGCCTTCGAGAGGCGCTCGGCAGCGTGTTCAACTTGATCGGCCGTTTCGGCATACACAAGGACGGACAGGTGGAGGGGAAGGTCTGGCGCCAGGTCGATCAGCTGATCAAGTTCGTCGCGCACGCCGAAGAACCCACCGGTGGCGACGATCGCCCCCAGTCGAGTTAGCCCCGAACCGACCAGGCCAGACAGGCCATCGAGAACCTCTTGGCGGGTTAGATCGGCGCTTCGTTGGCCGAGGACATCACCACACAGCGAAATGGCCGTTTCGCGAAGGATCCCGTTGGGATGCCCATCTTCATCACGGTCAAGCGAGCCACCGTCAGGGTCAACAGCATCGGGACCCACCCCGGACAATTCCAGTGCCGCAGTATTGGCGACCGCGACATGACCGCAATAGCGGTAGAGCATCATCGGCCGATCACCAACCATGGCGTCGAGATCAGTCCTGGTCGGCAACCGTCGTTCCGCCAGGGCATCGTCGTTCAGTCGCGTGCCGATGAGGACCTGGTCGGGGCGTAGTCCCGAGGCGGCCCGCCGAATCTTGTCGGCCAGTTCCTCGAACGAGGCACATCTGGCGACATTGAGCCTGGTGATGGCGGCCGTGAACCCCAGCGGATGAAAGTGGGCGTCGCCGAGGCCGGCGATCAGCGTCGTTCCGGCGTAACGATCAATGGCTAGTCCGCGCGTCTCGAAGCTGTCTGCCGTTCCGACGGCAGCAATCTTGCCGGCTTCGACCAGGACGGCGTCATGATCGGTGCCGGCTACCCGGTCAACTACGAGGAGGGTCGGCCGGTCCGCCAGCATCAACGCAGCTGCGAGAGCATGGACCAGTCGGCGTCGATTCCGAGGTGAAACTCGATATCGTGCGTGCCATGCTCCTCGAATGGGGCAAGCGCCTCTTCGAGATGGTCGGCGTTGCGGCCGTAGAAATGCAAGATCCGGTGATTCAGACCGGTCTCTCGAGCCACGAGGATGACGCCATCGGGAAGGGCGTCAACCATGGCATCTTCGATCACGGCAATCCGTTCGGTCTCGGCCTCCGAAGGCATACCGAGCCCGGTGACTTCGGTGAGCGCGATCCGGACCTCGACATGCACCCCGTGGAGCAGATGGTCAATGTGCTTGGCAGCCACATTGAGAGAAACGACTACGGGCTCTTTGGGGGTCGGGCCGGTCTCGTAGACTTTCCACTCGTCGCGGGTGACCGTCGGGGCGTAGTCCGCAATCACTCCGCCGAGATCGGATAGGTAGACGCTGTTGCCAGGATCTGCGTCGACCGTATCGATGATGCCGATCCACCGTTCGGTGTCATCCTCGCCAAGGGTCAGATCAAGCAGCGACATGGCCAACTCAGCCCGATCGTCGTCCTCGTAATCCTCGGTTCCAGGGATCCACATGGTCAGGTCCAGCTGCTCGTACTCCTTGTCAATCTCTGCTGCGACCCGGACCTGAGAAGGATCGACCAGGACGTCGCCAAATTCGACCGACGTGACTGGCTGGGCGATGCGAGCAGCGGCGTAGATAAAACGATCGTCGTCGACGGGTGCCCAGATCATCGCCGTCTCGGTGAGCACCCGCAGCATGCGGTTGCCGCTCCCGGACAAGGCCAAGCAGTACTTTCCGTTGTCGATCGGCGTGAGCTGCCACTCAAGGCCCGGATGCAGCTCGTGTACCTTCTGGGAGAGGACCTCGGCGATATCGGAGTCGTCGCCATCGATAGCCGCCAGCAAGCCGTTTCGCCCGACTGCTGACCACCAGGCCCAGAACTCCTGGATACCCTCTTCGAACAAAACACCCTCCGAAAATCGACTGCGCCACATTAGGCGGGTGGCGCCGGCACGCGGTCGGTTCATTTCAGATGTCCGGGTCCGCAGCTAACCTCAAGCGGATGTTATTTGACTACACCGACGTGACACCCGAGTCCATCGAAGCCGGTCTGGACGCCGCCCTGGCGCAAGCTGACTACCTCATCGACCAGGTGGTCGACGTCGAGGGTCCCCGGACCTTCGAGAACACGCTCGCGCCAGCTGAACAGGCCGCTCAGATCGTAGCCATCGCCTACGGGCGCGGTCCCTTCCTCGGGGAAGCCGCGGCTGACGAGTCGATCAGGGACGCCGCCCGGGCCCTCGAGGAAAAGCTTGCCAAGTGGGGCGTCGATCTCGTCTTCCGGCAGGACGTCTACGAAGCCATTGCCGAATATGGAGCCACCGACGAGGCCCAATCGCTCACCGGAGAGCGCGCCCGACTGCTTGAGTTCATGCAACGCGACTTCCGCATGGCCGGGCACGAACTAACGCCCGAACAACGAGCCGAACTCAAGCGATACAACGAACGCCTGGTAGAGCTGAGCATCCTGTTTTCGACGAATATCGCCGAATACGACGACTACCTGGTCGTGACGAGGGCCGACCTCGACGGCTTGCCGGACTCGTACATCGAGAGCCTCAAGCCGGGAGAGAAAGCCAACACGTTTTGCGTCTCGATGGCATATCCCGACGTGGTCCCGTTCATCGAGAACGTCAAGAACCGGGACCTGCGTGAAGCGCTACAAAAGAAATTCAGCAATCGTGCTGCCGAGGCGAACCGGCCCGTGATTCAAGAAGCGGTCGAGATCCGCCAGAAGATCGCTGATATTTTCGAAGTCGACTCCTGGGCTCACCATTCCATGCAGCTCAAGATGGCCAAGACCCCCGAAGCGGTGTTTGACTTCTATGACTCGATCGTGCCAGGACTAACCGCCCAAGCGCAGGCAGAGATTGCCCGTATGCGAGACCTCCTACAGGCAGATACCGGCGCCGAGGAACTGGAGTTGTGGGACTGGCGCTACTACGACACCGTCCTGAAGAGGGACGAATACGGGGTCGACAACCAACGGGTGGCCGAGTACCTCTCCCTCAATAACGTGGTTGAAGGCATGTTCGATCTGACCTCCGAGATGTTTGGAGTCACCTACACCAAGCAACAACCGGCCAACGCCTGGCACGAAGACGTCACCCTGTGGGAAGTTACCGAAACCTCATCAGGACAGACCGTCGGACATTTCTACATGGACTTGTTCCCGCGCGAGGGAAAGTTTTCACACGCGGCTGCTTGGCCATTGGTGCCGGCGCACCGGAGCGACGGAGGTTATGTGACCCCGGTGAGCGCCATCCTGGCCAACTTCCCCAAGCCGTCTCCGGACCGCCCGTCTCTTCTGCAGCATGGGGATGCCGTGACGCTCTTTCACGAGTTCGGGCACATTCTCCATATGACCTTTTCGAGAGCCGAGCATCTCCGGTTTTCCGGAGCAGGTACCGAATGGGACTTCGTCGAGGCACCCTCGCAGATCATGGAGCATTGGTGTTGGGAGCCCGACATCCTCCGACGCTTCGCGGTTCACCATGAGACTGCAGATCCCATCCCCGACGATCTGCTCGACCAGTTGGCCGCCGCTCGCTACCTCAACGAAAGCCTCGCCAAGTTGCGACAAGTCACGTACGGGATGCTGGACATGTACCTGCATGGACCGGTGCGGCCTGATTCACTCGACGAGGCCCTGCAGAAGGCCAATGAGTTCAGCTTGCTCCCCCACCCCGAGGGCACGTTCTTTCTCGGGTCGTTCGGCCACATGTTTGGCTACGACGCCGGCTACTACGGCTACCTGTGGGCCGAAGTTTTCGGCGACGACATGTTCTCGCGTTTTGCCGCTGAAGGCATTGACAACCCTGAAGTGGGTCGTGCCTACCGGGACCTGGTGCTTGCCCCAAACGGCACGAAGGACGGCATGGATCTCGTCCGCGAGTTCCTCGGGCGGGAACCGTCGAGCGAACCCTTCCTGAAGAAGCTTGGCATAACCCCCAAATAGGACGCATTCCGGCCCATGACGCGAATGAGGCCCCGAGGAGGGGATTCCGGGACCTCATTCTTTGGCTGGGTCTGGGCTGGACTCAGCGTTTGTTTGCGTCATCTGGGGAGGAGCGATTCCGAAGAACCACCTGACGCATTCCTAGATCTGGTTATACGGCTCCGTCAATCGGGATCCGGCCTCGCACCCTCGGAAACTTGACCGGGGCATGGGCATAACAAAACTCTCTGCGGTTGTAGCGTGACAGCTTGGTCACACAGCCAGAATCCTGACAGATCCGCATGGCGTCAATGGTTTTAGACGGCCGCACTCCACCCTGGATTCTGCGACCCTTCAGCGTTGTATCACTCATTCTTTATCTCCTTTCGGAGTTGTTCCTCTAGCGAGGTGTTCCCTGGTCAACGTTGAGGCCTCGTGATCTATTTCACGAATCGCCGGAAAAACGCTTCCAGGTTCCTTGCTCGTTGTGTATTACCCCTTATACGTTCCAACGAAACGTTTGGTTTCGTATTTTCGGCAGAAATCTTGTTTGTTCACGGTTTGTTCACCAAACAGGTTCCGGTTGACCCCACCCCAGGGGGGGTGGTAACCTTCCCCCATGAAGGAACAGCACAAGAAGGACTCGCTTAACCGCCTGAAGACCGTGCGGGGTCACGTTGAGAGTGTGATTCGTATGGTTGAGGAAGAGCGTTATTGCCCCGACATCATGAAACAGGTCTCGGCGTTACAAGGTTCACTTGAGCGAGTAAATCGTGTGCTGCTCCAGAACCATCTCGAAACGTGTGTAACCCATGCCATCCAGGAAGGCCGCACGGCCGAGATCGTTGAAGAACTCATGGAAACCATGCGGTACACGGCCGCCGTTACTGGCCCGGCAAATCCAAAGGAATCGACATGACCACCACCACGCTTTCGGTACCAACCATCTCGTGCGGCCACTGCAAGTCATCCATCGAAGGTGCCGTTGCAGAACTAGCCGGCGTCGACAAGGTCGAGGTCCACATCGAAGCACGTACCGTCGATCTGTCGTTTGATGACTCACTAGAACTTGACGCCATCATCGAAGCCATCGAAGAGCAGGGCTACGACGTCGCCGGGCCTGCCTAGACCAACGAACAACACTCGCTGAAACTGAACTCAGAAGGAATAAGTCGATGACTAAAGAACTGACGTTCGAAGTTGATGGCATGACATGCGCCTCGTGCGCCATGCGGATCGAACGCGTTCTCTCGAAGCGAGAGGACGTGTCGGGAGCCATCGTCAACTATGCCGGAGGCGAAGCGCGCGTATCGCTCACCGACGACGTCAACGAAACCGAACTCGTCGCCGCCGTTCAGAAAATCGGCTACGACATGCGGATCGCTACCGAAGATCGGCAGTCTCAGACTGAGAAATACTCAGAAGAGGCCAGCCACCAGTGGAAACGTTTCGTCGGAGCGGCGATCCTGACCATTCCCGCCATGGTGTTGGCGATGGCCGTCATGGAGTCCACGGCCTCTCATATCGCCCAGTGGGTTTTGGTCACCCCGGTTGAGTTCTATTTCGGATGGCAGTTCCACGAGGCAGCCGCCAAGCGGCTCAAAGCGGGGGGCGCCAACATGGACACCCTGGTCTCGCTCGGGACTTTGGCCGCCTACTTCTATTCGGTATGGGCCTTCTTTGCCCATGAGCCGGTGTTCTTCGAGACCGCCGCCGCCATCATCAGCTTCATCCTGCTTGGCAGGTATTTCGAAGCCCGCGCCAAGGGGCGCGCCAGCCAGGCCATCACCAAGCTTCTCGAGCTGGGCGCCAAGGAAGCGACCGTTCTTCGTGACGGCGAGACCGTCGTTATTCCCATCTCGGATCTGGTGCCCGGCGATCGCATGAAGGTCCTCCCCGGGTCAAAGATCCCCACCGACGGAACGATCGTCGAGGGGTCCTCATCCATCGATGAGTCCATGCTGACGGGAGAATCGACCCCCGTTGACAAGAACGCCGGGGATTCGGTTTATGGGGCAACCATCAACCAGCAGGGAGTCATCGTCGTCGAGGCAACCAATGTTGGCACCAAGACGGCCCTCCATCAGATCGTCCAACTGGTCGAAGACGCCCAGGCATCAAAGGCGCCCGTGCAAAAACTGGCTGATCGGGTGTCGGGAGTGTTCGTACCGATCGTCCTCCTGCTCAGTCTCATAACGCTCGTCGCCTGGATACTGGCCGACGCCGGATCGGTCACCGCCCTCCAGCGAGCGATCGCCGTCGTCATCATCGCCTGCCCGTGCGCCCTCGGCCTCGCCACTCCGACCGCCATCATGGTCGGTTCCGGCCGCGGAGCGGAGCTGGGGATCGTCTTCAAGGGGGCTGACATTTTTGAACGGGCCCGGGCCGTGGACGTCGTCCTGTTCGACAAGACCGGGACGCTGACCCGGGGGGCCATGACGCTCACCGATTTCCTCACCATCGACGGTCAAGACGACCTGTTCCTGGAACGGGTGGCCGGCGTTGAGTCCGGTTCGGAACATCCGGTCGCTCGAGCCATTCAACTGGGAGTCGAGGAACGCGACCTCACCGCTCGCCCGGCCAGCGATCACCTCGCCGTCCCCGGACGCGGGATCACCGCGGTCGTCGACGGCCTAACGGTCACCGTCGGCAAGGCCAAGCTTCTTGCCGACGAGGGCCTCCTCATCCCCGACACGCTCCTCGAAGCCATCGAACGTTACGAGTCGAGGGGCCAGACCGCCTTCCTGGCGGGGTGGAATGGTCAAGCGATGGGCGCACTGGCGGTAGCCGACTCGATCAGAGAAACCTCGGTCGCCGCGGTCAAAGGACTCCAGAAGCTCGGTGTACAAGTCGCGATGATCACTGGCGACAATCACCGGACGGCCATGGCAATTGCCGACCAGTTGGGCATTCAGCGGGTGCTCGCCGACGTGATGCCAGGCGAAAAGGCCAACGAAGTAGCCCGACTGCAGGCCGAAGGACTACAGGTGGCGTTTGTCGGGGACGGCGTCAACGACGCGCCGGCACTCACGCAGGCCGACCTCGGCATGGCGGTTGGAACCGGCGTCGACATCGCTATCGAGGCCGGCGATGTCATCCTCATGTCGGGAGATCCGCTGTTGGTTGAAACGTCGTTGGACCTGGCACGGCGAACGTTCCGCACCATCCAGCAAAACCTGTTCTGGGCGTTCTTCTACAATGTGGCCATGATCCCGCTGGCTGCCTTCGGGTTTCTCGGTCCCATGCTTGCATCCGCCGCCATGGCGTCGTCATCGGTCTCCGTGGTCACGAATAGTCTTCGCCTGAAGCGCTACCAGCGGAATCCGTAGAACTCGCAAGCGGCATAGGTACGCTGCGGGTACATGGCCACCACACTCCACGATGACCCGTTTGTTTCTGTTGACGAACGCGGTGACGTAGAGATCGACCTATCAGCGGGTCAAGCAGATCCGTTCGGGTTGACCCCAACCAGCACCAGTTCCCATGACCTGCTGCCTAGAAGCCCGTGGTATCAGATCTATTGGCCAACGGTGCCGTGGCGCCTCGGCCTATACCTGTTGGTCGCGGCAGCCAGCGTCGTGACGCTGGTCACACTAGCGGCCGGCCTGGCCAGCGAGCCAGAGTGTGTCGACTGCGACAACGTACAGCGAGTGGGGATTAGTCGATCGCTCTCGACCGACGCACTCGCGATCCAGTTTGCATCTTGCGGCACCGAAGCGGTGCATCGAGTGTCCATCCAATCGGCCGAGACCGGGGTGGTCTACTGGCAAGCAACCGCCTCGCCACCTCTTGCGGCCGATACGGTCGTCGTCGGCCAACCGACTGCTGCCATGACCGAAACCGTTCCGCTTGACGGCGATCTCCCGGCCGGTGAACTGCTCGCCGTAGTCACGGCAGACACCGAACATGTCCTCTCGTTTACGACGGGCAACGTATTGGCGAACAAGGTCTACTGGGACGGGCTGCTGTGGTCGTCGGACGGCTTTCGCGAAGCAGTACGAGCCACCGGAGGGTGTGCCGCCTGGGTCGGACCGCTCGGCGACGGGACCGGTTCAGCGCTGCAATGGAGCATCTTGCTCGGAGCGCTGGGAATCGCTGGCTTAGCTGCCGCCCGGCTTGGACACGACGAACCTCTCGAGATGCTCTAGGGGTCCGCTCAAGGTCTTGAGATACGCTCAAGGGCGCGGCGCAGCCACGGGATGGCAGACCGTTCGTGAATGAATATCGCCGGAGCGAGAGTCGGAGCTAGCGCTTGCGCTTGTGGCGGTTGGCCTTGATGCGCTTGCGATATTTATGCTTCGACATTTTTTTGCGTCGCTTCTTGACCAGCGAGCCCATCGAAATACCTCAATCGTTACGTCTTTATATGCCAGTTAACGTGGCGGGGCAGTAGCTTGCCTGGTTCCGGGTCAACAAGCAAACTCAGCCGACCTGACAGACCCACGGTGCGCCCTTCCCCCGGTTCTAGTGTGGCCGCAACCCATCAGTGGCGACGGGCAGTTCTCGCACGTCGCCCTGATCGGCCATCGCTACGGACATCATTTCGCGAACCCCCCCGACGTGTTCGGCTTTGGTGAACGCCATGATGGTCGGCCCGGCACCGCTCCAGGCGGCGTGGGCGGCTCCGCCGCGGCGGGCGGCGGCCATGAGTTCAATGGCCCGCTCATGCAACGTCGCCCTCGGCTGTTCGTGAAGCTCGTCTCCCGCCGCCAGTCTGAGCGTAGAAACAGATCCGCTCCGCAAACCTTCAATCAGGGCGACCAGACGTCCGGCGTTACGGACGACAACCGTGCGGCTGACCTGAGGACTCAAGACCGACCGGGCTTTGGATGTCGCCAGTTCGTAATTGGGGACCGCGACGATGATCTTCCAATCGGGATGAATGGGCAAGGAGATAGGTCGACCACCGGCGTCGACAGCCACCAGCCCTCCGTACACGGTCGCGGCCGCATTGTCGCCATGCCCTTCAAATTCGGAAACGATCTCGAACACCCGCTCGGGATCGAAAGCACCGTCCCGCTCACAGAAGGCTGCCGCGGCACCCGCGGCTCTAGCCGCCGACGAGGACCCCAGCCCCCGGGCGAGCGGGACGTCGTTGTTGACCGTCAGCTGCATCGGAGACGATTCCCCAACTGCGGCCCTCGCCGCAACAAGTACTGCGTCGGTTTCGCCCTCCGGCAACCGCTCGGCTCCAACGTGTTCGACCGACCAGACGTCGGATGCTCGAGCCGTAACGTGACACCGGAGTTCAAGGGCCAAGCCCATCATGTCGAAGCCAGGACCGAGATTGCCGGACGAGGCTGGCGCTGAGACTTCAGCCACTGTCGGTCTCCAGTTCTACAAAAATGTTGTTGGCTTCGGGCAAGACCTCGCGAATCGCCGATTCGACCTTGTCGATGGCATCTTCGACGTCGTCATCCGTCAAATCATCGACCAGATCGACGTCGATGTTGACGAGAATCTCATCCGGTCCCATATGCATTGTTAGCAACCGGCCCACGCTCTCCACCTGCGGAACCGACAAGATCCGTAACCGCATCGAGGCCCGATCCGACCGACTCGCCGCCTCCCCGATGAGCAATGCCTTGGTTTCGACCGCAAGAACCCAAGCGACCCCTCCGAGCAAGACCCCGATCGCCAACGAGCCAACCCCGTCCCAAATCGGGTTGCCCGTGAGCACCGAGAGGCCGATCCCGACAAACGCAAGCAGGAGGCCCAACATGGCAGCCGAGTCTTCAAGAAGCACAACAAGGGTGGACGTGTCCTTGGTGACCCGCACCGATCGCCAAACCGATCGACTGCCGCGCTCTTTGTTGAAGTGCTTGAGCGCCACCCAGAACACCCCCGCTTCGATGACGAAGGCTATCCCCAAAACAACGAAATTGATGATCGGGGTTTTGATCTCTTCGGGGTGTCTGATGGCCTCGATCCCATGACGGACAGCCAGCACCGAACCGCCGACAAACAACATGACCGCCACCATGAACGACCAAAAGTAGATTTCCTTGCCCCGTCCGAAGGGATGCGAAGCCGTCGGAGCCTCTTTGGCGCGGCCCATCCCCCACAGCAGCAACGATTGGTTGCCGACGTCGGCTATCGAGTGATATCCCTCCGACAACATCGCCGCGGACCCAGTCATGATGGCCACCGTCAATTTCGCTACGGCGATCGCACCGTTGCCGGCCAGCGCAGCAATTACCGTAATTTTCGAGCCATTGGCTGCCACCGCTAGATCTCCAGTTCCCGGGTCTCGTCATGGCGAACCTCGCCACTTACTGAGGTGAAGCTACCTTGCCACTCCAACATGATTGCCGATGGCATACCAACCTCGTAACCCTGATGAATCATAAAGGAGCCCTTCGATTCGCCTAACTGACGCTGTGCGGCCGCCAGGGCAACCGCCGCCGAACCGGTCGCCGGGTCTTCGAGGATGCCGTGGCCGGGCGCAAAGAACCGAAGCCGGACAATGGTTTCTTCTCGTGCCCAGATGGTCAACATCTCACCATAAGGATGGGCTGCGAGCAGGTGCTCGACGGGTAGGTACCGGGCAACCTCGTCCGCGGAACCCACTTCGACAACGGTGTACGGCAAAGGCATGGCGACTGAGTACGCCGAAACGACGTGTTCGAAACCGAGGCCATCAAGATCGCCGCCAGCTATTCGGGTAGCGGATTGGTTTGCCGGAGCCGTGATTCGCGTCGCCACGGCATCCGAATCAATGGCAATTGCGCCGACCTCACACATGAGATGTGTCGGCGAGAACGGAGAGAGGTGATGGAGCACCCAGGCGGCTCCCACCAATGGATGTCCTGCGAACGGCAGCTCGGCGGTCGGGGTGAAGATCCGGCAAAAAGGCGGGTCGTCTGACGCATCCACGAAGACGGTCTCCGAAAATCCCAGATCGGCAGCGATCGACTGCATGAGATCTCCGTCCAGACCCGTCAGGTCAAGAATCACCCCGAGATGGTTGCCTCCTTCATCGCCCCGGGTGAACACTCGCAATACATAACAGTGCCGCACGGCAACCTCCGCAAACACGATACTCTGGCAGCCGCATGGACATTCTCGGAATTGATTCCCTCTTCGCCGAACTGACACTGGGACTCGGCCTGGCCATGGCCGCCGGTAACGGTTGGGCCATGATCCAGAACATCCGAGGCAACCGACCCGCCGGAGCGGAAGGACCGTATCGGGCAGGCAGAGCCTGGTTCTTCATCGGTATCGGGGTGGTTATGGCCGCCTGGGGAGCCCTGACTTTGGCTCAAGGCTGACATTCCACGCCGGGCGTTTCGCGACTATCCTGAGCCATGCGATCGGCCCGACAGGGCCGGTAGCAGTTCATGCGGTCGCAAAACCATGTGGTCGCAAGATCTTGCGGGTGTAGTTCAATGGTAGAACACGAGCTTCCCAAGCTCGATACGCGGGTTCGATTCCCGTCACCCGCTCCCCTTACCGATAAACTGTGGTATCTCCGCCCGGCCAGGCTGCTGCCGCTTTTTACCAGGTCCGGCCACCACCGGTCGTGGCACAACCGCTCTGAGTTGAGGCTGGCCGGGCCGATCCCGCCCTACTCGTACTGCATAAAACGCCCGGGCGGAACTGCATAAACCTGGAGATTGGTACCGCTTAGGGGTAGAGTGACAGGACGGGGGGATCCGTACGCGTTACCAACAGAACGTTGTGAAGTGGCAGACACGATAAAGGTAATAGTCGTCGACGACGACGCTGAGGACCTCGGAATGCTTGCAGCCCTATTGGAGGCAGGCACCAACGTCCCAATGGAAATCCAAACCTCCCAATCGTACGACGACGCACTGAGTACGATGCTCGACCGCGATTTTGATGTTGCCGTCATCGATCACCGACTCGGATCCAAGACGGGACTCGATCTCATTCGGGCCAGCCGGGCCCAGGGGTTTACCGGCGCTCACGTGCTGGTCACTGGATTCGGGAGCGAGGCCGTCGACGAAGAAGCCCTGACGGCGGGCGCGGCAGGTTACATTCCCAAGGGAGAACTCGAACCCGAACCACTGGCGAGAATGGTCCGTTATGCCGCCAGCACCGCCCGGGCGAACGTCGCCGAGCCCACCCGGGCAACCTGGACACCCCGCAAAGGCGACCTGGCGCTTCACCTGGCACTGGCCAAAGGGTCTACGGTGCGAGAAGCCGCCTCCGTTGCCGGTATCAGCGAACGAACTGTCCACCGCCGGATGGATGAACCTGGATTCCTCGAAGAAGTTGAGCGCCTTCGCTCCGAACTGCGAGACCGAGCACTCGATATGGCGGCCCGTGACATTTCCGAGGCCCGCTAGCCATCAGTCCCGCTAGCTGAAGTCCCGGCGCATGATGCCGAGTGTGACACCCTGAAGCAGTACCTCTTTGGCTTCGTGGACGTCGCGAACCTGGTCGGCAATCACCGTTGAGGCATTTTCCCAGGCCGTTTTCACAATGCCGAGCGTGAAACGCTCGATTGTTTCTGGCTGCCACTCGACGAGGACATACTCATGGCTCAAATGGAGTTGTCGGAGGATGTTCGGAACCGGCGTCAGATTGCTGACCACCAGGCACGTCCCGTCTCCTTGTCGATGAGCACGCTCGAGCTTGCGGCGGGTCTCGTAAACACCTTCGTCGCTATCGATCGCCCAAACTGTGCGGAGCTTCGTAGCGCCACCGTCATCCCCTTTCTTGACGGGACCAAGGCTGCCATCGGGCAGGACCAGGATTCCCTTTGAGTCGGCGTCGAGGAACTTCGTGTATGTAACGGCGTCGCTGGCAGAGGTGACCCTGGCCCCGACGCTGCTTTCCATCCCCTGGGTCAAAGCCGAAAGATTGCGGATCACCTGGGGGGCGATCGACGCCATCCGTGTCTCATTTGTGCGGAACAGTCTTGTTCGGTTCATCTCATTCTCCCAGCTAGTCCCACTACCTGTCCCAGCGACGTCGGCCGGGCTAGCAGTGAGAAATCCAACTCGACGGCGGTTCCCGCCTCGACGCTTGCGGCAAACCGCGATTGGCTTGCCGTCGATCGCACTTCTCGCCCGGCGGCTCGGTTCGGCACAAAACCCGACGGCCCGACATCGGGGCCCGCCAGGTCTCGCACCAACTCGGCTGCAGCTTCGCTGATCCCGATCCGGCCGGTGTTGGTTCCCAACACCATCAGACTTACTGCCTCGGAAAACTGCTCGGCAGGCGTGGCTGACCAACCATCGGCGTAGTCGTACCATCCACGGCCAAGGGGTATCCCTTGACTTGCATAAAAGGCTTCTTTGAAGGCCTTATCCTGATCGATCTCGCACTCGATCATCAGATGGTGAGCCAACTCGTGAACGACGACTTGGGCCATATCGTTTACTCGGCGATGGGGATTCAGCGCAACCGTCGACAGCCCGACCCGATATTCGCCCTTGCGGCCTGGCAGGTCCTCAAAGACGATCGTTGGTTCGCCGAGGCACCACTGGTACCTGCTGAATGAACTCCCGAAAGCATCAACGGCAGGTACAACAACGGCCATCGCACCAGTCGGTGCGTTGGCCTCCATCACAAAAGCTGCACCGACATCGGGACCACCAACCGCCATAAAGAGTGCCACCGTTGCAGCAATGACCGTGTACCGCCGCGCCGCTCCAGTTAGAGATTGTCCACCAAAAGTCGAGCTACCCACCATGAGAGACCTATCGGACAAAGTCGGACAGAACTTGACAAACAAGTGCGAAAAGAGACTGAGGTGCGCAGAATCGGCCGTTTCGCGCCGGTGATACGCCGTCTATTCCCCTATGGGAGCTAAGGTTTCGAGTGCAACTACATCCAGCGGAGGAGTGGCGTGAGTATCACCTCGGTACTCATAATTGACGATTCGCCAACAGATCTGATGATTCTGTCTGCGTTGCTCGACATCTGCGGTGGTTACGAGGTGGTCCAGGCAGCCGACGGGTCTTCGGCCCTCGATACACTGGTCGATCGCGAGGCCGACGTGTGCCTGGTGGATTTCGATATGCCGGGCATGACCGGCCTCGAATTCGCAATCGAAGCTCGCAATCGACGGCCGGGGCAGTGTTGTATTCTGGTCACGGGTGCCTCCCCCAATGATCTGGCTGCTGCCGCCGAAGCGGCCGGCGTGCATACGATTATTTCCAAGGCTTCGCTCAACCCGGAGCTGCTCGACGCAACGATCCAGGCAGCCATCGGCGCACGCGTACAATAGGACGACTGTCTCACCCGTTGAGCATGAAGGATCCGATGAACGCGATCGACCTCAAAGCGTATCGCCAGCTATTCGACGAGATGCCCGTTGCCGCCCTCCTGCTGGACGACCAGGGCAACTGCCTCGAAGCCAACGGAGCCGCTTCCAGGCTGCTTGGCGAGTCGCTGCTCGACCCAACCTGGAACGTCTTCGAGGCGGATCACGTGCGCGGAGAGGAACTCACCCATTTGGTTCGATCACTACGAAGGACAGGCTCGGTCGACAGCCATGACGCCATGCTGTACGGGCCCGATGGCGGCCGACTAGTCCGAATCTCCGGTCACCGAATCTTCAACGATTCGCTCGGGAAGCATGTGACATGGATGGTCCTTGGTGACGTGACAGACCGATCGGCCGCCGCCTACCAGTTGGCTCAAACAAACCGCCAACTCGAGGAGAGCAACCGCCAACTGGACCAGTTCGCTTCAATGGCTGCCCACGACCTCAAGGCTCCGGCACGTCGAGTCCGCATGTTCGCCCAACTTCTCAGCAACGACGCCAGCCTCGGGGAGCTGGCCCGTGGGTTTGTGGTTCGAATTCTGACCTCGGGCGCTCAGATGGAGGACATCATTGACAGCCTTCTCCTGTTCGCCAGGGTTGGCGAAGAAGTCGACGACATGCACCTGACCGACTTGAAAGATGTGATTCAGCAAGCCTGCACCAGCTGTGCCAAAGACGTCAAGGAGGCGGGCTACGAGGTCGCCCTTGAGGGGAGCTTCCCGATCGTTACGATGAACCGTGCCGCCGTCGAGCAGTTGATCATCAACCTCGTCAGCAATGCCCTGAAATTCCGACGAACCGACGTACCCGGACACCTGACCATTGCGTCCACCACAGACGAGGACCCGTTCGGCAACCATGTCATAACATTCTCGGACAACGGCGTCGGGTTTCCCAACCATGACAGCGACCACCTCTTCGAGATGCTGTACCGGGCCCATAGCAAAGCCGAATTCGAGGGGAACGGGATCGGCCTGGCCATCTGCCAGCGCATTTGCCAGGGTCATGGCTGGCTCATCCGAGCAGAAAGCCCCGACGAAGTAGGAGCGACCTTCCGGGTCATCATCCCCAAGTCGCCGCCAGTCACCCGGATCGCCTAGACCCGAACAATCGCGAAACCAATCTTGGCCAACTACTATCTCGACTCGTGATTTTCTCCGACCGAACAATCAAGGAAGCCCTGGCAGACGGGCGGATATCGATCGAACCGTTTGATCCCTCGATGGTGCAGCCCTCCAGCATCGATCTGCGAGTCGATCGATACTTTCGTGTGTTCCAGAACCACAAATACCCACACATCGATCCACGGACCCGCCAGGAGGACCTGACGACAATTGTCGAAGTGTCAGGCGACGAACCCTTCGTCCTGCATCCAGGAGAGTTCGTGCTTGGTTCAACCCTCGAACGAGTGCGGCTCGGCGACGACGTGGTAGCCCGCCTCGAAGGTAAATCTTCGTTGGGCCGCCTCGGGCTTCTGATTCACTCGACTGCTGGCTTCGTCGACCCGGGCTTCGATGGTTACCTGACCCTGGAGCTTTCAAACGTGGCAACCCTCCCGATCGCCATCTACCCGGAAATGAAGATCGGTCAAATCAGTTTTTATCAGATGACCACGCCAGCCGATCACCCTTATGGTTCGTCTGAAGCTGGCTCAAAGTATCAAGGTCAGCGGGGACCCACTCCGTCGCGTGTCCACCGCGATTACAAATAGCTGCAACGGTTCACCCGCGGCCGGGGTTCTTATTTGTGAACCATGACAGATGACGACCTAACCACCGCACTCGCCAATGACGTCGACCGGGCCTTCCCGGACTTCGTCGACACGACGCAGCACCAGCTCTACGGCGGCTTACGAATGCTGGTCGCCGACGATGCGGGCGACGTCGCCCAGGAGACCTACCTACGGGCCTACCGGGCTCTCCGAAAGTACCCTCCGCAACGTATCCGCCAACTGAAGATCCGCTCGTGGCTGTGGACGATCGCTCTGAACGCCACCCACAACCAGCGGCGAACTCAGGCCCGCCGCCCCCTGGTACTCGTCGATCGCCTGCCGGACGTGGCCACCGGAAACCCCGAACGGGTCGACGAGGAACTGATCGAAGCGGTACGAACACTCCCCCGTGCCCAGGGCGCAGCCGTCGTTCTCCACCACGTCCTCGGCTACAGCTACCCAGAAATCGCCGTGATCCTTGACCGACCGGAAGGCACGGTGAAATCCGATGCGTCCCGGGGGCTGACAGCCCTCCGAAAGAAAGGCCTACAAACATGAACCTATCCGAACTCACGATGCGTGCCCCGCGGGGATTCAAAGAACAGACTCTGCTCGACAACGGTCTCGTTGATGGCTTTGTATCGCTCGACTCTCCGATCGGCCAACTCAATATTTCGTTCAATCCTCGTGGGGTGTCTTCGGTCGCCCCGGTCGACGGCTCCTTCGTAATCGACTTCGAAGAGCGATTTCATCGCCAGGTGATCGAGGTCGACAGCCTGCCCAAGCACCTCGACTCGCCGGTGCATCAGACTCTGGAAACCGGCCAACTCGGCGACCTCAGCCTCGACTGGCGGGGCCAGACCGAATTCCAGCAGGCAGTGCTCAACGCCGCCGCCCGCATCCCGACGGGTGAGGTTCGCCCATACGTATGGATCGCCACTGAAATCGGCCGCCCTCAAGCAGTTCGGGCGGTTGGATCGGCGCTCGGACAGAATCCGGTGCCCGTTCTGGTCGCCTGCCACCGGGTGATCCGCGCCGACGGCCGACTTGGCGACTACCGGTTCGGGACCCCGATGAAGGCTGCGTTGCTCGAAGCGGAGGGACTGGACCTGGAGTCGCACGGTGGGGTTCTAGTCGGCAACGTAACGAGCGCGGTGGTTTGCTACCCCTCGTGTCCCGAGGCCCGGGCGCTCTCGCCAGAAGACGTGCGTTGGTTCAGGTCTCCCCGGGCGGCCCACGACGCCGGATACCAACCGT
>CAWIFX010000024.1:0-43875 GCA_963835515.1 uncultured Acidimicrobiia bacterium | reverse complement strand
TGATTCTGTGTTCCGACGGACTGTCCAACATGATTGACAATGACACCATTCTTTCTCTTTCCACGGCCGAGTCGCTCCACCAAGTTGTGTGGTCGCTCATCGAGGCCGCCAATGAAGCCGGCGGCCATGACAACATCACCGTGGCGGTAGTCGACTACCGCTCGTGACGCGCAACGCCGAAGGGGCGCTAATTGTCGCGGCCGCCTTGATGGCGGCCTTCGGAGTTGCCCTCGTAAACATTGCCGGTCAACAGCCAATCGGAGCGGACGTGGCGCTGACCTTTTTCGTGATGATTACCGCCTTCGGGGCGCTCCACGCAGCCGTCCGCCGGTGGGCATCCAAGGGGACCCCTTATCTGATTCCCCTGGCCGCACTGCTGGCCGCCATCGGCCTATCGGAGATCTACCGACTGAACCCTGAGATGGCATCGCTCCAGAAATGGTGGATCCTGATTGGAGCAGGACTCGGAATCTTGACCCTCTGGGGCTTGTCGTCGGTCGGCACCCAGATCCTCCGCCGGTACCGGTACATCATGCTGCTGCTTGCCATGGTCCTCCTCGTGCTCCCGCTTCTCCCCCAGCAGTGGCCTCTACCGATCCGCGGCCTGGCGGTCAACGGTTCGCGGTTGTGGGTTTCTCTCAATCTCGGCTTCATCGAGATGCGCTTCCAGCCCGGCGAGATCGTCAAGTTGCTCATCGTCGCCTTTCTGGCATCGTTTCTCGCCGAACGACAGGCCGCCCTGACGATGAGGACCCGCAAGGTCGGACCGTTCGAGTTCCCTGAACCTCGACAAATGATTCCGATCCTCGTCGCGTGGTTCGCCAGCTTCGGGGTGATGATCTACCAGCGAGACCTCGGGGCTTCACTACTCCTGTTTTCTGCGTTTATCGCCATGATGTACGCCGCAACCGGTCGCAACACGTACCTGGTCGTCGGGGGCGGGCTCTTCACGGTCGGCGCGGTGGCGGCGTGGAGTGCGTTCTCCCATGTCCAGACCCGACTCGAAGCCTGGTTGGTCCCGTTCGAAAACTACGAAACCACCGGCTATCAGATCTCCAACGGGATCTTTGCGATGGCCTCAGGGAGCCTGTCGGGAACCGGGCTGGGACTTGGCCGTCCCTCGCTAATCGCCTTCGCCCCGACGGATTTCATATTCGCAGCGGTCGGCGAAGAACTCGGGCTGGTTGGCTCGGTCTTGATTCTGGCCATGTACGCCCTGATCATCAGCGTCGGAATGGGGATTGCGTTGCGGAGTCGTGACCTGTTTCGCAAGCTGCTGGCCGCTGGGCTCACGTTCACATTCGGACTCCAGTCGTTGCTGATCATCGGAGGGATCGTGCGCCTGTTCCCGCTGACCGGGATCACTTTGCCGTTCATGTCTTACGGAGGATCCTCTCTCGTTGCGAACTTCGTGCTCATCGCAATGCTCATTCGGATCTCGCATGAGGAACGTGTATGAACAGCCCGATCCGGCGCCTCACCCTCGCCCTCCTGGTCGGTTTCAGTCTCCTGCTGGCCAACGTTGTCTACATCCAAGCAATCGCCACCGACCGGTATCGAAGCGACCATCGCAACGCCCGGGTCCAGCTGGCACGCTCGGAGCGCGAACGCGGCGTGATGATTGATAGAAACGGGGTCGCACTCGTGGCCTCCGAACGTCAAGCGAACACCTTCCTGAGGACCTATCCGTTTGGGGACTTGCTCGGCCACCCCATCGGGTTTTCGTCACTGCTGTTCAACGATCGCGGCCTCGAATCTGCCTACGCGACCGATCTACGTAGCAAGCAGGACCTCACGATCTCAAACGTCATTGCCGGAGTGCTCGGAAACGACCTCCGGCCAGCCAACCTTCGATTGACCCTCGACGTAACACTCCAACAGGTCGCAACGGAGGCGCTTGGGGACCAGGTCGGAGCGGTCGTGGCGATCGAGCCCTCAAGCGGGGCCATCCTGGCCTATGTCTCGTCGCCAGGCTTCGATCCAGCGATCCTCCTAGGAGGCGACGCCGGACCGGCCGGTGACACCCTCGACGCCGACCCGACCGAACCGTTGCGCGATCGGGTCGTCAACCAGCTCTATCCGCCCGGATCCATCTTCAAAATCGTTACGACCGCCGCAGCGCTCGAGTCCGGCGAAATGACGGTCGAATCGGCTTTCCCCAATCCGACCGCCCTCGCTCTCCCGGGTTCCGATTCGACCATTTCGAACGCAGACGGACGTACCTGCGGTTCGGGTGCCGAGGTGTCCCTCGCCCGGGGGTTCATTTCGTCATGCAACACAACATTTGCCCAGGTCGCCATGACTGTTGGGGCCAGAGCCCTGGAGGCTCAGAGCGAAGCTTTCGGGTTTGGCTCCGACGTTCCCTTCGTCTTCCCGGTTGCCCAGTCGGTCTTTTCGCCCGTCGACCTCACAGACGACCTTCCCGCTCTCGCCCAAACCTCCATCGGACAGCGCGACGTACGCGTTACCCCTCTGCATATGGCGTTGATGGTTGCCGGGATCGCCAACCGGGGCCAGCTTATGAGCCCCTATCTGGTTTCTGAAATCATCGACGGTGACGGCCAGGTCATCTCGCAAACTCAACCGGAACCATGGCGCAAAGCGTCATCGGAATCGACGGCTCTTTCCATAACCCAGCTGATGATCGATGTCGTCAACTCGGGAACCGGTACCAACGCCCGAATCGACGGCGTGCAAGTCGCCGGCAAAACCGGGACGGCTGAGAACCCCGGCCAGGCTCCCCATGCCTGGTTCGTCGGGTTCGCTCCGGCCGATCAGCCGACCATTGCGATCGCGGTGGTCGTCGAATTTGGCGGTCTGGCGGGCGACGAAGCCTCCGGCGGTCGAACCGCTGCTCCGATCGCCCAAAAGACGATGGAACGATGGTTGAAGCCATGAGTGGCCCTACAATCTCCCCGATGCAACCAGGCGATCAGCTCGCAAACCGATATCAACTCATCCGGCACATCGCCAGAGGTGGAATGGCAGACGTTTGGGAAGCCACCGATACGCTGCTCGGGCGTCGGGTCGCCGTCAAGATTCTCCACGCCCAGTTCGCTACCGACGACAACTTTATCGCCCGTTTTCGGCGGGAAGCCCAGTCGGCCGCCAACCTCTCCCACCCGAACATCGTGTCCATTTTCGATTGGGGTGAGGAAGGTTCGCTCTACTTCATCGTCATGGAACTCGTCGAGGGCAAGACCCTTCGAGACGTCATTCACGACGAAACTGGCCTGATGCCACGCCGGGCGGCCGAAATCGCTGCGGAGGTCTCCGCGGCCCTGGCGGTAGCCCATCGGGCCGGGTTGGTCCATCGCGACCTCAAACCGGCCAACATCCTGCTGACGCCAGACGGCACCGCCAAAGTCACCGACTTCGGAATTGCTCTCGCATGGAACGACTCCCAGGAACTGACCCGCACCGGGGCCGTTATCGGTACCGCCACCTACTTTTCGCCCGAGCAAGCCCAGGGTCAACAGCTCGATGAGCGATCCGACCTCTATTCGCTCGGCGTTGTCCTGTATGAAATGCTTACGGGGGTTCCTCCTTTCACCGGCGACTCCCCCGTCTCGGTCGCCTACCAGCACGTGTCTGAACCTGCTCAACTCCCGTCGGTCGGCAACCCCCACCTCCCGCCTGACCTGGAAACCATCGTCATCAAGGCAATGGACAAATCCCCCGAAGATCGGTACCAGAACGCGCTGGAGATGCGCGAAGATCTGCTGCTGTACATCCAGGGTGCCAAGCCAAACGCTGCACAAGCCGTTTCCGCCACGGCCCCAACCCAGGTCCTCATGCCGATGCCGGCTCCGACCGTCCCGCCCGAAGAGACTTATCGACAGGTTGCCACTGCCTCCAATCCTCCCAACAACCGTCCGTTCATCGCTACGTCGATCATTCTGCTGCTGAGCCTGATTGGTTTGATGTTCGTCCTATTCCGGGTGATAGGTGGTGGATCTTCAGGAGACGTCACCACCGTAAAAGTGCCGTCACTAGTCGGACTGACCGAAGCGACTGCCATCCAGTTGCTGCAGTCGGCCGACTTGAACTGGAACGTGGAGCGGCGCGCCGATCCTGAAGTGTTGGAGGGCACGGTCATCGAGTCGGACCCCGCGGCGGACGTTGAAGTGGAGCCCAAGAGCTTCGTCAAGATCGTTATCTCGAACGGCCAGGAACAAGCGCAGGTGCCGATCCTGACCGGCATCAGCCTCGAAGAGGCAGAACGTCGACTCGCAGACCGCGGTCTCGAGGTTGGCTTTGTCACAAATCAGCTGGACCCCGACATTCCGCTTGATCAAGTCATCTCACAGAACCCCGTTGCCGGCGAACCGGTACCGGTCGGCACGTCGGTCGATCTGGTGGTCTCGGGCGGTCCCGAGCTGTTCATCCTCCCGGACCTATCGGGCCGATCGTTCCGTCAAGTGAAACTCGAACTCGAGGGCCTCGGTTTTGTGGTCGAGTCTGAAGACGCGTTCGACGATGAACTCGATGAAGGCCTGATTGTCTCGAGCATCCCGGCCCCCGGCGAGATCAAGGCTGATAGCACCATTCTGCTGATCGTCTCGATCGGACCTGAGACCAAAGCGGTCCCTTCGTTGATCGGACGCTCGGTAGAAGATGCCCGCCAACTCGTCTCCGACCTCGGGTTTGAATTGGTGGTGAGCGAGGAAACCCGCGAGAACGCAGACCTGGCCGGGCGGATCGTTGAACAGACCCCCGACGCCGGCGCCCTGTTCCCCAAAGGCACCAGGATCACCGTGATCCTGGCGGTTGCTCCTGCCACGACCACCACCAGCAGCACCACCACGACGACCACGTCAACCACAACGACGACCACGACGACGACCACACCGCCGCCTTAGGCCGTGGTCGATCAGTTATTTGCCTGGTTCAACCATCACGGGCGCAGCTTCCCCTGGCGAGAGACGACCGACCCTTGGGCGATACTCGTTTCCGAGGTGATGAGTCAGCAAACCCAGATCGATCGCGTGGTCGAGCGATATATGGCCTTCCTCGATCAGTTCCCCGACCCGGAAACACTCGCCGCATCCTCAACGGGCGATGTCCTGGCCGCCTGGTCGGGACTCGGCTACAACCGCCGGGCGCTCAACCTTCAGGCCACCGCCCGGGTCGTAGCCAGCTCTGGTTGGCCGACCACTGCCAGGGAACTACAGGGCCTGCCGGGAGTCGGACCGTATACCGCGGCCGCGGTTGCGTGTTTCGCTTTCGGCGAACAGGTTCCGGCGATCGACACCAACTTGAAGCGAGTTCTTTCGCGCTGGGCCGGTCGCCCACTGGACGGCAAGGACCTCGCCGAAACCGCCCGAACGTTCCTTCCTGCGGGGGAAGCTGTCCTCTGGAACTCGGCGATCATGGACCTCGGTGCGCAGGTGTGCAAACCGACGCCACTCTGTGATGATTGCCCCGTCGCCCAAGGTTGTCTGGATTCGACGGTCTATGTGCCGCCGCCCCGCCAAAGCCGGTTCGACGGTTCTCTCCGCCAGACTCGGGGAGCGATCGTCAAAGTGATGCTCGATGGGCGGACGAGAAGTGCCGATGCCCTCATCGCCCGATTGGGTCACGACGAGGCCAGGATCTCCAATGCTTTGACGGCGCTGGCGGCCGAAGGAATATTGCGAACAACAACCGACGGGTTCGCCCTCGCCGACCATCCGCACTGAGAGTCCGGTCCGGGTCGCTAGCCGGCCAGGAAGTTCTGGAGCAAAGCTTTGCCCTCAGTGGTCAGGATCGACTCCGGATGAAACTGCACTCCGTAGATCGGTAGCTCGGTATGGCGGATTCCCTGAATGACGCCGTCTTCGATGCTCCAGGCCGTCGCCGTGAGTTCGGGCGGCAAGTCACAAACTGCCAGAGAATGGTATCGAGTGGCGGTAAAAGGCTGGGTGAGACCGGCAAACATGGCCTGTCCGTCATGCCGAATCTGTGAGGTCTTGCCGTGCTTCGGTTCGGGCGCCAGGTCAACCTTCCCACCGAACGCCACCACAATGGCCTGATGGCCCAGACAAACCCCCAAGGTGGGCATCTCGCGCCCAAGAGTCTGGACGAAGTCGATTGAGTTTCCCGCCTGTTCGGGCCGTCCCGGCCCCGGAGAAATGACGAGACGCTCGGCTTTGAACTGGCGCGCTTCGTCCGCGGTCATTTCGTCTGAGCGGATCACCACCGGGTCGGCACCGAGTTCTCCCAGGTACTGGACCAGGTTATAGGTGAAAGAGTCATAGTTGTCGACGACGAGGCACCGCATGAGACGGCCAGCCTACCGCTGTTGACAGCTCCCCTACCGAAACGCACCCTCGTTGGTGGTGCGGAGATGTCTAGCGGCTATCCTTCCGGCCCATGCCGAAATCAAAAGGTCGAAAAAAAGCCGTTGTCCACCAGATCCCTCGCGCCAAAGAGGTCGAGGTCGAATCTCCCAAGTGGTACGTGTACACCATGACGGGCCTGATGGTCGTCGGCGTGCTGGCCGTGTTGGCCTATTACATCTTCAGCCTCAACCCGTGGGCCTTGCGTCTTGGGCTCGTCGGTATCGCCGTCGGTTTCATCATGACGGTCAACTGGCATTAGCTCCCCCAGGTAGCCACCAACCCACTGTGCGCGCCACCGAACGCGTTAGACGGGCCGCCATATAGGGTTCATCGGCTCGCGACAATGCCGGGGAAACGCATCCTCGGTGTTCGACTGAACCGTCATAATCACCTCGGTGCCGCACTCACCGCATCGGAAATGGACCTCAGCGTCGGACACATCGGTCGGATCCGGTTCGTCGGGAGCGTCGGCCAGCATCCGGATAATCGAGGTCATGGTCTTCCACAACAGCCATCCCACCACGATTGCGATCACTACCCGCCAGAACATGCGGGGATTGTAGGCCGCCAGCCTCTCTACAGCCGCTCGACGATCACGGCGCTGGCCATGCCTCCCCCGGTATCCATCACCTGCAGTCCGTAACGGCTTGCCGAGCGGCAGAGTTCGTGCACGAGCGTGGTGAACAGGCGAGCTCCGGACGCCCCCATCGGGTGTCCGAGAGCGATCGCTCCCCCGTTGACGTTGGTTCGCTCCCAGGCGTCTTCGCCCATCTCCGCGAGCCAGGCGCCCACAACGCTGGCGAAGCTCTCATTGACCTCAAACAGGTCGATGTCTTCCATCGTCAGCCCTGCCAGGTCCAGCACGCGGCGAGTAGCTTCGGCCGGTCCTCCCAATGTGGTGACCGGATCCACGCCGACGAGCGAGGAGACGCGAACGGCAGCCAGGGCCTCGAGCCCCAGCTCATCCGCCCTGTCCTCGCTCATCACCAGAACGGCTGCCGCACCGTCCCCGATCTGTGCTGAGTTGCCGGACGTGACCACGCCATGCTCGTCGAAAGCCGGCTCAAGAAGCGCCAGCCGTTCGGCGTCCCTCTTTGCGTCGATTCCTTCGTCGGCTGACATCGGCCGAGCGGCACCTACCTCGACGGGCACGATCTCCTCACGGAAGGAAGCCCCAACCTCCGCCCGATTCGCCCGAGCATGCGAGTCGGCGGCCAACCCATCCAGATATGCCCTACTCAAAGACCACTCGGTCGCAACTCGTTCGGCGGATACGCCCGGCGGTACGAGCTTGTATCGATCTTGCATGGTGGGTCCAAACGGCTGCCCGGGCCCTTGATACGCCGTTACTCCCATCGGGATCCGGGTCATGGCTTCTACCCCGGCAGCAATCACGACGTCGTAAGCGCCCGCTATGACGCCCTGGAAGGCGAAGTGGAGGGCCTGGAGAGAGGAAGCGTCCTGGCGGTCCACCGTGGTACCGCCAACGGCCGGCGAGAGTCCGGCGGCAAGGGCTGCGTTGCGCCCGATATTGAAGCCTTGCTCCCCCGTCTGCATGACGCAGCCCATGATCACGTCTTCGACGAGCGTCGGGTCGATTCCGGTGCGGCTGATCAGAGCAGCCAGCGGCAGTGCCGCCAGATCCACGGCATGCAGATCCTTAAGTTGCCCTTCGCGACGCCCGATCGGGGTCCGTACTGCGTCGACGATGACCGCTCTTGACAGGGAGATCTCCAGGTAGCTCCGAGCAGCGTACACCGGTCGCCAATCCCGGTTTCGTGTCGGTGCGGGTTTGGGCGTAAACTACCCGGACCCCGGGGCTGTAGCTCAGCTTGGCAGAGCACCTGGTTTGCAACCAGGGGGTCAGGGGTTCAAATCCCCTCAGCTCCACAATCGAATCGGTCCATCGCGACAGTGACGGTTGACAATTCAAATCCGGATCAGGCCCGGTGGCAACAACCACCAATCTGGCTGATACAATTCCGGATCCTTCGGGCCTATAGCTCAGCTTGGTTAGAGCGCTTCCCTGATAAGGAAGAGGTCCCTGGTTCAAATCCAGGTAGGCCCACCACGAGATTCCCCGCTCCCTGGAGCGGGGAATCTGCCTTGTGGCTTCGGGCGCGCCTTCCACCAAAGGGTCTATTGAGGAAGTGGGTTTTGTTGCCCCGGCTTGCCCGGTAGTGTCTCCCTAAGGACAAAGAGAGACCCGCCTTCCGGCAGGTCTCTCTTCATTTCCCCCCCGCTTTTCCCCCAGGAATAACCACCCAGAGCGAAAGTTTTCGCGACCCTGTTTCAGGGACACGAGGGGCCCGAGGCGTTAGCTCTCGGGCCCATCGATCCCTGGCGACACCGGACAAACCAGCCGATGTTGTGGGAAGAGTAGCTGGGAGGCTATCTAGCACCGGTGGCATAGGCCGTACTCGCCCCCCTAATATATAACCGCTCACGGCGCGATTCTATGGGCCGCTCGACCCATTTTTTCAGACCTAGTCGTCCAACCTGCGTACAATGGCCCGATGAAAATACGAAACGTTCTCTTTCTGGCAGCCCTCGCCGGAGCAATCGCGTCCTACCTAAACAAGCAGAAGCAGCTAGAGCCTCCTTCGGCTGACGGTATCTGGAAACCTGTAAACCCACTCTCCGAGTGAAGGTCACGCTGAGTAGGAAAACTCCCCTGCTGCAGCGGGTATCACGGGTGTTGACGGCCGACCCGACCATCACCACGGTCAGCTACTGGACCGGTCAGAATGACACCGATGTAACTGTTGCCTACACCGACGACGAGGCAGCCAGAGGCGCGCCACGGTTCGTGGTCACGGCTGATGAGCAGCTTGACGGGGCCGGCATGGCTGATTGCAACCCGCTTGGTCTGGCCAGGGCGCTGTCGCGGGTGGCCGGCGGGCACCTGCAGCACATTTCGTGGGCTAAACCCGGGACTTCCCGTGGGGACGAGCCGGTCCGCTTCCCCTCGCCGGTCGGGCTGCGCTACGGCTCAAAGGTGACCGACACCCTCACGCTGGCTCCGGCCGGATCGGCGATAGCCTCCCTGGTGGTGGACATCGACACGGAACCAGGTCCGATTCAGTATGCCGTCGTCGACGACGCCGAGTTTCTCGCGGCGGTCTGTTGGGCGGCGGGGGTCATTGCGTCCGGGCCCCTCCTGGAATCACGAGGCCGGTTGACGCCAGTCGACGTCGCAGAAGCCTACGTGCGGGCCTGTCAGGCGGCCGGAATCGTCATTGCTCGTCAAGAAACTGCCCGGCAAGAACCGGGCAGTTAGCGTCCGGTCGGGGCGGGAGCCTTCGTCGGAGTCTCGGCCGGCGTAGTTGCGACTGTCTCGCTCGTCGACGGAGCCGTCTGCCATGACTGGACCTGTCGGACCGGCCGGTTGGCTGCCGTGACCGGAGCGTTGAACGACTCCTCAAGCACGACCACTTCAAGACCCCCCACCACGTCAGAGATCAAGTTGTACATGACCGCACCGAGCGTCGTCATACCAGTCATCAAAACGGTGAAGGCCACCCCGAGGAAAGCGGCGAGCCGGAACATGTAGTCATTGGTTGGTACCAGCGGCCCTGCTGCCACATCCCGAAGCCCGATGCTGGACAACGAATCCTCAATGAAGGTCGGATATCCAGCCGCGGTCACGAAGGACCAGAAGATGATGCCACCCAACACCAGTGCCAGGCCCATGACCGCGTACAACGCGAACGAGACCTTCAGGACTGTCCAGGGATCGATCTTTCGGATAATCCGACGCACTCTGCGTACTTGGGCCATACGGCGCTCAGCTCCTTGCCGGGTTCAGGAAAGTGTAATGCAGTACGGGGGTCAACCCTACGTTCAAAGAACGACGGGTCCTTCCCAAGAGTTCCGGACTCATGTTTCGTCTCCGTTTGCGATGTCGGATTCGATGACGGATTCGATCTCTGCTTCGTCTTCGTGAAGTACGACGGCGAAGGCGGCGATCAGGTCTCCCTCGGGAAGGTTCATCACCTTGACCCCGCTCGCTTCTCGCTTCTGACGGCTGATCTTCTTGACCGGTGTCCGGATGGCGACACCGGACGAGGAAATGACGAACAGTTCCATGTCGTCGGTTACCGCCCGAGCACCAACCATGACGCCCCGGACCCGGGTCAGCTTCATCGTCTTGAGACCGATGCCGCCCCGCTTCTGTGGCCGGAACTCGTCCATCTTGGTGCGTTTGCCGTATCCGCCAGAGGTGAGGATTACGAGCTCCGAACCGTCGGTGTTCGACGCTGCTGACACAACCCGGTCGCCTTCGCGCAGGCGAATGCCTCGAACTCCCTGCGTCGCCCGGCCCATCGGCCGTAAGTCGTTCTCCGAAAAGCGGATACCCATACCCTGTTCGGTGAAGATCAGGACATCGTTTTCGCCGTTGGTCGTGCGGACCGCCACGACTTCGTCGTCCTCTTGCAGCTTGATGGCAATCAACGAAGACTGGCGCGAGTCGTACTCGGAGAAGGCGGTCTTCTTGACAACACCGTTCTTGGTGATCATCACCAGGTAGCGGGCAGTTTCGTAGTCCCGCGTGTCGACGATGGCTTCGATGTGTTCGTCTGGAAGTAGCGGAAGGACCGCCTGAGCCAGCACGCCCTTGGCGGTACGCGACTGACGTGGCACCTGGTGGGCTTTAATCCGGTGCACCTGCCCCTTGTTCGTGAAGAACAACAAGATGGCATGAGCCGTCGTATGCAAGAGCCGGGTGATTACGTCGTCTTCGCGCACCTCGGCGGCCTTAACGCCCCGACCGCCACGCCCCTGCAGCCGATAGGTGTTGGCGGGTACGGACTTCAGGTAACCGGACTGCGTGACCGAGATGATCAGTTCGTCGTCGGCGATGAGGTCCTCGAGCGACAGATCGCCCTCGTCTGGAACGATCCGGCTGCGGCGGGTGTCCCCGAACTTGTCTCTGACCTCGATGAGTTCGTCTTTGATGATCGTCCGGCGCAACTCGGGGTCGGCGAGGATGCCTTCCAGCTCGGTGATAAGTGCCATCAACTCTGCGTAGCGTTCCCGGAGCTTGTCGACTTCAAGGGCGGTGAGGCGCCGCAACGGCATGTCGAGGATCGCCTTGGTCTGTTCCTCAGACAACTCGAATCGCTCAATCAGCGAGTTTTTGGCCGTCTCGGTATCAGCTGAACCACGGATGATCCTGATGACCTCGTCGATGTTGTCAACGGCGATGACCAAGCCCTGAACGATGTGGGCTTCGCGTTGGGCCTTTTCGAGGCGGAAGCGGGTGCGGCGCTCGATCACTTCCATCTGGTGATCGATGTAATACCCGATCAGCTCAGCGACATTGAGCGTGCGCGGAATCCCGTCGACGAGCGCCACGTTGTTGACGCCAAAGGAGTCCTGCAGTTGGGTCATCTTGAAGAGCTGGTTGAGCACCACCTGAGGGACCGCGTCGCGCTTGAGTTGAATGACGATACGGGTACCGACCCGGGAGCTGGATTCGTCGCGGAGATCAGAGATCCCGTTGAGGGCCTTGTCGTTCACCAACGCGGCGATGCGCTCCAGCACCCGGCTGGCTGAGACCTGATACGGGAGCTCGGTGACGACGATGCAGGTTCGGCCTCTGACTTCTTGCACGTCGGTGACGGCCCGGATCTTGATCGACCCGCGGCCGGTGAGCAGGGCGTCTTTGCTGCCCCGGGTGCCCACGATGTAGGCGCCGGTCGGGAAGTCGGGGCCTTTCACGAATTGGAGGTAGTCCTCCACGGGAGCGTCCGGGTTGTCGATACCGAACATGACTCCGTCGATGATCTCACCGAGGTTGTGCGGCGCCATGTTCGTGGCCATGCCGACGGCAATTCCCTGGCTGCCGTTGGCAAGCAAGTTCGGGAACCGGGCCGGCAGGACCGACGGCTCGTAAAACTCGCCCGAGTAGTTGGAGGTGAAATCGACCGTGTCTTCCCTAATGTCCTGGAGCAAATATGAAGCCAGTGGCGACAGGCGCGCCTCGGTGTACCGCATGGCCGCGGCTCCATCATCAGGGGTTCCGAAGTTTCCCTGCGGGTCGATGAGCGGATAACGCAGCGAGAAGTCCTGCCCCATCCGAACCATCGCGTCATAGATGGCGTCGTTGGAGTGGGGGTGATACTTACCCATGACGTCCCCGACCACCGTTGCCGACTTTCGGTGGGCCGAAGCCGACGTCATGTTGTTCTCAAACATCGAATAGATGATGCGGCGCTGAACCGGCTTCAAGCCGTCCCGGGCGTCCGGGAGCGCCCGGGAAACAATGACCGACATCGCATATTCAAGAAACGACGCAGAAATCTCGTCCTTGATGTCGATCTCGGGTATACCGTCCGTGATTTCGTCTGCCATGCGGAACTCCTAAATGTCCAGGAAGCGAACGTCTTTGGCGTTCTGCTGAATAAAGCTCTTGCGGGCTTGCACGTCGTCGCCCATGAGGATCGTGAACATCTCATCGGCGATTGCCGCGTCGTCGATCTCGACCCGCATCAACGTCCGGGTGTCCGGATTCATCGCGGTGTCCCACAACTCGTCGGCGTTCATCTCACCAAGACCCTTAAATCGAGACGGGGTAATCTTGCGCCCTTCGTTCTCGGCCATAAATGTCGCCAGGGCCGCGTCGTCCTTGAGGTAGACAACCTGCTTGCCCATCTTGACCCGGTACAGCGGCGGAACCGCCACGTAGATGAACCCGGCTTCGATCAGGCCCCGCAAATGACGGAAAAAGAGCGTCAAAAGCAGCGTACGAATGTGCGAACCGTCGACGTCGGCGTCGGCCAGCATCACGATCTTGTGATAGCGAGCCTTCTCGATGTCGAACTCGTCCCCGATTCCGGTACCGGAGGCGGTAATGATCCCTTGCACTTCGTTGTTCTGCAGAGCTTTGGCAAGGCGGGCCTTCTCTACGTTGAGGATCTTGCCGCGGATAGGCAGGATCGCCTGGAACTCAGAGTCGCGGGCCTGTTTGGCCGGTCCGGCGGCCGAATCGCCCTCGACGATGAACAGTTCGGATAGCGACGCCTCGCGCGATGAACAGTCAGCCAGCTTTCCTGGCAGCGACGCCGACTCGAGGGCCGTCTTTCTGCGGGTCAGATCCCGGGCCTTGCGAGCAGCCTGGCGGGCTTTCTGCGCCGAAACACACTTCTCGGCGATCCGCCGGGCCTCAGCCGAGTTCCGCTCTAGCCACTCGGGGAGCATGCGGTTCATGGCCTTCGTCACGTAGCTTCGGATTTCGGTATTACCAAGCTTTGTTTTTGTCTGACCTTCGAACTGTGGCTCGCGAACCTTCACGGAGATGATGGCCGTCAAGCCTTCGCGGACATCTTCCCCACTGAGGTTGTCGTCCTTTTCCTTCAAGATCCCCTTGGCGCGAGCAAACTCATTGAGAGCTCGGGTCAGAGCGGTACGGAAACCCTCTTCGTGGGTACCGCCCTCATGCGTATTGATGTTGTTGGCGAACGTAAGCACGGTTTCCGTGTAGCCGCTCGTCCACTGCATTGCTACGTCTAGTTCGTGCTGCTCGGCAGTGTCTTCGAACTGGAGAATCCGACCATGAATCGGTTCGCGGCTGGTGTTGAGGTGTTTGACAAAATCGATGAGCCCTTGCTTGTACAGGAAATTCTCACCAACCGGTTCTTCGCCCCGCTCGTCAAGCAGTCTGATCTCGAGGCCCTTGTTGAGAAAAGCCATTTCACGGAGTCGCCCAACAATGGTCTGGTAGTTGAACTCGGTCGTTTCGGTGAAGGTGGCCGGTGACGGCCAGAACGTGATCGAGGTACCGTTCTTCTTGGCCTCGCCAACTTTCTTGACAGGTGCTTTCGGCACGCCGAGCTCGAAAGACTGCGCGTAGATCGCCCCGTCGCGACGAACTTCGGCTTCCAGACGGATCGACAGAGCGTTGACAACTGAAACGCCAACGCCGTGTAGTCCGCCCGAAACCTGATAGGCCCCGGAATCGAACTTACCGCCGGCATGCAACGTGGTGAGGACCGTCGTGAGCGCCGATTCCTTGGTTACCTTGTGCTTGTCGACAGGAATACCACGCCCGTTATCGACGACCTTGACGCCTCCGTCAGCAAGCAGCGTCACCTCGATCCGGGTGCAGTATCCGGCCATTGCCTCATCGACCGCGTTGTCTACAACTTCCCAAACCAGGTGGTGTAGTCCGCGCGGACCGGTCGAGCCGATGTACATACCCGGTCGTTTACGCACCGGGTCCAGACCCTCGAGGACGGTAATTTCAGACGCTTTGTATTGCCCTGGTTTCTCAGTAGCCACGGGTTTCCTTTGTTCGCGAAACGCTCAACAGTCGCTCGATCTTGTCTCTGCAACCGGAGCGGTATTACACATTTGTAAGTTTAGTCGTTTTGGGGCACTTGACCAAGCCAGAGGACCCATTCTGACCAGGTACCCAAAAGGCCAGAAACGCTGATCGGAATTGAGTTTTTCGGACCGTGCCCTGGTCACTGGCCTGGTGACGGTCCCACCAGTCGGACGGTCTCGATCGCTGGCTGTTCGATGGCTCCGTTTAGCCGGCTAATGAGGTCATTGACCCCATAGGAAAGAAGGCGGATAGATGAGCGATTGTGCACCCTGACGGTCAGCTCCCCCGCCTGGAGCATCACAGGTTCAGCAGCCGACACCCAGGGTTCGCCCGCCGCTCCCGGCCAGGCAGCCACAAGCGTGAAGAACAAGTCAGCGTCCGCCAGGCCTAACCGCCGCAGCCAGGCGGAGAGTCCCGATCCAATGGCTTCGAGGTCCCGGTTCACGTAACGGTTCCTTTCTCAACCAGCCAACGTTTGCCTTCAACGGGAACTTCTTCGAAGCGAGCCGTCGAGATGAACGTTTGCGCTTGCGGAAGCGCGTTGGCCAATGCCCGGGCCCGGGTGATATCGAGTTCCGAGAACACATCATCAAGGACCAGGATCGGGGGTTCCTGGGTGCTGGCGGTGATAGCCCGGTGGGCGGCCAGACGGAGGGCCAGCACCAGCGAGCGCTGTTCTCCTTGGCTTGCCTGGGTTCGGGAAGGACGTCCCCCGAGCGTAAACACCGGTTCGTCGCGATGTGGTCCCACCGTGGTAACTCTCCTTTCTCTGTCCGTTACGTCGGCCCGTTCCAATGCGTTCCACAAACGGGCCTCCAATTCGGCGACCCCGGTTCCCGGATCAAGCGTTGCTTCCCACCCTGACGTATATCCGAGGTCGATGTCAATGGGTTCGCCAGCTAGTTCTTCATAAGCTCCCTGAACGTACTCTCCGATGGCAGCAGCACTGGCGGCCCGTCGTGCCATGACTCTCGCGCCGGCCTGGGACATTTTTTCGTTCCAGGCAGACAGGACGGCGGCGTCGGTGTATCGCCCGTTCAACCGCAACAGCGAATTACGTTGTTTCACAACTCGCTCGTATTCCTGTTGATCAACGTACGCTGCCGGACGGAGTTGTACGGCAACCTGGTCGAGGAACTGTCGCCGAAGACCCGGGCTCCTCTTGATAATGTCAAGATCGTCCGGCAGAAAGACGACGACCCGTGCGTATCCAAGGATGTCAGCGGTCCTAGCCAACCTCTGCCGATTCACCTGGATACGCCGGCGTCCTTCTGAAGGTAACTCCAACTCGATGAGGCTGTTTCGGTCGCCAGAGGCGATCTCGCCCCGCAGGACGGCCGCTAGAGCCGGCGGATGGCCCGGTAGCTGTCGTACCAGCCCCGAGTCCGGGATCGCTCTAAATGAGCGCATAAGGGCCAAATAGGCCACGGCCTCGAGGATGTTGGTCTTGCCGGCCGCATTCTCGCCGACGTAAATGTTGACGCCGGTCTCGGGTTTGAGTTGCAGGGTCTCGTACGAACGAAACTCGGCTAACTCAAGCCACTTGAGATTCACGCAACGCGAACCGGCATCAGTAGATAGGTGAAATGCTCATCACCAACACCACGCAATACCGAAGGCTTCAATCCGTCGATGACGCTGAATTCGATTTCATCGGCCACAATTGCCTGCACCCCATCGGTGAGATAACGCGGGTTGAAGGCAATAAGAACTTCGTCGGCTTCACCCTCAAAGGTGCCTTCAATTTGCTCGACCTCACCACCAACGTCCTGGCGAATTACCGTGACTTCAACGCCCCCTGCGGCCATTCGAAGTCGGACCGGAATGTGATCCTCAGCGACCAGCGACGCTCGCCCAAGAGCCTCGAGTAGAGCTTCCTTGTTCACCACGAACCGGTTCGGGTACGAAGCTGGAAGGAGTTGCCGATAGTTCGGGAACGTTCCTTCGATTAACCGCAATGTCAGCGATCCGCGGTCTGAAGCGAAGACGGCCTCACGCCCCATAACCCCAACGCTCACTTTGGCGGCTCCGATAGTCCGGGCCATTTCCCGAAGTCCCCTGGCGGGAACCAAGCCTGATCCGGCGAGCTCAACACCCGGCAGCGACCGAACGGCCAACCGGTACGAGTCCGTCGCCACGAAACGAACACCGTCGTCATCGTGCTCGACCAAGACCCCGGTCAGAATCGGTCGGGCAGCATCCGACGAGGCGCCAATAGTGACCTGAGCGATGGCATCGGCTAGTAGCGTTCCATCGACCGTGGTTGCCCCTTCAAGCGAGACGTCTGGCAACTGGGGGAACTCGGAAACGGGTAGTTCCCGAAGCGAGAACTTTGGCCCCTTGCCGGAAATCACAACCTCGCCGTCTTCAGAAGCAACCATCACCGCCCCGATCGGCATCTTTTTGATGGCTTCGGCGACCAACTTGGCCGGGGCCACGAGTGAACCCTCTTCGAGGACTTCGACCTGGGTGGTAGTCCGCACCGTGACTTCGAGGTCAGTACCGGTGACCTGCAACGTGCTACCGCTCACCTCGCACAGGACGCCGGTCAGAATCGGTTGGGCGGACCGTAGACCAACCCCCCGGTTGGCGCGTGAGAACACGTCAGCCAGGTCATCTCGTTCAGCTCTGATTCGCACAGGACTTTGCCCTTCTTCTGTTGTTATTAGTTATTAA
The DNA here is from genome assembly GCA_963835515.1 of uncultured Acidimicrobiia bacterium. Classification (GTDB taxonomy): domain Bacteria; phylum Actinomycetota; class Acidimicrobiia; order Spongiisociales; family JAENVV01; genus JAENVV01. Next base: position 26,547 of record CAWIFX010000024.1, on the reverse strand, counting down.
CTTAAACGGTAGTAGCAGTAATAGGGGGTGTGGAATCTGGATAACTTTCTAAAACCCCTGGTAATTGATGGTTTAGCTTTCCACATGTGGTGGGGAGAACTAGGGATCTTTCCACCGCGGTGCTTTTGAGGGTGTGTATGAGTGGCGATTCATTGGGGACGGATTCGGATGTCTTGGGATAACGCGGTGACTTGTTCGAAGGTTTCATGGTCGGTTTTCAACAGGCCTTTGACCTTTTCGATGGCATATAAAACGGTGGTGTGATCTCTTCCACCGAACAAAGCACCGATTTTCGGCAGTGATAGAGAGCTGTGTTCGCGGACAAGGTACATGGCGATCTGTCGAGCGCGAGCCAGCGGCGCTTTACGGCCGGCGCTCACCAACTCGTCGTGGGAGAACCCGAACGCGGCGGCGGTCGACGTCATGATCTCAAGCGGTGTCACAGGTCGAGAGGAGGAGTCTGGGATCAGATCCTGGAGAACGTCCTGGGTCGTTGCCAGGGAGATGATTTCACCGTGCAAGGTGGCATAGGCCGTCACCCTCGTAAGGGCACCCTCAAGCTCCCTGATGTTGTCAGACACGTTGTTGGCAATGAACTCAAGAACGTCTTCGGGGTACTCATGAGCCGAGCCCGCGGTGTTCTTGCGCAGAATCGCCAAACGCGTCTCAATATCGGGTACCTGGATGTCGGTGAGCAGTCCCCATTCAAAACGTGAACGCACCCGATCATCAAGGTGGGCGAGGTTGCGAGGATGCCGGTCTGAGCTGAGCACCATCTGTTTGCCGGATTCGTACAGATCATTGAATGTGTGAAAGAACTCTTCGAGGATCTGCTCTTTACCCTCGAAGAACTGGATGTCATCGAGAAGCAAGACGTCGATGGTCCGGTACCGCATCTTGAACTCCGCCATTCGCTTCTTACGGATTCCTTCGATGAATTCGTTGAAGAAGTTTTCAGAGGAGACGTATCTGACAACCGCGTTCGGGTTGAGTTCCAACGCGTGATGTCCCACCGCATTCAGCAGGTGGGTTTTGCCGAGGCCGGCCGCTCCATAGATGAAGAGTGGGTTGTAATGCAGTCCCGGCTGTTCGGCGACCGCCATGGCAGCGGCGTGGGCAAATCTGTTTGAGGGACCGACAACAAATTCATCAAATCGATACCGGCTGAGTAGGCGGGTGCTCTTGATTGGTGGCTGATCGACGGATCGCTGATGCACCGGGGCGAGGCTCGGCTCGGGAGCCGACCAGTCGTCTTCAAGATCGACCGTGATTTCGGGAGTGTGTGCGAGGAGCTCAACTTTGGCTCCCGGGCCCCAGATTCCGGCGGCCGCCTCGGTAAGGACCTCAAGGTGCTTGTCGACTACCCATTTGAGATGGAATTCCGATGGCGCTGCCAAACGAAGGTGCGGCGGTTCGGATCCGTCGTCCTCAAGGGCTGCCAACCAGGTTTGCCAGGTAACCGGGGAAACCTTGGAACGTATCAGGTCTCTGAAAACGTCCCATTCCTGCGTGACGGCGTGGGTCACCTGTTGCCCTCCATTACGAATTTTATCCACAGACCTATCCACATAATGTGGAAAACGAAGCGGGTGTGCCCGATCGTCTGCGAAAGACCCGGTAACGGGAAGTGAACGCCAGGTTCCGCTACCAGGGACTGTAGGGGTGATGAGTCATTGCTGACAAGAGTGAGAAAATCGAGTCTAAAGGGACTCTAAGAGAAGCCCGCTCACGGCAAACTCCCTGCGTAAAGGGGGTTTTTCTTCACCTCAATTTCGCGACCTAGCCAATGTTTTGGGTCGATCCGACCTGCGCCAACTTTTCGCGACCTACCGGAATTCTTCGCGGTTTGGCAGGTAGGGGCATTAAGTAAGAGGTCGCGCGCGGGCTCCTACTTTGACAAGGTATGCAGGGATTCGTAACCTTCTTGCCACCTCACCTCTCGGGAGACCCCATGAAAAGAACCTATCAACCCAATGTGCGGCGCCGCAAGCGCAAGCACGGATTCCGCTCAAAGATGCGGACGCGTGCTGGTCGCGCCACCCTGAGTCGCCGACGCGCCCGGGGCCGTCAGCGGATTGCCGCCTAAGGTTTCTACGCTCCGCGGCCGCGCCGACTTCGATCGGCTGTACACCGAAGGCCGCCACCACCGCATCGGTGGTTTGACCGTGATTATCGCCCCCGCGCTCAGCGAACCCGGAAGGGTCGCCTTTGTTGCCAGCCGCAAGGTTGGTGGCGCGGTGGCGCGGAATCGTGCCAAGCGGCGCATGCGCGCTGCCCTGGACGGGATCAACCAGAATCCCTCGGTCGACGCGGTATATTCTGCCACTACCAGCGTTCTGTCCGCTCCGTTTAGTGATCTGGTGCAGTGGATGGACGAGGCCAACCATGTTTAGGCGGCTTACGCTGCTCCTGATCGCTGGTTACCAAAAAATGGTATCTCCGTTTCTGGGCAAAAATTGTCGGTATCAGCCGACGTGTTCCCGCTACACCTATGAGGCTATCGAGCGATTCGGCGTGGCGCAGGGCGTGTCCCTGGGTGCCAAGCGGTTGGCTCGATGCCATCCGCTTCGAGAGGGCGGTTATGACCCTGTACCTGAAAGAGACCTCATCTCGTGATTGACTTCATCGCACGACCCCTCGCCTCGATCCTGGCCCTGTTCTATGACTTCGCCCCCAGCCTGGGCATCTCGATCATCCTGCTTACGCTGTTGATCAACACCATTCTATTTCCGCTCGTACTAAAACAGACTCGAGCTAGCCGGGCTTTCACCGCGCTTCAGCCCCAGATCAAAGCTTTGCAGGCGAAGTACAAGGACGATCCCCAAGCCATGCAAAAGGAAATGGCAGCCATTCAGCGCGAGAGCGGTGCCACTCCCCTGGGCTGCCTGGGACCGATGATCGTCCAGATGCCAATCTGGTTCGCGCTCTTCCGCATGCTTCGAGATCCCCTCGACTTTGTCCCCATCAACACTGGCCTCCACGACGCCATCGCGGCGGGTGAGACCACGTTCCTCGGGATGGACTTGATGAGCACGGCGACTACCGCCTGGCAAACGGGCTTTGTAGCCGTCCTGCCGTATGCCATCGCCATCATGCTCATGATCGCCGCCCAGTACTTCCAGCAAGTCCATTCACAAATGGGCATCCAGCAAGATACGAGCGCTCAGGCCCAAACCATGCAGAAGATCACCCGCGCCATGCCGATCTTCTTCGGCGCGATCGCCATTCAGTTTCAGGCCGGGGTCATTGTCTACTGGGCAACCTCGAACCTATTCCGCCTCGCCCAGCAGGCGTTTATTTTCAAGATCGACGGCAGACCTCAGCGACCATCGGAAGAGGACAAAGCTGAGGAAGACGCTGCGAGTAAGGAGCTTGAGGCTCCAACTGCACCAAAGAAGCCTCAGGGATCAAAAAAGCGCAATCGGCGCAGGAGGAGTTGACGTGGAAGTTGAATGGGTCGAGGTACACGGAAAGACGGTCGATATTGCCGTCGGCGTGGCGCTTGAAGAGCTGGGGATTTCCGACCGGGCACTAGCCGACATTGAAGTAATCGACGAGGGAGTGCGCGGGACGCTCGGTTTTGGCAAAAAGGACGCCATTGTCCGGGTTAAACCAAAGCCAGCCCAGAAGAAGCGGCGCCGGCGGACCAGGAAACCGCGGGACGGGGAGTCCCGTGACGGCCGTGAGAACAGCCAGCCGCGGCAGAATCGATCTAATCAGCGTTCTGGCCAGGGTCAGCAGCGGTCTTCTGCTAATAAGCGGCAGGAACAGAACAAACCACAGGCCGAAGATAAGGAGAAGATCGTCGTGAACAGAGACGAACAAGCCGATGTTGTACGAGGCTTCCTCAATGGCCTGCTGGAGGCCTTCGGCCTCGAGGGCGACGTCCAGGTTGTCGTGGAGGACGATGCGGTAGTAGCCCAGGTATTCGGCGACCAGACTGAAGCCCTGGTTGGAGACCGCGCCGTGATTCTGCAGGCGGTGTTGGAGCTGACCCGTACGGTCGTGCAACGCCAAACCCACGACGGGGTCCGCATTCGGCTTGATATCGCCGGATATCGGGAGCGGCGGCGTGAGGCGCTGGCCATTTACGCAGGACGCCTCGGCGAGCGGGTCCTGCAAGACGGCTCCGAGCTCCAGCTAGAGCCCATGAATGCTGCGGATCGTAAGGTTATCCACGATTCGGTCGCTGACATCGACGGTATCCGATCGTATAGCGAGGGCGAAGAACCACGCCGATTCGTTGTGCTCGGCCCAGACGGCTCAGTGGCCGCTGCGGACGCCGACGACGCCGACCTTGATGGCGCCGACACCGAGACCGACAACGACAGCTCCTCGGAGGAGTAGCCACTCCCCGACGTTGTTTCACGTGAAACAAAAGGGCACTACTATCCGGTAGTGCCCTTTTCTGTGCTCGAACAGATCCTCGGTCGTCCCTTGCAAGCCGGGGAGGCGGACGTCATGCAGGCCTTCGCCGGATGGCTGGCGTCGGAAGGCGCCGTGGCGGGTGGCATAGGCCCGCACGAGGCAAGCCGGCTGTGGGATCGCCATTTGCTCGATTCGGCCCTATTCAGCACCTACTGGCCGACCCCACCGCAGGAATGCCTTGATCTTGGGTCGGGTGTAGGCCTACCGGGCATCGTTTTGGCCATCCTGTGGCCGGATTCGCACATGCAGCTGGTTGACAGAAGCGGCCGTCGGGTGCGGTTGATGCGCCGGGCGGTGCGGATCTTGGGTCTGCCGAACGTCACGGTGCTCGAAAAGGACATCTCAGAATTGGAGGGCAACCGCCAGGCGCTGGTTATGCGAGCGACCCTGCCGCCTGCGGCGGCGGTAACGCTGTGTGGGAAGCTTCTGGCGCCAGGTGGGCAAGCGGTAGTCGGACTAAGCCGCTCCGAAGCCCCGCAAGTCGACGACCAACCCGAAAACGCGACTGGGGTTGGACTCGAAACCAGGGTTGAAATGGTAAAGGTACTTGACCCACCCGCCTGGATGCTTATCATGTCCAAATCGTGACCCATCGAGAAACCCGTATCATCGCGCTCGCCAACCAAAAAGGGGGCGTCGGCAAGTCAACGACGTCCATCAATCTGGCAGCGGCGTTGGCCTACCAGGGACAGAAGATATTGCTCGTGGACCTGGATCCACAGGGAAATGCCACGTCTGGCCTGGGGATTGACCGGTCGAGCGTTGAGCAATCCGTTTATGAGGTACTGCTCGAAGACGTACCCGTCGAAGACGTCGTCGAGCCGACCAGTGTGCGCGATCTCTTCGTATTGCCGGCCACCATCGACCTCGCTGGAGCCGAAATCGCCCTGGTGTCGGCCTTTTCTCGGGAGCAGCGACTGAAAATGGCGCTCAAGGGCGTCGACGGAGAATTCGACTACATCCTTATCGACTGTCCCCCATCACTAGGGCTTTTGACGATCAACGCGCTGGCGGCAGCTCAAGAGGTACTCATTCCGATTCAGTCGGAGTACTACGCCCTGGAAGGGCTCAGTCAGCTCTTGCGGAACGTCGAACTCGTTCAGAAGAACATCAACCCCGAGCTCGTGGTGCACGGGGCGGTCCTCACCATGTACGACGCGAGAACCAACTTGTCCTCGGATGTGGCCACGCAGGTCCGGGAATACTTCGGAGACCGGGCTTATCGAACCATGATTCCCCGTTCGGTCAGGCTTTCTGAGGCTCCCTCGTATGGGGAGCCGATCGAAGCGTTCGACCCGATGAGCCGGGGTGCGATCGCCTACCGCGAGCTGGGCCGCGAATTTCTGGCGAGACACAACAAGGAGTAACCGACGACATGGGCACACGACGCACAGGGCTTGGTAGGGGACTCGACGCACTGATCCCCCACAACGAAGAACCACCAACGGATTTCGCGCTTGTTCCTGTCGGCTCCATCGTTCCCAACCCACAACAGCCGCGCTCGTCGTTTGACCCGGAGCGACTGGCCGCGTTGGCAGCCTCCATCCTTGAGGTCGGGATCCTGCAACCGTTAGTGGTTCGCCCGGCAGAAGACGGAACGTACATGCTGGTGGCGGGGGAGCGGCGACTGCGGGCCGCCCGTGACGTCGGCCTGGACGAAGTCCCGGTAGTGATCCGGACCGTGGACGGCGACGAGGTTTCACTCACTTCGGCACTCATCGAGAACCTACAACGAGAGGACCTCCGACCGCTGGAAGAGGCAGCCGCCTACAAACAGCTCCTGGAAGATTTTGGGTTAACTCATCAAGAGATAGGTGATCGGGTCGCCAAAAGTCGGTCGGCGGTATCCAACTCGTTGCGCCTGCTCACCCTGCCAGCCGCCATTCAAGGAATGGTCGAGCGGGGCGAATTGTCGGCAGGTCACGCCCGGGCCCTCGTCGGCCTCGAAGACCAGGCCTATGCCGAACACATCGGGCAGCGGGCGGCCGCCGAGGGGTGGTCGGTGCGTCAAGTGGAGGACGCGGTCAGGAATCGGTCCGAAAATACTCCGAAGAGCGAGCCGCCCGAGAAGCCGCTCCGACCGGTGGCAATCATCGAACTCGAACAGCGACTCGGCGAACGCCTTGGAACTCCGGTGGCGATCAAACACGGGTCTGCCAGCCGGGGAAAGATCATGATTTCTTATAGCTCGGTTGCCGACCTGGAGCGGATTTACCGGGTGTTCTACGAGTAACCGGGTTACGCTCCGAATTGCTCGGCTGCGCAGGCAAAAAAGTCGACGACGCCTTGCCCGATAGTCTCCGCTGCCTTCTCGTCGAGGGCAGCAGAGGTGACGATGGCCGGCGATCTTGTCCCCCGAAGCATCGCCGACGCCCGACCCCCGGTCGGCAGCCCCAGGCGGTTGGCGACACATTCGGCCAGCAGGCTGCCTGCCTCAGATCGGGCCAGGTCAGACTCGAAGAAATAGACACATTCGGGATCCTGGTCTGCGTTGGCCAGACAGACGCTCAGGTGCGCTCCTAATCGGTTCGCCCGGCGCGCCCTTATAGGAGCCGGGGGATACACGTCGACACTGCGAGAAAGCAGGGGAGAGGCACCTAATTTCTGGAAGAACGCGGCCAGGCTGGTGGCCAGTCGCCAGAGTTCGTCGGCGGCCGGACCTTCCTGGGCGGCCGGGTCGATGAAGATCCGCGCCCCGACCAACGTAGTGGGCAGAGCACGCAGCCACTCGCGTTCTCGAACCCGCTCCCGACCCGCTTGTGGGGCACCCCGCCGGATGGCGGTGAGTTCACGAACCACGAGCGGACCGGCCACACCGTCCTCGGCCATTCCCCGATTGGACTGGAAGTCCAGCAAACTTTGATGGGTGTGCGGCCCGAATACGCCGTCGACCTTATCCGCATCGAATCCGAGGTCGTTGAGGCGACGCTGGAGCTCCTCGACGTCGTCGCCTCGCAACATCGGACTGCGTCGGTAGAGGATGCGGTCGCCGAGCTGGTAGCTGGCCTCGTACAGGCTCCGCCAGGTGTCCGAGCCGACGATGCCATCAAGATCCAGACCACGGGCTATCTGGAAGTTTTTGACAGCCTGGGCGGTGCCGCCGAGGTATTCGCCAGGAGGGTCGGGAGCGAAGTCGAAACCGAGTCCGGTTAGCCGCTGCTGGATATCACGGACTGCTTCTCCCGAATCGCCCTGACGGTAGAGGCGCATCAGGCTCCTTGTGTGTGGCGTACGGATGGCAAGGCGTCAACCGGGGGTTGCCTGGCGGCCCAGCCAATTAGCAGCACCAGTGCCAGTTTCTATCCGATAAAATCGGCGAGTTCTTTGACCATGTCGTCTTTGCGGCGGGCGCCGACGATTCGCTTCTGTTCGACGCCGTCCTTGAACACGATCATCGTCGGGATGCTCATCACGTCGCTCTTGGCGGTGCTTTGAGGATTGTCATCGATATTTAGCTTGGCAATGGTGATCTTGCCCGCGTACTCAGTAGCAATTGCGTCAAGCACCGGAGCGATTGCTTTGCACGGACCACACCACTCCGCCCAGAAGTCGACCAGGACGGGTTGCCCGGATCCAATCGCTCCGTCGAAGGTTGCGTCCGTCAGGTTTTCCATGTTCTCACTCATTAGTGCTCCTATTGCTCAGCTAGCCATCGTTCGGCGTCGATCGCTGCCTGGCAGCCGGTCCCGGCTGCGGTGACGGCTTGTCGGTAGACGTGGTCGGCAACGTCGCCCGCTGCGAAGACCCCTTCGATCGACGTCGCGGTGGTTTTGTCATCTATGACGATATATCCGGCCTCATCGAGGACCAGTTGGTCAAGAAAGATATCCGTGTTTGGTTTGTGCCCGATTGCGACGAAGACCCCGTCGGTTACAAATGGGCGGGTTTCACCGGTTTGAGCGTCGGCAAGCGTCACCCCGGTGACCGAGTCTTCGCCGAGCACCTCGGTAACCGACGTGTTCCAGAGCACCTCGATCTTCGGGTGTTCCAACACGCGCGTCGCCATGATCCGACTGGCGCGGAATTCGTCACGTCGGTGGACGACGGTGACTTTGCTGGCGAACTTTGTGAGGAAAAGCGCTTCTTCCATCGCCGAGTCTCCGCCGCCAATCACGACCAGTTCCTTGTCCCGGAAGAAGAATCCGTCGCAGGTTGCGCAGGCACTAACCCCGCGTCCGGTGAGGCGCTCCTCGCCGGGAATGCCGAGCCACTTGGCCGATGCACCGGTAGCAACAATGATCGCATTTGCCTCGTATTCAACGCTGCCTTCCCATACCTTGAAGGGCCGTTGCGTGAAGTCGACCTTGGTGATATCGGAGGTCATGAGACGGGTCCCGAAGCGCTCGGTCTGCTTGCGGAAGTTTTCCATGAGGTCTGGTCCCATGATTCCGTCAGGGAATCCGGGGTAGTTCTCGACGTCGGTGGTAATCATGAGCTGCCCACCGCGCTGGCTGCCTTCAAAGAGCAGCGGGTCTAGGGCGGCCCGGGCCGCGTAGAGGCCGGCGGTGTAGCCGGCCGGGCCGGATCCGATGATGATGAGGTCTTCAGCCATTGTCCGTTTCCTGTTCGGGTTTACGTCGTGTCCATGCGAACGCTCCGGCGATGATGAAGATTCCCCCAAATATGGCGTAGGCCCCGGGGGAGGTCACATAGGTCGCGACAATTCTGAACAAGGCAATTGATAGGAGCGTCAGAGCAATAAACGTCAGGACGGCCGCAATGATTCCCAGCGACACGACAATGATGAGCCGGTCGAGTCCGGTCAACGGTCAGCGAACGCACCTTCAGTGCCTGCGCTTCGAGGAAATCGGCGAACTTGTCTGCGAACTGATCCATGTTGGACACAGACTAGCCAGGACTGGGGCGAGGCCTTTATTCGGTGGGGAAGACGATCGTGCAAGTTCCGGCTTCCAGAGCCAGAAGCATGGACTCGGAGCGATACAGCTCGATGAGTTGTCCGTCCAGTGTGGCGATCCCCAGCCAGAGTACTTCGCCGTCGAGCTGGGTGAGGCCCTCCCCCAGACAGGTGAGCGGTTCTTCAACCGCGCGGTTGTACGCCATTCGATCGGCCGGTAGCGGAGCCTCGCGAGGCGCTTGTTCGAAGGCAGTGACCGTTGCGTCTGTCGCGTCAAACATTTCAATGGGAGCTGCCATGGCGTCTAGTTCTTCGAGGGTGAGATCTCCAAGGGCCTGGACGGGCGGGGGAATGGCCATTTCGTCAACGCCGGCCGCGTCTGCCGCTACCGACGTGTCATCGTTGGCCGTAAGCGCGGCGCTAGAGGGCGCTTCGGTGGCCTCGGCGATGGTATCGGATGTCTCGGCAGCGACGTCGACGGCTCCGTCGGTTCCGGTGAACGACGGAATGATCACTCCGACACCAACTACTAGCACGAGCACCGCGGCGGCCGAGCCGGCGAGTACCTTCATCCACATGCCCGACTTCGGAGCCGGGCGGGCTTCGGGAACCGTGGCAAGCTCGTCGCTGGCAATGGATTCTCTGACTCGTCGGTGGAGAAGAGCCCGTTCGATGTCTGAGAGGATGACCGGTTCGACGTCGTCAAGCGACGCCAGGGCCAGTTGCTGGTAGTCGAACTCTTGTGAGCAGACTTCGCAGGAGGAGACCCACTCGCTAGCGCGGCGCAGCTTCGGCGCTGGAAGCGCTTCCTTCCGCAAACGCGGCGACGAGGTCGAGGTCATGGTCATGCATCGTTATCACCGTTACGACGTTCCGAATCGGTTGTTTGGTTCCGCAAAGCTTCAGCCAGTTGTCTTCGAGCGCGAAATACCCGCGATTTGATAGTGCCGATCGGCACACCCAGCACCTCGGCGACCTGTTGCAGGGGGAGTCCCTCCATGTCAGCCAGGACAATGGCTTTGTGAAAGTCGGGTGTCAAGGTAGCGAGCGCTCGCTGCAGGTCGGGACGGAGCTCGACCGCCAAGAAGGCCATGTCTGACTGCGGATCAGCCGGATCGGTGGCTTCGGGGAGCGGGTCGGCAGATCGCCTTTTGATCTTCCTCAGCTGGTCGTAACAGGTGTTGGTCGCGACCCGGAACAGCCACGTGGAAAAGGCAGATTCACCTGTGAATTTTTCGGCCTTTCGATACACCGTGAGGAACGTTTCCTGCGCGGCGTCCAACGCGGCTTCTCGGTCTCGCATAATCCGCAGGCAGATACCGAACACCCGATCTTCGTGCGCGGCCATCAGTTCGTTGAATGCTTGCAGGCTGCCGTCGAGGAATCGTTCGACGAGCAGGCTGTCTTCGTCTGCTCGGGAGGCCGTCATGAACGGAATCGTACTTCCGAGATCGCCCCCGTGTACGTACCCTCGGTTGTAGCCGGGAGGTCGGTGAACCAGACCAGCCAGACGCCACCATCGGTTGGCGGCACGGAGACGTCCGCATTTCCTCCTCGAATCGTGCCTTCGGCAATCCGGGTCCAGTCGGCGAATTTCTCGGCAGGGACGGGCGCCCAGTAAAGCTCGAAGACAGTTCCGTCTCGGGCTCCGGCTATCTCGACGGCCGTGACCGGCCCGCGGACTAAGACTTGCAGTCCCACCCCGTCCTTGAGTCGTGGAAGCGGTGAGTTGTAGCTTTCCGTCTTCCACGAAGTCCCGAAGTCGCCGTCAATGGCCTGATCGGCAAGTTCATCATGTTCGCCATCTGTGCCGAACGGGTCATACGCCGCCGCACTTATCGTCTCCGCAACGACGAGCGAACTGTCGGGCACGGTGTCGGCTGTGGTTCCATCGGTGGTAGCCGGTCCAGCAATGGTCGAATTGGCACCGCTGGTGTTGGCAGCAGGAGAGCCGATTGTGATGTTGCTGCGGCCCTGGCGGGTGAGGTTGGCGCCGAGCGCGACGAGGAGGCTGGCGATCACAAAGAGCGTGATGGCCGGTCCCAACCAGCGCCAGGTCCACCCGCCGCCGGCCTTCCGGGATGGAGCGAGCAAGGGAGCCGCCCGCAGCGAAGCGGCAAGGTGCAGCGCGTCGACTTCGCCAGTCCGACCCAACTCCAAAGCGCGATCAACCTGGGTTCCGATGGCATCGACCACCTGTGATGGGAGTGCTGCCCCGATGGGGCGCCCTGTAAGAGTGGTTTCGAAAAGGGCGGCGAGCGCTTGCACGTCTTCGGTTTGGGTGCGCCAGTTCGGGGGGCGACCGAATCCGGCGATTTTGGCGGGATGCGCCGCTGAGAACAAGATGGACTCGGCGTCGATGGCTCCATGTACGATGCCGGCCGCATGCAGTGCAGCGAGTGCGCTAGCTAGACCGGCGGCATTCGGAAGGAGCTCCTCGGGGGGAATCGGCTCACGAGCCAGCGCCCGATCCGCCAGTGACACCCCACCAGCCCATTCGCTGATCGAATAGGTGGTGTCCTCAAGCTTGCCGGCCGCGTACACGGTCGCACTGTGCGTGTGCGAAACCCCCGCGGCAGCACGCACGCTTTCCAGAAAGTCGTCGGCCCGCTCTGGACTGGTCCCCGACGGGAGGAACCGGAGGAGGACCGGACGGTCGAGCGGCAGGTCGGTCGCTAGCCACTCCTCGATGTCGCCATCAGCCCCGAGGCGAACTTCAAGGCGGTACCGGTCGGGGAGCAGGGGAGCCATCAGCTTGCCTCGAACTTCAAGACGTCGAGGCCGCTCGACATCCGGACGAAGCCCTCTGACAAGTACAGGCCGGCAGCCGAGGCGTTGTCCGGTTGGGTGTTGAGCAACATCGTTGAAGCACCGTGCTTTTGTCCCCAACGGAGCGAGGCCCTGACTAGGGATCGGCCTAGTCCTCGCCCCTGAAAATCCGGACGGACCGCGACTCGCTGCAGATATGAGACCGATCCCGAAACTCCCACGATCGTGAACCCTGCGACGTCGTCGTCGATGCGAGTGACCAGAAACGAACTGCGAGGAGTTGCTTCCCTCGACTCGGCCAGGCCGGTGGCACCGAGGCGCCAGGTCGTTTCGAAGGAGAGGCGGTCGATGGCGATGGCCGCATCCCAGTCGGTTGTTTCGCCTGTGACGATTGGGGCTGACGGCGGGTCAATCCGCTCGTGAAGGTCACGCGAAAAGAGGTCAAGGTAGAGCCAGGGTTTGAAACCGGCTTCGACCCACAGCTTCTGGTTGGTTGACGGGAGGGGCGGCGAGACAACCTGGCCATATTCGGCGGCGAGTTCGGCCGAACAAGCGGTCACGAAGTCAGCACTGCCCCGGACCAGCCGCAGCTGTACGCCGGGGAAGTCGTCGTTCCACGGTCGGGCCATCGCCTTGGCCCATCCGCGACGCAGAGTCAATTGTCCCGGCCAGTTGCCGCGCGTCGTGATCGTCACAGGTGTTCCTTCGTTGGCGATACTCTATGGTTGTACTGGTGGTTGTGGTGGCACCGACTATGGCAGAGTGGGGGAGATGGAACTCTTATTGGTCCACCACGAGGTGTTCGGGCAGCACGTGGCGTCAAGCCGCCAGCACCCGGAACGGCCTGACCGGCTTCGAGCGGTGCTCGCTGGGCTCGACAACGCCTCGGTGCAGCTTAATCACCTGCTGGCCGAGCCGGTCGATCGAGGCACCCTGCTCAGGGTCCATCCTGCTGCCTATGTCGATTCCATCGAGGCCTTCTGTAGGGCGGGAGGCGGCTATCTGGATCCGGACACCTACGCCGGTCTGGCCAGTTGGGAAGCAGCCAGGCGGGCCGCCGGAGCGGGAATCCAGGCCGTCGCCGGCCTGAGACACGGTGCGGCTGATCTGGCTTTTCTTGCGGTTCGTCCCCCGGGACACCACGCGATCGCCAGCCAGGCGATGGGGTTCTGTCTTTTCAACAATGTCGCCGTGACCGCCCGACATCTCGCAGACGCCGGAGAGCGGGTGGCCATCATCGACTTCGACGTCCATCACGGTAACGGAACGCAAGACTTGTTCTTCGAGGACCGTGACGTGCTCTACCTCTCTCTGCACGAGTTTCCCTTCTATCCGGGGACTGGTTGGGTCGATGAGGTGGGATCCGGCCGTGGAGCCGGATTCAATGTCAACCTGGCGTTCCCTGCCGGGACCGCCGGAGACGCCTACCGGGAAGCGTTTGGGCGGCTGATCGAACCCATCGTGCGCCAATTCGATCCCAACTGGATCCTGGTGTCGGCCGGGTATGACGCTCATCGAGATGATCCTTTGGCAGACGGGGTCCTTGTGGCTGCCGACTACGGAGATATGGCCGCCCGAATCGCCAGCCTGGCACCGGAGCGTCGGGTCATCTATTTCCTGGAGGGTGGTTACGATCTGGCGGCCATCCAGGCGTCCGTGACCGCCACGGTTGACGGAGCGGTCGGCGAGCTTGCGTCTGCCGATCAGCAGGGAGCTTCGTCGCCTTCTGCGGCGTGGCGGGCGATTGACCTGGCGGCAGCTGCCCTCAGTCCTTTTTGGGAGATCGGTTAAGTCCCGGTCCGCACCGGCCGATGAATCAAGTACGTAAAAAAACCTGGAGGGTGTGTGTCTGCCTCGCTCGATGAGCTGTTGAAAAAGATGATTGAAGTTGGTGCATCCGACCTGCACCTAAAGGTTGGATCGCCACCCGTGATGCGGATCGATGGTGAGTTGCATCCCACCAGCCTCGCCATGCTTCTCCCGAACGACACTGAGGAGTATGCGCATTCGATTTTCACCCAGCGGGCTGCGTCTGAGTTCCGCGAGATGAACGAAGCCGACTTCGCATACGGGAAGGCCGAGTTGGGCCGCTTCCGCGTGAACGTCTACCGCCAGCGTGGCTCGGTGAGCCTGGTGCTGCGACGCGTGCTTCCGTCGACTCAGAACTTCGAAGAGTTGGGATTGCCGACCGTTCTGGAGAAGCTGTCACAAGAAAGCCGTGGCCTCCTCCTGGTCACAGGTCCTACGGGATCTGGAAAGACCACCACGCTCGCGTCGATCATCGACTACATGAATCGCACCCGGCGGGTCAACATCATCACCATTGAGGACCCGATCGAGGTCCTGCACCGTGACAAGCTCTCGATCGTCGCTCAGCGCGAAATCGGGATGGACACGAAAGACTTCACCGAAGCGTTGCGCCGGGCGCTACGCCAGGACCCCGACATCATCTTGATTGGCGAGATGCGGGACGCCGAGACGGTCAAAGCGGCCCTCCAAGCCGCCGAAACCGGTCACCTGGTCCTGTCCACGTTGCATACGGTGGACGCGACCGAGTCGGTCAGCCGGATCATTGACTTCTTCCCGCCGTACCAGCAGCAACAGGTTCGAATCATGCTGGCCGCAACGCTCAAGGGCGTCGTAAGCCAGCGGTTGCTTGAAAAGGTAGACGGCGGCCGGGTGCCGGCGGTTGAGGTCATGACGAATAACGGTCGGGTCTACGATCGGATTGTGGATTCGTCGCAAACCAATAGCCTTATTGAGGTCATTGCCGAGTCCGAGTTCTACGGGATGCAGACATTCGATCAATCGATCCTCAGCCTGTTCAAGGCTGGACAGATCTCTTTCCAGACCGCTATGACTTCGGCTTCGAACCCCCACGACTTCCGGGTTAAGGCCGAGCAAGAAGGACTCATCTCGGTGTAGGTTCAGCGCCAGGTACCCGCACGGGTTCCAGCTGGCTTCGGCCGCTTGGAGCCAAACTTTGCGGGCGGAGTAAGGGACGAGGGTCGCCGCGCGAAGCGTGCGGCCCTCGTTTTGTTTATGGGGCCGTGATCTAGCCAGGTCGCGGGAGGATCTATCCTCTAGCCCCAATGATTCCTGAACGCCTTTCCTGGCTCGTCGCCCCTGACTCTGCGTCGTCGCGCCTTGGCGCCCGCTTTGCCGATGCCGGTTTCGAGCTGTACCTGGTCGGCGGCTCCCTGCGGGATGCGCTACTCGAACGGACCTCAGAGGACCTGGACTTCGCAACCAATGCGCGGCCAGAGGACATCAAAAGAATCGTCGACCCGCTGGGTTCGGTGTTCACGATGGGTGAGCAGTTCGGCACTATTGGCCTACAGGTGGAAGCGCAGCGCTTCGAGATCACGACGTTTCGGTCAGAGGTCTACGACGATGGGAGTCGCAAGCCCCGGGTTGAATTTGGCGACGACCTGGAAACCGACCTTTCTCGTCGCGATTTCAGCATCAACGCCATGGCGCTCGATATCGGGTCGGGTCACATCATCGACCCATTCGGTGGTCTGGCTGACCTGGCCAGGCAGGAGCTACGTACTCCGCTCGGCCCCGAGATCGCCTTTTCCGACGATCCGCTTCGGATGCTGCGGCTGTATCGGTTTTCGGCGACGCTCGGGTTCGAATGCGACGCCGATGCAGAACGAGCCGCCGAAGAAATGGCAGCACGTATCTCGATCGTTTCGGCGGAGCGAATCCGAGACGAGCTATCCAAGCTCCTCACCGGCGAGTACCCGGCGCGCGGATTGCGCGGCATTGTTCGATCGGGTCTGGCGGACAGCTTCTTGCCGGAACTGGTGACGTTGAGCCAAGAACAAGACCCTTTCCATCGCCACAAAGACGTCTGGGAGCACACGTTGGCCGTGGTCGAGAAGACCGATCCGGAGCTAAGGATCAGAATGGCCGCACTGCTCCACGACATCGGAAAGCCCGCGACGAAGGAGTTCGGCGCCGGTGGAGTTACGTTTCATCATCATGAGGTGGTCGGGGCCCGGATGGCGCGCCGACGCCTGCGGGAACTGCGTTATCCCAAGCAATTTGTAGAGGAAGTTGGCCAACTGGTGTTCCTGCATCTGCGCCCGCATACCTTCAAAATGGGCTGGACGGACTCGGCGGTGCGCCGCTACGCCCGCGACGCCGGGGATCTGCTCGACGATTTGAATCAACTCGTGCGGTCGGATGTAACAACGGCCAACGCCAAGCGGGCGGCGACGATTTCAAGGCGAATCGACGAACTCGAGGAGCGAATTGCGGTGCTCGCTGAGCAAGAAGAGCTCGACAAGCTTCGAGCGCCGATCGACGGTAACGACGTGATGGCTCACTTGGGGATCGGACCGGGGAAGGTGGTAGGTCAGATCATGTCGATGCTGCTCGAGCATCGTATCGAACATGGGCCGTATGACCCGGCCGCAGCGTACGCTCTCGTTGACGAGTGGGCGGCCGCCCAGGGTTTGAGCGATGCGTAGGCACGGGCTGTATAGGCATGGACTGCATAGGCATGGACCGACGGGGGTGGTGGCCCTGGCCGTCACGGTCGCCGTGCTGGGCGCCTGCGTTGGCACGAGTACTCCCGACGAGTCAGGCGTATCGACCACGATTATGGGCGTGGAGTCCGGGGCAACACCGACGACCTCCCTGGCGATTGCAGGTATTGATGCTGCCGACGGCCTTGGCGATCCCCTCTATCCGAACCTGGGTAACGCCGGATACGACGTGCAGCACGCGGATGTGTCGATTCGCCTCGACACCTCGTCGGGGCGAATCCAGGGCCAGGCCGAAATCGAAGCGATCGCCCTCGACAACCTCGACTCCTGGTCGGTGGATCTCGACGTCCTATTTCCGTCGGAGGTGCTCGTCGACGGCGAACCGGCAGTATGGACCCACGAAGGCGGCGAGCTGAGAATCGATCCAGACGCCGTCGTGCAAACGGGCGATACCTTCCTGATGTCGATCACCTATAGCGGCCTCACGGAACCCTACGACTCGCCTGCCGCGACGTTCATGATGGGCTTGCAGCGTTCCCAAGACGGCTTTTTTGCTCTCAGTGAGCCGGATGGCACGTCGTCCTGGCTGCCGGTCAACGACCACCCCAGCGACAAAGCGACCTACCGCCTCGCCTTTTCAGTTCCCGGCCCGCTGGTTGCCGCAGCTTCCGGGACGCTCGTTGACACGGTGCAAGGAGATGACGGATTCATCACCTATACGTTCGAGCTACGAGACCCGGTGGCCCCCTACTTGTTGGCCTTCGGAGTCGGCGATTTTAAGCGGGTAGAGGAACAGAGTCCCGGTGGCGTAGACATCCGGAACTACTTCGACATCGACCTACGAGAATCTTCGCTGTCCATCTTCGACCGGCAAGCAGAGATGATCGACTTCCTCTCCGAGCGGTTCGGTCCTTACCCGTTCGAGGTCTACGGAGCCATGGTTCTCGAAACCTCAGAGGTGGCAGTTGCCCTCGAAACGCAGACGCTGTCTACGTTTGGAACCCAGGTTCTCGGCCTCGGTGAGGAGGTAGTGATCCACGAACTCGCCCACCAATGGTTCGGTGACTCGGTTTCGCTCCGGAAGTGGGACGACATCTGGCTGAACGAAGGGTTCGCGACTTACACCCAGTGGCTGTGGATCGAGGAAACCCAGGGCCCCGAGTTCCGTGACGTGCGGATCGCTCAGTCCTACGACTTGATGAGCGGCCGCCAGTTCCTGAGCGGTACCGATTCGGAATCGGTCGCTGCCGCCCAGGCTTACCGGCAGTTTCCGCCAGCCGGTTCTCCTGCGGCGGACGACATCTTCAACGCGTCGGTGTACTTGCGGGGCGCCTTGACCGTCCACGCCCTGCGGCTGGAGGTGGGGGATGAAGACTTCTTCGAGATTGCGCGAACGTTCCAGAAGCAATTCGCGTACGGGAACGCCGATACGGCAGACTTCGCTGCCACCGTCGCGGCAGTTACCGGTCGCGACCTCACCGATTTCTTGAATGCCTGGCTCTATGACGAAGCGATGCCGCCGATACCGAGCCTGAGCTTGTCTCCATTGAATGGCTAACGAGTTGCGACTCTATGCGCATAGTTGTATATTTATGCGGATGGGGTCAACATGAAATCTGCGGCGGTTCTCGGCGCTTCCGGGTATGGCGGAGGCGAGCTGATTCGCTTGATCGATGGTCACCCGGAACTGGATGTTACGTATCTTGGCGCCCATTCTCAGGCAGGCAAGCGACTCGAAGAGGTTCACCCGCAGTTGGGTGATTCCGACCGGATCCTGGAACAGAATACTGCCGACCTTGACGGCATAGACATCGTCTTTCTGGCCCTTCCCCATGGGGCGTCGGCTCACCTGGCCAACGACCTCGCCGGGCGGGGAGTGGCGGTGGTAGACCTCGGTTCGGACTTTCGGCTGGACACGGCCGATCGGTACGAAGCCGCGTACGGTACGCCCCACCCGTTCCCGGACCAGCTGGCAGATTGGATCTACGGCCTCCCGGAGCTGGTCGACGTTGGCGACACGAACAAAGTGGCGTCTCCTGGTTGCTATCCGACGGCCACGCTATTGGGGATTGCGCCGCTCCTCGCCGCCGGTGCCGTTGGGTTCGACGGGATCGTGGTCAATGCCGTCTCGGGCGCATCGGGAGCAGGTCGATCGCTGAGCGAAAATCTCCTTTTCGGTGCCGTTGCCGAAGGGGTCGCCGCATACGGGGTGACCACACATCGGCATCGGCCAGAAATCGAGATGGCGCTCGAGGCCTACACCGGGCGGGCGCCGGTCCATCTCACCTTCACCCCTCACCTGGTCCCGATGTTGAGAGGGATCCACGCCACGATTACGGTGCCGGTGTCCGAAGGGGTCACAGCCAATGACTTGCGTGGCGTGCTCGCCGATTTCGGAGACGGCAAACCCTTCTACCAGGTAGTAACGGGGCCGCCGCAGACCCGCTGGGCGGTTGGCTCAAATCGGGCAATCGTGTCGGTCTATCTCGACGAGCCGACCGGGAATGCGGTCATTCTCTCGGTGATTGACAATCTCCTTAAGGGAGCCGCCGGCCAAGCCGTGCAAGCGGCCAACCTTATGTTGGGATTTGATGAAGCTGCCGGACTGCCGACGTCGGGTTGGATGCCGTGATCCGGGCGGCGGGCATTTCGGCTGGCATTAAGGCATCCGGGGCACTTGACCTGGCTCTGATTGATATGGGCAGGACGGTTCCCTGTGCGGCGGTGTTCACCGGGTCCCAAGCCGCGGCCGCGCCGGTGATTGTGAGTCGACCGATCGCCAATGGTGGGCAAGCGCGGGCGGTTGTCATCAATTCGGGCTGCGCCAACGCAGGTACCGGTGCGATCGGGTTGGCTAATGCCAAACGGATGCAACAGGCTGCCGCCGGGGCTCTGGGGTGCGGCGTCAAGGATGTCCTGGTTTGTTCGACCGGACCCATCGGTCCCCAATTGCCGATCGACAATATCGAATCGGCCCTCACCGCAATTAAACTCGGCGCCGACGGTTGGAACGATGCTGCGGAAGCTATCCGCACCACGGACACCTTCGCCAAGGTGGCCCGGCGCTCCTTTGGCGACCTCGTAGTGCAGGGTATGGCGAAAGGCGCCGCGATGATTCGTCCCGACATGGCCACGATGTTGGCGGTCGTAACGACCAACGCCGATATTGGTTCGACCGACCTCGACGTCTGCCTGCGCGAGGCCGTGGCACCATCTTTCAATTCGCTCAATATCGACGGCTGTCAGTCAACGAATGACACGGTCATCGCCTTTGCCACCAGCGAAGCCGGTGGCGACTTGACCGTGGTGAAACGATTGATGGCCGAGGTATGTATGGATCTGGCTGTGATGATCGCTCGGGACGGGGAAGAGACCAATCGGGTCGTGCATCTCGCCGTGACCGGGGCGGCTACGAACGACGCCGCCCGCCGAATCGGGCGGGCCATGACTGACTCGGATCTCGTGCGATCGTCGTTCTACGGAGGCGACCCGAACTGGGGACGCCTGCTCCAGGCTGCGGGAGTGTCCGAAGTCATGATTGACCCGAATGCTTTCGCAGTTGCCTACGAAGGTGTGTCTGTTGCCAAAGACGGGTGTCAGGTGGAATATGACCCCGCCGCTGTTCGCCTGCTTCTACGTCATGATTTCACCGTGGAGGTGCGCGTCGGTTGGGGTCCGGGGACCGCCACGATCATCACGACTGATCTGACCCCTGGATACGTCGAGTTCAACGGAGCGCCCTCATGAGCACCGGACATACTTCTCCGAGTGCCCGCAAGAGTCGGATCGCTTCGACGATGGCCAAAGCCAAAATCTTCACTGAGGCAGCCCCGTATATCAGAGCTTTCAAGGGCAAAACCGTCGTCATCAAGTACGGCGGCTCGGCGATGACGAGTGACGAACTGCGAGATTCGTTTGCGGGAGACATCACCTTGCTGAGCCTGGTCGGGATCAAGCCGGTCATCGTGCACGGTGGCGGGCCGCAGATCACCAGCGCCATGAGCCAATCTGGCATCGAACCGCAGTGGGTGGACGGACTTCGCGTCACGGATTCAGAAACGATCCGCGTCGTCCAGTCGGTGCTGGCCGGGCAGGTAAACCCCGATATCGTCCGCCTATTGAGCGGCCAGGGGGCTGTGGCGGCCGGGGTGACGGGGATCGACGGAGGACTCTTTAAAGCTACTTCCGAAAGACGAGCGACTCGGGTTCGTCGGTCAGATCGAGTCGGTCGACCCGACTCTGGTCCTCGGCATGCTCAGCCAGGGGATCGTGCCAGTGGTCGCTCCACTGGCGCTCGGCGCCGATGGCCATGCGTACAACCTGAACGCCGACACCGCGGCCGGGGCATTGGCAGAGGCGTTGGGCGCTGCAAAACTGGTCTATCTCACCGACGTCGAGGGCCTCTACTCGGACCTTGGGGACGAAGAAACCTTGCTATCACGGGTCGGAATCACCGAACTCGAAGCGATGATCACTTCCGGTTCGGCGTCAGCAGGCATGGTGCCCAAATTACGGTCGTGCATTTCGGCGATGCGAGCCGGCGTTCCCCAAGCTCACATCCTTGATGGACGGGTGCAGCACGCGGTCCTTCTGGAGGTATTCACTCCGGAGGGTATCGGTACCATGGTGGAGCCGCGCTGACATGTTGCATGGATATTCGGCGAACCGTATCGTTATGCGCCCATGAATACCGCCTCACGCCGACGGCTCATCCGCAAATTGCTGCTCGAGAACGACGTCTCGAGCCAGAGCGAGATTGTGGATCTGCTTTTTGACGAATCTCATGAGGTGACTCAGGCGACCGTTTCTCGAGATCTGCATGCGCTCGGCGCCGTCAAGTCACGCCGCAACGGACACTTACAGTACGTGCTACCGGACGACCATTCCACAGCTGACGGAGAATTCCTGACGCTGTCGCGGGCGCTAATCGAGTTCGTTGAGTCGATCTCGGTTTCCGCCAACCTGGTCGTGATCAAGACGTCACCCGGGGCAGCCGGCGTCGTAGCTGGCGCGATTGACGGGGCGCCGTTGCATGGTGTGTTGGGAACGATCGCGGGTGACGACACCTTGATGATCGTCGCAGATGAACAATATGGCGGTATCGGATTGGCGAACCGCCTCGAGCAAATCGGAGCTGGCTGATGAAAAAGATCGTTCTTGCGTATTCGGGGGGCCTCGATACTTCGGTCATTCTGACGTGGCTGAAAGAGGAATACGATGTCGAGGTTGTTGCCTACACCGCTGATGTCGGCCAGGGCGAAGAGGTTGAAGAGGCGAAAGTCAAGGCGATGGCCACCGGTGCGGTGGAAGCTATCGCTGAGGACCTGACCGAGGAATTTGTGTCCGAGTATGTCTTTCCGGCCTTGCGGGCCAACGCAATTTACGAGGGCCATTACCTGCTGGGAACCTCGCTGGCCCGTCCGGTGATCGCCAAGGGCCTCGTGCGAGCCGCCGAAGCAACCGGGGCAGACGGGATCGCGCATGGGGCAACCGGTAAGGGTAACGACCAGGTCCGCTTCGAAGTTTCCGCGTACGCCCTGAAGCCGGACATCAAGGTGATCGCACCCTGGCGTGAATGGAAGCTGAAGGGACGGGCCGATTGTATTGCCTATGCCGAGGCTCGTGGTATTCCGGTCCCGGTGACCAAGGACAAACCGTATTCGATGGACGCCAACTTGCTCCACATCTCGTACGAAGGGGGAGTGCTTGAGGACCCCTGGGTAGCGCCGCCCAAGAATATGTTCAAGATGACCGTTGATCCCCAGGATGCCCCTGACGAACCGGAAATCGTCACGGTCACCTATGAGGCGGGGGACCCGGTGGCGGTCAACGGTGAATCGCTCGGACCCGCCGCCCTCCTGGCCCGGCTCAACCAACTGGCCGGTGCGCACGGGGTGGGCCGGGTTGATATCGTCGAAAATCGGTTCGTGGGAATGAAGTCGCGGGGCGTCTACGAGACGCCAGGGGGGACGGTGCTCCACTACGCGCATAGGGCCGTGGAGTCCCTAACGCTCGATCGCGAGGTTATGCACCTACGGGATAGCTTGATTCCGCGGTACGCAGCCATGGTGTACAACGGCTTCTGGTTTTCGCCTGAGCGCGAAGCCCTGCAGGCTTTTGTTGACACCACCCAGGAGCGGGTGTCGGGCGAGGCCCGCTTGAAGCTTTACAAGGGAGGCGTGTATGTCGAAGGGCGACGATCGGACTACCGCTTGTATGACCAGGCGACCGTGACATTTGAAGAAGACGACGTCTATGACCAGGCCGATGCTGCGGGCTTTATCCGGCTGAATGCGCTGCGTTTGCGGCGATCTGCCGAGGCCCGTCTCGGTCAAGGAGAGTAGATGTCGACCCTCTGGGGAGGTGGCTTCGCCGAGGGCCCCGACGCCCTGCTCTGGGCCTTCACGGTTGACATGGCAGATCGTCGGCTCATCTTCGACGACCTGCACGGATCCTGGGCTCACGTCGGCATGCTTGGAGAACAGGGGATCATTACCGAAGACGAGGCGGCGCAGCTCCAGGCCGGAATCCTTGAGATTGTCGCCGAAGCCGAAGCGGGTGACTTCGTCTTTCTCGAGACTGACGAGGACGTACACTCGGCCACCGAACGCCGCCTGATAGAGCTGGTGGGAGATGTCGGGCGGAAGGTACACACCGGCCGATCCCGGAACGATCAGATAGCACTTGACTTGCGCCTCTATCTGGCGCGTTCGGGATCGCTACAACTACAACGTTTGGCGGAGCTCGCAACGGTGCTGGTGGATCAGGCCGAACGGGTCGGCGATGTCGTGGTCCCCTCGTACACACACCTCCAGCAAGCCCAGGCGGTCCCGCTCGCCCACCATTTGCTTGCCTATGCCGAGATGCTTCGTCGCGATGCCGAACGTTTACAGGCGGCAATCTATCGGACGCAGGTGTCTCCGCTCGGAGCCGGCGCATCGGGTGGATCAAGCTTGCCGCTCGACCCGGCGATTTCGACCAGGCTGCTCGGCTGGAGCTGGCACTTCACGAACTCGATGGATGCCGTTGGCTCCCGAGATTTTGTTGCCGAATACATCTTCGTTTGCGCCCAATCCATGGTTCATCTGTCCAGGCTCTCTGAGGAGATCGTCCTTTGGGCGACGAGCGAGTTTGGATGGGTGACCTTCCCGGATACCTTTACAACCGGGTCGTCAGCGATGCCCCAGAAAAAGAACCCCGACGTCGCCGAACTTGTTCGGGGTCGTTCTGCCGGGGTTATTGGGGATTTGACGGCGATCATGGCACTGCAAAAGGGCCTGCCGCTGACTTACAACCGCGACCTCCAGGAAGACAAACGGATCGTCTTTCACGCCGACGACGTGCTGGCCGGGTCGCTGCAAACCCTGGCGGCGATGTTGGCGACGGCGGTGTTCGATCCGCCCGCGCCGAACCCGGAGGTCACGGCCCTCGACATGGCTGAGATACTGGTCGGCAGGGGCGTCGCGTTCCGAACGGCTCACGAAGCCGTCGGTCGCCTGCTGCAGGCTCTTGGCCAGGACGGACGGACCTTGGAGGAAGCGACTGCCGCCGACTTGATCACTGCGCACGAAGACTTTGAGGCAGGGGATATTGCTCGCCTCGACCCCGTCGCCTCGGTCGAACATCGAGTGACGCCTGGTGGGGGTTCGTATCGCGAGGTCGTCAAGCAAATCAACCGCTTACGCTCACTGCTGGAAGATATCAGGAACTAGGGTCAAGCAGACGGCCAGGGATCTTACCGAGGCTGGTCGATTCGACTCAAACGTAAGGAAGTGTCCCGGTGGACTTGGTCCCCTGGCTATCTGCCCTGGGCTTCGGCTCACTGGGCTGGGCACTGGGCAAAGTTACGAACAATTGGAATGCGCCAGATCGGGCGGCGGCTCGACACGTCATGATCCGACGCATCGCACAGGTGGCTGTCCTGGCCGGAGCTTATTGGGTAATCTCCTGGCAAGTCCTCGCTCGGTTTGATCTCTTTGACCTGACTGCTGCCCCGGTGGTTGTGCTGATGATGGCACCGGTAGGCGGGATCGGATACGTGCTGGCAGTCCGCCAACACGCCCTCAGTTTGTTCGGACGGAGGCTCCCCCGACGTCTTCGGCCCAGGATTTTTGTCCGCCGTTAGTTGGTGCGTTCACCCGAACGCGATCTCAAAGTAGGGCAATGATCGTCGCAAGGGTGAGGGCACTTGCGACCGTCGAAACGAGCACCGAAGTGGTCACGAAATCTGGCTCCAGGTCGTGTTCTATCGCGATCAAGGCAGCGAACACGGCCACCGGCATGGCCGATTGAAGGATCGTGACTCCGCCTGGCACCCCGCTCAAGCCGATGGCCGCCGCCGTAACGGCGGCGACCGCCGGGGCAATCAGCAAGCGAAGGCCTGACGCAATCCACACCTCGGTCGTAAAGCGGGGCCGCTGCATTCCGGCAAGCTGCACACCGAGGGTCACGAGCATCACGCCGATCATGGCGTCGGCGAGCAGCGCAATCGCCCGGTCGGCGAAGATCGGAAGGCGAACGTCGTTGACGTTGAGCAGTATTGCAATGGGCAAGACCACGACGGTGGGGGTGGTTAGCGCTCGAAAGATGGCCCGACCCGGCGACGCGGTCCGCCAGGTTGCCGCCGTCACTCCAATCATGAATGCCGAGAAGTTGATGATCAGGAACGAAACCCCGGCTAACGGAAGGGAATCCTCGCCAAACGCAAACGCCACGATGGGAATGCCGAAATTGCCAACATTCCCGTAGATGGCGACGAGCACCGTTGCGGCCGTCACCGAATAGCCCCAGCGGAACATCTTGCCGGCCGCAAGGCCGAGCAGCGCAACGACCGCCGTCGTGATGCCCATAACGATGGCCATTTGGGTAACAACCCCCGTCGAGACGTCCGCATTGCGCAGAAGGTCCAGGAAGAAGGCCGGTGCCAGGATGTAGTAGGCCACTTTGGCGAGTGGTGCAGGGTCGAGGCCCATGCGCCGCCCAATTAGCAGGCCGATCGCGGCCAGACCGAACACCGGCAGCAGGATGTCGACAAAGATGGGAGCCAGATCGGTCATGGTGCGTCACTTTAGGTAGCTGGACTCGGAGAACCAGGGTTGGCTCTTTTCGGGTATCTTCGACGGCATGTCGATTCCTATGTCCGCCGAACGAGTCCGTGAGTTCCTGATGTCGGGAACGCTGACTGGCAAGTTGGCGACGATCCGGAGGGACGGTCGCCCGCACGTAGCTCCGATCTGGTTTGTGCTCGATGGCGATGACGTCTTGTTCAATACCGCCGAGACAAGCGTCAAGGGCAAGAACCTGGAGCGGGATAACCGGGTGGCGATCTCGGTGGACGATCAAGCTCCACCCTATGCCTTTGTCATTGTCGAGGGCCTGGCGGAACTCAGCACGGATCCAGAGGATCTTGTCCGGTGGGCGACGGCAATCGGCCGGCGCTACATGGGGCCTGAACGGGCCGAGGAGTTCGGTCGCCGAAATGGCGTTCCGGGCGAGTGGCTGGTTCGAGTACGTCCGACCAAGATTATTGGCTCGGACAACACGGTCGGGTACTAGCGAGCCTTATGCCTCGGAATCCTTCCAGGCACACCACGCTCTGATTACCGATTCGAGTTCGGCTGTCTCCTGTTCCACAGCCGTTTCGTCGGCAAACCGCATCACCCTGGCGGTTTCGCCGACGCCGTCCAGGCCGGGGTGGTCACCGGGGATCTTTGCTCCGGTATGAAAGAGCAAGCTGACGAACTTCTTGGCAGGGTTGAAGCTGGCGATATTGCCCCGGTACATGAAGGTCGGCGTTGACCATTTGATGGTTTCGGTGATCCGATCATCACAGCCGAGGATCACGTTCCGTACCTTCTGCATGGCCGGTTTCATCGGATGCTGGTTCTTGGCGAACCAGTCGTCGACTTCCTGATTTCTGCTCATGGACTCAATGGTACGCCGGTCGGTTGGTTGGGCGGCGATAGGGTAGGCAACATGTCGACACGAGGGTGGCATCGT
>CAWIFX010000023.1:0-64710 GCA_963835515.1 uncultured Acidimicrobiia bacterium | reverse complement strand
CGGCCGGGTCAAACCAAATGGAACGTGCGCTCAGACTCGATCCAGCCTTCTAGTAGCCGGAGTCGCTCGACCGCTTGCTCATCCGATTCCGTTGACAACTCCGATCGAAGGCGATCCGCCTCGATCGTCAACAAGCGTCGGGTGGCCACCGCTCGCCATGTCAACGGCAGGCCGTCCGTCGGTGGCGATTACGCCCGGGGTGGTCCAGGCCAGCCGCCGTCCGATCTCCGCCGGCAAGGCGGCGGCCAGCGCCGCCACCTGGGCAGGCGCGAAGCCATCAAGAGCCGCCAACCAGGCTCGTTCGTTTGGCACCGATCGTCTAAGCATGGCGTCGAGACGTGGTATCGTTGTCAGAGCCGGGAAATGTTTCGTATCTGCCGCCAGAGATCGGCCAGCTCCGATCTCCGACCCCACGCCGCCGACCACCGATTGGTACTGATCTCGCCCAAGAAGACCGCCCGGCGGGCCAGATCTTCTGCCCGCTCCTCGCACCCGACCGACACCGGACCAAGGGCTCGTACCGAGTTTGACGACCGGTGAACCCTCGTGAGGGCCTGAGGCACCCCAAGGGCAACGGCTTTCCAGGTTGGCCGCCAGCCGAGAGAGCCATCCGGCCAGCGAAAACAACTCATCCCGATCAAATCGATACTCATCTACGTGCGCAGAATAATGTAAACAAGCATAAGATATCAATAGACTCCGCCGGGATGCGAGCCGGGAAGCGGGCCCGCCCCTAATAGGTTGACAAGACCATGACCGAACTTGATGACTTCCGTGCCCAAAAAGATCAATTCTTCGCAACCCCCAACTCCCCGCTTGACCCCGCCGCCGGGTTTGAGGGACTCGCCTATTTCCCCGAGGCCGAAGCGTTGCGATTTAAGGCGCCGATCGAGCCGTCACCGGGAGGCGAACTGACCGTGGGGACCAGCGACGGCCAGAACAGAATCTATCAGCGAGCCGGGATTCGTTCGATTTAAGGTCAACGGCACGGACGTCCAACTGACGTTGCTCCATCACATCGGCGACGACGGGTATTTTGTGCCATTCCGGGATGCGACCTCGGGAAAAGAGACCTATGGAGCCGGCAGATATCTCGATCTCGACCTGGAGGAGAGCGGGATGGTTTCACTTGATTTCAACCTGGCCTATAACCCCTACTGCGCCTATTCGGAGGCGTACTCATGCCCGCTCCCACCCACCGAAAACTGGTTGACGGTGCCGATCGAAGCTGGCGAAAAGAGCTACAAACCGGTTACGAACTAACCCACCGCGCAATGGCCGCAACCATCTCGGCGTGGTGGGTGAGCGGGCCCTCATGGCGGGCACCGACCAGTTCAAGCACGACCGAACCATCGATCCGGCTGGCGAGGTCGTACTGAGCGCGGGTGGGGACAAGTTGATCATGTGTGTTGACAACCACGAGGGCCGGAACGCTGATTGACCCAACCCAGTCCCGGGAATCGAATACGCGTACGGCAAACCCGGCTGCCCAGTAGGACTCGGGATCTCGTCCGATCGACTGAAGCCAGAAGTGTTGGGCTTCGTTGGGGGTGATCGCTCCAACCCGTTCAAGATACTTCGTGCGGACGTAGGAAACTTCCGAGCGCGTTACCCGCTCAAATCCCCGGGCCACATAGAACACCAACGAACTGAGTACGTGGCCAATCGACCCGCCAATAGAGACGTGCGCCGCCGTGCCACCCAACCCGATTTTTCCAACGAGGTCGGGTCGCCTATGAGCTAACTCCTGGACGATCATCCCGCCCATCGAATAACCGAAGACAGCGACGGAAGCCAGCCCGAGAGTATCGAGCACCCCGGCGAGGTCATCTGCGGCATCGGCAATCTCATACGAACTCCGAACCGCATCCGACTTCCCGGCATCACGATTATCCACGGCGATAACGCGAAATTCCTGAGCGAGAGCCGGCATGATGCGGGCGTAGATCACGTTCGACGCATCTCCCCACCCGTGGACCAGCACGATCGGGGTGCCGTCTTGGGGACCGGCCTCTCGAATGAACACCTCTCGGCCATTGACGAACACGGTCCGACCCGGGATCTGCATTGGGTGGACCTGATTGGGTTCGAACGACGGTCGCAGCTCCGGTCCGAACATCCGCCACAGCAAAAAAACCGCCGCCAGCTTCTTCAGGAAACTCATCGGAGATCATCCCTGGCGAAGACGAAGTCCTCAACTGGCTGGCCGCCGATCAGGTGCTCGTCGATGATGCGGTCCATGACCGCCACCGTAACCGAGTGATACCAGACACCTTCTGGATATACGACGGCAATCGGTCCCATCTCACAGATACGCAAACAGTCGACCTTGTTTCGCAAGATCGAGCCGGTACGGGCGACCGCCCCGGTCGGTGGCAATGCCAGCTGGGCCTGCCAGACCGGCGGGGCGCTCGTGGCGCCAGCTTGTTTGAGCCGGGTCTTGAGGTGACGCCAGACCCGGTTCGTTTCCTCGACGGGTGCACACTTGGGGGTGGTCTGATCAGCACACAGAAAGATGTGTCGCTGGATCTGGCCGATCGATAGTGCCTCGGCGATCAGTTCGATTCGGTCCGTTGACATGGCCGGGAGTCTAGGAGCGTTAGTGAACGAGGCGGATCGCAGCTGACTCGCCGCTCTGGATCTCGCCGATGACGGCGCTTTCGTAACACTCGTGCTCATCGAGCCGATCGAGTAGATCTTGCGCTTCGGCCGGGGGAACGCAGATCAGAAGACCCCCACTGGTCTGGGCGTCGGCCAACAGCTGCATCCAGAAATCTTCTACATCGGACGTCACGTGCGGCGCGACTGCGTCGAGGTTGCGCTGGCTCCCACCGGGGAAGAATCCCGCTTCCAGGAGTTCTTCGACCCCGTCCATCAGCGGAACCTGGTCGACCTCGATCAGGGCACTCACCCCGGCGGACGTGAGTAATTCCCTGAGGTGCCCAAGCAACCCGTACCCCGTCACGTCCGTGCAGGCATGGGCGTTGACGGCCGCCATGGCGAGCGATGCCCCGGCGTTGAGTTCGGCCATGGTCTCTATTGCATATCGGGCCAGGTCGTCGTCGACCTTCCCCGCTTTGAGGGCAGTCGTGATGATCCCGGTACCGAGCGGTTTGGTGAGGATCAACTGATCGGCGGGACGCGCACCGGCATTGGTCTGCAGCCGTCCCGGTTCGACGATGCCGGTTACGGCAAACCCATACTTCGGTTCAGGATCATCTATCGAGTGTCCACCAACAACCGTGCAACCCGCCTCCTCCATAATCGAAAGGCCGCCTTCGATGACTCGCTCAAGAACATCGAAGCCGATGACCCCGCGTGGCCAGCCGACCAGTTGGAGAGCGGTCAGCGGGTCCCCGCCCATCGCGTAGACGTCCGATAGCGCATTGGCGGCGGCGATTCGGCCCCAATCGAACGGATCGTCGACGATCGGCGTGAAGAAATCGACCGTCTGGACGAGCGCGTCGCCCCCGGGCGCCATGAAGACACCGGCGTCATCGGCGTACTCGATTCCGACGATCAGGTCAGGATGTTCGGTGGCAGGAGAGCCATGCATGGGGCGCAGAACCTGCGCCAACTCAGCTGAGCTGAGTTTGCAAGCTCAACCGGCGCCGTGGGAATAAGCGGTCAACCGCTCAGACATCGATTCCCTTCCTGGACGGTCTAAAAACCCGTGCCGGTTTCTGACTGTCTCCGGAAGTCACTTTCGAATCGGCTGATCGTCTCAGCGGCTCGATCAAGCAGCTCGTCTACTTCCTGTTCGGCATAGCCGCGCATGGAAATAGAGAAGACCTTGCGTGCAACCTCGGAGGCGTCAACAAGCGGCGACGGCCTTCCCGTCTCACATGCGTACAACGTTCCCGAGACCCGGTTGATGAACCGGTCTACTTCCTTCAGGTTATAACCCCTGAACACCACCGTGAACGCCAGACCGGCAGTTTCGTCGGAAGTAAGTGGTTTAAACGGTTTGGCAGGGATCTGTTCGGTAATCGGCAAGGATCGTTCGTAAGCGCTGATGATCCGGGAGGAACGTTCAAGAAAGTCGTCGACTTCTTCGTAGTCGTAGCCACCGGTTACCCACGGGAACCCGATCGAGCGGATGTCCTCGCTGGTCGCCGGCAGACTCTCACCGAGGTTACGTTCGATGACGAGGAGTGAAGCGGCGACCCGCCTGCGCATATGATCGACCTCGCGGCGCGCGTGTACCCGCGACCGGTCCTCAAGAATCGTTTTTTGGCCGCCTCCGTTGCGGTCAGTGCCAGCGCAAACCCCTCCGTTGGGTTCGATCATAGAACTACACGTATGACATTTGTGGCATTCGGGCCAAGAACGAGTACTAATCTCGTCCAAATGGACAAAGAGGAAACCACCTGGCTCACCCCGACCACCCATGAACGGCTCAAAGCCGAGTATGCGGAGTTGACCGGGCCAGGCCGCGTCGAAATCGAAGAACGAATCGCTGAGGCACGTAGCCACGGCGACCTCAGGGAGAACGCCGACTACGACGCAGCGAAGAACGCCCAGGGCATGATGGAGGCGAGGATTCGTCAGCTCCGCCACATCCTTGAGAATGCGGAGGTTCGCGAAGCGTCCGATTCCGGCGTCGTCGAGGTGGGCTCCATCGTCACCGCAGAAGACAATGACGGCGACGAGTTGGAATTTTTCGTAGCCACACCGGAAAACAAAGTCCGTGGCTACATACTGGCGTCGCCATCGTCGCCAGTTGGCCTGGCGTTGTTGGGCGCAGCCGTCGGTGACGAGGTCACCTATGAGGCACCCGGCGGCAGCTTCAGTCTCAAAGTCAAAGGTATCAAGCCGTACCAGGGGTAGCCGGAGGAGGAAACCATGGTCAAGTTTCGTCTCAGAACTCCGCGCGAAATCGCTACCTCGTTGCGCGCCCGTGCCAGGACCGAACCCCGCGAGGTGGAAGGTTACCTCGACAGCCACCTTGAGGAATGGACAACTCTTGCCGAGGCGGACCCGGCCGATGCCGCCGACATTCTCGAAGAACTTGGCGAGGACGCCGCTTCCGACCTGCTTCTGGAGCTGAGCAGCGAGGGTGCTGCTGAAGTCCTCGACGAACTGCGCAGCGACCTCGCCGTAGACCTCGTCGAACGTTTCACCCCGCAAGCAGCCGCGGACATTCTGGCCGCTTTGTCACCCATGGAAGCTGCCGACATCATCGGTCACCTCGATGCGGAGCAGCGCAATGCCGTGCTTGAGATCATGTCCGATG
This sequence comes from uncultured Acidimicrobiia bacterium, assembly GCA_963835515.1. Lineage (GTDB taxonomy): Bacteria > Actinomycetota > Acidimicrobiia > Spongiisociales > JAENVV01 > JAENVV01. The sequence continues at coordinate 59,474 of CAWIFX010000023.1, read as the reverse complement.
ACATCTCCAGCACGGTCGAATCGCTCCTGCAATATCCGGCCGACTCAGCTGGTGGGCTGATGACGACCAAGGTTGCCGCGCTTCCTGTCTCCATCACAGCAGGTGAAGCCATCGAAGCGGTCCGTAAAATGCACGAGGTGCTCGAGGACCTGTCCTACGTCTACATCGTGGATGACGACCGGCGCCTCCTCGGAGTCCTGTCCTTTCGTGACCTGGTGTTCAACGCCTCCGATGTCGGACTGGAGGAGGTCATGGTCGCGCACCCCGTAACGGTCACGCCGTTTACCGACCGTGAGGAAGTCGCCGAACTCACCACTCGCTACAACCTGTTCGGCCTGCCGGTCGTTGACACCCACGATCGCCTCCTCGGGATGGTGACGACCGAGGCCGTCATAGACGCTGTCCAACAAGAGGCTTCAGAAGACTTCGCCACGGCGATGGGTGCCGGTCGATCCGAAACCCCTTACTCGTCGATTCCCCAGTCAGTCCGCAACCGGTTGCCTTGGTTGGCCCTCAACCTGGTCCTGGCCCTGGGAACGCTCGAAGCCATCAGTCGCCAGTCGAGCATCATCTCGGACCTACCAGTCCTGGCCGCCCTCATGCCGCTGGTGGCGACCCTGGGCGGCAACGCTGGCGCCCAAAGCCTGGCTGTGACGATTCGTGCCCTCGCCACCGACGACGTTCCCCGATCCGAGATCCCGGGCATTCTCGGTCGTCAGCTCGCCATCGGCGCTATTTCGGGCGTGGTGATCGGCGGACTGGCGTTTGCAGTATCACTGATGCGCGCTGATGTGGCGGTCGCCGCAGTCGTTGGATTGGCATCCTTCACGAACCTGGTGGTCGCAACTTCGGCCGGGTCGGGGATCCCCCTCGTCTTCCGGAGTCTGGGTTTAGACCCGGCGCTGGCCTCCAACATCTTTGTGACCTTGATTACGGACCTTGCTGGCTTCGGCGGCTTCCTCGCCATGGCCGCGGTGTTGCTCTTCTAGCCGAACCGGATCCAGATTCAGGCAGGAAAATCGATGACTTCCGCCCCGCCTGATCCCTTTTCGTAGATCCCGACGAGAGCCGCAGCTACCTCAGGATCAAAGTCCGTACCGGATCCGTTGGCGATCTCCGCCAGAGCCTCGCCGAACGTGTGGCCGGGTCGATCAGGGCGGTCGGATTTCATGGCTTCGAAGGCGTCGGCGACGTGGGTGATTCGTCCGAACAGCGGAATCTGCAATCCGGCTAGCCCGTCGGGGTACCCGGATCCATCGAAGCGCTCATGGTGGGCGCGAACCGCTGAGGCAATCTCGGGGCGGGTGGCCTCCACCACGAGGTTGTATCCGTGGACCGGATGCTGCCTTACGGCTTCGGTCTCAGCTTCGGTGAGCCTGCCTGGTTTCATCAGGATCGACTCGGGCACGCCGAGCACGCCGACGTCGTGGAGGAGAGCCGAGACCCGCAATCGCTCAAGGTCGACAACGGAAAGTCCCATCTCGAGACCGAGCTGGACGGAGAGATCGGCCACCCGGCGCGAACGGCTCACCAACCGCGGGGCCTTGAGACCGAGCGCGGCGAGCAGGGCGCTCACCACCGGTCCCATCGACCCGATGAGCTCAATCGAACTGATATCTCCACCAACCAAACGGGTGCAGTTCTTTCCGGCGTGCTTCGCTTCGTACAGCGCCCGATCGGCTGCCTCAACCAGGGCCGTTCCATTGGCCGCGTGATACGGGTGAACCGCCACCCCCAGGCTGATCGACACCGATCCAACGGTCGGCAAACTCAGCTGGCTCACCGCCACCCTGACCCGCTCCGCGGCGCGCATGGCACCGTCAATGTCTGTTTCCGGAATGATTAACGCAAACTCTTCGCCGCCCACCCGGCAGGGCACATCGGATTCGCGAACCGACGACAGGATGGCGGCACCCACCGCTCTGAGGACCTCGTCACCGACCGAATGCCCGTAGGCATCATTAACGGCTTTGAAATCGTCGATATCGGCCATGATCACCGCCAGGGGACGGTCGTATCTCCGCGCCCGCTCCAGCTCTTCGACCAATCGTTCCCAGAAGAATCCATGGTTCTTCAATCCGGTTAGCCAGTCGGTGATCGAGACGGCTTCCAGACGTGCCACGGTCGCTTCCAATTCGTGATTACGCTCCATTTCCGCTTCGTAGCGGCGCTGAATCTCTTCGAGAAGCGGACGACTCGCCTCGGTCGACAACATCCCGGAACCCGAAGACACCGCACGGACTGCCGCAACAAGATCGTCGAGCTTTCCTTTTACGATGAAGGCGGCCGTACCGGTGGCAACCATCTCAACCACCCGGTCGACATGCGAAAACGACATTTGGGCGATGACATCGAGGCGGTAGCCCAGAAGATCGCGCAGTCGCCTGGCCGTGGTGTCGGCAGTCATCCCCTCGACGCCTACGTCGATGATGGCGATAGTTGGTTGTGCGGTCCGGGCGACGGCCAGCGCTTGCTCTCCGGATCCGACTGAGCCTACGACCTCAATGTTCGCCGCAGTCAACGCCCGTTCCGAAACAGCCCTGGCAGTCGCATCCGGATCCACGATCAGGATACGCGAGCTCATACGCTCTGTTTATCGGCACCAACAGTGGCAAAGTTGACTGTTATCAGGACCCAAGCGAGGCCTCACCCATCGGTTCGTAGGGGCCACGGAAGACCAGCCGGATACCGTCGACCAATTCGACAAGCAGATGCTCGTCGAGCAGCACGGCGTCTTCGGCCAAGGCCGCGTCGCTGTTGTAGCGAGCCGCTGCATTGACGGCAGCAATGTCCGAAACCACCCGTACCGACTCCGCCCGGGGATAATCCTCCACTACGTCGCGCATGAGATTCTCCATCTCGTCGAACGTATATTCCTCGTTCGGAACCACCACGACGAGAGACTCGACCCCATCGGCCGACGTGTTCTGAAGGGCAACTTCAAAACTGACAGGCTCCACTGCCAACGGGACCGACCCGGTGGTCTCAGCGACGGTCGTAGTCGAATTATCGGTAGCGGGGCCACTCCCGGTAGTCGACCCGGTAACGGAGCCGCTTGAGACAGTGCCACCGACGGTGGTGACCAGGGTGGTGGTGCCTGCTGCATCGTCACCACGATTGCAGGCGACGCCCAGCACCATGAGCAAAACGAGCAGTACGGTGTTAATTCTCATGCGCTCCTTAACGAATCCTGAAACAGTTAGGTTCCCGGTGCAAAATGACGATAGGATGGAGGAATGCGGGGGCCGCAGGAAGTGGGTTTTGGGAGCATGACCAGGTACGTTGGAATTCTGATGCTGACGGCGTCGTTGTTGGCGCTACCGGTCGTCGCCGGCGCCCAGACAACGGGAACCGACAGCGATTCCCGAACCATGTGCGATCCTGTCACCCTCAGTGACTTGTTCCCGGAACCAGTCGAGCCCGAACTGCCCGAGACGCCCATCTCGATCGGCGGACGTGGCCAGGCTCCGGCGACCACCACCACGACCACAACCGTTCCCGAGCCCGAACCAGCTGTAGATTGCCGACCGTTCGTCTATGAGATGGGCTCACCGGTCGGCAAGGCTCCAGTGGTCATCTCCGTTTTCGGCGATGACCGACCCGACGGACGAAAACACAAGGGCGGCGATGTTGCCGGCCCGAAATTGATGCCTGTATATGCCGTTTCGGATGGAGTGGTTTCCTACTTCGGTGGTGAGTGTTGCAGTCTGGCCATTCGACATACCGACGGCTGGACTAGCTACTACATCCACCTCAACAACGATTCTCTCTGGCTAGACGATGGTCTCGGCTGGGGTATCGCACCAGGCTTGGAACTCGGTACGCCGGTCACGCGGGGCCAACTGATTGGCTGGGTCGGCGATTCTGGAAACGCCGAAACCACCGTACCCCATGTCCATTTCGAACTACGGATGCCCGACGGTACTCCGGTTGATCCGGTTCCGTCGTTACAGGCTTCTCAGTCGACGTCGACGTCGACTTCGATGGCTCTCACCGAAACCAGCTCTGCACCGGTCGTCGTTGAGTTTGATGCCGCAAGCCGCTTCTCATACCCATACACCGATGATGACAACACCCACTACGAAGCTGCCATCGGGGAACTCACCGCACTCGGCATCATGACCGGATGCGGCGTACCGCTCGGCTCGGCGTTCTGTCCCGATCTGCCGGTCTACGGCGCCGACGTGGAAGACTTTATTCGCAACGCCTTTGGCCTCGATGTATCAGCGAGCGACATCATCCAATACGCACCTCCCACGGGCGCCAAAGCATTGGCCGCAATGGTCAGCGTGTTTGACTGCGGAATCGGCCGATATTGCGATACTCAGCCGCTCACCGCCGGCGCTGTAGCCCAGATGTTTGCTGCCATCGGCGAAGCCCAGCCACTCCGTGGCGGACCATCGGTCCTGGGGCTGGCCGCCTGCGATCTTCCACTGAGCGACCCCGATCAGGTCATCACCAGGGCGGAGTTCGCGGCAGCCGCCGCCGACTTGCTTGGGTTGGCAACCGAAGTGGAGTGCGGGCCCGCCAACTGATCGGCGACTCCGGACCTAACGTGCCGGATCGACGTCAAATCCGGCTGCGACGAGGCTGGCCCGGAAGCCTGAAGCCAGTTCGGCCGTGACAGGACCTGCCGCATAATGCTGGTCGCCTACCTGCACGACCGGCATGACTTCTTTGAGGGTCGACATCGCAAAGACCTCGGTAGCCGCTCCAAGACGGCTCAAGCCCAAAACGTCCCTCAACCGCCGCACGATCGATCACGTAACGCCTCGTGATCGAGTCAAGGATGAACAGGTCCAGCGACGGGGTCTCGACTACTCCGTCGACCACCCAGCCGATTGTGAAGGTCGGACCTTCCAGCAGAATCTCGTCATCGCTCAAGAGAACGGCGTCGTCGAATCCCTTCTCCCTGGCCAACCGGCTGGCGTTGACGTTCGGGCCATAGGAAAGCGTCTTTGCCCCGGCCAGCTCCCACTGGCGCCCCGCCGGATGCCAGGGAGCGCGCATAGGCAGAAGCGCTAACGCCGTACGTTTTGGCGGAAGCGGTTCGGTCATCACAATGATCACCCGAGGCGCCACCTCGGAATCTGGCCCACCTCGAGTCGCGATGATCCGCACGATGCCGTCACCAGCGACGGCAGCTGCTTGGTCGATCCATCCGATGATGTCGTCGAGTGGCGGTAACTCCAAAGAAAGCGCCTCGGCCGAGCGTTGCAGCCGTTCCACGTGCTCGGCAACGGCAAAGGCATGTCCGGCGTAGGAACGCACCGCCTCAAAGCAACCATCACCGCGCACGAAGCCGGCGTCGTGAACCGATACCGTTTCGGACTCGGACCGCACGCCGTTTACCCAGACAACCACTAGCCACCCCGATACTTGGAAGTGATCGGCAGTCGACGATCCCTCCCGAAGGCTTTGACGGAGATCTTGACGCCAGGGGCCGACTGGCGGCGTTTGTACTCATTGCGGTCGACGAGGCCACCAATCCGACGTACTACGGCTTCGTCATACCCCTCCGCCACGATCGAACCAATCGACCGATCCTCCTCGACGTAGCGCTCAAGAATCGCATCGAGAATCGGATACTCGGGGAGACTGTCCGAGTCCTTCTGATCGGGACGCAACTCGGCAGACGGAGCCTTGTCGATGATCGATTGCGGGATCACTTCCGAGCGAGTATTCCGCCAGCGCGAAAGCGCATACACCTGCATCTTGAAGACATCTTTCAACACCGCGTATCCCCCAGCCATATCGCCGTAGAGGGTCGCATAGCCGACGGCCATTTCAGACTTATTGCCGGTCGCCACAACCATTCCGCCAAACTTGTTCGATACCGCCATGATCAACGCACCACGAATCCGGGCTTGAAGATTCTCTTCGGCGACTCCGAACTCCGTACCCGAGAACACCGGGTCCAACGCCTTAAGATGGGCCTGGAAGATGTCGTCCATTGGGATGACATCGAAGCGGATTCCCAGACGATCAGCCAGATCTTTTGAATCGTCGACCGACCCGTCACTAGAAAAACGTGACGGGAGCGATATGCCCCACACGTGTTCTGGGCCGAGGGCGTCGGCTGCCAGGGCAGCCGTCAGCGCCGAATCGATGCCACCCGACAAGCTGATGACAACGTGCTCAAAGCCGTTCTTGCGAACGTAATCTCGGAGCCCGAGCGTCAGCGCGCTGTAGAGCTCTTCTAGCTGGCCCATCGGCGGGGTCAATAGGGCTGGTGGCTCGGCTGGCGAACTGCCAAGCGGCACGTCGACCACGAATCGATCTTCAACAAACTGGGGAGATCGGTGAAGCAGCGTTCCGTCACCGTCGACTACAACTGACCCACCGTCGAAGACCAGTTCATCCTGACCACCAACCAGATTGACGTACACGAGGGGAACGCCGGCCGCCCGCGTACGCCCGATCAGCATCTGCTCACGGCCCGCCGCTTTGCCGAAGTCGTACGGTGAGGCGTTGATGTTGATAAGCAGCTCCGCACCGGCGGCCGCCTGCTGGGCGGGCGGACCGTCGGCTATCCAGATGTCCTCACAGACAGACACTCCGACCTGAAGACCAAACATGGTGTGCAAGTCAGCCGGTGCTCCCCCGCGCACGAAGTAACGGTTCTCATCAAACACGCCATAGTTCGGCAGCAAGACTTTGTGATAGGTCGAGACGATTCTGCCCTGATGCAAGATGGCCGCCGCGTTCGCCACCTTTCTCGAGTTGGCATCGTCGGGTTCCTCATCTGCCTCATCGGCCCGGTCGACGAACCCAACGACGGCAACGATGTCGCCGACGTGGTCGGCTATCTCCTGCAGGGCATCGAGGTTGGCCGTTACAAAACCATCACGGAGCACGAGATCTTCGGGTGGGTAGCCGGAGATGGCCAGCTCCGGAAACACAACTATCTGTGCCGCTTCGCCCTCCGCCCAGGCGATGGTTTCCATGATCCGTTTGGTATTGGTTTCAAGATCCCCAACCGTCAAATTCAGCTGGGCACCGGCGATCCTGATGTGGTCCACGGCGCAAGCCTATCGCAGCTCAACGCCATCCGGGTTCGACCCTCGTGGTCGGTCGCAATAATAGCTACTGCGTCTCTCCGGTCCTAGACGCACCTGGCGGTGTCCTCCGCCTTGACGCATCTACCCGATGCGCCTTCGTTGTGCGTCCTAGCCAGATGACGCCTTATGCCTCGGAGTCACACGAGCACTAGCCATGCGACCCACCACTAAGATTGGCCGCCATGTTTGCCCTCCAATCAGATCTTGTCGACGCGGCCGTCCAACTACGCCGGGATATACATCGCAATCCCGAACTGGGTTATCAGGAGACCAGCACCACCGCCGCAGTGGCTGCCGCCCTGGACATCCCGGGTATTTCGATCACCCGTCGATCAGGCACCGGGCTGATCGCCGACGTCGGATCGGGCGGTCGCCGGGTGGCGTTCCGGGCGGACCTCGATGCCCTCCCCATCAACGAACTGACTGACCTGCCACACGCGTCCACTGTGCGAGGCGTGATGCACGCCTGCGGTCATGATGCTCACACCGCGATCGGGGTGGCCATTGCCCAGCATCTCGCAGCGCTGGATCTGCCGGGCCGGATCCGCTTCATCTTCCAACCGGCCGAGGAGAGTTTCCCGGGTGGTGCCAAGCATCTGGTAGCCGAAGGGGTTCTTGAGGACGTCTCCTCCATCCTGGCGTTCCACATCGACCCGAGCCTCGAGGTTGGAAGGATCGGTCTCAAGGCCGGCGCCATTACCAGCTCGTCCGACCAATTCGAGATCACCCTGTCGGGCCCTGGCGGGCACACCGCTCGCCCACACGAGACAGTCGACTTATTGCACGCCGCTGGTCGCATGCTTACCGACCTCCCAGCCCAATTCGCCAGGAGTATCGATGCACGAATCCCGGTCGCCCTCGTCTTCGGCCAGATCGCCGGGGGCGCCGCAGACAATGTGATCCCGACCGACGTGACCATGTCGGGAACGTGTCGGGTCCTTGACCAGGGAACGTGGGAGACCATCCCCGAGCGGCTTGAGCGTCTGGTTCAAGCAATCATTTCGCCATCGGGCGCCATCGCCAAACTCACGTACACTCGCGGCATTGCGCCCGTGGTCAACGATCCTGCCACCCTGGCGGTCTCTGCAGCTGCCATCCAGAAGGAACTCGGGAACGGCTCAACAACGAGCACCGACGCCTCGATGGGAGCAGAAGATTTCTCTTGCTACCTCCAGGAGATCCCCGGCGCGCTGCTTCGCCTTGGGGCATGGGACGGCGAGTCGGTTAAGACGGCGCTGCATTCGGCATATTTCACGCTCGACGAACGATCCATCGAAGTGGGCGTGCGGGCCGGAATGGCATCGCTGCTCGGGCTACTTACTGCCCCGTGACGAGCGACTACCCGCTCCCCGAAGGCTTGCCTGCCCCGGTCGACGACGGGGCGGCTGATCATCTGATCGGACGAGCGATGCCTCAGTTGGCCTTCTCCTCCACCGGAGGCGATGCGGTCGATCTGGCAACGCTGCCCGGCAGAACGATTGTCTATCTCTATCCGAAGACCGGCCGCCCAGGCGTCCAGATGCCCGAAGGTTGGGATGCGATACCTGGAGCACGCGGCTGCACGCCCGAATCGTGTGGGTTTCGCGATCACTATCAGCACATCGTCGGCGCCCGGGCGTCAGTGTTCGGCTTCTCAAGCCAGGACACGGCCTATCAGTCGGAGATGGCCAAACGCCTGGGATTGCCCTTCCCGGTCCTCTCTGACCCGGACTTCCTGCTGGACGGCTCGCTCAACTTGCCGACGTTTGAGGCGGCTGGGGAACGTCTCTACACGCGGCTCACGATGTCAATCTTGAACGGCTCGATCGAGCACGTCTGGTATCCGGTCTTCCCGACCGACACCCACGCGGAAGTCGTGGTCCGCTGGCTCGCCAGTCGCTAGACATCGATTCCGGATTGGCGGCCCGCCTTACTCCGTCGTTGATGAGACAGACGACCGAGGTAGCGCTCCCGCCGAATCGGGCGACCCCGGCGGCCGGTCATGGCAGGATGTCGCCATGCCAACATCGCATCGTCCGACTGCATGGTTCCTGAGTGCCCTCATCATCGGCACGGTCGCGGTCGACCCCTTCGGATTCGCACCGTTCGGTCCCATCAAATGGGTGATCGTCACAACCGCCGGGTTCGGGGCGTTGTGGATGGCTGTAGCCGCCAAGTTACAGGTTCATCGCCCGAGCTTGTGGGGGTGGCTGGCGTTCCTGACGTGGGGTGTGCTCGTGAGTGTTCTGGCCCTAGATCCGGTGCACACGTGGATCGGAACTCCCGATCGCCGCCTGGGCCTGGTAACCGTCGCAGGGTTCATGGCCGCCTACTTGGCCGCTCAAAGCTTACGAAGCCGGGGCATTACAACCCTGGGCCGAAGCTTGGTGATTGGAATCTGGATCATGGTGGCGACCGCTGGGCTTGAGGTGGCTGGCGTCTTCTCTGGGCCTTTCGACTTTCCGGGGAGCCGACTCGGTGGCCCCTTCGGAACTCCCGCCTACCTGGGAGCGGCACTTGTCCTGTTCGTTCCGATCGTTTTCGCCGTCGGTCCCTCGCTTCGAAGGTCGAGCCTGGCAGATGGCCGCCCGTTTCGGCGCCATCGGAGGAGTCGGGGTGTTGCTCGCCACCCAGACGAGGGGGGCACTGGTCGGCGGGGCTGCAGCCGCAGCTATCACCTATCCGGCGTGGGCCAGATGGGCCAGGGTCAACCGCACGCCCCTCGCCGCACTAGTGGTGATCTCCGTCGTCGCGCTCTCGTTTACCAATCTCGGTAGCCGACTCGTCGACGCAACGAACTTCTCGGACGGTGCCGCCGCTGGCCGCCTGGCCGAGTGGTCAACGGGTATCGCCGCCGTGGACACCTCCCCGCTCTACGGGGTGGGCTTCGAGGGGTACCGGGTGACGTTTCCTCAAGTGGTGAGTGTCGGGTATGTACAAGCCTACGGGCGAGAATTCGCCACCGATCGTGCTCACAACGGCCTCATCGACGTCACAATCTGGACCGGCTTGGTAGGTGGCGCCTTCTACCTTGCAGCCATGGGCTTTCTCCTCCGGCGCGCCTGGCAGGCAAGTCGGCTTGGGGATCCATGGCTGGTCGGGGTCGCCGGGGCAGTGGTCGGCTATGTCGTCCAGCAACAGTTTCTGTTTCCGATCGCAGAAATCGACGGTGCCTTCTGGGTGACCGCCGGGGTGCTGGTTGCTCACACCCAACCAGCGATGGCGAGTCGGACGCTTGCCCCGAACGGCGCGCTATGTGGCGCTGCTGGTAGCCGCCGGGGTGGCGACATTCGGCATGACTGACCTGGCCGCCGACCACCTCGTGAAGCGAGCGTCGAGTGAAGATCTGAGCGGCTACGAGGCCGCCGTCGACCTTCGACCGGAATCCATTCGCTATCAGTTGTTGGCAGCCAACGCCAACCCCAATCTCGATCGGGCGATCGCCCACATCGAACAGGCTCACGCTGTCTCCCCCGGCGACCCGATCATTGCGATAAGGCGAGGCGAACTCTTGTCGGTTCGAGCCGCTCTCACCGGCGAAGCCTCCGATATCGCCGTCGCCCTGGCGGCGTGGCGAGAGCTCGCCACTACGGACGCCAACCACCCGACCGTCCAGCTAGCCCTGGGAGCCGCCGAAATCATCGCAGGCAACGAGACCGAAGCCGAAGCCGCCTGGAAGCAGGCAGAGTTCCTTGCCCCCTTGAGTCCGGAGCCGGCACATAATCTGGCGATCCTGTATCGATCGCAGGGCCGCGATGCCGAAGCGGAAGCAGCTCAGCAAAGATCCGACAACCTTAAGAAATTGGCCGAAAAATAATGAACCATTCTCGGCCCTCCAGCGTTATCGGGCATGGGAGCAAACGTGGCAACATCACCAAAATTTGAGGGGATCGAAGTCGTCGTTGCGCGAACCGCGCATCCGGACTTCCCGAGCTTTTATCAGGAGAACTACCGCAGCGTCACCAAGGCCCTTACCGCCACCATTCGCGACGTTGACCTCGCCGGCGAAGCCACCGACGAAGCCATGGCGAGGGCGTATGCCAATTGGGCAAAGATCGAACGGTATGACAACCCGGCCGGATGGGTGTACCGGGTGGCCCTGAACTGGGCGATTTCGGTTCAACGCCGCCGCAATCGGCTATCCAAGTTCAAGACGGAAACCGTGACGGAATCACCGCAGGTGGTCGAACCGGGTTTGTATCAGGCTCTCGGCAAACTCGACCCCAAGCTTCGCTCGGTGGTCGTGTGCCGATATCTCTTCGATTGGACCACCGAACAGACCGCCGAGGCCCTCGCCATCCGCACCGGAACCGTGAAGAGCCGCCTCCACCGCGCCCTCGAACAGCTCGCCAGCCAACTAAGCCATCTGAAGGACCCCGCATGAGCCTGGAAGACGAACTCCGCCAACACTTCAAGTCAGAACCAGGAACGCTGCCGACCGGCCTCGGCCCCGAAGCCGTGATGCGCATCGGCGAAGAACAGCGCAAGAGCAGCCGGATTCGCTCGGGCGCAGCCGGATTCGTAGTCGTGAGTGCGGCCGTTTTGGCCGTTCTCGCTTTGCCCAATATCGGCACCGATCGATCCACCGACCCGGCAGAGATCCAGGCCGGTCCCACCACCACCCTGGCGCCCAGCGGCCCAGTCGGCTCAAACCCAATCAACCGTACCCCCATCGAGACGCAAACCGTTGATGCGGCCGGGCTTACCTGGACGATCTCGGACCCGACGTTGGCATGGTCACGACGCCTCTATGCCGACAGCTCTGGGTTCTATGCGTTGTCGACCGCCCCCGGCACAACCTGGGAGGACGCCACAGAAGCAAATGGCTACCGGATCCCCGAGGCGATCTACTACTCATCGGATGGGATCACCTGGACGGTCAGGGAACTCCCGGACGATCAGTATGCAGCTGACTTTGGCGCTAGCGACGGCACCATGTATCTGCTCGGAACTGCTCCCGCAACCAGCGACCCGAATGGCCCGGTAGATATCTGGATCGACACATCCAGCGACCTCGGCCAGACCTGGTCACGCCAAACCATGCCCATGAGCGATCACAATCCGCCAGAAGGACTGAATGACTACGTCTGGTCTGATACCAGCACCAGCCTGGCTGCCAAAGGCACCACGGTGGTTGCCTCGGTCAACAGGACGTATTGGGTCGATGTGTATCGGCTCGCCCCCGAGGAATATCAGGTGGATGGATTCGATATTCGCCAAACCGACACCGGAATGGACATCTTCGACATGAGCGCCGTCCGGGACCTGGAACGGGCCTGCGAGGACGCCTGGTACCACTACGAAACCGACACCCCTGCCGAGGATCGCGTAGATAACTTCGTGCCAGAAGCCTGCCGGGCGGTCGAAGAAGCCTGGCAAGACCCTCTCAATCTCGTGTACTCAGCTACGTGGGCCGACCTGGGGATCGGAGACATCGGCCCGCTCTCATATTCGGATCTGTACATATCCGACAACGGAGCCGCCCCTGTCAAAATCGACACGCCGTTCTCCAGCAATGTGCAGGGTTTGCAGTTGTCCGCCACATCGGCCGGATTCCACGCCACCGTGTGGGGCCAGACGTTGACGACGAGCCAAGAAGGCTGGGCTTCGGCGTTGTGGACGTCGACCGACGGTCGCAACTGGTCTCAAACACCTGCTGCGGAAGGCAGCTATGAGGTAGCTCCGCTCGGATCGATCGGCGGCCGGCTCGTCGCCACGGCGTACAACGACGGCGGGACTCAGGTTGTGGTGCTTGATAACGACACGTGGACGCCAATCAACATCGACGCAAGCCTCGGTCCGGTCCCGGACGGCCGCGACCGGTGGATCAGCCAGGGAGGAGCCGGCGAAGGCGGCGTGTGGCTCGTCGCCCAGACCACCACCTACCCAGCGGAGGGCACGGAACCTGCAGTGACGACGACAATTCCGGAAAGTGGCGAATATGAGGGCGAACCACTCAAACTGGACCTTCTTTTCTCGGAAGACCTCGTCAACTGGACGGTGATTGACCTCACCGCACTCCTCGGACCGGACGCACCCTCGAGCGACTTGTGGATCAATCAGATAGTCGTCGGCGACGAATCGGTCTACTTCACCGTCAGTGGCTACAACGCCGAGAGAAACGAAACCTACGCAGCTGCGGTTGTCGGCAAGAAGTAACCGACCAGGGTTCCGTGATGCCCCGTCCACACCCGGACGGGGCATCAGCATGTCACGGCTAGCTACCGGATGGCCGCGATGACCTCGTCGAGATCAGCGTGATCCCCGGCGTGGTCTTCGAAATCGGCATACAAAATTTCGTCACCGGGACCGATCACCAGCGTGGCTCCGAGTTGAAACGGACGCCGCCCGGTCTTTTTTTGACGGTGCCCGGCGGCCGTACTGCGAATCCCGGCGGCAATGGCAGACGGCTTGGCAAGCGAGACGAGTCCGAGTCGCTTCGTACCAACCAACTCCGCCGCTGATCCATCCTCATCGAGGAGAACTTCGAAGGGCACCCGCTCATCTTCGATGAACGCCTGGGCGTAGCGCTTTCCACCTGTGCCGATTGCCAGCACCTTGGCTCCGGTAGCGGTGACATCTTCGTACCTATCGCGGACCTGACCGGCCCGCTCGCGACAGGTCAGTCAGCCGAAGTGCCTTAGGAACAAGATAACGGCAGGCTGGTCGGCCCATCGGTCTCCGAGACGGTGTTCACCGCCGTCGGGATCGATGAGAATGTGTTCGCCTAAAGCTGCGACATCAAACAAGCTCATGGACCGAACGAATCCATCGGCGTGACATTGTCCTCATCAGGAAGGTCGATGACGATGTTCTCGCCGTAGTCATACATGTCGTACTGCATGCCCAGAACCGGGACGTCGGCTACTCCCTCGTATGAAATCACATAGCGGTAAACGAGATTGTCGTCGCCGATCCAGACATCCACCGGCATCTGCTCAATCCCCGAATCGCGCAGTTCTTGAGCGGAAACGTCGCCAGTCATGATCTCGAGATCTTCGACATCAAACAGGATCTGGTAGTGCGTCGTTGATGCGCCGCGGATGGTCTCGGTTCCGAGGACGGTCACATCTCCTCCGGCGTCCAGGAAGGATGCCAGTGCGTTGGCGGGGGTGCTGTTGCCGACGCCGGCTATTCCAGCGCTGTCGATGGCGTCATCACTGGGTAATACAACCCAGTCGGTCTGCACTCCCATGATGGCGAACAGCGGGAATTTCATGTAGGCAGTCTCGCCATCGAAGATAAAACGAACGTCAGACAGGTCTCCGAAGGCTGACAGGTCGATCCCCTCGGAGGCGGCCGCCCCCTCAAATGCTTCGCTCATGTCCATCTTCATTTCCATGCGCTCGCTGTTGAAGGCGCCCTCAATATAGATCGTGAACGGTTCAGGCAATTCCTCAGATGCCGCCAGCATCATGGTCGCTTCGAAACGCCCTGACGTGGCCAACCCCGAAGCAACCGCCGCCTCGCGGAACATCGCCAGATCATCAGAAGTGGCAGCTTCGACAACGGTCGTTGTCGTAGTGGTGGACTCGACCGGAGCGGCCTCAGTCGTGGTGGTCGTCTCTGCCGCCGGCACGGTATCTCCGGTGGAGGCAGACGTGGTGGTGTCGACTGATAACTCGGTCACATCGGTGGCCCCACCCCCGCAGGCGACAAGGACGAGCATTAACGCAGTCATATAAATCAGTTTCACAAGCAAAACCCCCTTCGGCTTGCCTCCAACTTACCCGCCCATCGACGTTATGTCCCGTCGTCAGGGCCCCATCCGACATTTTTGGAGAAACTCACTCTTTGCGAGGGCCATCCGGGTACCGTCGACGGGTCGACGAAAGGACATCCATGTGGGTACGAGTGCGCGGCCTACTCATCATGATTCGGGTACTGGCCCCCTTGCTGGCATTCTTGGCGATCTGGTTCGCTACTTACCAAGCCATCAACGCCGTAGAAGCTGCAACCGAGTCCTACCGGGTGGCGGTGGATGCCCGGGTCGACAACATCCGCGACAGCGTGTCGGGCGCCACTGACGCCCTCACGACGCTCGGTGGCTATGCGGTCGGGGTCCGGGACGCGGTCGGCAGGCAAGTCGACGCCATCCAGAACATCGGCAATCTGCAGGTGCCCTTGCCGACCGTTCTCGGCTTCGACATACCCGACATCGACGTAGCGCTCCCGGGCTCGGAGGAAGTCAAACGTCTTACCGACGGGATCGCTTCGGCCGGTCAGTCCCTTGGCGACAACCTGGAAGGATTAACTGCCGTCGGGGCGGTTCCCGGCGAGGTGCGGGCGATCGCCGACGAAACCACAGGGTTCGTCACGGATCTCCGCAACACGGTCGTCGGGTGGGTCAAGGCCATCGCCTGGATCGTCGGATCGTTCTTGCTCGTCTTTGTTCTGACCAGGCTCGGGCGGATGGCGCTCGAACTCCGTCGGGGATGGCGCATGCTCACTACCGGCATGGACATACCTACCGACACCATCGCCGCCCTAATGCGACGGGTGGCCGCACTTGAGGAGCGACTGGCCAGTGGTGGGGTGGCATGAGTGGTGCTCGCGACTAGCGGTTGATGAAGATCTCGTGGGCGGTCCGACTTCCGGTCATCCCGTTGATGATTTCGAGTTGAGCCGCACTCACCTGGGAGGGATGGTCGACGCCGCAGGCTCGGGCCATTCGGCCGAGTTCAAAACGCATCGTCTGGATGAATCGACCGACCCGCAGCCCCTTGTCGGTCGGGTCGAGGCCCCGTTCCAGCCATCTCGAATTGGTCGCCACCCCGGTCGGGCAGTGCCCGGTGTGACACCTCTGTGCCTGGATGCAGCCCGCCGCCATCATCGCTTCGCGCCCGACGTTGATCATGTCAACGCCAAGCGTCATAGCCAGCAAACCGCGGTCGGGTAGACCTAGCCGGCCGCTACCGATCCACATGACCCGGTCGGCCACGCCTCGCTGCGTAAAGACATCGTGGACGCGCGGGAAGGCGTGAAGGAAGGGCAAGGCGACATGGTCGGTGAAAGCAAGGGGGCCCGCTCCGGTTCCGCCTTCGCCACCGTCGATGATGATGAAGTCGACGCCCCGCTCCCCGCTCACCATCTGATCAGCCAGGTCTTCCCAGAACTCGATCTCACCAACCGCTGACTTGATCCCGACCGGTAGACCGGTCTCGGAAGCGAGCAACTCGACAAAGTCGAGCATCGAGTCGACATCATGGAAGGAGCTGTGCCCCGGCGGGCTGTGACAGTCCTCGCCAACCGGGATACCCCGGATCGCGGCAATCTCGGGAGTCACTTTCTTGCCGGGCAGCAAGCCCCCCAGACCCGGTTTGGCGCCCTGAGACAACTTGACTTCGATGGCCTTGACGGGGAAACGATCGACGTTCTCGAGGAACCGACCCGAGGTCGAAGTTACCTGAGGCGTCGCGGCAGCCGAAGTAGCCGGTGCCGATCTGCCAAACCAGGTCGCCTCCCTGATCGTGATAGGTCGTCAAACCCCCTTCGCCGGAGCCGTGCAGGGCCCCGGCCAGTTTGGCTCCTTTGTTCAGAGCAGTCACTGCGGCTCCCGACAAAGACCCGTAGCTCATCGACGAGATATTGACGAGCGAGGCAGGGGTGAAGGCTTTCGTCCGCTGGCGCGCTCCGCCAAGCACCTTGGCAGCCGGGACGGCCTGGCCTTCGTCGAATCCCAGGTCTGGCCTGGGAAACGCCGCGTGCTTGATGATGAGGTAGTTGCGCTGGATGTCGAGGTCGTTGTCGGTGCCGAAACCGAACAGGTTGTTCTGCTGTTTGGCCGATGCATAGATCCACCGACGCTGGTCCCGGCTGAACGGCCGATCCGCGTCGTTTTCGGTGACGATGTACTGGCGTAACTCGGGACCGATCTTCTCCAGCAGGTACCGGATGTGCCCTATGACCGGAAAGCTGCGGAGGATGGCGTGTTTGGTCTGGACCAGATCGTAGACCAGAACGAGCAGCAGGAACGCCAGTATTCCAAAGCCGATCCAGGTCCACACGGCGGCCATACTACGCAGCGTGCCTGGTGATTCCCGGCCACCAACTGCCAGCTCACCGATCTAAGTCGTTAACCACGTCGACGCCCAAAAGGGCGTCATGGGCGTCGAGGTGGGATGTGGGGTGGGTCTAGAAATCAACCACCGAGCGAATGAACTCGACCAACTGCCTGGCAATCGACCGGGCTTCGACAAGCGACCCGTGCGCTTTGCGCAGGTCGGCCCGGGCCGAATCGAGGGTGCTCGTGGCTCCGGGCATCTGTCCAACCTCGATGGCCAGGACCAGATCCGGTACCGGAGCCGCCAGCGCTTGGGCTTCTCCCACCTCGGCGTTGAAATCATCGAGGAGCTCCCATCCCTCTTCGACATTGACCCCATTGGCCTCAAGACGGGCGAGCACCTGCGCGAACTCGTCACTGACCCGTCCAGCCTTCGCCGAAGCGTCAGCCACAGCGTCGGCACCATTGGTAAGCCGTCCCTTGGGGATCTGGAGCGCAAAGATCCAGTGCTCGACAACAACCTCCTTCGCCAGAGGCGCTAGTTCAGCCAGCGTTTCTGCCCGTTCGACCTCGATGCGCAATGCAGCCAGGCTGTCGCGGTGGAAACGGTAATCAGCCGTCAGCGTCGCCTTGTGACCGGGCGTCAGGTGGTGTGATCCCTCAACCCGCACCAGGGCGGTGTCCATCGCGGTGATCCGAACGTCAATGGATCGGAGGACTTTGGCCTTCACGGCCGCCAGGTCACGGTGGCGATCGGTTTCGGCATCGGTCTGGGCATCCGTCGGACGATCAGTTGCCTGGTCGGTCACTTGATCGCTCGGCACCGTGGTGTCTGTGGTGGTATCCGTCTGGGCCGAGGCCACAGAAGGCACAACCATCATGAGGGCCACCAGTACGGCAGTTATGTATCGCTTCATGTCATTCTCCTTGCTCGAAAGCTTGTTCCATGGCAGACATGGCCGAACCGAGTGAACTCAGCAGTTCGTCGAGTTCGGCCAGGGCACTCTCTACCTGTTGAGGGTCAACGGTGAGCGCCGGCACCGTGGTAGTGGTGGTGGTCGTCTGCGGGGCCGAAGCCACGGTCGTTGGCGTGACCACTCCCGATGTCGAGACTGTCGTCACGGGAGCGGCCTGAACTGCAACCGTCGTTGTGGCGACGGCGGCCCCCGGCTCCGTTATTGGGTCCACGGCGACCGATGCAGAGTCGGCAGATTCCTCAGTCGTCGTTGTGACTGAGCCACCGTCCCCGGCCAAGAATTGGCCACCGGGCCGGCTACAGGCAGCTAGTGCCAGAACCATGGCGACGGCAATTGCGATTCGCATCGAATATCTCCTTTCCTCTCCTTCAACTATCGACGAGGGATATCTGAACGCCATCAGGGAAAAGTCAGAAGTATGTAAAACCGGAGCTGGCGCTATATGCGAAAAGATGCATATACTTGGATGACCCGACCCAAAGGCAAGACATGGAATCCCACTCCTATGGCATGACGATCACGACCGACCTTGGAATGGAAGCCGCTGAAACGGCAATTCGATCGGCGCTGGCCGACCAGGGATTCGGAATCCTCACCGAAATCGATGTCGCCGCCACCCTGAAAACGAAGATCGACGTCGATCGAGCGCCTTACCGAATCCTCGGGGCCTGCAACCCGGTTCTCGCCAATCAGGCACTTGAGATCGAGGAAGGCATTGGACTGCTTTTGCCATGCAACGTGGCCGTTTACGAATCGAACGGACGCACGGTGGTGGCGGCCATGGAGCCCGAACTCATGTCGGGAGTGACCGAAAACAGTGCCCTCGCCGAAGTCGCTTCGGAGGCCAAACGACGGCTTATCGCGGCGCTTTCGACCCTCGAAAGCTGAATCTCGTTTTGGACAATTCGGATCTGCCCGTAGACTGCTCAGAACGGCGGCCGAAGATTGGCTGCTCTTTTAGGAAGTGAAATAGCAATGGCACAGGGAACTGTGAAATTTTTCAACGCTGAGAAGGGCTTCGGCTTCATCTCGCGAGCAGACGGCGAAGATGTCTTCGTCCATTACTCAAACATCGAAGGCGCGGGCTACCGTTCACTCGAAGAAGGCCAAAC
Source organism: uncultured Acidimicrobiia bacterium (assembly GCA_963835515.1). GTDB lineage: Bacteria > Actinomycetota > Acidimicrobiia > Spongiisociales > JAENVV01 > JAENVV01. Next base: position 40,342 of record CAWIFX010000023.1, on the reverse strand, counting down.
GGTAGAGTTCGAGATCGGCGCAGGACGTAAGGGCGATGAAGCCCAGAACGTTCGAGTCGTCTAGCGAAATCGTTACAAGATTGAAAGGGCCGCTCATTGAGCGGCCCTTCCTTTTTAACCAGGACTAGGCGGGCCAAAGGTGGTTTCCAGGAACCGGGTAACGACCCCAACCACCGCCCGGGTGCGAGGCGAGTTCACCGCATCAAAGGCGTGCTGAGCGCCCGGCACTTCGAGATACTCGACACGCCCCCCGGCATCCTGCGCCGCTTCGACGAACGCCCGGCTCTCCTGGGGAGGAACGAGCGAATCGATCGAGCCGTGTACCACCAGCATCGGCGGCATCTCGGGCCGCACATGGTCGATCGGAGAGGCCAAGCGGTAGAGCTCAGGTTTTTGGGCGGGGGTCCCTTTCATCAAAGCGACGGGAATGACCCGCCAGTCGGGACGAGTCTGGTTGCGATTCACGAAGTCGAAAATCCCGTAGAGCGATACGATCGCCCCGACAGAACCATCCGCCTCCTCGAAACCCGGCTGAAGCACACGGTCGTCTACGAGCCCGGCCACCGACGCCAGGTGACCGCCCGCCGAACCGCCCACCAGGGCGATACGGCCCGGATCAATCCCATATTCGCGACCTGCCGAGCGTGCCCAGACGATCGCTCGGCGGATGGCGACAGCCTGATCGAGAAACGACGCGGCTGGAGCCAACGGATACCGGATGGCGCACACCACCCAGCCACGTTGCGCCAGGTGATGAAACAGGGGCACGCCCTGGCTGTGCGGCGCGCCGCCGGTCCATCCGCCTCCATGCACATACACCACGGATGGTCTGGCAGGTACAGAGTCATCAGGCACGAACAAATCGGCCGTCAGACCTTCGGCGTACTCGACGCCACTAATCAGCTTTACGCCCGACGGAAGGCTTTCGTGATCCCGACGAAAGCGATCCAGCCACGAGCCTGCCAACCGATACTGCTCAGGCACCTGACCGACAATCAATCGAGTCGCCCACCAGTCGCGGACCACGATGACGGCCAGCAGTCCGATCGAAACGGCCAACATGCCAAGGCCGATGCGTCCGACGGGTTGGTCACCGAGCCCACCCCACCACGCCAACCCGGCGACCAAAAGACGGAACACCAGAACCACCGGCGAAGCCTCCGAGATCAGCATTGCCGGGAGCCACAGGGCCGGAAACTTGCTGCGAGGATTGGGATTGGACCTCAGCGCATTGATCGAGAACACAACGGCGACCAGGGCGTAGGTAAAGAGCGAGCCAGCGAGCATCCGCAACATTGTGGCATCGCTTCAAGAATGCCGGAACTCGGCAATCGGTCACGGTTCCGGAGAAAGCCGCGCCGAGTAGCCCCGGACCCTGGGTCGTTATGCCGAGGGACTCCTAGGCGAGGCCGGTCCCAAGCGGCCGACCTATCCCGGACAGATTCCGTCGATCCGTCGAACTTGACCTGTATGAGCTGACTAGTCATCCCGGGGTTTCCGTGAATGGACCTCAATTAACCGGCATTGCGGGTCGATACCTGAAGTAGACGAAAGATTGCGGGGATAGGGCCATGACTCATCGATTCATCGTCAGAGATGGCGATCTATTTCAAACCTATGTAGGCGAAGTAGTGCTCTGGGGCCAGGATTCGGTCACGGTCTACACGGTGACCGAGGACGAACACGGCCATTCACTGGTCTGCTTCCCCTCCGAAACCATCGCCCAACACGACGTTCTGGTCGCTTAGGCCAATCCGACCGATTGGGATCATCGGTCCCGGGGAAGCATCCAGATCAGCGGGAGCCCCGCGAACATCGCCATGGCGCCGATCAGCATCGCCGTCGATAGACCAAAGGCATCACCGACAGCGCCAAAGGCGACCGCAGCAATCGACCGGATTGCGAAGTTGATCGACAGGTAGACCCCATTGGCAAGTGCTCTGCTGTCGGGGAATTGTTCCTGAACCAGCGCCATCAGCGCTGGTGTAATCGCCAGCAGGGTCAGGCCAACGATCGGGAGCAAGGCGATTCTGACCCAACCATCTGCTGCCAGGAACAGCAGAAGCGAGATAGGGGCGGCCACATGACTGAAGGCCAGCACCGCACGCCGCCCGACTCGATCACTAATCCAGCCGCCCGAAAAGGCTCCGATCACTCCGGCAGCTTCCACGATGGACAGCGCAGCGCCGGCTACCCACAGCGTGCTGCCCTCCTCGGTGAGGAACACCGGCAGGAAAATCGTCGCCGCCATCATCATCATGCTGCGTAACGCCACCAGAGCCGCCAGAACGAGCATCACACCGCGCATCGCCCGAACCGCGGTTCGCCAATGGACTGGCTCGGTATCACCGCGGCTTCGCAACGGCACGTCCCGCAGACGAAAGTGGAGCACCACGGACGTCGCAATGCCCGCCAATGCCAGGAAAACCATTGACCGCAGCGACATCACGGCCAGAGCGCTCACCACCACCAGCGGTCCGAGCGTACGACCGAGCTCGCCGCCCACCATCCAATACCCCATGCCCCGACCCAACCGGTGGCCAGATAGATAGCCAATCGCCACTGGTGCTGTCGCATGAAAAGCTGCGACACTCACGCCCGCGACGAGCAAAAGCAGGACCAGGACCGGGTAACCGGGTGCCCAACCCAGCAGGCTCATCGCCGTCGCCGTCACCCCAGGTGCGGCCACCACGATCCACCGCAAAGCCTTACGGTCAGCCAGATGCCCGATGAAGGCCTGGAGCAATGACGGCAGTTGAATGGCCGCCGTCAGCATCCCCGCTGCCGTATTCGACAACGCCATGGTTTCGATGAATCGAGGCAGGAGAGGTGGAAGAAAGGCGGTGAAAGTGTCGTGCACGGCATGGCCACCAGCGATGGTGGCAATCCGGCCGGCCTCGAACCCGTCCCCGGTCTCTTCAATCACAGTGGGTTCGACCCCGATTCGATGACCTCCAGGTGAGATCCCAAGACTTTAGAGAGACCGCTCGCCGGCAACGATTCTGACATTGCCACTGGTTGTGGACCGGCCGATCATCGGAAGCACCATCGCTACAACGGGGTGGGTGGGAGTCGATGGCGTCCTTCCTGGACGCCGATCACGGTGACTCCCGAGACGACCAAGCCGGCTCCGGCCACAATCGCCAGCGACGCGTATGCCCCGGCATCTGCGAAGCCACCTCCGACGAGTGGACCAAACGAGCGTCCGACCGCCATATATGCCTGGGCGTCACCAGCTCGCTCCGATGGATCGAGCGACCGTTCAGACAGCATCACCATCACCCCTGGGACCGCCATCCAGAACGCGAACCCCCACCAGATCATGCCTACGAAATACCACACGGCTGATCCGCCCAGAATCGTGAGGAACGCCGCCGGACCGGTAGTCGCCATCCACCAACCGGGTCGCTTGTGGCGGGTGGCCAACCGGGCGCCGATCAACCCGGCGAGAGCGTTGAAGCTGTAACCGAACGATATCGCCCGCGGCGACATATCGAGCAGAGTTTCAGCAGCGGTGGCGGTGAAGATGAACAGACTCGACCCCGCCAAAGACAGCAGCAAGAGGGCGAACAGCAGCACCGGATTCGACCGGGATCGGCTCACCCGCCCGGCGCGCTCCGGGGTGCGGATCTCCCCGACTTTCATGATCACCGCCGGAATGGCAATGACCGTCAGGAACCCATAGACCCATTGGTCGCCACGATCCGCAAAGAACGCCAGGATCGGCGACCCGATGAAGGCGGTCATCGGACCAGCGGCTGAGATGGAAGCCAGAGACCGTCGATCTCCCATCGCTTCAGCCCAGACAATCCACGTGATCGTTCCGGCGGCCGCCCCGGCCACGACCCGCAACGCGATCAGCATCCAAAAAACCGACATAAAAGCGCTGGCGAAGTTGGCGAACAGAAAAACGACCGCGGCGACCCGCAGCAAACGGCCCGATGGCGAGCGGAACTTCGGAAGCAGGAAACTAAACAACGCAAAGCTGGCCACCTGGGCTACCGAAATCAAACCGGCCGAACCTTCCGAAACGCCATAGCGGGCGGCTACCTCAGGAATCAGAAACGGGGTGGCGGCAAACATCGCGGCCAGCGCCACGGCAGCGGCCACCACCGAGATGGGGGCGTTTGGACGAACCGCATAGGCGAGGCGTGTTGGCGTAAACAAGCGGCCAGTATGGTCGAGATCTGGTCGGATCCTCGCCTTGTCCGCCGCCGTTCGACCGCAGCAAGCGCTGCCATCGGCCATACTTAGAGACCGTGATGGAGAGGAGGCCGCATTGACCAACACGCGCGTGCTGGAGGCAACCGGGCTCAGGAAGTCGTTTGGAGACATTCACGCCGTGCGAGGTGTGACTTTCCACATCGGCTCTGGTGAGACCTATGGCCTGCTCGGACCCAACGGGGCGGGCAAAACCACTTCGATTTCGATGGTGAGCGGGCTACTCCAACGTGATGGCGGGGAAGTGCTGCTCGACGGCCAATCGATGACCACCACCACCCTCGCTCCCAAACAGGATATAGGCCTGGTGCCGCAGGACCTGGCGATCTACCCGGACCTGACGGCACGTGAGAATCTCAAGTTCTTCGGCCACCTCTACTCGATGCCGAAAGCCGAACTCGCCAAGCGTGTTGACGAAGTGCTTGAAGTCGTGGGACTCGCCGACCGCGCCAACGACCGTGCCTCTGAGTATTCGGGCGGAATGAAACGCCGCCTCAATATCGGCATCGGACTCCTCCATCACCCCAAACTCTTAGTGCTCGACGAACCAACCGTCGGTGTCGACCCGCAATCACGCAACGCCATCCTCGAGTCCGTCGAGCATCTGTCGAGTGAGGGCATGGCTGTCCTCTACACGACCCACTACATGGAAGAGGCAGAACGACTCTGTGACCGGGTGGGCATCATCGACGAGGGCGAGATCAAGGCCGAAGGGACCCGCCGGGAGCTCATCGAGTTGATTGGGCGCCAGGACTTGATTCGTGTCTCGGCGTCCGGCGTGGACGAATCTGCCCTGGACGAACTGCGACGCCTTCGTGGCGTGCACTCCGTGTCACCTTCGGACGGGACCCTCGAGATGCTCGTTGCAGACGCCGGAGCCGTCCTGCCCGAAGCCATGCGAGTGCTCGGGAGCCAGCACGCCGGCGTCACGGCCGTGTCCGTGGAGGAACCCGACCTGGAAGCGGTGTTTCTGCATCTGACTGGCAAAGCGCTTCGAGACTGACATGCGTCATGCCTGGACGATCGCCAAGAACGATCTGGCCTTACGGGCCAGGGACCGCTCCATCTTCATCATCGGGCTCGCGGCTCCGCTGGCGCTGGCGTTCATCTTCAATCTCGTGTTCGGTGCCGGGATCAGCGACGTCGGTGAGACCATCACCTTCGATGTGGGCGTCGCCAACCTCGACGGCGGCCCGATCGGTGAAGCATTCGCCGGGGTGCTCGATTCGATCGCATCCGATGGCCTATTGAACGTCACTCCCTTCGACTCGGCCGATGCGGCACGAACCGCGGCAGACGAAGGGGACGTCGGAGCATCATTCATCCTCCCAGCAGGACTCTCGGACAGTGTTCTCGGAGGCGCAGACGCCACCATTGAGGTGGTGGGTAACGTCGACGCTCCTACTACCACCCAGGTGGCCTCTTCGATCGCCGAGCAGTTCGGCCTCGGGGTGAGAACCGCCAACCTCTCCGTTGGGACGGCAATGGCAACGGGAGCGCTCCTACCTGAGGACGTCATTGCCGCTGCGGCGGAAGCCGGCACCGCCCAACCGGCTATCGAAATCGGCTCCGTCGAAGCGGCCACCCGTCAGATCGACTCGGCCACCTACTTTGTGGCGGGCTTGTCGATCTTCTTCTTGTTTTTTATCGCCGGCATGGCTGTGACGTCCATGCTTGAGGAACGGCGAGAAGGCACGCTCATGCGACTCCTGGCCGCGCCGATCAACCGCAAGTCGATCACGATTGGCAAGTCGATGGCGAGCGTTTTGATCGGCCTCGTGTCAATGACCGTTCTCGTGATTACATCAACCTTGATCATGGGCGCCGAATGGGGTGCGCCGCTCGGAGTGGCTCTGCTGGTGGGCGGTGCCGTGCTGGCCGTCGTGGCGCTCATGACGTTCGCCGGTGCTTTTGCCAAAACGGCCGAGCAGGCCGGAAACCTCCAGTCGATTGTGGCTGTCACGATGGGAATGCTGGGAGGCACGTTCTTCCCGATCAGCCAGGGAGGACTCCTCGGCACACTGTCGCTGATGACACCTAATGCCTGGTTCATGCGTGGCCTCGGTGAACTGGCCGGAGGCGGAATAGGCGCCGCTCTTCCTGCCTTCTTTGTGCTTATTGGTATCGCTGCGGTGGCGGGTTCAATCGGCCTGTACATAACCGGGAAGATGCTGAAGCCATGAGAAAAGTACTCGCTATCGCCCGGGTCGCGCTGTTGCGTTTTCTACGCGATCGATCGACGGTCTTCTTCGTATTCGTGTTGCCAATCGGAATCGTCATGCTCATCGGAGCGCAGTTCGGGGGCGACTTCTCACCCCGACTCGGAGTAACCGCTAGCGACGAACCGGTCGCCGCCGACATCACCGCCCGCCTCAAAGCGGAGGACAGCATCACCGTCGTCGAGTTCGACACCGAGGACGAACTGTTGCTGGCCGTCGAGCGTGGCAATTTGTCGGCCGGGGTTTCGATTCCAGATGACCTTGATTCGGCACTTGCGGCCGGCGACATCGGCCAAGTCGGTTTCATTTCTCGCCCCGATGGGGTGGGGCCCCAACTTCAGGTCGTGGTCAACGAAGCCATAGCGGGCGCAGTCGAACAAGAAATGGCGGTTCGATTCGCAACGTCCAAAGGAGCCGACCCGATCGCTGCGGCGACTGCCGCAGCGGCAGTTACACCCACGATTCCGAACCTGACGGTCGAAACGATCGTTCAGGGAGAATCGCTGTTTCCGGCATCGCTCGGCCAGTTCGACATCGGCGCCTCGAGCCAACTCGTTCTGTTCATGTTCCTTACCGGCCTGACCGGTTCAGCTGCCCTCATACAGAGCCGTCATCTCGGCATGACTACCCGGATGGCCGGTACTCCGACCTCGGTGCGCACCATCTTGACCGGCGAAGCCCTCGGCAGGTTCGTTATCGTGTTTGTGCAAGGCGTTTACATCATGGCGGCTACGACGCTCTTGTTCGGGGTGGGCTGGGGTGACCCTCTCGGCGCCGCTGGCGCCCTGGTCCTGTTCGCGGCCGTTGGAGCGGGCGCAGCCATGTTGTTTGGCGCGGTATTCCGAAACGATCAGCAGGCGGGAGGGGTCGCCATAGTCGCTGCGATCGGCCTGGCCGCCGTGGGAGGTTCGATGCTACCCATCGAGCTATTCAGCGACACACTGACCCGGATTGCCCGATTCACCCCGCACTACTGGGCGAACGATGCCTTCGCAGAACTGGTGCGGCATGACGCATCACTAGTCGACATTCTTCCCCAGCTGGGGGCACTAGCCGGCTTCGCGGCCGTCCTCATGGCGATCGCTTCCTGGCGCATGCGCCAGGTCATCACCCGGGCCTGAGCGCTTACGCCAAACTGACCGACTCGAAATCTGGGCTGGATCCACCACCTGTTCTTCGTATCAGTCTGTTGGCACTCGGCACCTGGCGATCCAGGATTCGACATTGGTGGTTTCGCTAGCCTCCTGGGTGACACGATCGGAGCGATGCCATGGCTGGACCGACCCTTACCGACGGTTTAGACGCGTTTCTCCGCGATGCGGGTTACACCGGCGTCGTGTTGCTGCGGCGTGGAAACCACGAGATCTTTACCGGCGCATATGGATTGGCTTCGCCGCGCTGGGGAATTCCCAACACGATGGACACCCGCTTCGACACGGCTTCAATCACCAAGCTGTTCACTGCCGTGGCGGTCTTACAGCTCGTTGGGCAAGAGAAACTAAACCTAGACACGTCAATACACGCCTACGCCGACCTGGCGGACACGGTGATTTCGCCGACGGTGACGCTGCGGCACCTGCTCACGCATACCAGCGGCATCGCCGATGACGCCGATGAAGAAGCCGGCGAAGATTACGCAGAGCTGTGGATCGACAAGCCGACCTACTCGGTCACCGAGACCCGCGACTTCCTGCCGCAGTGCACGTCCGATCCACCGAATTTCCCGCCCGGGGAAGGCCATCGCTACTGCAACTGCGCCTATATCCTCGCTGGTCTGGCGGTCGAGCATGCCGCCGGGACATCATTTCGCGAGTACGTCATCGAGCACGTTTTCCAGCCCGCCAACATGGCGCGTTCGGGCTTCTTCGACAAGCGGGATCCCGAGCCCGACGTCGCGGAGGGGTTTGACCCCCGACCCGACGGCCGGCTCGAGTCGAACATGTTCAAATACCCACCGATCGGGTCTCCCGACGGCGGCGCTCATGTCACGGCGGCCGACCTGATGCGTTTCATCGACGCACTCCGCGACGGCGTGCTGTTGACCCCGGAACTAACCGAGGCGTTCTTCACCCCACAGGTGACCTTTGATGACGGCGCTGGGCAAGGCTTCGGGCTTGAGTTCCGGGAAAACATGTGGTGGAAGGAAGGTATCAACGCCGGCGTCAGCGGGATTCTTCGTCACTGGGGCGAGACAAACGGCCCGGGGGTCGACGGCGTCGTGCTCTCGAACACTGAGGCCGGAGCCTGGCCGGTCATCGAGGAGCTCGACCGTCGCGCCCGACGAGAATGAGGTGAGGTTTTAACCGCTTCTGAGGAACTGCTCATCGGAACCGAACCAACGTAAGCTGACAAGACATGAGTACCGTCCTGATCGCCGAGGCCCAGCAGGAGGTATCCGATCAGATGGCCCTCGACGACTCCCGCTTTCCGGAGTTCGCCAGACCCGTCGGCAACGGACGCGAGAAGGCGGCACTCTGCGATCAATCCTCGATCAGCTCAAGAATCTCGATCTCCCCGCCAGCCTCGAACAGAGGATTCCCGGCGAGCAACTCACGCACAACTGCGATCGTATCGGCCTCGAAGTGCAGAAATCCGGTGACGATGCACTGGTCGGAAGTCGCCTGCCTGGACACCGAGACGCCGTTTCCGAGCGAGCTACCGCCGCGAAACTCCGGGCGCTGTCGAAGCTTCTGGATGTAGTCGCCCCATTCTCCCTCCTCGGAGTAGGCGCCTCGTTTCATCAACATCAGGAACTCGGGCATGTCTTGAAAGCTAGCTGAATAGGTCGCCCGCCCGACTACGAAAGAACGATCCGAGCGAGCTGGCACCTGGCTAGTTGTACGCCTGTTTCATCCTGGCGTCTCTATCCGGTAAACCCGGAGCGACTCGAATGACACCGTGCCTGCAACGACCTCGAGGCCAAGACCCGTGCTATCTGGTGAGGGGAAGATCAGCTCGGTGATGGCCACGGTCCCGCCTCCGGCAAAGACCTCCACCGACATAGAGTCGACCAAGACCCGCAGATCCAGAATGTCATCGGTCAAATCGAGAACCGCCCGGCGGGGCTCCGTGTAGCTGCGGTGGATGAGATGGCGACCGCTGCGAAACCGATCGACCGAGAGTGCCGGGCTTCCTAGGTCGAGCACAATCTCAGTTGATTCCCCTGGACCGCTGCGCACCGCAATTCGCAGATGCTCGGCCGTTGATCGCCTGAGATTGATACGGGCAACAATGTCGAGGGCCGACCCTTGAATGTCGGCCAAGGGGTCGGAATCCCCCGTTGCCACCACTCCCTCGAAATCGACCAAATGGACCCGCCGTGCCTCAAACTCGGCGACGGGTTGCTGCGTCAGCCGGATCCCGTTAACGGTGCCGATCAGACCCAGCTCTCGGGGCGCCGTCATGGCACCACGCCACCCTTCGGTGGGCGTGTCGCTGGCGTAGCCCCAGTTGTTCATCCACCCAATCCATACCTTGCGATCATCTGGTGCAGAATTCCAACTCTGTGCGGCATAGAAATCGGCGCCGTGGTCGGCCCAATGCACCGATGTGTGCGCCGGAGTGAACTTTCGTCCATCGAATTCGCCAACCCAATAGCGGGTGCCGAAGAGGGCAGGAAAGTCGCCGGAATCCACGCCCACCACCATGACCCATCGCCGCTCGCCGGTGTTGGCAACAGACAGTCGTATGAGGTCAGGACACTCCCACACCCTGGCCGAGCCGGGATCAGGATCAAACGTCGATGTATAGGCCCAGTTGATCAGATCGTCAGAGGTATAGAGCCAGACGCTGACGCCGACAGCGAGGAGCATCACCCAATGGCCAGTTTCCATGCCCTCCCACCACAGAACCCGGGGATCCCGGAAATCGGGCGCTCCCTCCGGCTGCTTGATCACCGGGTTGCCGGAGTACTTGGTAAACGTCTGACCTCGGTCCAACGAGAACGCAAGACTCTGGCTTTCCACGCCTTCTTCGCGGTGATGGGTGAACGCCGCAACGACCGCGCCAGATCCAAAACCCGCCGTATTGTCGACATCGATGACCGCCGAACCGGAATATATCCACCCGAGATCATCGGGGGCAAGTGCAATCGGAAGGTGCTCCCACACGACGAGATCACGGCTGGATGCGTGCCCCCAGTGCGGGGGACCAAACGAGATGTCAAACGGGTGGTGTTGATAGAAAAGGTGATACTCACCGTTCAGAAATACGAGACCATTGGGATCGTTTAGCCAATTGGCCGGAGCGGTGAAATGGAACCTGGGCCGGGCCGTAACTGCGTGCTCGTCCGGTAGCTCGATCACGAGGTTATCTCAGCTACAGAATGACTCACACCGTCGTGCATTGCCACGGCGGCCTGCCCAAGCAATGTCGGTTCGAGGCCGCGACCAACAACACCACCCCTTCCATCGTCATTGGCTATACCTTAATCCAAGGATCGAGCCGTGGACGGGGAAACCAGTTTCCACGACGGGCACGCCAACGGGCAAGTGCGCCAAAAAGCAACAGAACGCGAAACTCGCCGACTGCTTGATCTGGAAGGTACTTGCGATCGGTGTGAGGTTTTAACCGCTTCTTAGGAACTGCTCATCGGGTATTGAACCGAACCAACGTAAACTGATCGGACATGAGTACCGTCCTGATCGCCGAAGATGACGAAGGCGTACGCACTGCGCTGTCCCGAGCACTGAAATTCGAGGGCTACGACGTGGTGCTTGCCTTCGATGGCGCCGAAGCCCTGGAAGCCGTTTCAACGTCCGAACCCGACGTCATTGTCCTTGACGTCATGATGCCCCACATCGATGGTCTGACGGCCTGCCGGCGGATGCGCTCCAAAGGGATCGAGACGCCAATCCTGATGTTGACCGCCCGCCAGGAGGTATCCGATCGGGTGGCAGGGCTCGACGCCGGAGCAGACGACTACCTCCCAAAGCCGTACGCGCTTGAAGAGCTTTTGGCGCGCCTACGCGCCTTGCTCCGTCGCACCGACCATGTCGAAGGCGACAGCGACGAACTGTCCTACGACGACTTGACGATGAACCTGTCGACCCGGGTCGTCAAGCGGGGCGAACGAGTCCTCGACCTCACCAAGACCGAATTCGACCTGCTGGAGCTTCTCCTTTCCAACGCCGAGATCGTCCTCACCCGAGACGTTATCTACGACCGCATTTGGGGTTACGACTTTGAGACGTCTTCAAACTCGCTGGACGTCTATATCGGCTATTTGCGTCGCAAGACCGAAGAAGATGACTCGACCCGGCTCATCCACACCGTACGAGGCGTCGGCTACGCGCTCCGCTTATGAATCTCCGCAGTCGCATCGCGCTGCTTGTGGCCGGATCCGTTGCCGTCTGCATGTTGCTGGTGGCAGCCATCGCGTTCATATCTACGGTCCGTGAAATTGAGCGAGACGCCGACCGGCAGCTAAGCGCGCGTGCGGAACGGTTCCGACACGAATTCGGACCGAACTCCGAGGAGAACCCTTCACTTCGGGGTCTGTTTGGCGCCAACCAGCCAATGCAGTACATCGACGACCAGGGCATCCCGCTCTTTACGTACGGGATTGAAGAGCCGCTCCACGTAACCCCGATCGACATTGCGGCCATCGAATCGGGCCGACCGTCCGCGCTTCACACCGAGCAAACCGCCGGCGGCACCTTCCGCATCATCACAGTCCCCTTCGAGAGTGGCGGCGGCCTCATGTTTGCGCAAAACCTGATCGAACAGCAGGCGTTCCTCAATCGTATCCAGGCACAGTTCGTCGTCATCGGCCTCATCGGAGCCGCCTCGGCCGGCCTCATCGCATCAGGTCTGGCTGCGGCTGCCCTGCGTCCGATGGGCTCTCTCGCCGCAGCTGCCGAGAACGTCGCCAGGACCCAGGATCTTGGCGCCACGATCCGGGTGCGTCGCAACGACGAGGTCGGGCGGGTGTCGAACGCCTTCAACACGATGCTCACGGCCCTCGCTGCCTCGCGCAGTCAACAGAAACGCCTCATCGACGACGCCTCACACGAACTTCGAACTCCCCTAACCGCCTTGCGCACCAACATCGACTTCCTCCAACGCGCTGACGGCCTGGAGCTTTCGGAGCGAAAAGATATCCTCAAGGACGTCAACTTCGAGCTTGAAGAACTGACGACCCTTGTGTCCGAACTGGTCGAACTGGCCAAGGACAACCAGACCAGCGACGAACCGATCATGGAGATCGAACTGGGTGCCCTGGTCAGCCGGGTCGCCGACCGAGCCGAACGCCGCTACAACCGGGCAGTGATCGTCACGTCAGATGGCACCGTCGTAACTGGCCGACCGACGTTGATCGAGCGGGCCGTGTCCAACCTCATTGATAATGCCCATAAGTGGAGTGCGGCGGACGAGGCAATCGAGGTCACCGTCGCCGACGGCGAGGTGCGGGTACGCGATCACGGCCCCGGCATCAGCGATGCGGACAAGGAGCGAGTCTTTGACCGTTTCTACCGATCTGACAAAGCCCGCACCCTTCCGGGCTCGGGACTCGGTCTTGCCATCGTCGAGGAGATCGTGGCGTTCCACGGCGGGACAACCATCGTCGAAGACGCCCCTGACGGCGGAGCCATTGTCGGCTTCCGGGTGCACGCGGTAGCTTCGTAACCAACCAATTACCATTATTTGGTTCTTAGGGTGTTCTTAGGTTCTGTTTCCCGTACGTTTAGACGCTTCCCCCATAGTTACTCTCATGGAAGGCAGCTTGACGACCTCCGCAGAAGACCATTTCGCCACAGCCAGCGACGCAGTCGCCCAAGTGCCGGAACTGATCGCCGTCCGCTTCGCCGACCCATTGCTCGCTCAGGAAGCCAGCATCGCCATGATCCGACTCGAGCGCCATCAGTCGATCGACATCGACGACCTCGCCATTGTCAACAAGACCGATGGTGGACATGTTCACATTCATCAGACCCGCGACATGGGTACCACCCAGGGTGCCGCTACGGGCGGCATGTGGGGGGCACTCATCGGACTGGCCGTCGCCGCTCCGTTCATCGGTGCGGCGATCGGCGCTGCGGCGGGAGGGCTCTTTGGGAAACTCCGCGACATCGGAATCAACGACAACCAGATGCGCGACCTCGGCGACAGCCTCACCGATGGCGAAGCCGCCCTCTTCGTACTTTTGAAGGATTACCAACTCGCCCACCTGCTCGCAGAACTACGGCGCTTCGACGGTCGGTTACTCCACACGACCGTTGATCCCGAGGTTGCGGCCGAACTCGAGGAGGCGCTGGCTTATCAGATTTGACGAAATCACCGGAACGGGCGGCATGGCCCTCCCAGCCTCCCACAAGGTCGCCCGTTCCAACCGTTTTACCTGAAAGGAACCAACATGGACTCGACATTTATCGCCAGCAGACCAGCTGGCCGTACCCGTCGCCCCAAGACTTATACCGCTCATAGAGTATGCGCTGACATGTCCTGCGAGACAGTCCTGTCGCGTTACAACAAGCGTGAAGCCTGCCATGTCCACGCTCCCGTCAAGTTCCCCCGCATCCGGGGTCGGTTCGAAGACGCCGAATAAATCGCTAGCTGCGAAGCCAACCTGAAACGCCAGTCGGGCGAACGCATCTGCGTTCGCCCGACTCGGTTAACCGGCTGCTTGGTTGGTTAGCTCTCGACGACGACCTTGGCCCGCATCCATGGATGGGGTGCACAGAAATACTCGAATTCGCCGACTTCAGTGAACGTATAGGACCACGTGTCACCTTTGGACATCAGGCCAGAATCAAACCCAAAGTCCACGTCCGTAACCGTGTGCGCTTGTGAGTCTTCGTTGACCCAGGTCACGGTGGTACCTACTTTGACGGTGAGTACGTTGATGTCGTAGTCAACCGGAACCTCACTGTCAGCGAACTCGTCTGGAGCGTCGAGTGGCTGGCCGGTCCAGGCGCCATCCACCATCGTCACGACTGGACCCTCCGGAACCGCAGCAGGTGTATCAGGGCTCGCCGTCGCCCCCTCCGTAGAGCCAACTTCGAAGATCTCCGGGTTCGGCTCACCGGACACCGTCACAATCCCGATGGCACCTTTGTCGAACGCTCGGGTAAGTGCGTGGTCCACCAGGATGATATTCGATGGAACTTGACCCAGGAGGTCAACGATGACCCCGCCGCCAGCCGGAACCAGGGTGGTTTGCGAACCACGAATCGGCTGATTGAGCGACGCCCCCTCTGGCCAGACCGAGTCCCAATGGGATCCGATGGGATGGAAGTTCGAGTCGAGATTGAGTCCGGCAGTTCACGAAATAGAACCGGGCCCGATCACCGACATCCATCTGCAGGGCATTATCTCCGGTAAGGGCTCCCTTGGCGCCGTTGAAGACCACCATCGTCGGGTGTTCATCAGTCATCGCCACCCGGTCCTGCGTGTACGCACCCGAATCGGCTGCGGTCAGGTAGTACTCGGACTGGACGATATAAAACTCCTTGTCGGCTTGGGGCAGTGGAGTTTCCGGATCGACGAGAATGCCGCCGTACATGCCGTGGGCAATGTGGCCCGGGACGTCACCGGCTGCGCAGTGATACATGAACATCCCCGGGTACAACATCCTGGCTTCAATCACGGCCGATTCCCCCGGGGCGACCAGCGTATTCTCTGCCCCGCCGCCTTGTCCGGTTACTGCATGGAAGTCGACGTTGTGCGCGGACAGGTTTTCCTCAGGGTTGTAGATCACGAACCGGAGGATGTCGCCGACCCGCGCTCGCACCATCGGTCCGGGAGTTCCGGTCAGCTGGTCATCGCCCCGGATTTGGTATCCCCAAGTCTCAAACTCGATCCCGGTGGCTGGGTCGATAGCTGCCACCTTTTCCACGATGTCGAATTCGACCGTCACAATGGCTTGATTGGTTCGATCGGCAGCCGGCGGAACATTCGGCGCATACGACACGTTGACCTCATCCGCCGGTGCCGGCGAGAGCTCGGCTTTGGGCGTCAGTGTTGGAAGTACCGACCCGAACGCAGACTGCACGGGGACCGAAATGGGATCGGTCGTCGGTGCTGGGATTGTTGCGGAAGGCGTGGCGATCGCTTCCGGCGGCGTGAACGCGGCGAGTTGCTCATCCACCATTGCTTGCACGACATCTTTATCGACCGAGTCGTGTGAGGCAAGCAGCACCATCGACACAATGCCAAGGCCCGAGGCGACGAGCACCCCGGCTAGTGCCGCTGCCAAAAGCCAGCCGAGTGCAGGATGCACATGGGAGGGGGTTTCGGGGGGTCGGGTAGTCATTCTTTTCCTCCATTAAGTGGATTGGATTGTTCAATAACCTGGCGTTGCCCGAGCGCCTCGACAAGCGCCCCACGCGCTTGTACCCAGGCGTCGTGTAGCGCACATGGCAGGTTTTCATTACAAGTGCTGGTCCTAAGGACGCACTGGCCGTTGGCGGTTGGGCCCTCGACGGCTTCGATCAGTTCAAGGATTGACGGATCAGCGGCCGGATCAATCGTGTAGCCACCGCTCGGACCCCTCCGGGACCGAACCCAGCCCGCACCGGTAAGTGGCGCCATCACATGTTGGATGTGTTGCGGCGTGGAATCGATGGCCACGGCAAGATCTTCGCTGTTACGGGTAACACCGTCGGCCAGGTACCGAAGGGCCCGGACCGCCAGGTCAGTTCTCGGCAGTAGTTCGAGTTTCATAATTACATAGTCAAGAATTATGAAATACCCTGCATAGGGCCAAAAGTCCCTAGTTGTCGGCCTTCGGAAATACTCGGGCGTTATGAGAGTCTCGATTTTGTCGGACGGGTGCGATATGGTCGAACGATGACGGTCAAATTCTCACCCAAGCTGTACACGTTCCTCCACGATCTCGAAGCCAACAACGAACGGGACTGGTTCAAGGCGAATCAGGACACATACGATCAATACATCAAGAACCCCGCCCTCGACTTCATAGAGGCGTTTGGACCCCGGTTATCCAAGATCAGCCCGAATTTCGTGGCAGACACCCGCGGCGTCGGCGGCTCGCTATTCCGGATTCAACGTGACACCCGCTTTGCCAAGGACAAGACGCCCTACAAAACCAACACCGGGATGCAGTTCCGTCACGTCATGGGCAAGGACGTGCACGCCCCCGGGTTCTATCTGAACCTTGAACCGGGGGCCAACTACATGGGTTGTGGGCTGTGGAGACCCGAGACCAAAGTGGCGTATCAAATCCGTGAGGCCATCGATGCCGATCCGACCGGATGGAAAAAGGCGACCACCAACAAGCGCTTCACCGATTTTTTCCGTCTGGAGGGTGACGCGTTGACGCGCCCCCCGAAGGGCTACGACGCCGACCATCCGCTCATCGATGACCTCAAGCGTAAGGACTTCATCGCCTCCACTCGCCTCACGCAGAAGCAAGTGACGTCGGCTGACTTCCTGAACGACTTCACTGACCTGTGCAAGCGGACCGTGCCGTTCATGAAGTTCATCTGCGACGCCGTCAACGTGCCGTTCTAGAGATGGTCCATGTCGACGAGGCCCGCATGGACCACGACCGGTCAGCGATCAAAGCGGCCCTCCGCTACGGCAGGCACTTTTTCGAGTTCTGGCAGAGCGACCTCAATCGAGCGGTGGTGGAACTCGCCGAAATCGAGCCAGACATGACGGTTCTCGATATAGGAGCCGGCATGGGTGCGGCCGCATTCGAGGCGGTCAAGCAAGACGGCGTGACCGTGGTAACCGTCGAACCGACCGGTTTCATGCGCACCATTCTCAAGGGACGGGTGAGCTCCCGGCGTCTCGGGTCGCGGGTCGCGGTCCTGAATGCTGGTGCCCAACATCTGCCGGTCCCATCCGACTCGATCGACCGTGCGTGGATGATCAATGTCGTCCACCACGTCGCCGACCTGGCCGCCGCATCGGCCGAGTTGGCGAGAGTCATCAAACCCGGCGGTCGATATTCATCGTCGATGAAGACTTCACCAACGAGAGCCATCCGAAGTACGAGCAGATGAAGGACCGACACAAGCATCATGGTCGCCACGGTGGTGGCAAGCGGTGACAGCCACGACGGTGAACATGGTCATGCGACTGGCGAGGCGGGCCACGACGAGGCGCCGAGAACCATCCAATGGCCATCGACTTTGACGCATTGGCCGAGCATCTCAAGACGACTGGTTTCTCGGAGATAGAAATTCAGTACGAATCCCTTGCCAACGTGCCGACCAGACAGGCCACGGCCGTTAGATAGCCATGCCTGGCGTCGTCGATCTGTTTGAGGCGCTGAAGTCACTCGATCTTCCGCTCGGCAGACTTCACCGTCTTCGGCAGTGGGCCGCTCATCGTGCGCGGTATCATCGACGCCACCAATGACCTCGACATCATCAGCCGCGGACCGGCCTGGAACCGGGCGTGTCGGGTTGGCGAGGTCGAGTGGGTTGACGAATATGGCACCGACATCGTGCACTGTTTCGACCACGCCATCACCATCGGCAGATCATGGGGCGGGTCTTCGACATCGACCACCTAATCGACACCGCTGAAATGATCGACGGGCTCCCATTCGTGCAGCTCGAACACGTCATCGCCTACAAGCAGATCGCCGGCCGACCGAAGGACCTCGAGCACCTTCGAAAGCTCGACCAGTTTCAGCACGATCCCATCTAGTAGGCGGACCCCGCTAGGCGTATGCTTTCGCCATGCATCCGCGGTCCGTTCTCTTGCTCATAGTCCTGGCGGGTGTGGCTGGTTCGTGCACCGTCCCAACCGACATCAACACCGAGTCGTCCGAAACATTCTTCGAAGTTGGAGACGTTGCCCACCTTGAGGACCTGGGCGTATTCATCGTTGCCACCGAGTCGTACGGGGTGGTCGCGTTCGGGGATCGCGACCCCCGATCCGACTGTCCTCTCGAATACGCCTCGGCTGAACAATGGACGTTCAGCGACAGCTGCCACGGGAGCAACTATTCCCTCGATGGGACGTACCTGGCCGGACCGAGCCCCCGCTCGCTGACACCGTTCCCGACTTATGTCTCAAGCGGTGAGCTGTTCATCGAGAGCGACCCACAGTTCATCCGAAACCGCGACGGCATCGCAACCGACGTTAGGGAATCCCCGACATTCCTAGCGCCAGCGGATGGCCCCTAGCGTGCCCCTGAGGTCGGGTGCGAGCTGCCGTTCATAGGAGGGCGTAGAACCAACGGCCCTCGTAATCCCGATCGACCGTCTCTTGTGACTGGGCGACCGTAACCAGGTCCGTGAGTTGCTCGGCAGTGAAGCCACAATCAGTCAAGGCTTGTCGGACTTGCCATATGGCGGATTGTCCGCGCCTGCCGGCCAACCAATATTGGGGTCCGCGTTGAGCGGTCTCCTATCATCGACGCCATGGCTTCTCGCATTTCGGACACCATCATTGACTGCACCAACGCCTACGAACTGTGCGAGTGGTGGAAGACGGTTCTCGACTACATCGATGTCGAGGGCTATCCGAACGAGCCGGGTGACGAGGAATGTGTCATCGCCGACCGCAACGGAAACAATAGGTTGCTTTTCGGGGAGGTCGATGAACTGCGCCGACCCGGAGGACGGATCCACTTTGATCTCGCGCCGACAGATCGCCGTCGGGATGAGGAGATCGAGCGCGTACTTGCACTCGGAGCTACCGAGGTGGCCGATAGGCGGAACCCCGATGGCAGCGGTTGGATGGTCTTGGCCGATCCGGCCGGGAACCATTTCTGCATCGTGCGAAGCGACGGTGAGCGCTAGTCGAGAAGCTACTCGGCGGTCCCATCAGAGGCGCAATGCTCCGCGACCTACCCGGAACGTAGCCTATCGAGTATGTGGGCCCTCGCTGCGGCCTCCGCATAGTTCCGTCGTTGGAGTTGGACAACGAGTGCGCTCGTTGTGGAGACCTCGCCGCCACGACGGCGCCTACCAGTGATTTCCCCGCGTCTCCTTCCCTCAGATCGCTTCGAGTATGAGGGGATTTGGGTGGGCGCCGTGACTGTTCCGTCACACCATGGGTCAACTACTTGTTGGGCTCGGCAGGTGCCGCTTCCGATAGACTCCGCGCAAGGTCCGGACCGGGAGAAAAGCGAATGCAGCGCAATGTCATTGGAGCGTTGGTTGCGGTGGTTTTCATGTCTGCTTGTCTCGGGAATGACGCCGCCTCGGACACGGTAGTGGACCCCAGGCCAGCCGGGCCTGCAGGACTGATCCAGTGGGATGAACCGGATCACGTGGCGAACCTCGGGGGAGGTTGGACCGTCCGAGCTTGCGACGGCCTCGGCAACTTCATGTGTGTCGAACGCGACGAACTCCAAGTTGGGACGCTTGAGCGGACGACCTTTTCGGTCTCCATCGAGAGTCTATTCCCGGCCGCTGATGCGGCCCCAAATCTGGCGGACCTTGCTCATGGATTCCACGAAGCCATCGAGTCGGATCAAGCTGATAAATGCCCGGCCGACTATGTTTTTGAAAAGCTCGGTCCTGACTCCTTCGTGCTTGCAGGCAGCCCGGGCATCTTTTACGGATTTGTCGGCATGTTGGCAGACGGAGCGCCGTCCGATATGAACCTTCAGTACGCCACAATCATTGGGTCCCAGGTCATCTCCGTTACCGCCGGTGCCTACCAGGGTGGGTGTCTGGGGCGAGATGGCTTGAGCACGCTGAGTACATGGGACTCGATTACGCTGTCGGAATTCCGGCCGTTCCTCGAAGCTGCGCTGCACGATTCGCCCCTCCCGACATCGGGGCCGTAGAACCAGCGTCACAAAGCGGACGTTTATGCCGTGTTTTTTGACGCTGGAAAACCTTGAGAACCCCGATGAAGAGGTCCGCACTCGGGCCACCGACTGGCTGGAGGGGTACCTGTTAGATAAGTATCCCGAGCTTCACGGATCGAGGCCTCCACCCGATCCGACAACGATGCCATGCACCGGGTGCTCTCCAACGCAGGCTTTGTTCTCGAGGGCACGCTCCGGGGTGCGTGGCGCACCGACACAGGAGAGTGGTTCGATTCGCTCGTGTTCGGCATCCTGCGAAGCGATTTGGCCACGAACCGATAGCCAAGCGATCCGCACTCATCGTGGGCCACGATCGTCACGGTTCGCTCTAACTAGGCGCCAGAAATTTGGCGAAATCGACCGGCCGCCCCCTCCAGAGTCGCATAACATCACTTCAGAGGCGAAGGCTCCGGCCACCGGCATCCATTGCGGACCTTCAGCAGTTGCGGCTCCGTGCCTCGCGTCCGCTCGACTTGCTTTTGACTCGAAGGACCTCCCTATGCAAAGTTCCTTTCCGCTGACGACCCGGCCGCCCATCCGAGCAGCCGGAGTCGGACTGCTGCTCTTCAGCGTTGCGCTCGTATCGTGGTTTGTCATCCAGTTCGGTATGGGCTCGTCTGACGCTGACCATCCAGCAGTGACCATCGAGTTCATCCGGGATAATCCCCGCAATTTCGTCTTTGCAGGCATCGCTTTGTGGGTCATGGCGCTCAGTTTCAGCGTCGCGGTGCTGGCTGTTGACGAAATCCAGAGCAACCGATCATGGGCGACGAGAGCTACAACAGCCTGGGGGCTATTCGCCTCAGCGTTCTTCCTGGTACACGGAGCACTCCGGGTTTCGACGCCAGGAACGCTCATCTACATCGACAGTCTCAATCATGACTGGGGTTTGTCGGCATATCTAGCAGTCCAAATGGTCGGAACCCAGGGACTCGGTGCGGGAGGGTTGCTCGCTCTCAGCTTTTGGGCGATTGGCACGAGCGTGCTCTCAGCCCGCCATCGAACATTCCCCAGGGCCATCTCCGCCATGGCAATCTTTCCGACCTTGCTGGTTCTGGCAGGTGCAGCTGGCCCACTTGGTCTGGATTCCGATGCTGGTTACTTCGTCTACGTGGCGTCGTTCCTCGGGCTCGTCCTTTGGTGTTTCGCATTCGCTATCTTGCTGCTCCTGCGCAAGAGACCTCTCACTCCCGACGTCACCTCACCAACGCCGACGACCGGCCTCTCGATATAGTTGGCGCTATGACCGACACCAACGTTCACCACACGATCAATTACATCGAGATGCCGTCGTCTGATATCGAGACGACCAAGGCGTTCTACAGCGCCGCCTTTGCGTGGACGTTTCAAGACTGGGGTCCGGACTACGTGAGTTTCTCCGGTGCAGGCGTCGAAGGCGGGTTCGAACACGATCCCGACGGCCGACAACCTTCGACCGACGGCGCCCTGGTGATCCTCTACTCGGCTGACCTGGCCGCCAGCGAAGAAGCCGTCACAGCTGCGGGCGGCACGATCTCCCGACCAGCGTTCGCCTTCCCAGGCGGCCGCCGGTTCCATTTCCTCGACCCGAACGGCAATGAACTGGCCGTTTGGTCCGAGACCTAGAACGGGCTGCTCACTCCCCCGCCAGAATTGCTTCGATCCGGGCAACCGTGTCGTCGTTGAGATTGACGCTGGTGGCACCGATCGTTTCGGCGATCTGCTCGGGGCGGGTCGCCCCCGTGATTGCTGACGAGACCGACTTGGTGCGCAACACCCAGGCCAGGGCGAGCTGCGCCCGAGTGGCATTCAGCCCGTCGGCAATGTCCTGCAACGCTTTGACCTTGGCACGATTCGCATCGCTGAGAATCCGTTCCCGGAACCCATCGTTATCGGACAAGCGGGCGCCTTCGGGAAGCCCGTCGTCGTATTTACCGGTGAGCATGCCCATCGCCAATGGCGACCAAACCACGAGCCCCATGCCCGCAGCATCGGTGACTGGCATGACCTCGTTTTCGACCCGCTCGCGGTGCAGCATCGAGTACTGCGGCTGGTCGACGATCGGTGGGTGGAAAGCGTTGTCGTTGGCGAACGCCACTGCCTCGGCGATCTTGTCTGCCGGCCATTCGGAGGTGCCCCAATAGGTCACTTTGCCCGAGTCGATCAGACCCGAGAATGTCGTAACTATCTCCGCCATAGGAACCGTGTCGTCGTGACGGTGTGCGAAGTAGAGGTCGAGATAATCGGTCTTGAGGTTGCGCAATGAGTTGTCGATCGACTCGCGAATGTGCTTGCGGCTGAGTCCCCGGTCATTGACGTCATCGGACATTGGCCAATAAACCTTTGAGGACATAACCAGCGTGTGGCGGGGATAATCGGCCAGAACCCGGCCCATAACCTGCTCCCCCTTGCCGAGTGCATATACGTCAGCGTTGTCGAAGAAGTTGACGCCTCCCTCGTAGGCCACCTGGGTGATCTTCTTGATAACCGACAGATCTTCAACGGAATCACCGTAAGTTGTCCACGCCCCAAGAGCGATCTCGGACACTTTCATGCCCCATTTGCCAACATTGCGGTACTTCATAACGCCTCCTCGATGAACCACTCACACTAGAACACCACCATGACCCAACCCACCCCGTGGTAACTTCAGTCCATGGATCTTTATGCACGTGTCAACATTCTCGCCGGGCGATCGGTCCGGCTTCCTCGCGGCAAGATCAGCGACGCGATCACATTGGACAACGACCCGGTTGGACGCGCCCTTAGCTGGGTCAGCCAGGGCGCCGACTTCATCCACGTCGTCGATCTCGACGCCGCAGCCAACCGCGACTACCGCAACCGCGACCTCATTGATCGCCTCATCGGCGAAGTTAAAGTCCCCGTGCAAGTGGCCGGAGGGATTCGCTCACAGGTCGAAGCGGCCCGTCTTATCGAGTCCGGAGCCTGGCGGGTGGTGATGGGGACCGCCGCCATCGAAGACCAGACGATGGTCTACGAACTGTGCGCCAAATACCCTGAACACATCGCCGTTTCGCTTGATGTCCGACCGAATGAGGAGCTTGCCACCCGGGGCTGGACCCAAAACAGCGGGCGCTTCCTGGAAGAGGTACTCCTGGAGATGGCGTCGGCGGGTGCTGCCGCGTTCATGATCTCCGAGGCCGGCCGCGATGCACTGGTCGAACCGCCGGACAACTCCATGATGCGCGACGCCCTGGCCATCGTCGAGGAACCAATAATCGCCGCCGGCGGCGTTCGTCACCTCGACGACCTACGGTCGCTGATGGCGCTCCAGAAAGGCGGCCACCATCTGAGCGGTGTTGTAGTCGGACGCGAGGTAACCCACGGACGGTTCACCCTCGAACAGGCCAAAGCCGTCATTGCAGAAGGCGTAACCGAAGAAACCGTCGACCAAGCCATCGAAGTCGCCCCGCATATCGCCGATGCCGCCGAACAATTCCGCCGGGTCGCCTCCGAGTGTGAACTAGCCGCCTCCGAAGCGCGGACCGCCGCAGTCCGCCTCATGGAGATGGACGTTCCCAAGGGTTCGGCCCATGCGTTTGCGGCCCATGGGCATCTGCGAAAGGCCGACGGCATGCTCGACGACCTGGCGACCTTGCACGCCGAGCGGGCTGTCAACCAGACTCCCCCGCCCGCCTAGCGAGCAGCAGCCGCTCGAATTCGAGAGCCGTCATATTCCACAATCGTCCCCTCTTCCAGGGCGTCGGCCGCGGCCAGGATGCGCTCAGCCCACTCCATCGCCCACCGCTGGTTTTCGTTGGTCGCCTCGACGCCGTTGTCCCTCACCAGGGCGTCGAAGAACACCGACCGGAACGGGGCATGACCGAGATGGGCCAGGTCCGCTACCCGGGCATATTGACATGACCCACCGCTCCCGATTCCAGTAAAGGCTCGCCCGGCAGTCCCGGTCGGATGCCGGGAGCGGGCGGGACGAACCAGCTCCCCTTCAACGGTTTCAAACACTTCTTCGGTGCCGAGCCGAACCGCGACAAACACTTTCACCAGACCTCCATGACTTGGTCCGATCAACGTATCTCGCCCCTGTGACAGAATTCCCAGCAGTTGCCCGATCCGGGCGATGATCTACTTCTGGGGAGCGTTGAACGCCGGGATCCCGGTGATGACCTGGCCCAGGATCAGGGTATGCATTTCGTTGGTGCCCTCATAGGTGTAGACCGATTCGAGGTTGTTCATATGGCGGACCACCGGATATTCAAGGGTGATGCCGTTGGCGCCCAACACCGACCGAGCTTCTCGAGCCACTTCAAGGGCCATCCGCACGTTGGCTTTCTTACCAAAGCTGACCTGGGCAGGGTGGAGACCGGTCGAGTCCTTCAGTCGACCCATCCGTAACGCCACCAGGGTTGCCTGATTGACGCCAATCATCATCTCGACGAGTTTGTCCTGGGTCAGCTGGAACGCTGCGATCGGCGTCCCGAACTGTTCACGTTCAAGCGAGTAGTTGAGGGCGGCTTCGTAGCACGCCCGGGCGGCACCAACCGCACCCCAGGCAATCCCATAGCGAGCTTCGGAAAGGCATGACAGCGGGCCTTTCATGCCGGAGACGCCGGGAAGCATGGCCGATTCGGGCAGGCGGACATTGTCGAAAACGAGTTCACTGGTCACCGAGGCCCGAAGCGACATTTTCTTGTGAATCAGGTTGGCAGAGAAGCCTGGAGTATCCGTTGGAACGACGAAACCGCGAATGCCGTCCTCGGTTCGTGCCCACACCACCGCCACGCCGGCGATGTTGCCGTTCGTGATCCACATTTTCGAGCCATTAAGAATCCAGTCGGATCCATCCCGTTTGGCGTTGGTCTTCATCGAGCCGGCATCGGAGCCGCTATCTGCTTCGGTCAAGCCGAAACAGCCGATGACTTCGCCAGAAGCCATGCGGGGTAGCCACTCCTGCTTGTGTTCCTCGGACCCATATTTCCAGATGGGAAACATCGCCAGAGATCCCTGCACGGAAACGAGGCTACGAAGCCCCGAGTCTCCGGCTTCGAGTTCCAGACAAGCCAGGCCATAACTGACCGCGTTGGTTCCGGCGCAGCCGTAGCCCTCCAGGTGCATGCCGAGCAAGCCGAGTTGCCCGAGTTCTTTGGTGATCTCGATGGGGAAGATGCCCTGTTCGAACCAGTCGTCAATGTCAGGCAGGATCCGGTCCGCGACGAACTGGCGGACGGTGTCCTGGATCATCCGCTCTTCGTCGGAGAGTTGCGATCGCAGGTCGAGAAAATCGAGCGGGTCAGGTGTCGTTGCCATCAGGCCTCCAGAGCGGCATGTCGTTCCGCCAGTCTATTGCCTGACCGTGAGACCCGAATCGCCATCGTTGGTTGTTCGCCCAATCGGTCCTCAACTACTGGGCCTCGCTGACAGTCCGTTGAACGACCCGCTCACTGTGGTCTAATTCGCCCATGCGGCAACAGATCCGAGCGCTTTCCGACCAGCTAGTCACGCTTCAGCAACCGATCCGCATCCTCGATGCGATCGGCTGGGGCGATGACGTTGCGGCCGAGTTCTTCGAAGGCGAGCAGCGCGCCCAACCCAATATCGACGCCGACTACTACCGAACCCGCAAACCGCTGCGTTTTGAACCAGCTCAACAGCGACAGGGCTTTGAGATCCTCCGCTCCGATGTCAGCACGCAACTAGGAGATTCGCCGGTCGCCACATTGCTGCTCGGCCGCATCAACGAGTACCTCCGGGTCATAGACCTTCTCGAAGCTCGCGGGACACCGGAGTTCGGAGCGATTTCTGCCGAGTTGTATGGCGCCCCAACCGATGAGCTCCATCCCGATGGCCCGACATTGGCCGAGCTCGGTACGTTGATGACCGACTCGCTTGCCAACATCGATTCCGGAGCCTGGGAATCTCCCGAGGGCAGCATGCTCGATGCGCATACCAGCGTCGATGTTCTCAAGGCTCGACTGGAGGACGTCTGTGGAACCGAGCAGGTGAGGGTCATGATCGACGATGGGATCGTCGCCGACGCCGCCGCCGGTGGTGACTACATCAAGCTGCGAGCCGACGCCCAATTCTCTGAACGCGACCTGCGCATCCTGGAGGTTCACGAAGGATGGGTGCATGTCGTGACCACGCTCAACGGCCGCAGCCAGCCATGGTGCACCTTCCTCGGCAAGGGGACCCCTTCGACTACCGCCACGCAAGAGGGGTTGGCAGTGTTCACTGAGATCACGACGTTGTCTTCAACGCCGGATCGTCTCCGCAAGGTCACCCGTCGCGTCACTGCCATCGCCATGGCCTACGACGGCGCAACGTTCCTGGATGTCTATCGCTGGTTCCTGGGCGGTGGGATGTCCGAGTCCGATGCCTGGTCGTCGTCGGTGCGGGTGTTCCGGGGTAGCGAACCCACTTGTGGTCCGTTCACCAAGGACCTTTCGTACAGCCGGGGGTTCCTCGAGGTGTACGACTTCATGCGCCTGGCGGTCCGTCGCGGCCACGTCGACCGGCTACCGCTGCTCTTCGGAGGGAAGCTGGCGGTCCGAGAAATGGGAGCCGTAGCGGAGTTGGTACGTGACGGCCTCGTGATCGGACCTCAAATCGTCCCTCCGCATGTCAGCGACCTCAACGCACTCGCGTCGTGGATGGCCTATTCGAATCTCCTCAACCGGATTGACCTGGCGCAGATGGAACTCCATTTGCAGTCCGCCCTCGATTAGCCGGGTCGGGGACCCCTGCTAGTAGATCGTCTTCGGCCATACTGAAACCGTGCCTGCTGTTCGCTTCGGGCGCTTTCGCTTTCCGATCAGCAAAAGCGCACCATTCGGTTTCGCCGTCGCCGACCTCATTCTGAGCTCACGCCGCTTCGTCAAAGCCGCCGAAGCGAGCGATCACTCCCACCTGCACAGCCTGGAGCGGGCCTTTGCCAAGCGCCTTTTCACCAGGCTGGATGTGGCGCTCGACGTGGTCGGTCTCGAGCACATCGACCCCAAGCAGAACTACCTGGTCGTCGCCACCCACGAGTCCCTTCTTGATCCCATCGCCCTCCAGCATCTCCCCATTGACCTCAAGTTCGTCGCCAGAAGCGACCTTCTGTCTGAACCGCTCATTGGCCGCTATCTCCAGGCTTCGAACCAGCCAATCGTCAGCCCGGAGCAAGGCTGGCGGGGGATTCGCGATCTGATTTCCGCCGCTCCCGGATTGGCCGAGCGCCACGAAAACCTGGTGATCTTCCCGCAGGGTTCGATCCTCGGAATCGAACTGCAGTTTCGCGACGGATTACATTGGCTCGCGGAGCGCCTCGGCTGGTCCATCCTCCCCGTTGTCATCACGGGAAGCCACCGTGTCTGGGAGCATCCGTTTGCACCGACCGTCCGTTTCGGCAAGCGCATCAGCCTCCGGATCCTTCAGCCGGTCTCGTGTCACGACCTCGACGTTGCTGCCCTCGAAGACACCATGCGCGCCCAGGCGCTATCGGCCACGGTCGCCCCCGCCCGCCGATTCAACCCGGACCGAGACGGATGGTGGGACGGCTTTTCCTATGAGGTCAATCCTCAGTTCGTGGATCTGGCCCGCCGGGTGGCCACCCGTCGAGGCCGGTGAACAAAACACCCGGTTCCGGGCACAGAAACAGTATCCGCCACTGTGCCAGAATTGACCCATGCTCTATCCGTTCGTCTTGGAACCGATTCTCGCTCCCAAACCATGGGGTGGCGACCGCTTGGCAACCTACGGGAAGGCAGTCGCCGCTGGCGATCGAATAGGCGAGAGTTGGGAAATCGCCGACCTGGATCTCGACGCAGATGGAACGGTTCCCTTCGGTAAATCGCAGGTGAGTAACGGGCCGATGGCTGGCGAAACGCTGCGGGGCCTCATGACCGAGCATGGCACCGAGCTACTCGGTTTCACTCCTACGTCCACCCCATTCCCGCTGCTCATCAAACTGCTCGACGCTCGAGAACCGCTCTCGGTCCAGGTGCATCCCACAGCCGACTACGTAGCTCATCATCCCGACACGCACATGAAGACTGAGTCCTGGTACGTCGTTGAGGCTGAACCGGACGCCTTCATTTACAAAGGTTTCAAGCCTGGGACGACTGCAGCCGACATTGCCCGGACCGCGGGCACTTCTGAAGTCGTCGACTACCTCCAAGCGGTACCGGTAAGCGCAGGAGACGTCCATCACCTTCCGGCAGGAACCGTCCACGCCCTCGGCGCCGGGGTGCTTGTCGCCGAAGTTCAAACACCGAGCGACACAACGTTTCGCCTGTATGACTGGACCGCCGAGCATGACCGAACGGATCGCCGCCTGCAGATTCCCGAAGCTTTGGCCTGCCTGAACTACGGGCCACCCGCCGAGGTTGCCCGCCCGACGGCCGGCCAGGCACCGTTGCTGCTCGAAACGGACCACTACTGGCTACGAGAACACCGCCGGGACAGCGGTCCTTGGATGAGTGATCCGCGCCGCTGCGCCAAGATTCTGATGGTGCTCAATGGGGCAATAATGGTCGGCGACGTGGCCGCCGAGAAAGGAACCACCGTCCTGGTTCCGGCCTCGTCCCCTGCCGAGATCCACGTGTACTCGGCAGCAACCGTGCTGGAAATCGGAATCGTCGCTTAGCTACAGCGGTCGTTGGGCTGGGTCGAACAGACGGGTTTCATCACGGCCGGCTGCCACCGGAACGTAACCGGGTACGAGTTGCTGCGGAGTGTCGAGGTACACCTTGGCTTCAGGGACCTGAGCGAACCGACCGTGGCTCCAGCGGATTTCCACATGCCCGTTGACTTCGTGAGGTCGTCCGTCGAGCCGGTCTTTGAATCGGGCCGTCCATTGAACAACCGGTTGACCACGTGACAGGTCTGGCGACTGCTCGAAGCCCATGAAGTTGTAGCGCTCTCGCAGATCCCACGGGGTCGACACCCGGTAACGCATGTCCTGGCCGTCAGCCGACTCGCCCAACACGAAATACGGGGCAGATTGCAGACGAAGCAACCTCCACACCTGCTGCTCCCGCGCCGTTTTGCGCCGGAGTTGAGCCGACCATCGGGCCGACGATTCAATGGCGACTTCCTCAGCGAAGGCCCCATAGATGCCGGTCATGTGGGCGGGCAACTGGCGTGGCAGACTTCGTTTGAGGATCTCCCGGTGGTTCTGTTCGAGGTCGGTGACGAGAGTCGGGAGATCTGCCCCGGCTTCCTGACGAACCGCTTCGTAGAAGGCTTGATACGTTTCGCCGGCCACCTCCGCGAACCAGTCGCCGGTGGTTTCGGTCCGGTCGGAGAGGAGGCGATCGAACAGGTTCGACGGCGACGAGTTGGTCAGAATGTTCGATCCGTACTTGCACGAGACCAGATAGACGTGATCGACCCGCAAATCGGCAGGGATCTGTTCGTAGCCCGGCGGACGATGCCCACCTTTCCACTCGACGACCCACGGCGGGCGTCCGCGCAAACCCTCGGGGGAAGCCGCGAACTGGCTGCCGTTACGCCAGGCCCGTTCAAACAGGCTCGCATGGGCGCCGGTTCGATAGGCGCTTTCGAGGCGTTCGTATTCGTCAACGCCAACGTTGCGCAGGCCGGGCGGTCGGACCCCCAGGCCGTGACGAAGGTCGGAGAACCCGAACATCGCCAGTCCTGTAACGATCTCGGTGATTTCAGTTTTGAGCGCGGGCATCGCTACGGAACAGTTTGGTGAACTGGAGTTGGGCACCGATCAGGTCGGTTGGGAGGTCTTTTTCGGTGAAGATGTGCCGGTACGTGTACACATCGATTTCGACTCCACGCAGGTCCATCCAGGCTCGCACTGCGTCGCCCCATCGTTCTTCGAGCAGAGCTTCTCGTACTTGGGCGGCCCCTTCTTCACCAAGTTCCGAAGCGTGGGTCTGTGCCACGAGTTCGATGGCCAGCACCCGGTGGAGCGTTTCGATGTCTTCGGCCAGATACACGTCAGGTGGGTCGTTGGCGACCACCGCGTAGGCAACGCCAGACATCAGTCGTCTTCGAGGGGCGGCAACAGGTCAAAGCCCTTTTCGATGTCCTCGTCGGACCAGAACCCTGGCAGCGACACGTCCGCACCTTTGGCGTAAGCCTTGAGCCGGGCGACTCCGGTCGGGTCGAACATTTCGATGGCGTCGAACACACTCCATGGCCCGACCGCTCGTAGCGCTTTATCACCGGGACTGTTGGCTTTGGGAAGATTCGAGGTGACGATAAGCAATTTGGCGTTGGGTTCTTTGGCTTTGAGCACATGCGCCCGCCCCAACGTCTTCCACAAAGTGTCGGTGCGGATCAGGCCGGGCCGAACCGTAGTGAAGGCGCCCGAAACGTCGACGTAGAACAGTTGCTCGCCGCCTTCGTCTTCGACCAGAAAATTGAACTGCACTCCCGCTTTGGGCAGCTTGACGTCTTCTTTGATGATCTTGAAGCCAGATTCTTCGAGTACCGCCTTGGCGAGGTCCTGGGCCTTCTTGCCTTCCCGGGTGGCTCGCTCTTGAAAGTGTTCAGCCCGTTCTTCGTGGGTTTCGAAGAGCTCGATCGGGAGCGGTTCGTTGTCGATCGGCATGAAGGCCCGACCGGCGGGACGTCGATGTTTGGTTGCTTCGTACCGTTCCGAAGCGATTTTGACGTAATCCTCGTCGAGGTCGAACCCGACTGAGCGACGTCCGCTGCGCATCGCCGCCACCATCGTCGTGCCCGATCCCATAAACGGGTCGAGCACCAGGTCGTTCTCGTACGTGTACAACTCGATCAGTCGGCGAGGCAGTTCAACCGGGAATGGGGCGGGATGGTGGACCCGGCGGGCGCTTTCAGGATCGATTCGCCACACGTCGAGGGTGGCTTCCATGAACTCGTCGGTCGACAGCGTGTTCTCGTGCGGGTATCCCTCGGTTTCGCGTTGTTTGGCGCTCCGGGCACGATCAAAGCGGCCCTTCGATGCGACGATGACCCGTTCGGTGATGTCTCGCAACACCGGGTTGGCAGCCTTACGGAAGGAGCCCCACGCCACCGATCCGGTCGCCCCGTCGGCTTTGTGCCAGATGATCTCACCTCGCAGCAACAGCCCCAGATCATCCTGGAGGATCTTGATGACATCGGCCGAGAGGCTCCGATACGGCTTCCGACCCAGGTTGGCGACGTTGACGGCAATTCGGCCGCCCGGTTCGAGGACTCGTTTGCAGTCGGCGAACACGTCTTTGAGCATTTCGAGGTATTCGAAGTACGAGGTGGGAATCTGCGGGGTGGGGCCGTGGCCACCGTCGGCACCGAGCACGGCCTGTTCATACTCCTTGCCAACGAAATAGGGCGGTGACGTAACGACCAGAGCCACCGACTTGTCGGGGAGGATGTCCATGTGTCGGGAATCGCCATGCACACAGGGCGGATCCGGCAGGATGATCGTGGCCGGAGCCGGTCCTAGTTCGTCATCGTCGGACACTTCCGGCGGCGAAAAGCGGGCGTAGAACGCCGAGGCATCGTGGTTCTCTCGTTTACCCACCCCGAACGCCGACGTTTCCGTCGCCGCGCCGAACCTCGATGTCACTCTCATCAACCATGCCGTCAGGTTACCGCCCCCCACCGACACTTTTCGCGACCTCACGACCGGGGAGTGTCCGGCGAGTCGAACGTTGGCTACCCGGATGGTTGGGCGTTGGCGACGTCGCCGATGATCCGGGCCAGTTCTACCGGTTTGGACCACATCGGCCAGTGACTGGTCGGCAGGTCGATCCAGGTGGTGTTGCGCAACTCGGCAATGCCGGCCAGGAAGGCCCATTCAGGGTTCTCACGGGCGTAGGTCTGGTACTGCTCAGACGTAAAGCCGGTACAGATCAAGGTGCTGGGGATGTCGCGGCGTGCATCGTTCGTGAGCTCAGCACTCTCACGCAGGATCGCTCCCGGTTCGGGCACGGCACGCTCGCGGAAACGATCCTTCTGCGCATCGCTCAGCCCGTCGAGGTTCTCCTCGGCTTCGATCTCTTCCCAGACCATCGGCTTCTCGATAGCCGCGAACCCGGGATCGAGCGCACCAATTCCGGGGGCGGAGTCGACGTAAACCATGGCCGCGATCTGTTCAGGGAGTCTGTCGCTAGCGGTATAGCCAGAGAAGCCTCTCGCGCTGTGAACTGCCAGGACGACCGGAGTGCCGGCCGCTCGGACTGCTTCGCAGATCGCATTGACGTGATCTTCGTAGGTGACACGTGAACGGTCGGCATCCGCCGACTCGAGGCCAGGCAATGTGATGGCGGTGACGTCATGGCCGTGGGCGCGCAATATGTCCGCGACTTCGTCCCACGCCCATGCACCAAGCCAAAACCCGGGAACCAGGACGATCGGTGCAGAAGCCATGTCCCAATTCTAATTAGTCGAGCTGACCCTCGACCGCCCAAACCTCGACTTCCTCGCCAGCTGGCGCTCGACCCCGTCGTCGCTCGCTTGAGCCGGGCTAGCAGATTGGCCCTGCGGCATTGGCGGAGGCCCGCAGTACCCGTTCAAGAACATCGAACTCGATCTTGTCGGGCGACGTATACCGCACCGTCCCCTTGCCGAGCGTGGCAGTCGTCAGCTCATCTCGGAACCGGTCCAGCACCGACTTGCGGAGTACGTAAACGGTGATGTGGCTCACCTGACTGGCGAAAGCCACTTCGACTTCCTCACCGGGCCGCTTGTAGCTGGGCATCCGATAATCCATACACTCTTCGTACCCCGACAACGCCTCAACACATAACGCCCGCAGCCGGGCGATGACATCGCGGCGTTCCGCCGGTACCTCATCAAGATATGCCGCAACATCGGCAGCGTCACTCTTCATGCTCGTGGCACAGTCATCATGGTTCTCAACCATACCGAACCAGGAGCTGGCTCTCATTGTGCCAGAGGTCAACAAAGTGCAGCCTGTGGCGCTTAACCAGCCCCCTTACCTCCAACCTCCGCTTCGCTCCGGCCGCAGGAACCTTTCCCCCGGACGGACCTTCGGTCCTGGGGGAACCGACAAAAACGCGCTCAACCACCGTCCGCTCCTCCGACCTCACGGCAAGGCAAGGTCGGTCCCCCCAACGAGCGAAGCGATTGCGCAGGAACTTGCCGGGGTTGCGATCACGGAGGTCGGGCCCCGCGGCGGAACCAAGCGGAGCCCGGGGGCTGCTGGGGTTGCGATCACAGAGGTCGGTCCCCCCAACGAGCGAAGCGAGTGTCCGGGGGGAAGGGCGTGACCTCCGGTCACAATGCAGAACGGCTTGCCGTTCTGCGGACGGACTGGCAAAGCCAGTCCGCGAAGGGAGGGCTCGTTCCCCTCTCCGAGCATGTACCCCAACTCCGCTCTCCCTCTCCAACCATGCAACACCCGTGCCTCATCAACGAGCGTGCGGTTTGTGACGCTTAACCAGCCTTTGCAGAACGGCTATGCCGTTCTGCAAAGTGGGCTCGTTCCCCTCTCCGAGCATAAAATCGAACCTCGGTTCTCCCCCTCCGAGCACGCAACGCAGTTTTGAACCCGAGTTAAGAGAACACAGATCTGATGGCGAGGATGAGGCCGATGATGATCATGGGGACGCCGACGACGGCGCCGATCACGGTGAGGCTGATGATCACGCCAGCAATCATGAGGACGAAGCCAACCGCCAGCAAGACCAATCGTCCAGCCAGTTTGAATGGCAGCGCCAACAGCTTGCTCATCCGTAGGTTCCGATCTTGATATCGCCCGACACTGACTTGCAGGTGATGTCAACGTGCTGGCGCTCGCCTTCGAAGGGGCTACTGCTACCTTCGGGAACCTTGCAACGACCTGAGCGGCTGATCAAGTCGATATCGATGATCCGTCCTCGCGGCACCGTCACGGATACGTCACCCGACATGGTCTTGGAGCTGAACCGGGACCCTTCGAACTGGACAACTTTCACGTCGCCCGAAACAGACTTGGTGATGAGGTCGTGCGAGGCGATCTGAATATCGATATCGCCCGACACAGTCGTCAGCGTGCAGTCACCTTCGGCCCGTTCGACGCTTACGTCACCCGATGCACTCGCAACTGATAGCCGACCGGTGACCTTGCCGAGGTTGGCATCGCCACTGGCGGTCTTTAGCGAAACATCACCGTCGACCTCCCCGGCCCGAATATCCCCTGAGGCAAGACGGACGTCCAGTTCTCCGATATGTTCGACGTCGACGTCAACTGACGCGCCTGACATGTCGAGGCGACTCGATGACGGAACAACAAGATCGACATGATGGCTGCCGCCGGCGATCCCGCGACCTTCGTACCGCACGGTGATGGTGCTGCCGACCTGCCCGATTTCGAATTCGTCTGCCCGGCGGCCGGTGACCATGACCTCGACCACGTCATCTCCCCCTGTGCGAACGGACAAACGACCTGAGGGAAACGCGACCGAGATTTGTGAGCGGCCGGTAATTTGAAAAAGCTCTCGACGGTCGCTCATGTTTCGATCCGGGTTCGCATTCGACCTGACCCACTCGATGTCTTGCGGTAGGCCTTCGAGGAGAGGTTCTTCACAACCCAGGCGTTAACCGAGTCGCCCGACTCCCCCGCCTGGCTTTCGATGATTTCTTTGAGCGTGTCCGGCAGCCGGAGCGTTAGCCGGGCTTCGTAGTCGCCAGCGCTAAAGCTGACGCCCTCGGGTTGGCGAATCTGAATGGTGGGGTCGCCGTCTTGGATCACGACCGAGACTTCGTGATCTGGCAATTGGGCTGACACCTCGGTGGCGGCTTGCTGGCCAAGTTCCATGGCGACTTGACGAATAGCCGGCTGCAGCGCCGCTATGACCGCACTGGCGAGGGCTGCGATCTCAGGGTCGTTGCCCGCCAGAACGAGTTGGTTGGTGAGTGATGCTTCGACGGAAGCAACCGCAGCTTCGATATCCATGTCAGTGGCTCCTTCGGATCTTCCGGTCCTTGCGCACTGCCAGGCGGCTCGGAGCGGATAGGTGGCGATTGATGTCAGCCAGGCGGGCTTGGTGGAGGCCGCTGGCCAGTTTGAGATTCGTGTTGATCATGTTCATCCTCCTTGACAGATGATTGCTGTCTGTCGTGATGTCATAATGATGTCATGATGATGTCAACTTGTCAAGGGATTACTTCTAATTCCTCAGAAAGCTCACCGCTACGGGCCATTTGTCGATTATGTGGCGGGTTCGATACGCCAATGATCGATCTTGTCGGCGATGATTTCGCGGACTTCGAGCACCACGTCTTCCGCCTTTTGGCCGGCTTCTCGAAGGATGGGGGGACCGAACCAGATCCGCACGACCGTCCCGAACGGGATCGGAAACATCTTATTGGTGAGCAGGTGCCACGAGCCGTCGATGGCGGTCGGCACGATGTCGAGGTCTGGGGCGGCCTTCATCAGCTGAGCCGCCCCCACCGGCTTGAACTCCTTGAGGTGACCGTCACGTGACCGCGAACCTTCCGGGAAGATCACGGCTGACACTCCCCGCTCCTGGCAACGTTTCCCGAATTCGCGGATCACCCGTACTGCGTCCCGACCTGCCGCCCGGTCGATAATGGCGTTGCCGCCCCGGCGCAGGTTGTAAGAGACGAACGGAATCCACTTGCTGAGTTCCTTCTTGGCGATGTACTTGGGGAACTGCGAAAACAGAATCCCACCGATGATCGGCACATCAAAGAATGACTGGTGGTTCGACACGAGAATGTAGGGGCGGTCTTTGAGCACGTCCGGGTCGCGTTCGATCTTGAGCCGGACACCCGACGGCAGGAACGCCCAGATGAGGACCCGCTGCATTACCCCCGCGGCAACTTCGACGGCGTGTTCGCCGAACAGGCGGGACACCCGCAGTGCCAGGTCGGCAACCACGAACACCACACCGAACAAGATCAGGGTGGGAATCGTGGTGATCCAATCCCACACCACCAACCAGAATCCGCGCGGCTCTTCCAGGTCTGACATCCGGCAATGGTAACCGGACCGACTGCCAAGCCCTCCCTCGCCGCTGCGGGAATACCGCGCAAGGCAGGTTGGCCCATCGGCTTAGGATGCCAGATGATTTCGACCAACGCCGGAAGCCAACCCGGCCGCATATCGGCGCGCGACTGGGGCCTCCTGCTCACGATCTCGGTGATCTGGGGATCGTCGTTCCTGTTGATCGCGATCGGTCTTGATCATCTCGGTCCCGGCGTCATCGCCACCGTCCGGGTGGCACTAGGCGCCGCGGCGCTGTCGACCTTGCGAGCTTCCCGGGTAACGATCGACCGGTCCGACTGGATGGCGATCGCCATCGTTGGCATCGCCGGAAACGCCGCCCCCGCTCTGCTGTTTGCACTCGCGGAGCAGTCGGTCAGTTCATCGATCGTGGGAATGCTGAACTCTGCGGTGGGATTGATCACCCTCACGATTGCCTTTGCGATGGGAAACCGTTCGATGACCCGCCGCCATGTCCTCGGGCTGACCATTGGATTGGTCGGCGTCGCGTTGCTGGTGTGGCCGACCATGCAGGGAGCGCGGGCCGGGGTCGTCGGGGTCGGTTGGGTTGCCCTGGCTTTGCTCGGGTATGGCCTGACCAACAACGTCCTGCCACCCCTACAGCAGAAGTACGGGGGTATCGCCGTGATCGCCCGGGCTCAGATAATTGGCACCGTCGCCCTGCTCCCATTCGGCATCGCCGACCTCGATGGATCCACGTTCGCATGGAGTTCGGTGGTGGCCGTCGTTGTCCTCGGCGTTCTCGGTACCGGAGTCGCCCGGGCCATGTACGCCACCATCCTCGGCCGGGTCGGCGCCCCACGCGGATCAATCGTTGCCTACATCATCCCGATCGTCGCGGTCGTATTGGGTGTGACGTTCCGCAACGAGCAGGTGCAACTCATTCAACTCGCCGGCCTCGCCCTGGTCCTCGGCAGCGTGTTGCTGACGTCGTCACGCCTCAAGCAGGGCTAGTTCCGACGTCTGCGACTTGGAGATTTAGCCGAGTTGGGCCAGGTCGATCTGTAACCGCGCCGGACCGAGATCCAGATCTGCCACCTGTCCCGGACCATGACGGCTTGTTTCGACCATCGAACCTACGCCTTGTTCAAACACGACCAGCTCGGGACCGTCAGGATCAATCACCCAGTACCGGGCTACACCCAAGGCCGCGTATTTACGGAGCTTACGAATCGTGTCGCGGGATCGGTCCGTGCTCAACACTTCCACGACGAGCTGCAGAAGCCCGGTAAGTCGGACGTCATCACCACAGTCCTCGAACACGATGACGTCGGGAACGAACTCGTCGACCTGCCCATCGAGTTTCCAACCCCAGTTCTCAGCGACCAGAAACCCCTCCGGCAGCACCGCCTCAATCGCGTTCGCCAACCGGCGACAGATGGTTTGATGTCGGAGTGTCGGTGATGGACTCCTCACGAACTCACCGTCGACGTACTCGCCAGGAACGTCCGGCCCCAGCGCCTCGTACTCATCCCATGACATGGGTATGCGCTCATCCACGTGCATGCCATGCACACTAATCCCCGATCTATCGACGTTTCCCGTCAACATAAGTCGGGGATGTGACAGAAACCCGGATCGGAGTGCACGGTCAGCACTCGTTGATGAGCGACCTAGTGGCTGGTCGAGCTCCGCAGGATCTTGTCCATGGCCTTCCCCTTGGCCAGCTCATCTACCAGCTTGTCGAGATAGCGGATCTCGCGCATCGTCGGTTCCTCGATATCTTCGACCCGCACACCGCAGACGACGCCGGTAATAAGCGACCGGTCTGGGTTCATCTTCGGCGCCTTGGCGAAGAACGTCTCGAAATCGGTCTGCTTGTCCAACTGCAATTCCAGACGCTTCTGGCTGTAACCAGTCAGCCAACGGATGACTTCGTCAACCTCAGCCTTCGTCCGACCCTTCTTCTCCGCCTTCGTCACGTAGTGCGGATACACGCTCGCAAAGCTCGTGGTGTAGATCCGGTGCTTTTTCTCGCTGGTTTCTGTCGCCATCGCAGGTTTAACTTGGCGACTCATGGCAGCTGCTGCAGGGCCCAGGTATTGCCGTCGGGATCTGCAAAGCCAGCCATTCGAACTCCGCCACCGATGTCTGCCACCTCGTCCACGACGACACCGCGATCGACCAACGACTTTCGAACGGCATCGATATCGTCAACGACAAGGTGCAAGCCTCGTATCGAGCCGGGTTCGGCGGATAGTGCTGGCAGCCCTTTTGAAAGGACGATGGAGCACGATGAACCTGGCGGCGTCAATTGGACGACGCGCACATCGTCGGACGGCTGAGTGTCGTGGTCGACGGCAAATCCGACCTTCTCTGCATAGAAAGTGACGGAGGCGTCGATATCCGCCACAGGGATCGGAACCAGTTCGAATCGCATGTCCATACGATGACTTTACTTGCCGAGACGCGACCACTCACTGTTGCCCACCGATGAGCGTCAGCCTCTCCAGAGCGGGACGGGCCAGCAGTCAACGCAAGATCGAGCGTTCACGGCATCCCGAACGTCCTGCGACCGAGCCCCGTAGCTTGCGTCAACTCGAACTCCTCGCCTTGTCATCCGACCTGCCAGGAACCGAGGGTCCCGAGACACGGCGGGCAGAGCTGAGCGCCGACGTGCCGTTATGTGCGTGCAGAAGGCTTGCTCTGGGAGTTCGTTCGCGCCACCACCCCACAACGCGATACCCTGACGACATGTCTGTCGCATACCAGGTTCGCCGCTTATGGGAACGGGTGCTCTCTGTCGGCTCCTACCCTGGCGAGCCGGACTCGCAACGCGGGCCGCGACGGATAACGGTCGGCATGGCTGTCATCTTCCTGGTGGGCAATTTCTCGACCGGCTTCAGCGAGTTCTCGGCGGAGAGGGAGTGGCTGGCCGCTTCGGCATGGGCGACGTCGGCGGCCATCGCGGCAGCGTTGCTGATGCTGCGGGCGAGGCCGCAGCGGTTCGCGGCAATCATCAACTCACTGTTTCTGTTCGCGACGGTGGCGGTGTCCGTCGAGACGATCCTCCTTGGCGGCATCCAGCCTTCCTCAGCACAGATCCTGTGGGGGATCCTCGTCGTGCTAGGTGCGTTGATCGCGCTCAGCCTACGGTCGGCCATGACGTGGTTCGCCGCGTTCCTCGTCGGGTTGACCACCGGTGCCGTGCTGCCTACGTGGATCGAACCTCTATATGTCGTCGAGGGAAGCGCCGCCGAGTTCGCCGTCAACATTGGCGGCGTGACCGTCCTGGTGTTCGCCACAATCGTGTACTTCGTGCGGCAGCGGGACCGTCTCCAGAAGCAATCCGACGACCTATTGCACAACATCCTTCCCGACGAAATCGCCGCCCGGCTCAAGCAGGAGAAGGCCATGATCGCCGACGACTACGAGGCCGCCTCTGTCCTGTTCGCAGATATTGTCGATTTCACGCCGATGTCGGCTGACATGTCCCCATCTCAGCTCGTGGGGCTGCTCAACACCGTGTTCTCGACCTTCGACAGCTTTGTTGCCGAGTTGGGGCTAGAGAAGATCAAAACCGTCGGCGACGAGTACATGGTCGCTTCGGGGGTACCGCACCCTCGATCTGATCACGCGGCTGCTATCGCTCGGCTCGCACTTCGAATCCGCAAACACGTTGAGAAACATGAATTCGACAGCCACAAGATCAACCTTCGAATCGGAATCAATTCGGGTCCGGTCGTCGCCGGGATTGTCGGAACCCATAAGTTCTCCTACGACCTGTGGGGTGATGTCGTCAACACGGCGAGCCGTATGGAGTCGGAAGGTGTCCCAGGATCGATCCAAATCACTTCAGCCACATACGAGCTGATCAAGAATGACTTCGTGTGCGAGCCACGAGGAACAGTTCGAATCAAAGGCAAAGGAGAGATGAACACGTACTTCCTCATCTCTCTCAACCCCAACGGCTAGGCCACGACCTGAACCTCGGGCAAATTACCCGCCCATAACCGGCATTAGGCGCTGGCTGCCGACTGGATGAGGCGCGGATACCGTCACGCGACGGCGAGCTCGAACGCAAAGGGAAGGCCGGTTACCTGTTCGACGCGGCGCTTCCGAAGTCGAGTTGGATCCTCGACGAGAAACGGGAACTGCATCGACCAAGACGACGTCAAACCAATCAATGAATCAACACCCATGACGCCGACAGCGGCGGACATCACAGACCGGAGATCGAGAATGCGCCGTGCCATGACTGCCCTGTCCATCGCCCTGGTGTTGGTCGTTGCCTCCTGTGCAGATCCATCG
>CAWIFX010000022.1:0-25580 GCA_963835515.1 uncultured Acidimicrobiia bacterium | reverse complement strand
ACCGTTCTCGCGGTGGCGGTCTACAACCACTACAAGCGAGTGCGGGCCGGGATTCAGCGCGACGATGTCGAGCTTCAGAAGTCCAACATCATGCTGATCGGGCCGACCGGCTCAGGGAAAACTCTGCTGGCCCAGACCCTTGCCAAGGTCCTGAACGTACCTTTCGCGATTGCCGACGCCACGGCGCTTACCGAAGCCGGGTACGTAGGGGAGGATGTCGAGAACATTCTCCTCAAACTGATCCAGGCGGCGGACTACGACGTTAAGCGAGCCGAACACGGAATTATCTACATCGACGAGATCGACAAGGTGGCCCGGAAGTCCGAGAACCCGTCGATCACTCGGGATGTCTCTGGTGAGGGAGTCCAACAGGCTTTGCTCAAGATTCTCGAAGGTACGGTCGCGTCGGTCCCACCCCAGGGAGGACGTAAGCACCCCCATCAGGAGTTCCTCCAGATCGACACGTCGAACGTCTTGTTCATCTGCGGCGGGGCGTTCGCGGGTCTTGAGACGATCGTGTCCAACCGGATCGGTCAGCGGTCGGTTGGATTCGGAGCGGATCTCAAACACAAGTCGTCGCTGCCGGATACGGCGCTGCTCGGAAAGGCCCTTCCACAGGACCTCATGAAGTACGGGCTCATCCCTGAGTTCATCGGACGGTTGCCGGTCCTCGCCACGGTTGAGGATCTCGACCGGACTGCCCTCATCCAGATCTTGACCGAACCGAAGAACGCTCTCGTGAAGCAGTTCGCGAAATTCTTTGAGCTCGATGGGGTCGAGCTGTTGTTTGCCGACGATGCCCTTGAGGCGATCGCCGATCAAGCCCTCGATCGCGGGACCGGAGCTCGGGGACTGCGGGCGATCATGGAGGGCGTGCTGCTCGACACGATGTACGACCTGCCATCGCGGACCGATGTGGCCCGGGTCATTGTCGATCGGGCGGTCATCGTTGACGGTGCCGAACCTGAAGTGATCCTGGCTCGCGAACGCTCTGCGTAGTTTTTTTTCGCAATTCTCACGCTACGAATTATTCCCTCCGTAGGGCATTCTTCGGCTTAACGGAGACTGAATTAGGTCCGACGGCCCATTGACGGGAACTACCGAGAGTGGTTATATAGGGGCGTTGGGGGAATTTTGTTCAACCAACTGCATCTCCTGAAGGGGTGGGGACGCGACAAGAAGTGCGGCTTTGCGGAGCCGATAAGGGGAAATGGGAGGCTTTGACCTTCGATTCATTAGTACGGTCACCGAGAATCGAAGCGAGCTAGTGGTGAGACCGGCCCGCCCACATCTGTTGAGATGAGAGGCGGAAACTGAAGATGCAGGCTGTAGAGACCCGGCGACGAGTCGGATTCCTGATGATTGCGATCGCCGTTTTGATGGCGTCGTTTGTTGTTGTAGCCCCCCGGGTTCAAGCTGGCGGTGGAGATTTCAGTCTCGACTTTGTAGCTTCGGCACCCCAAACCTATGACCATGCCACCGGTGGTGGTGCCTTTGACGACCGTACGGTCGGCGTCAACAGGACATTGTCGAGTCGCTCGAAGGCGGTGATTTCACCTGCGGTGACACGGTCACCTATCTCCTGCGATCGCTAATACGGCCACTCCCACCCACGCCAATCAGTCAGCCGCCTTCCACATGAGTTTCCTGGCCGACACCACGGGACAGTCGGGGGCAGCCCACTCGGCGGTCACCAATGTCAAGGTTAATTACGGCAACGTTCAGGCCGGCGATGGTCCGGGTGGCACCGACAGCGGTATCTCGGACAACGGCAACAGCATCGTCAGTTGGAGCTCTGGCCTCAACGGGACGTTGTTCACAAAGAACGCCACGGTTGAGCTCGACTTCACCGTCACCAACCTCGAAGCTGGCGAAAAAGTGGTAGTCAGGGTGGACACCACCCTCGCTTGTGATCCTGGCTCAAGGCCGACCGGGAACCTGCAAGCGGCGCTGACTGGCGCCAGCGTCGTCTCCGAAGACGGCGCCGCCGTCGACAAGAAGATCACCAGTGGCTCGGGCAACCAGACCATCCCGTTCAAACAGATCGGCGAACTGATCGTCGTTCCCCAGCCTGGCGAGATCGTTGTCATCAAGCAGACGCTGCCGGACGGCGCTTCGCAACTGTTCGACTTCACCTCAAGCTGGGGCGCTTTCCCACTCGGTGACGGTCACACCACCTCGTCCGGGCAACTCGAGGCCGGAACGTACTTCGTCACCGAAACCGTCGCTGATGGGTGGTCGCTACTTAGCGCCACCTGTGACGACGGAAGTTCGGTTGGATCGATTGACGTCGCCGAAGGCGAGGTCGTGCGGTGCACGTTCGTCAACGAGTTGATCCCACTAATCCCGGTCTATGTCACGGTGGAGCCCGGTACTTGCGAGTGGATCGACGGTGAGTCGGTCACGCGCATCTCCTTTGATGTTGACGAGGGTGCCACGCTCACCATCCAACTCGGTGACACCGTGATTGGTGTATTCACCGAAGACGGCTTCGTGGACGTGCAACCAGGCGACTACACCTGGACTGCTGTGGCTGCCGACGGATATGAGATCGCCAGTTCCGAATCCGGCAACTTCACAGCTATCGATTGTGAAGTTCCGAAGGAGACGGTCACGGTCAATATCGATCTCGGTCCTTGTGTCTGGAACGGCGAAGAGTCACTGACGAGCGTCACCGCCTCCATCGATCCAGACGGGGCGGCGACCATCACGATCGACGACAGCGAAGCGCTGAAGCTGACTTTTGATGGCCAATCCATCAATGTCGGTCCGGGTCCGCACTCATGGTCGGCCGATGTTGTCGATCCCGAGACTTATGTCCTGGAAGGGAACTCAAGCGGTAACTTCACAACAGAAGCTTGCCCACCGCTCGGGTCGATCGGGGACCGGGTCTGGCATGACCTCAACGCTAACGGTATTCAGGACGAAGGTGAACCTGGTATCGAAGGCGTGGATGTTTCGCTGCTCGTAGGTGGTGGAGTCATTGCCACGGACGTCACTGACGTCGATGGAAACTATCTGTTCGAGGACCTGTCCGACGGCGAATACTCGGTTGCATTCGCGATCACTGAACCGTGGGTTGCCACGATCGCTGACGCAGGGGCCGATGGCGTCGACAGTGACATCGATGCAGAGGGCAAATCGCCTGCCGTCGTTTTGGCGATCGGGGAGAACAACCTGACAGTCGATGCCGGGTTGGTTCTTCCCAGCACCATCACGGTCGAGAAGGTCACTGAAACGGCCGCCGAAGGTACGTTCACGTTCTCGGGTGATATAGATGCCGACCTGGCAGACGGTGAGTCGGCTTCGTCGACCGTGCTGCCCGGCACCTACAGCGTTGCCGAATCTCTGCCGGAAGGTTGGGCCCTCATCGACATCACCTGTGATGCAGGGGGCTCGGGAGATGTGGCGACTGCCACCGCTACCTACACGGTGACGTCGGGCGACGATGTGACCTGCACATTCACCAACACCAACGTCGGCTCGATCATCATTGAGAAGACCACGGACACGCCGACTACCGACCTGTTCACCTTTACTGTCGGTGAAGAGACCATCGAACTGGCCTCGGGCGACAGCATTGAGTTGGACCTGCCGAGCGGCATATACACCATTACCGAGGATCTGCTTCTCGTCGACGGTTGGGACCTTGCCTCGATTGTTTGCTCTGGCGAGTCAGACGTAGAGGGCAGCTCGGTCTCCTTGTATGTGCCCCCGGCCCAGACTGTCGGTTGCACCTTTGTCAACACCGAGGCCGAGATTCCGCTCGGGATCATTGGCGACTTCGTGTGGAATGATGCCGACGGCGACGGGGTACAGGATGCCGGTGAGTCTGGCGCCTCCAACGTTGGGGTCGATCTACTTGACGCTGACTCCGGTCAGGTCCTGTTGTCGACAACCACCAACGCCGCTGGTGTATACGTAATCGCCAACGTGCCTGAGGGTGACTACGTCGTGCAGTTTTCGGTTCCGGAACCGTGGGTTTTTGGCCCGGCCAATGCCGGCGGCGACGACAACCTTGACAGCGACGTGACCGAGGTGGTTGAGGTCTCGGCTGGGGCGTCCGGTCTTCTCAACGGAGCATCGACGGTGGTGCTAGCCGCCGGCGGCACGGTAGGTCGAACCGGGTCGTTCTTTGTGCCGGCAGGAGCCACAGA
Source organism: uncultured Acidimicrobiia bacterium (assembly GCA_963835515.1). Taxonomy (GTDB): domain Bacteria; phylum Actinomycetota; class Acidimicrobiia; order Spongiisociales; family JAENVV01; genus JAENVV01. Next base: position 21,423 of record CAWIFX010000022.1, on the reverse strand, counting down.
TATGACGATCGACGCAGGCATTTTCCAGGTGCTGGTGCTGCCGGAACCACCGGTTACCAACCCGGAGACTCCCACGGTTAATCCGCCGGCTACTCCGTCGACGCCAACCGTCGTGGATGACACGAAAGTAGCGGGAATTCAGACTACATTGCCACAGACGGGCTTTGCCGATTGGCAAGCCGGGATGCTGGCCGTTGCTTTGATGCTTGGCGGCGCTGGGGTGCTGCTGGCATTCCGTAGGAAAGAAGACATCGTTTACATGACTTCGGGCTTCGGTAACCGACTCGGACGTTAGCAAAATCGTAATGCCCGTCGGGGTTCCGGAGGACCGGAACCCCGACGGTAGATGACCAGGGTGACATGCCATTTGGGAGGCAAAGACATGAACGTACAGGGTATGGATACAAGAAAGAGAGTCGGATTTGGACTGATCGCGATGGCGGTGCTTATGGCCTCGTTCGTGGTCGCCTCTCCGGAAGTGGCGTCTGCGGCAGGGAATCCGTACTCCGAATACCGATTCGTATTCGCTAACGGCATGATCCTTGAGGGATCCACAGCCGGACAGAGCGGTTTTGAGGCCCCGGTGTTCGAAACCGGTGAGACAGTCCATGTGTCGTGCTCGGACGTCTTTGCCTCTGGTTGGAGTTCGAATGGGGGTTTCCCGAGTCCGAATGATGGAGCAGGGTGGGAAATCTCCTCGTACACGATCGATCGTTACAAGGGATCGGGTGAATACCACTTTTCCTGTGGAGAAACCTTTGAATCTGGTTCGATCACAGTTTTGAAGAACGCCACCCCTGCCACAGAATCGTTTGATTTCTCTCTGTCCGGATCTGTGAACGGCGGGACCGGCACCTATAACGGTGGCACTCAGTCGGTCTTTGGTGACGCCAGCGATTCGTACACGTGGTCTGAGCTTGAGGCCGGTACGTACACGTTGTCTGAACTCATGAGTAGCGCACAGGTCGAGGCTGGATGGACATTCACCGGCGTGACCTGCACCGGGGGTACCTATACCGCCGGTATTGAATCGGCCACGATCGTTCTTGACGGTGGTGCTGACGTAACGTGTACGTTTGCCAATGAGCAGGATGCAGACGAGCCGGATCCGGACGAACTCAAGCCGGTCGTGGTCAAGATCGTTCAAGGCTCGTGCGACTATCGCGATGGCGTCTCATGGACCAATACCACGTTCTCGTTCCGTCATGACGGCATCAACACGAGCGGCAAGGTCGAGATGACCGTGACCGGGCCGAGTGGCACCTATGTTCTGACCGAAAAGACTGAGATCGAACTCGCCGCAGGCACGTACACCTGGACGGCCAAGTCGATCCATCCCGACTACGAGCTGCAGCCGCCGTACGAGGGTGAGTTTGTCCTCCCGGAGTGCGGTCCTGATGTGAAGACCGTCACGGTATCGGTGGACCTTGGCGCATGCGTTTGGGACGGTAAAACCTCCTCGACCGGAGTGACCGCCAACATCAACCCCGACAAGGCCGCGACCATCCTGGTTGACGACACCGTCGAGTTCACATTCGACGGTCAGACCCTGAGCTTCGAGCCAGGTGTTCATACCTGGACCGCCTCGGCGGTAAATCCGTATCAGCTCGCCGGTGACAGCTCCGGTACATTCACGGCCGAGGCTTGTGCACCGCCGAGTTCGCTCGGAGACACGGTATGGCATGACGTCGATGCTGATGGACTTCAGGGTGACGATGAGCCGGGCGTACCCGATATCGTCGTGTCGCTTCAGGTTGATGGCGGGACCATCGCTACCGAAATGACCGATGAGAATGGCAAGTACTTGTTCGAGGATCTTGAGCCAGGCGTCGAGTACACAGTGGTGTTCACGATTCCAGAGGTTTGGACAACCACGACTCGGGATGTCGGTGACGACGCTCTTGACAGCGACGCAGCTCCGGACGGATCGACGATCCCTGTTGTGCTCGCGCCGGGGGAGTCGAACCTGACGGTAGATGCCGGGGTCGTCAGCAACATTGGCACGATCGTGGTCACTAAGACCACCGACACCGAGACCGACCAGGAATTTGGCTTCACCGTTGGCGACAACACCGTGGAGCTTGGTTCTGGCGAAAGCGTCGAGTTCGACCTGGTTAGCGGAAGCTATACGATCACCGAGGTGGTCGTGGATGGCTGGGACCTGGTTTCGATTCTTTGTTCCGGCGATTCGGAGCCGGTCGGCGAAACGGGCGTCTCGCTCTTTGTGCCGCCCGGTGAGACCGTCGGATGTACCTTCGTGAACAGTGAGTTGGATGCGCCACTCGGCGTGATCGGCGACTACGTGTGGCACGACACTGACTCGGACGGCACACAGGACGCCAATGAGCCAGGCGTAGGCTCGGTTACGGTCGACCTCATCGAGGTGGCCTCGGGTGACGTGATTGCCTCGACTGTGACTGATTCGAGCGGTGTGTACGTCTTTGTGAACGTTCCGGAAGGCACGTACATCGTCGAGTTCACCATCCCCGACACATGGGCCTTCACGACGCCTGACGTCGGATCGGACGATGCGGTGGACAGCGACGTTGTCGGAGCAACGGGTCCCGTCGGTCAGACCGAAGACGTCGTATTGGGAGCGGGCGAGGTCAACACGACCGTCGATGCCGGCATCTACCTGATCGAGGTTCTGCCGGAAACCCCGGTGACGCCAACGACGCCAACACCGAATACGCCGGTCACACCGACGCCCAATACGCCGGTTACGCCGACACCGACCACGCCGGCTACGCCGACGGCGACGACGGACGTTGACGATACGAAGGTCCTCGGAATCCAAACGGAGCTGCCGGCCACGGGAATGGATGACTGGCGAGCCGGGCTTCTGGCGCTGGCGCTGGTCATGGCCGGGGCGGGCATCCTGTTGGTCGCCCGCAAAGAAGACGATGGCCTGGGTGTTGTGGGGCTGAACTAGCCCGAGCTGTTCACTCAGATAAGCGCGAACACAAGCAGTGGACCCCGGAGTAACCTCCGGGGTCCACTTGTATGGAGCTAGCGATGGAATCTACCTACGACCCGAAGATCACCGAGGCGACCTGGTATGAGGCGTGGGAGCAAGCCGGGATCTTCAAACCTGAGTATCGACCTGACGGGGAACCGTTCGTCGTCGTGATTCCGCCTCCCAATGTCACCGGGGTGCTGCACCTGGGTCACGCCTTAAACCACTCTATTCACGACATGATCGTCCGGCGCAAGCGTATGCAGGGATATGCCGCAGTGTGGATTCCGGGAACCGATCACGCTGGCATCGCAACGCAGAACATCGTCGAACGCCAACTGGCCGACGAGGGGATGAACCGGCACGACATCGGTCGGGAAGCTTTTGTCGATCAGGTCTGGACCTGGAAGCGCCAGTCCGGGGGCACCATCACCCGACAGATGCGCCGACTCGGCGACTCATGTGACTGGAGCCGCGAGCGGTTCACAATGGACGACGGCTTGTCTGCCGCCGTGCGTGAAGTGTTCGTTCGTCTGTACGAAGAGGATCTGATGTACCGGGGCAACCGGATCATCAACTGGTGCCCTCGTTGTGAGACAGCCCTGGCAGAGATCGAAGTCGAGTTCGAAGAAGAAGTAGGCGAACTTGTGCACATCGCCTACCCATTCACCGACGGCAGCGGCTCCATCACCGTCGCCACCACCCGCGCCGAGACGATGCTGGGTGACACAGGTGTGGCAGTCCATCCCGATGACGAGCGCTACCGAGCCGCGATTGGCAAGACCCTGACGCTGCCGCTGGTGGGTCGCGAGATTCCGGTCGTAGCTGACGAAGCGGTCGAGATGGAATTCGGTACCGGAGCCGTCAAAGTCACGCCTGCCCATGATCCCACCGACTTCGAGATTGGCCAACGGCACGATCTGGAGTCAATCACCATCTTTGACCGTCAGGCCGTTGTCACCGAAGCGGGCGGCGCGTTTGCCGGCCTCGATAGGTTCGCGGCCCGTGCCGCCGTGAAGGAGGCGCTGGTAGCCGCTGGAGCCCTCGTGGCAGTCGAGGAGCGCCGTCATCCGGTCGGGCACTGCTACCGATGCCATACGATTATCGAGCCGATTCTGTCCTTGCAGTGGTTCGTGCGCGTCAAACCGTTGGTGGGCCCGGCGATCGACGCCGTGCGAGACGGCGAGAGCCGGTTTATTCCGCAACGATGGGAAAACAGTTACTTCCATTGGATGGAGAACCTCCGGGATTGGTGTGTGTCGCGCCAGATCTGGTGGGGTCATCGGATCCCTGCCTGGTATTGCGACGATTGCGCCGAAGTCATCGTGGCGCGGGAGGATCCAACGAGTTGCCCATCGTGCGGGCATTCCGGCCTTTCCCAGGACGAGGATGTACTCGATACCTGGTTCTCGTCCGCACTGTGGCCGTTCAGCACGCTCGGCTGGCCGGAGCGAACCGAAGATCTGGAACGCTTCTACCCGAACTCGGTGATGATCACCGGCTTCGACATCATCTACTTCTGGGTGGCCAGGATGCTGAAAATGGGCATTCACTTTCTTGGAGAAGTGCCGTTCCCCGACATCATCATTCACGGACTCGTCCGGACCGCGGACGGAGCGAAGATGTCCAAGTCGGTCGGGAACGCCGTCGACCCTATGGATGTGATCGCCGAGCACGGCGCTGACGCGCTGCGGCTCGCCCTGCTTCAAGCGGCCTCGCCCGGCCAGGACGTGCCGCTCGACGACGAATGGATCCGAGCCGCCCGTAAGTTCGGCAACAAGCTCTGGAACGCGACTGCGTTTGCGTTGATGAACCTCGATGAAAGCGTCCAGCCCGACGGCTATCCGACTCCGAGCCATCCGGTCAACCGGTGGGTGTTGAGTCGCCTGCAGGCAGTGGTGGAACGTTACGACGAACTCTGCGACGAATACCGTCTGGCAGACGCGCTGAGCCTGCTGTATTCCTTCACGTGGTCCGAGGTGTTCGACTGGTATTTGGAGATGTCGAAGCCCTTGTTCAAGGACGACGCCCATCGGCTTGAGACCCAGGAAACCCTTGGCGCCGTGATGCGAGACATCTTGCGGCTCTTCCATCCGGCCATCCCGTACCTCACCGAAGAGCTGTGGTCGGAACTGGTCGGGGTTGGCTTGTTGGCCGGGGCGGACTGGCCGGTCGTGCCGTCGGTGGAGGCGCCTCCAAATGTGGATGTCCTCATGGAGTTGATCTCCTCGGTTCGTCGCTTCCGTTCCGGGCACCAGCTTTCGCCGAGGGAGCCGATTGAGTTGCTGGTCCTTGATAACGACCACCTGGTCGACGACTGGTGGGCCGATCAGTTCTCGGCTCTCGTCAACGTTTCGATCAAACCGGTTTCCGCGCCGCAGGGCGCCGGATACACCCGGCTCCTAGCCGGATCGGTTCAAGGGTTCATTGGTCTTGCCGGGTTGATCGATGTGGACGCTGAGGCGCAGCGAATTCGCAAGACCATGGCTGATGCCGAGATTGAACTCACGAAGGCTTCGAAGAAGCTTTCGAATCAGGGTTTCCTCGCCAAGGCTCCCGATGATGTTGTCGCGAAAGAGCAAGCCAAAGCTGACGAAGCCAAAGCCATGATCGACAAGCTGACGGCGCAGCTCGAAGAACTCGGGCAATGATCGAAACACATGCCGAAGCGCTGGCCTACCTCGATGGCCACATCGGGTACGGGATCCGTCCCGGCCTGACCCGAACGGCAGAAGTGTTGTCGATGATGGGGGATCCTCAGAACGACTATCGCATCATTCTGGTGACAGGCAGCAATGGGAAGACGTCGACGACCAGACTGATCAGCTCACTGTTGACTGCGCACGGGTTGCGGGTCGGGAGCTTCACGTCACCGCACCTCGAGCGGATTGAGGAACGATTCGGACTCGACAATGAGCCAGCCGACCCGGACGAGTTCGTGCAGGCCGTCGCCGATGTTGCGGTCTTCGCTGACTTGTACGAGGCCAAGACTGGCGAGAGCCTGACGTATTTCGAACTGACGACGGTCATTGCCTACGCCTTCTTTGCGGCGCAGGCAGTCGATGTCGCCGTGGTCGAAGTGGGCATGGGCGGACGCCTGGACGCTACGAACGTGGCCGATGCCGACGTGGCAGTGATTACGGGCATCTCACTCGAACACACCGACGTTCTCGGTGAAACGCTTGGCGAGATCGCCAGCGAGAAGGTTGGCATTACCCGCCAGGGAGCGGTGCTCATGGAAGGACCTCTACCGCAAGAGGCGCGTGACGTGGTGATTGCCCATTGCGAGGCCAACGAAGTGCGACGTATCACCTTCGGGGTGGACGTAACGCTTGGTGAGTTCGCTCCGGCGGTTGGTGGTTGGCTGGTCACCGTCGAGGGGGCCCATGCCACCTACCCCGATGTTTTCCTCCCGCTGCACGGTGACCATCAACTGGTCAACCTGACGGTGGCGATTGGAGCTGCCGAAGCGTTCTTTGGCCGAGCCATGCCCGAGGACGCCGTCGAAGAGGGGATTGCGGCGGTGACGGTCCCCGGTCGCCTCGAAACCGTTTCGATCGAACCGCTTGTAATCATTGACGGTGCCCACAATCCCGAAGGCATCGAAGCGGCGGCGGCAGCCCTGGATGCGTTCGGCCAGCGCGACTGGGTGGTCATTTTTGCCGCCATGGCTGACAAGGATGTTGCGGCAATGATTCCTACGCTTGGGACTTTCGCCAGTTCGATCATCACTACCGCCGTCGATCATGAGCGGGCTGCCGACCCGGTCCACCTTGCCGAACTGGCAACAATGCTGCTGGAGGTGCCGGTCCAGGCCACCGCCAGCACCGGTGAAGCCCTGGAACTTGCCCGCCGCCAACTTGGAGAAAATGGAGCGATCCTGGCCGTCGGATCCTTGTACCTGGCCGGGGCGGTTCGCACCCTGGTCCTCTAAAATACCACCCTTCGTGGTCGGATCCTCGCTCCATTGGGAAATTGCCCGTTCGGTACGTATCATCTGGTGCAACCCCCGATCATTCAGGATGTATCTACATGGCTATCGAAAACACTTTCATCATGGTCAAGCCCGACGGCGTGGCTCGTCGACTGGTCGGCGAGGTCGTCGGAAGACTTGAGGCCAAAGGTTTGACGCTTGAGAAGATGCGGATGCTGACGATCTCTGAGGCCATGGCCGGCGAGCACTATGCCGAACATGTCGAACGTCCGTTCTTTGGCGAACTCATCTCGTTCATCACGAGCGGACCCGTTGTGGCCATGGAGTGGAGCGGGGAGAGTGCCATTTCGGTCTGCCGCACCCTCATGGGGGCTACCAACCCCGCGGAGGCTGCGCCTGGATCAATCCGGGGAGACCTGGCGACGGTGGTTACCGAAAATATTGTCCATGGCTCAGACAGCCCGGCTTCCGCATTGCGGGAGCTGGCGTTGTTCTTTACTGCTTAGAACTGAAGTGCAGACTAAGCTCGGTCCAACCGGATTAAGGGGCCCAAGTGGCTGATTCCCTCTTCGCCTTCGCGGGCCAAGACATGGCAATTGATCTCGGTACTGCCAACACGCTCGTGTACGTGCGCGGGCAAGGCATCGTTCTTAACGAACCGTCGGTGGTAGCGATCAATACCCAGACTCAACGCGCTCTGGCCGTTGGAATGGAAGCCAAGCGGATGATTGGCCGAACCCCCTCCCACATCCGGGCGGTTCGTCCCCTACGCGATGGGGTCATCGCCGACTTCGACATCACCGAAAAGATGCTGCGCTACTTCATTCAGAAGGTTCATCGGCGCAAGTGGGCCCGTCCCAGAATTGTGATCTGCGTCCCATCGGGTATCACCCCCGTGGAGCGTCGGGCGGTCGAAGAGGCTGCCTATCACGCCGGTGCCCGTCGTGCGTACACCATTGAGGAGCCCATGGCCGCGGCCATCGGGTCTGGCCTCCCGATTCATGAGCCGGCCGGTTCGATGGTCGTCGACATTGGTGGTGGGACCACCGAAGTCGCCGTCATCTCGCTCGGAGGCATCGTGGTCTCTCGTTCGATCCGGGTCGGTGGAGACGAGCTTGACGAAGCGGTCATCGATTGGGTCAAGAAGGAATACAACCTGCTCCTTGGCGAACGTACCGCCGAGCAGCTCAAGATGGCGATCGGCTCGGCCTATCCCTACTCGGAAGAACCTTCGGCCGAAGTGCGGGGCCGCGACCTCGTGACCGGTCTCCCGAAGACGGTGGTCCTCTCCAGCCCGGAGATTCGCGAAGCCATCGAAGAACCTGTTGCTGCGTTTGTCGATGCGGTGAAGTACACCCTTGACAAGACTCCTCCAGAACTTGCTGCCGACATCATGGAACGCGGCATCGTGCTTACCGGCGGCGGGGCACTGCTGCGCGGCCTTGACGAGCGACTCGCCTATGAGACCGGAATGGCGATTGTCACCGCGGACCGGCCACTGCAATCGGTGGTACTTGGATCCGGTAAGTGTTTGGAAGAGTTCGACGTACTTCAGGGAGTGTTGGCGAGTTCCAGCCGGGCCTGATGGTAACTGCCGCAAATGGATAGGCGCCGCCACAGCAACCCAACAATGCTGCTCACCACCCTGCTAGTCGTGTCGTTCTTGCTCATGACGTTCGACGTGCGTGGGCAGGGTTCGGGCGTCACCGCCACGCTCCGCACCGGAGCGCAGTCCTTGACCGCCCCGCTTCAGGATGCTTCCCGGGCCGTCGTGGACCCAATCGTTGATTTCTTTGACGGCCTTGCCAACCTGGGATCGCTGCGAGCAGAGAACGTCCGGCTCCGAGATGAACTGAATCAGGCTCGACTAGCAGCGGCCGATGCCGACGCTCTCGCGGAGCGCGTCGACTTGCTCGAACGTCTTATGAATCTGCCTCCCGGCGACTACCCGCAGACTGTGGCCGAAGTCCGGGGCGGCACCGGCCCGCTCGACCTCGGTCTGACGATCAATCAGGGACTCGAGCAGGGCGTGGTGGTAGGAAATCCGGTCGTGGACGAAAACCAGGTGCTTATCGGAGTGGTTACCGAATCGCTTCCCAACTCGGCGATCATTCGACTGATTACGGATCCTCTGTCGGGGATCAGCGTGCTTACTCAGGCCGGGGAGGTAGGCGTGGTCAATGGCCTCGGTACGGCCAACAACCTCAACCTGACGATTTTTGAGACACTGATTGACATTCCAGCCGGAGAGATCCTGCGAACGAGTGGAACCCAGGAAGGGATCCCGGCCGGCCTCGCCGTAGCCCAGCTGGATGCCGATGCTCGGACGAATGGTGGCGGGATCGAAACGGATGAGGTGATTCCGCTCGCTGACGGAAGAACCTTGAATATCGTCATTGTGATTCAGTTCGGTGGCACGCCCATCGTGACCGGAACAGACGCCACTACCACTACGACGACGACGGTCGGGGACGAGACGGACTCAGGGGCGACGCCATGACCGCCAAATCGATCGTGTGGGGGCTCGTACTGGTGGCACTGGCCGTCATTCTGCAGACGACGCTGTTTAGTCGATTGGACGATCTCGGAATAGTGGCCGATGTCGTCATGGTCATGGTCCTCGTCTCAGCCAGGTGGCTGGACCCGGAACCCGCCCTATTGCTCGGATTTACCGGTGGCATCATCTACGACCTCAACGGGACCACCCCGATTGGCTTACGCGCCATGGTCTTCACCATCATCGCCTACGCAGCGGTGCGGGTGGCGGCCAACTCCGACTCCCATATCTCCGGTGCGGTCGTCGTAACCATCCTCTCCTTCGCCGGTGTCCTCTTATTCACCATGGTGGGTACGCTCTTTGGACAGGGAAGTCTGAGAGGAATCAACGTAGTGCAAACCTTCGTACTCCTGCCGGTCTTCAACGGGATATTGTCATTGGCGGTCAGTCCGGTAGTTAAGCGGGTCATGGCGCGAGATAAAGTTCTCCTATGAGGCTTGAGATCCGGGTTGCTGCTTTGGCCACGGTCTTTGCGCTGATGTTTGGCGCGCTCGTTACGCGCCTTTGGGTGGTTCAGATTGCCGAGGGGCCGGTCCACGTCCAGAAGTCCCAGGGATTGGAATGGTCCGAGTCACAGACCGAGGCCGCCCGTGGTGAGATTGTCGACGCCAATGGGGTAGTCCTGGCGACATCGATCCAGGTGCCCGGGGTCGTAGTCACCCGGTCGCAGATCCCTTCCGAAGTCGAACCGACCGTCATTCAGGAACTGGCCGGCGTACTCGGGCGGGACCCTGGCGAGATCGCTGAACTCTTTGCCCTGGCAGGCTCGGGCTCGACCTTCACGGTTGATGACGTAAACCCAGACGTGGCCTACTTCATCATGACCCATCGCAGTCGCTTCCCCGGGGTGTCCATCCGCAACATCCCCGAGCGCGTCTACCCGGAAGGCTCCTTCATGGCCCATGTCCTGGGACACGTAGGCCGGGTCTCCCAAGATGACCTGCTGGCCAACCCTGATCTCGATCCCAACGGAACCGTCGGCAAGCTTGGTGTCGAGGGCAAATACGACGAGGTTCTGCAAGGCGAAGCCGGGGCCGAGTTCTATCAGGTGCGCCCCGACGGCACACCGTACGGTGAACGCCGCACCGTCGCAGCCACACAGGGGAACACGGTGCAGTTGACCGTCGACGTCAGCCTTCAGATGGTCACCGAGACCGCGCTTGCCGACGGCATAGCCCGGGCCAAGACCCTCAAAGACACCAACCCCCAGCGGGGCGCCGTTGTCGTGCTCAACGCCAAGACAGGGGAGGTTGCCGCAATGGCCTCGTTCCCTTCCTTCGACCCATCGCAGTTCGTCATTGGATTGACGCAAACAGAATATGAAGTGCTTCGCGACTCACAGGCGTTCAACAACCTGGCCATTCAAGGTCTGTATCCACCCGGGTCGGCGATGAAGGCGATCACGTACGTCACGGCGGTAGAAGAGGGCATCTACCCCGACTCGGCCAACACCCAGACCCCGAACGGCTCCCTCGAGTGCACCGGGGTCCTTACCGCCAATGGCCTCGACGACGGGTCGCAGAAACGGTTCACCGACCCTGGTCACAACATCGTCGACCTGCACGAAGCGCTCGGGGAATCGTGCAACATCTACTTCTGGGAAGTCGCCCTGGCGATCTGGGGCAAGTATCAGGGAACGGACAAGGAAAACATCCTTCAGCGGTATGCGCGAAGCGTTGGCCTGGGATCTCTGACCGGCATCGACCTGTGGGGAGAACGGGCCGGTCGGGTGCCCGATCGCGAACTCTTTGAGCAGTGGCTGGTTGATTCCCCGGCACTTATTTCCGAAGATCGCAAGAACGGCAACCTCTGGGTTGGCGGCGACTTGATGAACGTCGCCATCGGGCAGGGCGAAACCCTGGCGACACCGCTGCAAATGGCGGTTGCCTATGCAGCCCTCGCCAATGGCGGGACGGTCTGGAAGCCGCGAGTGGTAGATCGCATCATTCACAGTGATGGAACTGTTGAAGAGTTACAGAGCGGCATCACCAACCAGATCGACTGGTCTGAGCAGTTCGAAGGCATCTTTCGCGAAGACCTGAGCCGGGCCACGAACAACGAATCTGGCACGGCGTACCATGCCTTTCGCAGTATGGCCAACGTCAATCAGGTCGGAGGCAAGACCGGAACAGCCCAACGAGTGGGCAACCCGGACACCGCCTGGTTTGTCGGTGTAGCCCCACTTTCGGACCCGGAGTGGATCGTGGCGGTCGTTCTTGAAGACGGCGGTGGTGGCGGCACCTCAGCCGCTCCGGTGGCCCGGCAGGTCTACCAATACCTGTTTGGCGAAGAAATCGACCCGATCGGGGCGGGTTTCTGATGGCGCTGTTCATGGACACCAAAACCCGGGCCGAACAAGAAGGCGCGAAGTCGACCCCGATTGATGTCCTGCTCTTGCTGGCAATGGTCATGTTGATTTCGTTCGGAATCCTGATGGTCTATTCGGCGAGCCGGGAACTTGACGGATCTCGTCTCATGGAACGCCAGGTGATTTTTGCCGGCATCGGTATGGCGTTGTTTCTGCTCTTGTCGTGGATGGACTACCGGGAGTTCCGTCTCTTCTCCCCGGCGGTCTACGGCGTAACCATCTTTATGCTGGCGATCGTGTTTGCCCAGGCCAAAGTGGCCGGTACGAATCGCTGGTTGTCGCTCCCCGGGGGCTTTAACCTGCAACCATCCGAGTTTGCCAAGCTCTCGGTCATTCTTTTGCTGGCGGCTGTCCTCGCTGGAACGTTCGACGACGAAGACTTGACCTGGCGTCGGATCGGGGGAGCGCTGCTGATGCTCGCCGTTCCGGGGATTCTGATCGTTCTCCAACCGGATCTAGGGACCGCCCTGGCGTTCGGGTTTGTCACGATCGTCATCTTGTTCGCGGCCGGGGCCACGATTTGGCAACTGAGCGCGCTTTCGTCATTCGCAGCCTTCGGTGTTTGGATCATCTTCAGGTACGAGTTGCTGAGGGACTATCAGCTTGCCCGACTCACGAGTTTCCTCGATCCCACCGCTGACTCGCTCGGATCGGGGTACAACGTTTTGAATTCCCTGACCACCATCGGTTCTGGCCAGCTATTCGGGCGGGGTCTCTTTAACGGAGCCCTCACTGAACGGTCGTTTGTACCAGAGCAAGAGACCGACTTCATCTTCACCGCGGTCGGCGAGCAGCTCGGCTTTGTCGGGGGAGCGCTGGTCATTCTGGCCTATGCGTTGATCATTCTCCGGCTGCTGCGCATCGCCACCTCGGCGTCAGATCGGTTCGGATCGCTCATCGCCGTTGGAGTGGCGGCTCTTTTTGTATTTCATGTGGTCGTCAACGTCGGCATGACGTTGGCGGTGATGCCCGTGACTGGCCTGCCGTTGCCGTTTATGAGTGCCGGTGGGTCGTCGATGCTGGCTATGTGCATGGCGCTCGGTGTGGCACACTCCGTGTGGCGGCATCGAGACTTGAAGCCGGCACGCAGCAAGTCCTAAGGAGATCGGGTGGAGCGGAGAGGCGAACGCGGCTGGGTTGAGGTCGTTTGTGGCCCCATGTTTTCGGGCAAGAGTGAAGAACTGATTCGCCGGGTGACCCGCTCGCGGCTCGCCCGGGTACCGGTGCAGATTTTCAAACCCGGCCTGGACACCAGATTCTCGCTACGCCAGGTGACGTCCCATTCGAGCCTGAGCGTCGAAGCTCACCCGGTTGACTCTTCGGCCGCGCTTTTGCGAGCGGTGAACAAGGAAACGGTTGTGGTCGGGGTCGATGAAGGGCAATTCTTCGACGAGGAACTTGTCAGTGTTTGTGAAGCCCTGGCGGTGGCTGGCAAACAGGTCATCGTGGCCGGTCTCGACCTTGACTACCTCGGGCGACCGTTCGATCCCATACCGCGTTTGGCTGCTCGTTCCGAGTATGTCACCAAAATGTTGGCGGTATGTCACCGGTGCGGCGCTCCGGCCGCCTTTACGCAACGAATCGTCGACAGTGATGAGCTCGTCGTTCTTGGCGCAACAGATTCCTATGAAGCCCGCTGCCGGCTCTGTTACGACCCATCTGAGCCAGAGCAGACCCGCCTGGAGATGTAGGCGACCACATTGGGTGTCTCAAGGGGTCAAAAGCCCTGAATAGGGGATCAGGGGGCCAGCTGCTAATGTTCGGTATGGCCGCATTGAGTACCTCGCGGTCGAAAATCCCGAGCCGAAAGGCGCTGCGGTGAAGAACATGTCACCTGCTAATCGTTTTCAACCAACGGTAACTACTTCTCCGGCTCGGCCTGTCACTATTTCGCCCCGTGAGGGCACATCAAGGAGACAAGTCGTATGGCGTTATTCCGCCGCAACACAGCCCAAGTCGTCCGTAAAGGGGTCGGCGAGAAGGCCGTAGAAACCCAGTCCACCCGCAAGGTCGGCCGCAACAAGGTCACCGTCAAGCGGGTCACCGAGGTCAAACCAGACCCCCAGCCGACGAAACGGCCGAAGCAGAAACAGAAACAGTCGAATCAGCGTTCCGGTCAGGGCGGTGGGCGTCCCAAAGGCGGCGGCAACCGGTCCGGTAATCAATCGGGCCAGCGCAACCGTCCCAGCCGGGTCCGCGACGAAGAGATCATCCTTCCGCCAGAAACGGCTCGCAAGCAGATGCTCGTGCGAGTGCTGCCGCACCAGATCCAGGTCGTCGTCCTCGAGGGGCCAGTTCTTGTAGAGCACTATGTTGCCCGTGAGAGCAGCCGTTCGCTTGCCCAGAACGTTTACTTGTCGGTCGCCAAGAACGTGCTGCCCGGCATGGAAGCTGCCTTCCTGGACTTTGGAGAAGAAAAAAACGGCGTTCTTTATGCCGGCGACGTCAAAACCGACACCGCCAAGCACGGCCGGAACGCTCGCATCGAGCAGATGCTCAACCAGGGTGATCGGCTACTCGTCCAGGTCGTCAAAGACGCCATGGGCCACAAGGGTGCCCGCCTCACCGGCCAGATTTCACTGCCGGGCCGGTATCTGGTACTCCAGCCCGACTCGGATGCTCAGGGCATCAGCCGGCGGCTCCCCGACGACGAGCGACGTCGTCTCCGTGAAATTGTCAACGAACTCAAACCAGAAGGCTTCGGGGTCATTGTCCGTACCGCAGCCGCTTCGGCATCGCGTGAGGAGATCCGAACGGACATCGAGCGTCTCGTGTCCGTATGGGAAAAGATCCAAACCGAAGTTGACTCGGGCCCAGCGCCACGCCTGATTTATCAGGAGCCCGAATTGCTTATCCGGGTCATCCGCGAGCATTTCACCTCTGACTTCAAGCGGCTGCTCATCGACGATCGTACGTCGATGGATCGAGTTACGAGCTACCTCGGCGAGATGGCTCCCGAGTTGGTCAGCAAGGTTCATTTCTACGAAGACGAGCTACCCCTCTTCGAACGGTTCCATGTCGAAGATCAGCTTCGCAAGGCGCTCGATCGTCGGGTGTGGCTCAAGTCCGGTGGCCACCTGGTGGTCGACCGCACCGAAGCGCTCACCGTGATCGACGTGAACACCGGCAAGTTCGTCGGTAAGTCGAGCCTCGAGGAAACGGTCCTCCAGAACAACCTTGAAGCGGCCGAGGAGATCTGTCGGCAGCTGAGACTGCGCGACATCGGTGGAATCATCGTCATCGACTTCATCGATATGGAAGCCGAGAAGAACCAGCGCACGCTCATTCGGAAGCTCAAAGAGGAACTCGCCAAGGACAAGACCCGCACGCAGGTCTTCGACGTGTCCAACTTGGGACTCGTGGAAATGACCCGCAAGAACGTTGCGCAGGGTTTGCTTGAGAATTTCTCCGAGCCGTGCCCACACTGTGATGGGCGAGGGGTCCTGCTTCAGGAAGAGGCTGCGACGCTCGGAATCCCGTACGAGGATCGTGCGGTGGCGGACGCAGAGTGAGTCTCAGGTTGGCAAATCGTTTCAGACGATTAGAGTTACGGTCCGCTGCCTAGCGCGGCGATCTCCGAAGTTTGTAAGAAGGAACCAGTCATGTACGCAATCATCCACACAGGTGGGAAACAAGCCAAGGTAAGCGAGGGCGACGTCCTCGATGTCGAACGCTTGAAAAACGTCGGTGAAGAGGTCGTGTTCACCCCTCTTTTGGTTGTGGATGGAAACGGCTCAACGATCACCGACAAGTCAGTTTTGGCCGCAGCCACTGTCACCGCCAAGGTGCTCGGCGAAGAAAAGGGTCCCAAGCTCGACATCTTCAAATACAAGAACAAGACGGGGTACCGTCGTCGGATGGGCCACCGCCAAATGTACACCCGAGTCGAGGTCCTGAGCATCGATGTTGATGCTCCAGTGGCCGCCGCTTCCGAAGAGGAGTAAACGATGTCCAAAACAAAAGCCGGAGGCTCGACGAAGAACGGTCGGGACTCCAAAGCCCAGCGTCTCGGGCCAAAAGTTTTCGACGGTCAGACTGTGACCGCCGGATCGATTCTCGTGCGCCAGCGCGGCACTCGCATTCATCCTGGTGACAATGTCGGTAAAGGCAGCGATGACACCCTCTTCGCCATGGCCCCTGGCCTGGTCAAGTATGGAGAACGCAACGGTCGACGTTTGGTAAACGTTCTCTCCGACTGATATCGGCGTGTTCGTCGATCGAGTCAACGTCAACCTCCGCGCCGGCAACGGTGGTGCGGGGGTTGTTTCGTTTCTCCGCCAAAAAGGCCGACCCAAGGGCAAACCGACCGGCGGTGCCGGCGGGCGGGGTGGCAACGTTCGTGTGGTCGCTGATGAGAACGAAGCATCCCTGTTGGGCTACCGGCACAACCCTCACCGGAGTGCCGAGAGTGGAACGCACGGGCAGGGCGACGTCAAGCACGGGAAGGCAGGCGAGGACCTCGTATTGACCGTCCCCACCGGCACGGTTCTTTACGACGCCGACGGCGAGATGCTTGCCGACCTTGTGAAGCATGGTCAAGAGGTGACCGTCCTCCAGGGAGGCAGAGGTGGACTCGGTAACGTCGCGCTGGCTTCTAAGGCCAATCGTTCACCCGGTTTTGCCGAACAGGGCGAATACGGCGAAGAAGCCTGGGTTACTTTCGAGCTTAAGCTGGTCGCCGACGCAGCGCTTATCGGATTCCCCAACGTAGGCAAATCAACCCTGATCGCCCACGTTTCGGCGGCGCAGCCCAAAATCGCCGACTACCCATTCACGACCTTGCAGCCGAACCTGGGAGTGGTGTCGGTTGGAGGGTCAGAGTTTGTCCTTGCCGACATCCCCGGGCTCATTGAGGGGGCGGCCGAAGGCAAGGGTCTCGGACATGAGTTCCTTCGTCACACCGAGCGGGCCAGGGTTTTGGTCATGCTGCTCGACCCTTCGAGCTTGCAGACCGAAACGATCCAAGATCAGTATCGGATCCTGCTCGACGAACTCGGCCAGCACCGACCCGATCTGGTGACCCGGCCCCGGCTGGTGGCGGTGAACAAGTCAGACATCGATGACGTTGACACTGTGGCGCTCGCAGCCGAACTCGGCGAACCGAAGGTGTATGCGATCTCGGCCGTCACCGGCGACGGCCTCGAAGCACTTATGTTGGCCGTTGCGGGTCGGGTCGGGCAGGTGGTCCGGGAAGCTCCTGAGCGCGAAGGCTACGTTCTGCATCGTCCGGTCGGTCGCCAAATCGACGTCCGACGCGATGACGATGGCGTATGGGTCGTTGACGGAAGGGCCGCCACTCGGGCGGTCGCCCTCGACGACCTCACCAGGCCTGCGGCAGCCGACTTTGCCGCCAAACGGCTGGCACGAGTAGGCGTCGATGACGCGCTGCGGGCGGCAGGCGCTCAGCCGGGCGACGACGTGAGAATCGGTGATCTGACGTTCGAATTCACCGAGGAAGATGACGACGAGGAAGAGGAATAGTGCGGACCGCGCCCCGGCCCGGCTATCCCGTCGTGCTCAAGGTCGGGTCGTCGAGCCTTACGTTTGCCGGCGGTGGCGTTGACGCCGAAGCGCTTGGCAACGTGGCAGGCATGGTCGCTTCCGCCTGGTCAGCCGGCTTTCCGACTGTCCTGGTTACCTCGGGGGCCGTCGCAACCGGGCTGCCGATCCTCGGCCTAAACCGCCGACCGAAGGGGCTGGCCGAGTATCAGGTGGCCGCGGCAGTAGGTCAGTCTCGTCTCATGCAGCACTACGCCGATGCCCTGGCCGATCACGGTCTGATCGGTGGCCAGGTACTGCTGACCAAGGACGTGTTGGCCAATCGTCAGCAATACCTGCATTCACGAGGTGCCCTTCTCAAGATGATCGAACTCGGGATCGTCCCGGTTATCAATGAAAACGACATCGTGGTCGTCGACGAACTCAAGTTCGGTGACAACGATCGTCTGGCTGCCATCGTCTCGCATTTGGTTTCTGCTCAGCTGATGGTTCTGCTGACTGATACCGCCGGCCTCTATACGGACGATCCCCGGCGAACGGACGACGCCGAGTTACTCAGCGCCGTCCGGCACACCGATGAGATCCTTGATGAAGTCTCCGCCGGTGCCTCTGGCCCGCTCGGGTCCGGTGGGATCGCTACGAAGGTTGCGGCGGCCCGTATGGCCGCCTGGTCGGGGATTCCGACCGTTATCGGTCCATCCAAGCAACCTGACGTACTGGCTGAAATACTGGCCGGGAACGAGGTCGGTACCTGGGTCGCTCCCCAACAATCGGGCCTTTCCGCTCGAAAGCTGTGGATAGCCTTCGGTCTGCCTTCGGATGGTCGGATCACGGTCGATCACGGCGCCGAACAGGCGATCCGGCAATCAGGTCGGTCGTTGCTCGGCGTTGGGGTGACTCAGTGTGATGGCGGATTTGTCGCAGGTCAGGCCGTTGAAGTCGTCGGCCCGGACGGCAGCCTGATCGCCAAGGGCATCGTCCGATTCGACGCTGACAAATTCGCTAGTGCTATCGGAGAAATGATCCATCGCGACGATCTGGTCTTGCTCGTCTGATCGCCGTGGGGCTATTTGCGCCAGAGGTCGGGTGTGAACAGCAGAAGGACCGGGAACACTTCGAGTCGCCCGGTGATCATCAGGAACGAAAGTAACCATTTGCCGGCCCCGGGTATGCCTGCGTAGTTGGAGGTCGGACCGACGTCAGCCAGGCCCGGTCCGATGTTGCCAAGCGCCGATGCGACGGCTGTGGCCGTGGTGACCAGGTCGAGGTCGGTGCTGGAGTTCGAATCGATGAACGCCAGCAGGAAGGTGCCGGTCATAAAGAGAAACATGTAGAACAGAAAGAACGACTGAATCGATTCGACGATGTCGTCGGGAACGGCCTTCTTGCCGAACCGGGTAACAAAAACCCCGCGGGGATGGATGAGTCGCCGAAGGTCGGCGTGGGCGGCTTTGGCCAGGGTCCCGATCCGGAACGTCTTAACCCCGCCAGCGGTTGACCCGGCCATTCCACCGAGGAACATGAGGCCGACGATGAACACCTGCAGGCCAGAGACCCACAGCGCAAAGTCGGCCGTTCCGAAGCCGGTAGTCGTGATGATGGAGATGGATGTAAACGTTCCATCGCGAATGGTTTCTTCGGACCATCCGCCACCAGTGGCGATCAGACCGCCGACGATGATGATGATGGCCCCGATGGCTATGGCGATGTACGTTCGAAACTCGGCGGATTCGAAGAAAGCCCTGGGACGCCGAAAGCCCCGGTACAGCAGCGTGAAGGAAGTCCCGGCGATCAGCATGAAGAGGATGACGACCCATTGGCTGTAGATCGAGAAGTTGTTCATTGACGTCGCTTCGGTGCCGAACCCTCCGGTCGACATGGTCGTGAGCGAATGAGCGATGGATTGAAACAGATTCATATCCCCGAAGGTCAAGAGCACGATCTGCGTGAGGGTGATGGCGGCGTACAGCAGCCACAGTCGCTTGGCGGTCTGGCTGAACCGGGGCGTCAACCGATCGGGGGTGGGTCCGGGTGATTCGGCCCTGGCCAGCTGCACGCCACCGACGCCGAGCAGCGGCAGAATGGCCACTGATAGGACGATGATGCCCATTCCTCCGACCCATTGGGTCAATGATCGCCACATGAGCAGGCCATGCCCGAGTTGGCCGGGGTCGGCCAAGATCGAAGCGCCGGTGGTGGTGAAACCTGATGCCGTCTCGAAGTAGGCGTTGGTCAGGTCTGGGATTGCCCCGGAAAAGACGTAGGGCAGAGACCCGAACGCACTGATGGCGAACCACGACACGCCAACGATGGCGAAACCCTCGCGACTCGTCAGTTCGCTGCCACGGCGACCGACATACCTCCAGAAGAACGCCCCGACGGCCATGGTGACTGCTGAGGCCAGCAGCAAAGCGCGGAAGTCCGTCCACTCCTGGTAGATGGCTGAAGTGGCAGCTGCCGGGAGGACCGCCAGGCCGGATGCACCTACGACCGCGCCAACCACATAGGCAACCTGTCGCAGGATGAAGGTTCGGCCTCGACGGCGACCGGTTCTCGTCCGACTCGTCATCCGGCGAACAGCGTTTCCACGGCTTCGATCGCCGACGGAAGCGCAAACAGGATGACCCGGTCATTTGGTTCGATGAACGTGTCGCCGGTGGGCACCATCGCCGAGCCGTCGCGCAGCACGCCGCCAATGACCACGCCCGTTGGAAGTGACAAGTGTGCAACCTGCTGACCTGATGCTTTCGACGTAGCCGTAACTTCCAGCTCGATGGCCTCGGCATCCGTGTCGCTGAAGGTGGCGACGGAGTGAATCCGGCCGCGTCGGACGAACTGGAGGATGGAATTGGCGGCGGCCAGGCGGGATGAGATGACCGCATCGATGTCGACGTCCCCGAGCAGGCCGGTGAGTGCCTGGTTGTTTACTCTCGTGACGGTCGTCCCGGCCCCCAGTGCCCTGGCCAGGAGACAGGCCAAAATATTGGTTTCGTCCCATCCGGACAGGGCCAGCACCGCATCGGAACGAGTCAGGTTGAGCGAATCCAGGACACCCGGGTCCGTCAGTTCACCGCAGGTGATCATGGCCCGGTTGAGACGCGAAGCGAATGCCCGGCACCTGGCCCGATCAGGATCAACCATGGCCACATTCATGCCCTCGGCAAGGAGACGGACCGCAGTCACTTCGGCGAGATGGGTCGACCCGAGAATGACGGCCCGGGTCACATGGCGGGTGTTCAAGCCCCATAGATCGGTGGCGTTGTCGACGTTGCCGCCCGTGACCATCATCAACATGTGGTCTCCAGGAAGAACCACAGTTTCGCCATGGGCAATGATGGTCTTTTGATGCCGGACGATAATGGCGCCGACCCAATCGAATTCGGTTACTTCGGCTCGTACTTTGGCGAGGGTGCGGCCGGCCAGAGGGCTACCCGATTGAACGGTTCCGCCGACGAGGATGAGCTTTCCTTCGCCGAACTCGATGAGTTCCGAGACGCCACCCTGTTGCACGAGATGGAGGAGTTCTTCGGCGGCCGATTCAGCGGGGTCGATTACGACGTCGACGTTTAGTCCGGTTAAGCCTTCCCGCAATCCTGGATCTTCCACGCGGGCGACGGTGCGGGCAGCTCCGAGTCCGTGGGCAGTGTGGCAGGCGAGCAGGTTGACGCCGTCGTTGTTGGACACGGCAATGAGAAGGTCGGCGGTGCCGACACCTGCTTCTTCGAGAATGGCCGGGCTGGCGCCGTTCCCGGAGATCACAAGTACGTCGAGAGATGCCTGGCTCTGTTCAGCACGCCCGTCTTCACTTTCGATGACGACGACATCCTGGCCCTCGGCGGAGAGCCGTTGGGCGAGGTAGGAACCTACGGCGCCCGCCCCAACGATCACGATTTTCACGGTACTTCTTCCGTTGTCGTTTGTGAGGCGCCAGGTTAGACCGAACCGGCCGTGAGCGACCGCTATTGGGGGTTGGTGCGGCGTAGTACGTGGATCGGTAGAATCTTCGACATGCACCCAACCCCTTTGTCAACCCCTGGCGAGGTTTCTGACGCGCTCAAGTCGGTCGACTATCTCTCTGACCCAACGATCTCCCAAACGGTGTTTCTTGC